>NZ_MOMC01000031.1 GCF_001983105.1 Pseudofrankia asymbiotica | reverse complement strand
CGATCACCGCACTCCGCCCCAGCCAACGTAGGCGGTCAGCGCACTAGCCCGCCGCAGGAGCAGAAGCCGCGATCATGTCGTGCGGTGGAAGGGCTGAGCTCGCCGACGGCCGGAGTCAGAACAGGAAGTAGCGCTGGGCCATGGGGAGTTCGCGGACGGGGTCGGGCTCGATGGCCTCGCCGTCGATGGTGACGGTGAAGGTGTCGGGGTCGACGCGGATGTCCGGGGTGGCGGCGTTGCCAGGCATGTCGGCCTTGCCTCGGGACCGGACGTCGCGAACTGCGACCATCGGGGTCGCGAGCTGGAGCTTCTCGGCCAGGCCGTCCTCGATCGCGGCGGGGGCGACGAAGGTGAGCGACCCGGCGGCGGCGGGGCCACGTGCGGCGCCGAACATCGGGCGGGGGAGCACCGGCTGCGGGGTCGGGATCGAGGCGTTCGCGTCACCCATCGCGGCCCAGGCGATGAGGCCGCCCTTGATGACCACCGACGGGCGGACGCCGAAGAACGCCGGCTCGTAGAGCACCAGGTCGGCGAGCTTGCCGGCCTCCACCGAGCCGACCTCGCCGTCCAGGCCGTGCGCGACGGCCGGGCAGATCGTGTACTTGGCGACGTAGCGCCGGGCCCGGAGGTTGTCGGCCCGGCCGTCGCCGGGYAGGGCGCCGCGCCGCTTCTTCATGACGTGCGCGGTCTGCCAGGTGCGTAGCACGACCTCGCCGATCCGGCCCATCGCCTGCGAGTCCGAGCCGATCATCGAGATCGCGCCCATGTCGTGCAGGAAGTCCTCGGCGGCGATCGTGGACGGCCGAATGCGGCTTTCGGCGAAGGCCAGGTCCTCGGGCACCGTCGGGTTCAGGTGATGGCAGACCATCAGCATGTCGAGGTGTTCGTCGAGCGTGTTGACGGTGTGCGGGCGGGTCGGGTTCGTCGACGACGGCAGCACGTTGCCGGCCGCGGCGACGGTGATGATGTCCGGCGCGTGCCCGCCGCCCGCACCCTCGGTGTGGTACGCGTGAATCGCCCGGCCGGCGATCGCGGCCAGCGTGCTCTCGACGTATCCGGCCTCGTTGAGCGTGTCCGAGTGCAGCGCGACCTGCACCCCGGCCGCGTCGGCGACGCGCAGGGAGGCGTCGATCACGGCCGGGGTGGTGCCCCAGTCCTCGTGCAGCTTGAACGCGGCCGCGCCGGCGCGCAGCTGCTCCCAGAGCGACTCCTCGCTCGTGGTGTTGCCCTTGCCGAGCAGGAGGACGTTGACCGGCCAGTCGTCCATCGCGGACAGCATCCTGGCCAGGTTCCAGCCGCCGGGGGTCACCGTCGTCGCCTTGGTGCCCTCCGCCGGGCCGGTGCCACCGCCGATCAGCGTCGTGATGCCGGCGCCGAGTGCCTCGGGGACCTGCTGCGGGCAGATGAAATGGACGTGGCAGTCGATCGCGCCGGCGGTGAGGATCTTGCCGTTGCCGGAGATGATCTCGGTGCCGGGGCCGATCACCAGGTCCGGGTGCACCCCGTCCATCGTGTCCGGGTTGCCGGCCTTGCCGAGGGCGACGATCCGGCCGTCGCGGACGCCGACGTCGGCCTTCACGACGCCCCAGTGGTCGAGCACGATCGCGMCGGTGATGACCAGGTCGGGCGCGCCCTCGGCGCGGGTGGCCCGCGACTGGCCCATCGACTCGCGAATGACCTTGCCGCCGCCGAAGACCGCCTCGTCGCCGGTGCCGGCGCCACCGGGCCCGCGGCTGAGGTCCTCGGTGACCTCGATGAACAGGTCGGTGTCGGCGAGCCGGACCCGGTCGCCGACCGTGGGTCCGTACAGCGCGGCGTACCGCGACCGGTCCAGCCTGGCCATGCCTGACCTCTCTGCTCTCTCTAGGGACAAGACGACTCGGCCGCGGGCTGTGGGCAGCCGGGGCCGGCTCGTCAGGCCGGTGGCGTCGTCGGGGTGGCGCCGCGCTCGTCGAGTTTTCCGGCCCACTCGAGACGCAGGCCAGGCACATCGCGCGCGCCGGCGAGCGCCACCAGGGTCACCTCGCGCTCGATCCCCGGCTCGAAGCGAACCGCCGTGCCCGCCGGCACGGCCAGCCGGTGTCCCCACGCGGCCGCCCGGTCGAACTCCAGCGCCGGATTCGCCGCCGCGAAGTGGTAATGCGAGCCGACCTGAACCGGCCGGTCGCCCGCGTTACGCACCACCAGCGTGACAGTCGGGCGGCCTGGGTTGATCTCGATCGGGTCGTCGTCGTGCAGGACCTCGCCGGGAATGATCGGCGCCTGCTCTCCTGGCTGCATTCGCTCTCCTGGCTGCGTCGGTCGGCTCCTCGCCGCGGCGGCGCGGCCATGTCCTAGCCGCTACGGGATCGGGTCGTGGACCGTGACGAGCTTGGTGYCGTCGGGGAACGTCGCCTCGACCTGCACCTCGGCGAGCATCTCCGGGATGCCGTCCAGGACGTCGTCCCTGGTCAGCACCGTGCGGCCGGCGGCCATGAGCTCGGCGACCGTGCGGCCGTCGCGGGCGCCCTCGAGCAGGAAGGAGGTCAGGATCGCGACGGCCTCCGGGTAGTTGAGCCGCAGGCCGCGGGCCCGCCGCTCCCTGGCGAGGTTGGCCGCGACGTGGATCAGCAGCCGTTCCTGTTCATGCGGGCTCAGCAGCACGGCGCCAAACCTAGGGCCGGCAGATGACGGCGGCGTAACACCGATCGCCGGCGCGTCGCGCCCGGACGCCCCGGAGACCCACGGCCGCCCTCCGGATGATCGAGATCTGTCACTCTCCGTCGCGGATCGAGGTGTCCGCTCGCGGTCGGTACCTGCCCGGCGAGCTCGTATGGGCCGGTCGAGGGACTCCGGGGTCCAGCCAGGTCCGTCACAAAAGAGGTGGAGTTACCCGCTGTTCACAAAGGGGCGATGGACCCGATACGACCGCTTTCTAACGTCCGGGGAACCGCCCGGGTGGGCCGGACGTGCCGGCGGTGGGGATCTCAGCCCCGGGGCGATGTGATGGGGGTTCGGTGACAACTGGATTCGACAGGCGTGGCTTCCTGCGGCGCGGTGCGGGCGTCACGATGGGTGCCGCGGCGCTCGCGGTCGGCGGGAGCGGCCTGCTTGCCGCCTGCGGCGACGACGACGACTCGGGGACGACGGCGGCCGCCACGAGCGGGGGCGCGGCGTCGTTCGGCAAGCTGGACTACCGGCTTTCCTGGATCAAGAACGTCGAGTTCGCCGGCGCGTACATCGCCGACCAGAAGGGCTACTACAAGGCTGCTGGCTTCTCCGAGGTCAACCTGATCGCCGGCGGCCCGAGTGCCACTCCGCAGGACGCCGACGTGGCGACCGGCAAGGCGTTCATCGGCATCTCCGCCCCGGACATCACGGGCAACGCGATCCTCCAGGGCGCGCCGTTGCGGATCATCGGCGCCCAGTACCAGAAGAACCCTTTCGCGATCATGTCGCTGGCGGACAAGCCGCTGAAGACGCCGCAGGACATGATCGGCAAGAAGATCGGTGTGCAGGCGACGAACGAGTCCGTCTGGACCGCGTTCCTCGCCGCGAACGGACTCGACGCGTCGAAGATCGACAAGGTGCCGGTCGAGTTCGACCCGACGCCGCTCACCACCGGTCAGGTCGACGCCTGGTTCTCGTTCGTCACCAACGAGCCGAACCTGCTCAAGGTGAAGGGCGTCGACACCTTCACGTTCCTGCTCGCGGACTTCAAGTACCCGCTGGTGTCCGAGACCTACATGGTCACCGAGGACACGCTCAAGAACGACAAGGACAAGATCAAGGCCTTCCTGACGGCCGAGATCAAGGGCTGGGCGGACTCGATCCACGACCCGTCCGTGGCCGCGAAGTACGCCGCCGAGATCTACGGCAAGGACCAGGGCCTCGACGCGGCCGAGCAGACGCTGGAGTCGACCGCCCAGAACGCCCTGCTGCTCACCGACGACACCAAGAAGAACGGCCTGTTCACGATCACGCCGACGCTCATCGAAGAGAACATCGCGACTCTGAAGCTGGCCAAGGTCGACATCACCGCCGAGCAGCTGTTCGACACCAGCATCATCGACGAGATCTACAAGGAGAACCCGGCCCTGATCCAGCTCCCGCTCTAGGCACGTCCGAGATGTGCCCTGGGCACGGCGCCCGGACGGAGCGAACCAGCAGACACAGGAGATCAGAACTGACATGAGTGCTTCCGCCACGCCCACGCCGGAGCCCGCCCTCGACGAGGCGGGAGTCACGCTTGGCAAGGAGACGGCCGGCGCCGTGCCGGCCGCCGCCGGACCGGCCCCGGGGTCCGGGGTGAGCGTGGCGGGGCTGCGTAAGGAGTTCCGTCTCGGCCGCCGGTCGGTCGTCGCCCTGGACAACGTGAACCTGTCCACGACGGAGGGCTCGTTCCTCACGCTGATCGGGCCGTCCGGCTGTGGGAAGTCGACCGTCCTGCGGATCCTCGCCGACCTGGAGGCGCCGTCCCAGGGCGAGGTGCTGGTCCATGGCGAGCCGCCGTCCACGGCCCGCCGCAACCACCATCTCGGGATCGCCTTCCAGGACGCGGCCCTGTTGCCGTGGCGGTCGGTCGAGGCGAACATCCGGCTGCCGCTGGAGGTCAGCGGCGCCAGGACGGACAAGAAGGTGATCGCCGACCTGATCGCGCTGGTCGGTCTCAACGGCTTCGAGAAGGCGCGCCCGGCGCAGCTGTCCGGTGGCATGCGCCAGCGGGTCGCGATCGCCCGCGCTCTGGTGGTCGAGCCGAAGGTCCTCCTGCTCGACGAGCCGTTCGGCGCCCTGGACGACATGACCCGCCAGCGGCTCAACTTCGAGCTGCTGAGGATCTGGACGGAGCGGGCGACGACCACCCTGCTGGTCACCCACTCCATCCCCGAGGCGGTCATCCTGTCCGACAAGGTCGCGGTGATGAGTCCCCGGCCGGGGCGGATCGCCGCGATCGTCGACATCGACCTGCCGCGCCCGCGTACTCCCGAGATGCTGCGCACCCCTCAGTTCCACGACCTGCACGACCAGCTGTCGAGCCTGCTGTTCTCCGGCCAGGGCGAAGACGGCGTGCGGGCGGCGTGACGGCGGCGGTGCGGAGATGACCACGATTCAGGACACGCCGGCCGGCGCGGCCGTCGGCCYGGGGGGCGGCGGCCCCGACCAGCCAGGAGGCGCGGACGGTGCCCGTTTCGGCGGCGCGCCGTCGTGGCTCGGCGGCCTGATCGGCACCGTCGCCGTGATCGCCCTGTGGTGGATTCTCGCGGTGACCGCGTTCGAGCACGGCGGCGCGGTGCCGACACCCTGGGAGGTCCTCAAGGACCTGTGGACCGACCGGCACCTGTGGTCGAGCCCGGTCAGGTCGACCGTGTGGATCGCGCTCAAGGGCTATCTGATCGGTAACGGCCTCGCGATCGGTCTCGCCATCCTGTGCTTCGGAATCCCGGTCGTCGACCGGATCGTCCTGCAGATCGGGATCGCGTCGTACTGCCTGCCGATCATCGCGATCGGCCCGATCCTCACCACGGTGTTCGACGGCACCACGCCGCAGACGGCGCTCGCCGGGATCTCGGTGTTCTTCACGACGCTGGTCAACGTGCTTGTCGGCCTGCGCTCCGCGGACCAGACGACGCTCGACCTGATCAAAGCCAGCGGCGGCGGACGTTTCGCCCAGCTGCGCTACGTCCGGCTGCGCGCCGCGCTGCCGAGCACCTTCACCGGGCTGCAGATCGCGCCGCCGGCCGCGTTGCTGGGCGCGATCATCGGCGAGTACCTGGGTGCCGACAAGGGCATCGGGATCACGATGATCGCCTCCCAGCAGGGGTTCAACGTGCCCCGCACCTGGGCGCTCGCGCTCATCGCTTCCGCCATCGCCGGTATCGGGTATGGCATTACCTCGCTGGCCGCCCGGCTGCTCACGCCGTGGGCGCCGCGTGGCAACGTCGGAGGTGCATCGTGACGACGGCCGCCGCCCCGCCCGAGGCCAGGACCATGCCCGACCCCGCGCCGGCCACGGCCGTCGCGCCGCCGGTGGAGGAACGCGCTCCCGGCTCGTTGATCCTGGTCACCGCGCTCGTCCGGCTCGGCCGGACCTTCGGGTCCGTGCTCGCGTCGGTCGTCGTGATCCTTGTTCTCTGGTACGCGTTCCTCAAGGTCTTCGACCTCAGCCCGCTGGTCGCGAAGTCGCCGAAGGACGTCTACCACTATCTTTTCACCGTCCCCAAGGCGCCGGACAACCGCCACGCGATCTTCGACGCCCTGATGTCGACACTCGGCGACGCCCTGGCCGGCTATGTCGCCGGAACGGTCGCCGCCATCGTCGTGGCGGTGCTGTTCGTGCTGTACCGGCCCGTCGAGCAGGCGTTCATGCCCGTCGCGATGGTCCTTCGCTCGGTACCGCTCGTCGCGATGACGCCGATCATCACCCTGGTCTTCGGCCGTCATCTCGCGGGCGTCACGGTCATCGCGGGAATCGTGGTGTTCTTTCCCTCGCTGGTGAACATCGTCTTCGGTCTGCGCTCGACTCCGCGCGCCGCCGCCGACCTGGTTACCGCKTACGGCGGCTCCTCGTTCACCGTGCTGCGTAAGGTGGCCATTCCGAGCGCATTGCCGTCGCTGTTCGCCTCCGCGCGTATCGCCGTCCCGGGCGCCATCATCGGGGCGCTGCTCGCCGAGTGGCTCGCCACCGGCAAAGCGCTGGGCTACTACATGCAGCACGCCCAGCAGACCTTCAACTACGGCGGCGTGTGGGCGGCCGTCATCGTGATCACCGCGGTCAGCATCGCCCTCTACGGCGTCGTCGGCATCATCGAGACCGTCGTCCTCGCCCGCTATGGCCCGGCGCCGTCCCGCGGTAAATGATCCCCCCTCCCGGCCGGATGTCACCGCCCGCGTGACCGGCAGGTTTCCGGGCGCGTCAGATCGCCAGTAGGGGGCGGGGCCCGTGCACACCCAGAGTGACGCACCTGGATCCGACCGTGTTTTGGCGGGCTCGGCGTGTCCCGGCGTGACGGTTGTGTTTCGGCGTACTTAATGCTTGGCAGCAATCGGTGACTGTGCCGTACTCGCCTGCGACAATGGGGCGGCGGTCGTTCGGGTATGCCGAACGGCCAGCCCCCCGACGTCGAGCTTCGCTCGACCCCCCAGCGGAGGTGAGCGTGTCGACTCCTCGGGGGTTGGCGGCCGGATGGCCGGGCTCGGGTCTCGTCGTGGGACCAGCGCCGAGGCCGGGCGTGGCGGCGGGCGGCCAGGCGGTGGCCGGGGCACCCCGGGTCGTCGGCGGGAACGGGCTGGGGCCGAGCGGCGGGGAGCTCGCGCGGCTGCGGCGCGTCGCCGTCGGCGAGGAGGACGCGGACCTGCTGGTCCACAGCGGGACCGTCGTCGTCGTGCAGACGGGCGAGCTGCTGCGCCGCGACGTCGCGATCGTCGGACGGTTCATCGCCGCCGTGACCAGGCCGGGCGCCCTCGCCGGCCGGCGCTCGCTCGACGCCTCGGACCGCTACCTGGTCCCGGCCTACGTCGACGCCCACGTCCGGCCGGAGCGGACGCTGCTGACGCCGGGCGAGGCGGCACGGCTGCTGGTGTCGCGCGGGACGGTGACCGTGCTGACCGACCCGTCCGGGTTCGTCGCGCGCTGTGGGCCGCGTGGCGCGGGGCTCGCGACCACGACCGGCACGCCGCTGCGCGTGCTGGCGTGCCGTCCCGGCGCCGCCGGCCCCCCCACCGCCGACCTGCTGCCGGGGGAGCGCCCCGGCGCGCACCGCACGCTCGCCGACCTGGTCGGATACGGCCAGCTGGCCTGCGCCGTGCGGCGCGGGGTGGTGGCCGGCATGCCGCCGGCGGAGGCGATCCGCCGGGCGACGTTCGCGCCCGCCCGCCGCCACGGCCTCGACCACGTGCTCGGCGCCATCACGCCGTCGCACCTGGCCGACCTCCTCGTCGTCTCCCAGATCGGCGGCATCGAGCCGCCCGACCTCGTCGTCGCGGGCGGGCGGATCGCCGCCGGCCAGGGCCAGCCGTTGTTCGACAACTCCGACCTCGTGCCCGGCTGGGCGGTGGACACCCTGCGCCTGCCGGCGAACCTGCACGTCGGCTCGTTCGCGGCGGCGCGCTGGCCCGGCCATCCCGCGCCACTGCCACTCGCCGTGGAGATCGTGTCGCGGCTGTCCGCGCCGGTGATCTCCCAGCGGCCGGCCGGCATGCCCGGGCTGCTGCCGGGGCTGCCCGTCGCCCCTGGGGGGTCCGTGGCGCCGGGGATCGCCCCCGCGATCCCCGAGCTGCAGCCCGCGCCGGTGCTGCCCGCCGGTGAGCCGTCGCCCCGGCACGTGCGGTTCGAGCCGGCGGTGCGGGATGGCCGGATCGTCGCCGACCCCGAACACGACCTGCTCAAGGTGGCCCTGGTCGACCGGTCAGGCGCCCACGAGCCGGTGCGCGTGGGCCTGGTGCGCGGCGTCGGGCTCACCAGCGGCGCCGTCGGCGTCACCGTCACCGAACCGCCCGGCGACCTGCTGCTCGTCGGCACCAACGACGCCGACATGCTCACCGCCGCCCGGGCCCTGGAAGGCATGGGCGGCGGTTTCGTCGTCGTCGACCGCGGCTGGGTGCAGGCCGCGTGCCCACTGCCGGTGGCCGGCCTCGTCAGCGACGCGCCCTGGGAGGCGGTCGACGGCCAGCTGGCCGCGGCCGACGCCGCCGCCGCGGCGATCGGCTGCCGGCCGAGCAGCCCGCTGCAGACCCTCGCGGACCTCGGCGTCGCCCTGTACGTCCGGCCCTGATCGGTGGGTGGGGAGGGGTTGTCAGCTGACTGCCTCGGCGGCCGGCGGCTTGTCATCGGCGGCCGAAGCCGGGGACGGGGCCGGGTTGGCGGCGCTGGCCGCCGCCGGCTCGCGGACGGGTGACTCGGCCGCCGCGGCGACGGCTTCGGCGGACTCGCGCAGCGCCCCCTCGGCGTACTCGGACAGCATCCAGGAGCGCCGCGGGGTGGCCGCGTCCTGGATCTCCACCAGGCCAGCCCGCACCATGCGGAACAAGGCCCGGCGCGCCTCGGTCTTGGAGACGGCGAGCATCTGGGCGACGTCCTCGGTCCGCATCCGGGCCTGCCGGCGCATCCGGGTGATGATCTGAAGCTCCGGCAGCGACAGCGGCCGGCCGCCGAGCTCGTGGCTGAGCACGAAGCGGGCGAAGCCCAGGTCGGGGCGCCCGCCGGGGAGTACGACGACGACCGCGTGCTCACCGCTGCGGCCGTGGTCGGGCGGGGCGTGCCCATGCCGCAGCTGCTCGCGCCAGATGTGGCTGATGCCCCGGCCGGTGCGCGTGACGATGCCGGCGCGGCGGAACGCGTCCGCGAGCAGCGGGTTGCGCGGGCTCGGCGGGGCGGTCAGCAGGCTCTCGACGGTGATCCCGGCGGGCAGGCCGGACGGGTTGGAGACGACGATCTGGTCGGCCGACCACTGCACGTGCACCGCGCCGGGGGCCGTGTAGTCGCGGTGGATGAGCGCGTTGGCCAGCGCCTCGCGAAAGGCGCTCTCCGAGTACACCGGCACGCGCATCCGGACCAGGTCGAAGCGCACCTCCCGCATCGGGTTCAGCGCGCGGAACCGGGCCAGGAACTCCTCCACGAGCCGGAACAGCGGCCAGCGCAGGAACACGTTCGTGCCGGTCGCCAGCCCGTCGACCCGGTCGAAGACCTGGATCGCGGCCTCGTGGGTGGGCGCGAAGCGGCGCAGCGACTCCGGCCGGCCGAACAGCAGCAGGCCCGCGAGAAGGATCTCCACCTGCTCGGGGCCCACGGCCGCGGCACTGCCCGCGCCAGCCGCGTCGTCGGCGCCGGCATCGCCCGGCACGGTGCGTACGACGCCGAGCTCGCGGGCGAGCGCGAGGTCATCCAGCAGGGCGAGCCGCTCGTCGGCCTTCTCCCGGTAGGCGCCGACGAGGCGGCGCAGCCGGTCGAACTCGACCGGGTCGAGATCGTCCCAACTGGCGCCGGGCACCACCCGCCCGGTCACATCGACCGCGCCGGTCACCAGCATGCTTTTCCCAGGCCCGCGGCCGGGCGTGTCGCCCTCAGCGCTTCGCACGTCAATATCGTAGGGACGATCAGTGCCGCGCGTGCCGCTTCCGCGGTGTCGGCTAGCGGCTACCGCCGCGCTGCCGGTTACCGCCGCGCTGCCGGCCGCGGCCGCGGTGCCGGCCGGCGGCAACGGCCACGGTGGGCCCGCGGTCGTCCCTATCGGGCGGCACGGGTGGGTGGGCGGCGCGGCGCCCTGGTGTGGCGGCCGTCGGTGTCGGCGGCGCTCGCGCCGGGGCGGCGGGGGTAACGGGCCGCGCGGGTGACGAAGGCGGCCAGCACGCGGCGCAGTGCCACCCCGGCGGCGTCGGCGCGGATGCTGACCTCCTCGGCCAGCTCCCCGTCGCCGCTGATCAGCGGCAGGCCGTCCAGGGTGAACTTCTCCTGCAGCGCCAGGTCCTCGTCGAGGATCTCCTGCTCGAAGCGGGCGGCCTCGGCCAGGCGCGCCGCGTCGCCGCCGAGGTCGTCACGCAGCAGCCGGGTGTAGACCCTGGTCGCGCCTTCGCCCTCGGGCTGCAGACAGAAGTGGATCGCGCTGGTGATCCCGGCCTCCGGGTACTCGAGGCGCAGCCGCAGCATGAACGGCGGGCGGAACACGTAAGTGGACACGCGCCGCTGGATCAGCGGCCGGATCCCGGCGGCCACCCCGGGATCCTCGGGGTTGGCGACCTCCTGCTCCATGGTGACGCAGAAGCCGYCCCCGTCCGCGTCGACGCGATACGGCGGCACGACCATGTCCTCGCCCGCGCCGATCGTGCCCGCGTGCACGAACGGGAAGTGCGCGGTGTCGAGGAAGTTGTCGGCGAGCAGGCCGGCGGCGGCGGTGGTGCGTGACGGCTCCAGCCATACCGAGGCGAAGGCGTCGTCCGTGTCCTCCGGGAGGTCCATGATCTCCGAGAACGGCTCGTCCGGGGTCACCCAGAGCAGGCCGTGCCGCTCGGTCACGCCCCAGGCGGCCGTGGCATGGGCACGGCGCGGAGCGGGCACTCCTGGGCCGAGCGCGGGCACGGCGACGCAGTCGCCTCCGGCGGCGAACCGCCAGCCGTGGTATGGGCAGACCAACGTCGCGCCGTCGACCCGGCCGGCGGACAGCGGCGCGAGCCGGTGCGGGCAGCGATCCTCGAAGGCGGTGACGGCGCCGCCGAGCCGGGCGAGCACCCAGGGCTCGCCGAGCAGGCTCACCCCGAGCGGCTCGTCACCGAGCTCCGTGGAGCGGGCCACCGGGTGCCAGCCGTGACGCAGCGCTGGATCCGTGTTCGTCAGACGTCGCGACACGCTCACCTGCCTCCTTGCCCCGTGATCGCTGTCCTGTCATCGGCGTGCGGCCCACGGCCGAGCGACCCGTCCCGGCTGGTCCGGGGCTGGCCGGGACGGGCGGGTCTTCCGCACATCATCCACGTTCCAGGGCCGCGCCGGCCGCTAACCGACGTTCAGTGACGTAACACGCTGTGAGCACTCCCGGCCGCCTTTGGCAGCCCACGCGCAGGCGCTGGCCTGAACACGCCCGTAACCTGCGGGTCCTATCGTCGTCGGTCGAACGGCTCGTGCACGTAGGCGCCGTTCGCGTCGCTCGCGCTGGTCAGAGACCCGTGTCCAGCGTCGGCGGACGCGCCAGGCCACCGGTCGCCGGTGGCGTGGCTCCTGCACATGCTTACAGAGGGTGACGGGCGGGAGGCTGGCCAGGTGACAGGCACCAGGGCCGCGCTGCACAGGCCGGGCACGGTCGGAGAGACCGTCCGGATCCTCGCGGAGGCCGGCGACGCGGAGCTGCTCGCGGGCGGCACGGACCTGGTCCCGGCGCTGCGCGCGGGCACTCGCCGGCCGCGCGCGATCGTGGCCCTGCGCCGCGTCCTCGAGCTGCGCGCCCGGGGTGCCTGTGCCCAGGCACTCACCATCGGCGCCGGGGTGACCTACGCGGAGCTCGCGGACTGGGCCTGCGCGCCCGGGCTCGCCGCGACCGCCAGGGCCGTCGGCTCGGCCCAGATCCGCAACGCCGGCACGGTCGGCGGCGCGCTCGGCTCGGCGAACCCGCGCGGCGACCTGCTCACCTTCCTGACCGCCGCCGGCACGGACGTGCTGACCTGCTCGGCGCGCCGCGGCCCGCGCACCGCACCGCTGGACGACTTCCTCGCCGGGGCCCCGGGACGCGGACGCGGCGAGCTGGTGACCGCGATCCGCGTCCCGCGCCCCCGTGGGCCGCAGGTCTTCCTCAAGATTGGCGGCCGGCAGGCCGCCTACCCGGCGCTGGTGTCCTGCGCGCTGGTCGTCGACCGGGCCGGCGGCCGGGTCAGCTGCGCCATCGGCGGCGTCGCCTCGACGCCGCTGCGTGCCTCCGAGGCCGAGAGTTTCGCGGCTGCCGAGATCGACTGGACGTCCCCCGGGCGGGACGAGGCGGCCTGGGCCAGCGTCGCGCGCCGGTTCGGCGCGCTGGTCGCCGACGCGGCCCGCGCCGCGCCGGCGCAGCTTCCAGAGGGGCCGCGCGACCCCGCGGCCTATCGCTGGCACGCGGCCGGGGTGCTGGCGGGACGGGCACTCGCCCGCTGCTTCGCCGGCGGCGATCAGGAACATGGCGCACCAGCCGAAGGAGGAGCGAGAATGCCTCACCTTCGCTCCTCCGGCGGCGATCAAGGTCATGGCGAGTCAGCCGAAGGAGGAGCGAGAATGCCTCACCTGCGCTCCTCCGGCGGCGATCAGGGGCCTGGCGAGTCGACGGAGGGGCGGGGCCGGTGACGGCGGTGGGAACAGACACGGGCGCCGGTTCTGGCGGGGATGTGCCCGTCCGCCGGGTGCTCGACCGGGGGAGCGCGGCCCGCGACGACCACGCCGACGAGGACACCGACGCCGGGCCGGTCGTCCAGCCCTACCGCCTGCACGTCGACGGCGGCCTGCGCACCGTGGCGGGCGCCTGGCTCGGGGACTCGCTGCTGACGGTGCTGCGCGAGCGGCTCGGGATCACCAGCGTCAAGGACGGCTGCGAGCAGGGGCGCTGCGGGTCCTGCTCGGTGCTGCTCGACGGCCAGCTGGTCGCCGCCTGCGCGACGCTCGCCGCCGACGCCGCCGACGCGCGGGTGACGACGCTCGCCGGTCTGCCGGCCGACGGGCTGGCACCCGCCGTGCGGGCGGCCTTCCTGCGCCACGGCGCGGTGCAGTGCGGCTTCTGCACACCCGGCTTCGTCGTCGCCGTCACCGACCTGCTGGGCCGGCGCCCGCAGGCCGACGAGGACGAGATCCGGGAGGCTCTGGCCGGCAACATCTGCCGCTGCACCGGCTACGGCCGGATCATCGCCGCCGTCAGGGCCGTCCAGGCCGACATCACGTCGGCGGGGGCCGAGCCGTGAGGACCGAGCTGCCAGAGCCGGGGCGCGAGGGGATCAGGGCGTCGACCCTGCGCCCGGACGGGCCAGCCAAGGTGACGGGCACCTTCCCCTACGCCGGAGACCTGACACTGCCCGGGATGCTGCATGGCCGCACGCTGCGCAGCCCGCACGCGCGCGCCCGGATCCTCGCCGTCGACGTCTCGGCCGCGCTGCGGATCCCCGGCGTCGCCGCCGTCGTGACCGCGGCCGACGTCCCCGGTGTCGCCACCTATGGGCTGATCGGCCCCGACCAGCCGGTGTTCGCGGCGACCGAGGCACGCTACGCCGGCGAGCCGGTCGCCGCCGTCGCCGCCGCCGACGCCCGCACGGCCCGGCGGGCGCTCGCGGCGATCCGGGTCGACTACGAACCGCTGCCCCCGGTCACCGACCCGGAGCTGGCGATCACGCCCGGTGCCGAGCCGCTGCACCCGGGCAGCCCCGGCTACGGCCCGGGCGCCCGGTTCAGCGACCCCGGCCACCCCAACCTCTACCGGCAGATCGACATCCGTCACGGCGACGCCCCGGACCTCGTCGGGGAGGTCGCCGTCGAGGACACCTATGTCTTCGGCATGCAGGACCAGGCGTTCCTCGCCCCGGAGGCCGCGCTGGTCACGCCCGCCGCCGACGGCGGCGTCGACATGTCCGTGGCCACCCAGTGGCTGCACTCGGACCAGGAGCAGATCGCCGCCTGCCTCGGGCTGCCGGAGGAGCTGGTGCGGCTCACGCTGGCCGGCGTCGGCGGCGCGTTCGGCGGCCGCGAGGACATCACCCTGCAGGTCCATGGCGCGTTGCTGGCGCTCGCCGCCGGGGCGCCGGTGCGGATCGCCTACGACCGCGTCGAGAGCTTCCTCGGCCACCCGCACCGCCACCCGGCACGGATGTGGTTCCGGCACTCCGCCACCCGGGACGGAGATCTGGTCGCCGTACAGGCCCGGGTCGTCCTGGACGGCGGGGCGTACGCGTCGAGCTCGCGGGCCGTGATCTCGAACGCCGTGACCCACGCGGCCGGGCCGTACCGGGTGCCGAACGCGCACCTCTACGGCGCTTCCGTCCGGACGAACAACCCGCCGTGCGGGGCGATGCGCGGCTTCGGCGTGCCGCAGGTGACCTTCGGGCACGAGGCACAGATGGACCGGCTCGCCGACGCGCTCGGGATGAGCCCCGTCGAGCTGCGGGCTCGCAACGCGCTCGCCGCCGGCGACATCCTGCCCACGGGGACGCCGGTCCCCGGCCCGATGCCGGCTCGTGAGCTGATCGAGCTGGTCGCCTCCCGCCCGCTTCCGCCGCCGCTCGACCCGGCGAGCCCCGGCGTGGGCAGCTGCCTCGCGCTGCCCGGCGGCCGGCCGGCCGCCGCCGACCCGGCCAGGGTGCGCCGCGGCGTCGGCTACGCGCTCGGCGTCAAGAACCTGCTGTTCTCCGAGGGCTTCGACGACTCCTCGGTGGCGCGGGCACGCCTGGAGCTGGGGCCGGACGGCGTCCCGCGGGCCTGGGTGCACACGGCCTGCGCGGAGGTCGGGCAGGGCTTCGTCACGATCGCCGGGCAGATCGCGCGCACCGAGCTCGCCGTCGAGGAGGTGGTGCTCGCCCCGGCGGACACCGCCGTCGGCAGTGCCGGCTCCACCAGCGCGTCCCGGCAGACCTGGATGAGCGGGGGAGCGGTGCGCGGTGCCTGCGCCGCCGTCGCCGACCGGCTGCTCGCCAGGGTGGCGCGCGCCCTGGGCCTGCCGCAGTCGGTCATCGAGGCGCCGCGCCGGGTGCTCAGCCTGCGCGACGGGCAGATCATCGGACCGGAGGCCGGCGCGCGGATCCCGCTCGCCGAGGCGCTGGCCGACGGGCCCGTCGAGGCCGAGTACACCCACCACCACCGGCGCACCGAGGCGCTCGACGAGCGCGGCCAGGGTGACGCGCACGTCGCCTACGCCGCGGCGGCGCACCGCGCGGTCGTCGACGTCGACCTTGATCTGGGGCTGGTCCGGGTGGTGTCGCTGGCGCTCGCGCAGGACTGCGGGACCGTGCTCAACCCGCTGTCGCTGCTCGGCCAGGTCGAGGGCGGGACCGCGCAGGGCCTGGGCGTCGCGGTGATGGAGGAACTGGTCACCGTCGACGGCGTCGTCGTCAACCCGACCTTCCACGACTACCTGCTGCCGACCATCGCCGACGTGCCCGACCTGGACTTCGTCGCGGTCACCTATCCGCAGCCCGACGCGCCGTACGGGGTCAAGGGGGTCGGCGAGGCGCCGACCGGCACCGCGACCCCGGCGGTCGTGGYGGCGATCCGCGCCGCCGTCGGCCGCGACCTGCGCCGCGTCCCGGTCCGCCCGGCGGACCTGGTGATGCCGGTGGACCTGGTGGCGCCGGTGGACCTGGTGGCGCCGGTGGACCCCGTGATGCCGGTGGGCCTGGTGGCGCCGGTGGACCTGCCGTGACCGGCGGCGGCACGACATGACACGACACAGACGGGACGACGATGACGACTGAGCCGGACGCGCCGGCGCTCACGCTGCCGGAACGGGCGCAGGTGCTGCGCTCGCGGCGGGTCGTGACGCCGCGAGGCGTGATCGCCGCGGCGGTGCACGTMGCGGGTGGGCGGATCACCGCGATCACCGGCCCGGACGAGGTCGGCCCGGGGGTCGCCGTCACCGACCTCGGCGACCTCGCGCTGCTGCCCGGAGCGGTCGACGCGCACGTGCACGTCAACGAGCCGGGCCGCACCCACTGGGAGGGTTTCGCGACCGCCACGAGGGCGGCGGCCGAGGGCGGCGTGACGACGATCATCGACATGCCGCTGAACTCGATCCCGCCGACGACGTCGGTGGCCGCGCTCGAGGCCAAGCGGGCCGCGGCCGCCGGGCAGATCTCCGTGGACGTCGGCTTCTGGGGCGGGATCATCGGCGCCGACGCGACGAGCGCCCGCGACCTCGCCGAGCTGCACGACGCCGGGGTGTTCGGCTTCAAGGCGTTCCTCGCCCCCTCCGGGGTCGAGGAGTTCCCGCACGTGTCGATGGAGGCGCTCGCCGCCGCGACGAGGCACACCGCCCGGCTCGGCGCGCTCACCGTCGTGCACTCCGAGTCGCCCACCGTGCTGGAGTCGGCGCCGCCCGCCGCCGGGCGCGCGTTCGCGAGCTGGCTGCGCTCCCGGCCGCCGGCCGCCGAGACGGAGGCCGTCGCCGCGCTCGCGGCGCTCGCCGGCGCGACCGGCGCCCGGCTGCACGTGCTGCACCTGGCGGCCGCCGGGGCGCTCGACGACGTGCTCGCCGCCCGCGACGAAGGGCTGCCGCTGACCGTCGAGACGTGCCCGCACTACCTCAGCTTCACCGCGGAGGAGGTCCCGGACGGCGCGACCGAGTTCAAGTGCGCGCCGCCGATCCGGGAGCGCGCCAACCTGGAGCGCCTCTGGGACGGCCTGGCCGAGGGGCTGTTCGTGGGCGTCGTCTCGGACCACTCGCCCGCGAGTCCCGACGTCAAGTCCGTCGACACCGGCGACTTCGGCACCGCCTGGGGCGGCATCGCCTCCGTCCAGCTCGGCCCGCGCGCGGTGTGGACCGGCKCCCGCCAGCGCGGCCACGGCCTCGCGGACCTGGCCCGCTGGGTGGCGRCCGGGCCCGCCGACCACGCGGGGCTCGCCCACAAGGGCCGCATCGTGGTCGGCGCCGACGCGGACCTCGTGGTCTTCGACCCGGAAAGTTCAGATGTGGTGGACGCCGCAATGCTCGCCCACCGCCACCCGCTCACCCCATACGCTGGAATGACGCTGGACGGCGTCGTCCATGCGACCTACCTGCGCGGCCAGCGGATCGACGGCGGCCGGCCGCCGCGCGGCCAGCTCCTGAGCCGTGCCGACTGACCGAGCTGACCAGCCGTGTTCGCTGCCCTTCGGGCAGCTTCCCCGAGGGCCGCGATGTCTGCTCCGGGGGGCGACCCCCGGACCCCCGATGTCGAGCTTCGCCCGACCTGGTGGGGGACTCTGAGGGTGTGAAGGCACGCGTCTGACCGGGGGCGGCGTACATGGCGGCACCCCAGGAAGACGGACAGATATCGAGCATGCGTCRCCCGGGCTCAGGCCTGGGGGCGCAGGGAGGACAACCCCGGATGGCTGACGCCCCCGACCTGACCAATCTCGTCGACCTCGCCGGTGCGCGGCTTGGGGGCTCGGTGGTCGCGGTCAACGACGAGTTCTTCGCGTTCGCCGAGCGGATGCTGCTGCCGGAGCCGCCGATCGTGCGGCCGGGAGTCTTCACCGAGCGGGGCCAGTGGACCGACGGCTGGGAGACCCGGCGCCGCCGGGTGCTGCCGGGGGCCGACTGGGCGGTGGTCCGCCTCGGTGTCCCCGGCATCGTGCACGCCGTCACAGTCGACACCACCCACTTCACCGGCAACGCGCCGGAGGCCGTGGAGATCCAGGGCGCCACCGTCGGCGGCTACCCGGCGCCGGAGGAGCTGCTCGACGAGTCGGTGCAGTGGGTGACGCTCGTGCCGCGGACCCCGGTGAACGCGGACTCGGTCAACGTGCTGCCCGTCGAGGCCGCCGGCCAGATCCGGATCACCCACCTGCGTCTGACGATCCACCCGGACGGCGGTGTGGCCCGGCTGCGCGCCCACGGTCAGGTCGTGCCCGACCCGCGGCTGTTCGACCGGGTGACCTCCGACCTCGCCGCCGGCTACCTCGGCGGCGTGGTCGTCGCCGCGAGTGACATGCACTACGGCGACCGGCACAACCTCAACGCCTCCGGCGAGGCCCGGGTGATGGGCGAGGGCTGGGAGACCCGCCGCCGGCGGACGCCCGGCTACGACTGGGCGGTGATCCGCCTGGCGACGACCGGGCGGGTGGTGCGCRCCGAGGTCGACACCCGCCACTTCCGCGGCAACGCGCCCCGTGCCGTCGCGCTCTGGGCGGCGAACGCGCCCGAGCTGTCCTTCTCGGACGACGTCTCGTCGATCACCGAGTGGCGCCCGATGCTGCCGCCGACCAGGACCCAGCCGAACACCAGGCACCTGTTCGACCTGGAAGTGCCGGTCGAGGCGACACACGTGCGGGTCGACGCGATTCCTGACGGCGGCCTCGCCCGGCTGCGCCTGCTCGGCGCGCCGACCGAGCCGGGCCGCAAGTCGCTGGCGATGCGCTGGCTGGACGCGCTCTCGCCCGGCGCGGCCAAGGAGGAGCTGCTCGCCTGCTGCGGGTCGGAGGACTGGGCGGACGCCGTCGTCGCCCGCCGGCCGTTCGGCACCCTCGACGAGCTGCTCGCCGTCGCCGAGCAGGAGTGGTGGCGGCTGACGGAGGCGGCGTGGCTCGAGGCGTTCACCGCGCACCCGCGGATCGGTGAGCGCCCGGCCGTCGCGTCGGCCCCGCCGACGTCGGCGCGCGCGACCGTCGTCGGGCTGGACGCTCCGCGCCGCGAGCAGGCCGCGCTGGAGTCCGCGAGCGCCGAGGTCCGCGCCGCGATGGCCGAGGGCAACGCGGCCTACGAGGAGCGTTTCGGCTACATCTTCCTCATCCGCGCGGCCGGCCGGTCCGCCGAGGAGATGCTGACCCTGCTGCGTGAGCGTCTGGGCAACGAGCCCGCCCGCGAGCTCCGCGTCGCCGCCGGCCAGCAGGCCGAGATCACAGCCATGCGCCTGCACCGTCTGGTGACCGGTTCGTAGGGCCGCAGGCGAGCCTTCCTCCGGGGGCATGACCTCGGAGACCCGGAGGAAGGTCCTTGTCCGGCAGTCCTGGTCCGACGGCCCTGTCTGGGCACTGTCTGGCGCGACCCCCCAAGAGGGGTCGTCGTACATGGGATTTTCTACTGTTAGTGGGCTCTTCGGGCCGCCTAACATCATCCTCGGTGCCGCTCGGAAGGCCGCTGGGGGGATGAGTCCTCCGGGCGCTCCAACCCCGCGGCCCGGGCCGTCGCATCACACGGGGGGTGGCGGCCTGGGCCGCGGGGTATTCGGATTCGCCCGGGGTCCAGATTCCCTTCGCGGCCGCGCGTCAGCGTCACCTGCCCGCCGCCCGCGGCGGGCGGCGGGCGGCGCTGGTCAGCGGCCGGTAGGAGTGTCGGGGCCTTCGCCCGGCGGTGACGCGGGCCGGTGCTCCCCTGCCGCGTCCTGGCGTGGCGACAGGGGAGGCAGCGGGTAGACCGGGAAATCGGCGGGATCGCGCAGCCCCAGGTAGATGCCGGCCAGCTCGGCGCGGGAGGTGACGCCGTGCATCCGGTACAGCTCCCGGGCGACGTTCTCGGCGTGGCCCTTCGAGATGTACAGCTCCTTGGCGATCGCCTCGAAGTCGTCGCCGCGCAGGATCCTGGCCAGCAGCGTCAGCTCTCGGTCCGTCAGGCCCTGGCGGCGCCCGGTGACCTCGGCCCGGCCCGGCCCAGCCCGGCCCAGGGCCGTTCCCGCCATGGTGCCAGCCGTGTCGGTGGCCGGCCGGCCACCGCCTCTGGTCGACGCCTGGCGGCGCAGCGACTCGCGCAGGTCGCGGCAGCGCCGCGCGTACGTCGCCGCGCCCAGCCCGTCGAGGATCTCCAGCGCGGCCGTCAGCGCCTCGTGTGCCCGCGGCGTCCGCCGCCTGCGGCGGTGGACCTCGGCGACGCGCATCCGGGCGAGCGCCGCCGGCAGGCGCATGCCCAGCCGGTCGGCCTGGGCCGTGGCGTCGTCCAGCGCGACGACCGCCTCGTCCAGCCGGCCGCGGGCGGTCAGCAGCGTGCCGCGCGCCCGCAGCGCCTGCGCGCTCCCGTCCGGCGACGCGCGCTCGCGTGCCTCGGCCTCGAACAGGTCGAGCTCCCGCTCGGCGTCGTCGAGCCGGCGCAGCCGGATCAGCGCCTCGATGTGCAGGTCCCGCCAGTCGAAGACGCCGGGGGCGAGCGCGCCGGCCGGGTTGCTCAGCGCCGAGACGGGCGCGCAGGCCGCGACGACGCCCGCGGGGTCGTCCAGCGCGGCCGCGAGATGGGCGGTCGCGGTGGCGTAGTAGGCGCGCATCGCCGGCAGGTCCTGGGGGAGGTAGTCGGCCGCCCTGGCCAGCAACGGACGGGCCGTCGCGGCGTCCCCACGCGCCGCCGGCACCAGCGCGGCGATGGGATAGACGAACGGCAGAATCCACTCGTGCCCGGCCGACTCGGCCAGCGCGACGATCTCACGGCCGCTCGCGGCCGACTCCTCCCAGCGCCCGGCGCGGAAGGCCGCCTCCGCGTAGTGGGCGGCGGCGAGGAACCGCCCGTGCAGGAAGTCGACGCCCGCCCACGCGGACGGGTCAAGCTGGCCCAGCGCGCCGGCGAGGTCACCCGCCCACAGCAGCACGATGCCGCGGGCGATCCGGATCATGACACGCAGCTGCGGTGTCTGCTCCAGCCGCCGCTCGCCGGCGTCCAGCTCGGCGATCGCGCGCTCGCGATCACCAGTCGCGGCCACGAGCGCCGAGGCGTACATGCTGAGACCCGCGGCCTGCATGGCGGACGGCGCGCCGACCTCCTCGAAGGCGCGCCGCGCCCATTTTGTCGCCTCGTCGTAGTAGCCGGCCGGGATGAGCGCCTGGGAGAGCCATACCCCGCACTGCGAGGCGGTCTCGGCGTCCCCGACCGCGCGGGCGGCCTCCCAGCTGGTCATGAAGCCCATGACGGCCTCGGGCCCGCGGTTGGCCAGCATGTCGAGGTGCGCCCGGACGTACAGCCGCCGTGGCGAGGGCTCGCCGCCCGCGCCGCCCGCGCCGCCCGCGCCGCCCGCGCCGCCCGCGCCGCCCGCGCCGCCCGCGCCGCCCGCGCCGCCCGCGCCGGGCGGGCCGTCGGAGTCGTCGCCCAGGGCGGCCTCCGCGTCGGCGCGTTCGCCCGCCTGCATGAACGCCATCGCCGCGTCCAGGCGCAGTGCCCTGGCCTCGGCCGGGTCGGCGGTGAGCGAGGCGGCCAGCAGGCGGTGGTCTCCGGAACGGGCGAACTGCCCGGCGGCCGACTCGGTGGTCGCGCAGGCCGAGAGCTCCGCGGCGAGCCCGGCGTCCGGGCCGAGCGCCGCGGCGGCCCGATGCTCCAGGGCCGTCGCCAGGTCGGAGCTGGTGGCGGCGACCGCCAGGTGCAGCGCGGTCCGTTCGGCGACGTCGAGGCGGTGGTAGATCGCGGCGCGGACCAGCGCGTGCGGGGGCGCCACCCGCGGCGGCGTCCCGACCGTGCTGACCAGGTCGCGTCGCACCGCCTCGTCCAGCGCCCGCGCCGGGTCCGCCAGGCCCGCCAGGGCCGCGGCCTCCGCGAGTGGGACGGTCCGGCCGAGCACCGCGACCGTGGCGGCGAGCCGGCGCCCAGCCGGCGGGCAGGCGCGCAGGTCACGGGCCACCAGCGCCGCGAGTGGCTCCGGCGCGGGTGGCGTGCCCACGGGAACCTGGCTGACGGGGTCCTGGTAGCCGTCCCAGCCCGGGCCGATCGCGGCGCCCTCGCCCGGGGTGATCAACTTGGTGAGCCACAGCGGGTTCCCGTCGGTGGCGTCGACGAGGGAGCGCAGCCGCCGGGGTGGCGGTGGCTCGACGCCGGCCACCGCGCACAGCTCGGCGAGCTCGGCCACGTCGAATCCCGGCAGGTCGAACGTGACGCCGCGGGAGGTGGCCAGGCGGCGGACGCCGTCGATCCACGGCGACTCGTGCGGCCGGCCGGCCAGCAGGAGCAGCAGCGGCAGCCGGGGAGCGTGCAGGACCAGGTACTTGAGCGCGCGCAGTGAGGACGAGTCGCACCAGTGCACGTCGTCGACCCGGACGACGACCGGCCCGCGCCCACAGGCCTGCGTCACGGCGTCGACGAGTGTGTCGCCAGTCCGCCTGACCTGGTCGACATCCACGATATCCAGCACCGCCTGGCTGTTACGGACGCCCTTGGCGGGCGGATATGCGCTGGGGGAGCCGTCCGAGAGTGCGTCGATCAGCCGGTTCGCGAGGTCCAGCTCGTGCGTCCGCGCGCTCTGCGTGGCTTCGACCCGCACGATGCTCGCTGGGCGTCGGCCGCCCGGTCGACGCGGCTGGCGGCGTGCGTCACCGGCCAGGCCGCCGTGGGGGCGGCCGTGGGGGCCACCGCGGAACGCCCGGTTGCCAGGCGCGCTGTCGTGCGGCGGCCCGTCAGCCAGTGCTCTCGGGCGCGATGCGCCGCCAAATCCGGACGGCGGGGCATCGGCCGCCAGATCGGTGAGGAACCGGTCGAGCAAAGTGGTCTTGCCGATGCCGGCTTGGCCTTCGAGGACGACACAGCGCATGCCGACTGAGACCGCCACCGCGTATTGCTCATGAAGTTGATCGAGCTCGGGTCCACGACCGACAAATCGCACCATTCCTGCTTGCATCGACCCGCTTCCGTCGGAGCCGTCCGGTTCACCCCCAACCCGCTTCCCCCAGAGCGCGTCCGCCGATCCGGCCGGACGCGCTCAACGGCGGATAGTAGACGCTTGGTGGTCAAATGGTGACGGCAGCCGCCCGATTGTTCGCCTGGCAACGTTCTCGCCGGTCGGGCCGTTGGTCGGGGTGAGACGGCCGGATCGTGCGCCCGCCGGGACAGGAGTTCCAACCCGCAGGTCAGGTACGGTCGGCAGCGGCGTCGGGTGGCGGATCCGGCCCGGCCGGCGTTCTCTCCTCTGTCGGGCGCCAGCCGTCGTTCTCGCTACCGGCCGGTACCACTCAGGTGCCACGTGGTCCCTGCCCGCCCACGAGTCGTGAGGCCCCGATGTCGCTGTCCACGCACGTCCTCGACACCGGCGCCGGCTGCCCCGCGGCCGGGGTCGCCGTCCGGCTGGAGAAGATCATTCTTGGCTTCGACGGTCAGTCCAAGGGCTGGAGGCTCGTCGCCGAGGCCACGACGGACGACGACGGCCGGATCGCGTCGCTGCCCGCGGACGCGGCCGGACGATGGCGGCTGGTCTTCGACACGGCGGAGCGCTCGGCCTTCTTCCCCGAGGTGACCATCACCTTCGTGATCGACGACCCGGCCGTCCACCTGCACGTCCCGCTGCTGCTCGCCCCTTACGGCCTCTCCTCTTACCGGGGCAGCTGACGCGCAGTTACCGGGACAGCTGACGCGCAGCGCCGCTTCCGGTCAACGTCCACACTGGGGGTGTGCCCACGCTGTCGGAACATCTGCTCACCCGGCTGACGGCGCCGCTCGCGCCGGTGGACGCGGCGCTCGCGGCGCGCCACCCGGGTGAGCCCGGCACGCGTCAGCCGGTACACACCTGCTACGTGTCGGCCGAGCGGCTTCATCCCGACGTCGTGCTCGAGTGGGGTGAGTGCGCCCGTGAGGCGCTCGCGGAGCACGCGCCCTCGCCCGCCGACCTCGCCAAGGCGACCGGTCTGGCGGAGGCCACCGGTCTCGGCGCGGGGATGGACGGCGTGGCCAGGCGGACGGGCGAGCTGGACCCGGAGCTGGCCGAGCGCGTGTACGCCCACGTGCGGCGCGTCCTGTCTCTCGACCCCATCCAGGACCTCCGCGTCGACCTTGAGGACGGCTACGGCATCCGCACGGACGACGTGGAGGACGAGCACGCCATCGCCGCGGCCGAGGCGCTGCGGATGGCCTCGGAGGCCGGGGCCCTGCCGGCCAGCTACGGACTGCGGCCCAAGTCGCTCGACCCGGCGGTGCGCGACCGCGGGCTGCGCAGCCTCGACCTGTTCCTCACCGCGCTCGCCGGTGACGACGGCGGCCCGCCAGGCCTGGTGATCACTCTGCCGAAGGTGAGCGCGCCGGAGCAGGTCGGCGTCTTCCTGGCCGTGCTCGACGAGCTGGTGCCCCGGATCGACCTGAACCCGCCGGCCGTCGAGCTGCAGATCGAGACCCCGGCGGCGGTGCTCGCGCTGCCCGCGCTGGTGGAGGCCGGCTTCGGTCGGGTGACCGGCCTGCACGTGGGAACCTACGACTACTCGGCGGCGCTCGGGATCGCCGCCGAACACCAGGCCAGCGACCACCCGGCCGTCGAACACGCCACGACGCTCATGCAGCTGGTGACCGCCGGCACCGGGATCCGTGTCGCCGACGGCTCGTCCAACCTGCTGCCCGTCGGGTCGACCGACGTCGTGCGCGCGGCCTGGCGCCGGCACGCGGGGCTCGTCACCCGCGCCTGGCGACGCGGCATCTACCAGGGCTGGGACCTGCACCCCGCCCAGCTCGTGAGCCGGCACGCGGCCGTGGCCGTCAACCTGCTGGCGGGCCTGCCCACCGCGCTCGCCCGGCTCGCCGCCTACGCGGAGGCCCGGTCCGCGGGGGCGGTCGCGGACGAGCCGGCGACGGCGCGAGCCTTGGCTGGACATGTGCTGCGGGCGTTGGACGCCGGGCTGCTGGACGACGCGGGCCTTGCCACCGCGGACCTCGATCGCGCCGTTGTCGCGAGGCTCGGCGGTCGATAGCGGGCATTGAGACGCTGCTTCGTGCCGAGTCCAAAACTGATGGTCTCATCACGCCCGAGCATGGTAGAGCGCAGGTTTCGTGCTTGCTGGGAAGCCACAGTTGGCGATTCACGAGGCGCTGAGGGTTGGATTGGCCAAATTGGTCCATCGCGTCTCCTCCTCGTCGCCTCGTTTTTGGCCGGTTCCGGCGCGATGGCGATCTAGCCGACCACCCTTGTTCCCTCGAGGGTGGTGTCGATACGGTAGATGCGTGTCTTCACCGCGCGCGAGACTCGACCTCAATTTCGATGGTTCCGGTGAGGTCGCTACCCAATCAGGCTAGACTGATCTGGGCGCCCAGCCGGAGGAGTATACGATGGATCTTGAGCGGTTGTTCAGTATTCCCGCCTCGTCTGCCGTTACGGCTCATGATGTCTTCACGAATAGAGAAGCCGAGAAGGCTGCTTTCGTGGCCGCATCGGGTCAGCTCCATTGGGAAGACGACGCACCCATGGGGCTCGTAGTGTCGAATCCTTGATGAGAGAAGCGGTATCTCACGAAACGCTTGATATCTACGCGCGTGAACGGATCGATCTCATGCTCGCCGAGGTGATGGTCCGAGAAAACCGAGACAGCGAGGCCGAGCAAAAGCTGACGCCTATCGCGCAATCGCAAGGATCGCTGAGTGATCGGGCCGCTTCTTGGTTGGCGGTCTTGAATGAGCGTCGAGGACGTTTCGATGAGGCGGCGCGATGGATAAATCTTCCTCATCCAGACGAAGATTTGTTTCGGTTCTCACGGAACTTGAAAGGTCATATCCTGCTCGCCAGCGGCCGATTCGAGGAGGCAGAGACCGAGTTTCATGTTGCTCGCGATCATGCCGAGCAACGCGGATTGGCTGCCAGTGCAGCTGAGATGCTCATTGACGAAGCCTGGGCGGCAAGCTTCTTCGACCCGTCCCGTGGTCGACAATTGGCGAGATCGTCCATGGAAATGAGCGAGCGCTTTGGAAACGCGGTGTCAATTGGGCGCTCTAGAGCACGCCTCGCCCTGTCGATGGTCGGAAGCGCGTCGGCGGAGAGGGTTCTGGAAGAAGCCAGGAGAAGCTTCACTGAGATCGAGGAATCGGGTTATAATTCAGATTGTGCCGATCCTTTGCTTGTCGAATGGCTCCAGCATTGCGTGAGTGGCAATGCGCCGGACGCCTCAAGGATAGTCGAGAAATTCTCGGACCTAGTCCAGAATTATGAGGCGCACGCATATATGCTTCTTGTCGGTGAGTGGTGGATGCGGCTTGCGTTTACAGACCTTGGAATAGTGTTTCCTGTTCGTGGTGTATTCAGCTGGATCGATCGCGAGGATGACGGTCAAGTGAGACGACGGTGGGAAGGGATATTTCGCGACCGTTCGGAACCCGCCTGAAAGTTTGCTCTGATCGAAGCCCGCTGGTGGCTGCGTGTTGCACTGGTTAGTCCGCCAGTGTGCGAATCAGGTACAGCAGCCGTACCAAGGAGGTCGGTTTGATTGCGGAGCGCGAACCTGAGGAGTCCTCTGGCATGGGAATCGCAGCGCATTCATCGGACGTCACTCACTGGACATCACATCGGGAGTTGCTGCGCTGGTGCCGCCCGGGGAAGGCTCACCGGCTCGACGCTATCGTCGTTCCCGCATCCCRCCCCGCCTACAATCTGATTCCAGCGATGGAGCTCGCGACGCAGGTTGGTGCCACGTTGCTGGTGTTCTGCAGCGGTCGGGCGAAGGCTGCCGAGGTCCTCGGGCTCGCGGCTGAGGTGCCCGGCCTGAGCGCCACCGTGGTCGACCTGAGCGCGGGCTACCACGGCATGCTGTTCGACGGGCTGGCGACATCGGCGGTGCGCGGCCCGGCGCCGTCGGATCTCGGTGACCTGAGTACGAAGAGAAATCTGGGACTGCTCGCCGGCGCCGCGGCGGGCTGGCGTTCCATGCTGTTTCTTGATGACGATATCCGGGATATCAGGCCGAGACTGGTCCTTACACCTTTGGACGCGCCCGTCGAGGCGAAGCCGAGGTGCCTGTAGAAATCGATGGCCGGGCGGCTCTTGATGAAGACCCACAAGGAGACAGCGCTCGTCTTGTCCTAGTAGGCCCGAGCGATGCCCTCTTCGACGAGGCGACGGGCTACACCAATACCGCGCCAGGGCGACGAGACCCACAGGCTCGTGAGGTCACGTTCGTCGGCGGCGTCGTGTGAGATGCTGCCGCAGACCAGCCCGACCGGGTTGCCGGACATGTTGGCGACGAGCCAGGTCGAAAGGTCGGTCTTTTTCTGCCAGCCGGACCTCGTCCTGACGCGCTCGCGGACGGTGGTGGAGGCGAATGCGCCGGGGTCCGGCCTGAGCGTCCGGATGCGCAACTCGCGTAGTAGGGCTCACTCACCCCGCTCGAGAGCACGAATCTCGATGCTGTGGGTCATCACCCAACGGTGACAGAAAGCCCCCATATGTTCATCTGATGCCTCGTGTACCGCCCCGCGGGGCGGTACACGCGGGCACGGCCACCGATGACCCGGCTCACCAGCCCTCCTACTGGAGCCGAGAATCCTTTCCCAGCAGCGCCGAAGCTGTGCCCAGCTGGTGTCGGACGCGCTCCGGGTGAGGTGTCGGTCTGGTCAGGGGTTGGTGCCGGGGGCGGGGGCGGCGGTGGGAAGTGTGCTGGGGTCGGTGTCAAAGGCGAAGGGCACGATGCTGTCGGTGGTAGTCAGGGGGCCCCGGTAGAGGTCGTCGTCGTCATACGTGACCGTTACGATTCCGCCGTTTCCTGTCACGACCAGGCTCGCCTGGACGGATCCGTTCCCGACTGGCTCCGCGACGCGCCGGCCTTCGAACTGGAAGGACACCCGGCCGACCAGCGCGGGGCCTGGCCCGGTCGGACTCACCTGGGCGGTGATGGTGAACGGCTGCCCTCGCCTGGGTTGGTCGGGAATCGGGCCGACGGTGATGGACACCGCGTAGAGGGGCTGTCTCAGGGTGGCCGAGCGCGTCGGCGTGTACCGGTCGTCGCCCGCGTAGTCCGCCCAGATCACGTGGTCCCGCTTCGCGACGTGGACACTTGCTGTGGATATGCCGCCCTGGCCCGATGCGAGCGCCACGGTGTAGACGTCGGAGAGGGACTCCCCGTCGGTGACGGTGACCGTGCCGCTTGGCGGCGGGCCGCCGGTATTCCCGCTGGCTCGGATCGTGATGGTTCCGCCTCGTACGTAGGCCAGGGTCACGGTCGGCCGAGTTTTCGCTCCCGGTCCGGCCGCCGCCGCGGCAGCGGGACCGGCACCAGCACGGGCACTGGGAGCGGACGACGCCGGGGCGCCGGGCCGTACGGGGGGAGTGAACCCAGCCGCGGGCTTGTCGGTGGGTGTCGTCGCGGTCGGGGCTACGGCGGGAAGGCCGTCCCCCGGAGTCGTCAGGGGCAGGTCGGTGCTGGCCGTCGGGGAGGCGCTCTCATCGGCCGTCGCGGCCAGTGGCGTGAGCGCGGAGTTGTCCTGATCGATGGAGGTCGCCGAGCAGGCGGCGACCATCGCGACGCAGAGCGCGGTCAGTCCACACAGGAGGCTCAGCCCTCGGCGGCCCCGCGTGGTCGTGGTCGGTACGGCGGCTGCGCGCGGCCCGAAGATCCGCGTCTGGGCATGGCGCCTGCGCGCGCGGGGACGTTCGTGCATCGCGGTGGGTCTCCAGCCGGCGCCAGGCCCGCGTCGGCACGCGAGGCGGACATATGGGACGAGCGACGCGACGTTACGCCGCTTCCCGGCCTGCTTCCAGCCAGGACGGCGACGTTGAGCCCCTACCCGCGCACGTCGTGTTCAGGTCGGTGCGCCGTTGTCTCACGTCTGCTGGCGCCTGCCCGGTGGCGCCTGGCGGTGCCTGCCTGGTGGCGCGCGGTGCGCTACGAGGCGCCGTCAGCCGATCAGTCCATCCGTGTCGCCAGTGCGGCGGCCTCGGCGGTGACGCGGGTGCGCAGGGCGTGCTTGGCGTCGTCGGCGAGCCAGGTGGCGTCGACGCCGTCGAGGGCGATGGTGACCATGTCGTCGAAGGTGTAGTCGAAGGCCTCGGCGACGGAGGCGTACTCGTAGCCGAGGTCCAGGTCCGTCATCGCCGGGTCGTCGGTGTTGAGGGTGGCCAGCAGGCCGGCGGCGCGCATCGCCGGGTAGGGATGCTGAGCGAGCGCGGGGAACGCGTTGGCGATCCGGATGTTGGAGTTCGGGCAGACGGTGAGTGGGATCCGTTCGGCGGCGAACCGGCGTACCAGCTCCGGGTCGTCGACCAGCGAGAGCCCGTGGTCGATGCGTTCGGCGCCGAGGACGTCGATGACCTCGGCGATGGCCGAGGCTGGCGAGTTCTCGCCCTGATGACCGGTCAACCGGAAGCCGAAGCCGGCCGCGGCCCGGTACGCCTTGGTGAATGACTTCGGGTCGACGCCCAGCTCGGTGGAGTCCATCCCGACGCCGAGAACCCGTTCGATGCCCGGCGAGCCTGATCGGCGTAGCTCGCCCAGCTCGGTCACCATCTGCAGCCCGGGCGCGGGGCCGAACGCCCGGTCGATGTCCGCGATGAGCATCGCCCGCGCGCCGGTCTCCGCCTCGGCGGCGGCGATCCCGTCGGCCAGGCCCGAGACGATGTCGGCGAGCCGCTGTCCGGTGTCCAGGTGCCGGGCGGGGGTGAAGAACATCTCCGCGTAGACCCGGCCGTGCGCGGCGGCGTCGACCACGCTTTCGTACCCAAGCCGGGCCCAGTCGTCGCGTCCGCCCAGCGTCGACTGCACGAGCCAGAAGATCGACAGGAACTCGTTCAGCGAGGTGTAGGAGTACAGCTCGTCCAGGTTCTCCGTCGGTAGCGCCAGTCCGTGCCGGCGAGCCAGCTCGAGAACCGTTCCCGGCCGCATCGTGCCCTCGACGTGGCAGTGCAGCTCCACCTTCGGCAGCAGGTCCAGCGCCTCGGCCAGGTCGAGCGGTCCCGTGCTCGCCGCGTCTCCCGCGCCCGCCGTGTCTCCCATGGCCGCCGTGTCTCCCATGGCCGCCGCGTCTCCCATGCTCGCTGTGCCTCTCATGCCCCCTGTGCCCGTTGGGCCCCTTGTGCCTTCAGGGTTCGCCGTCGTGCTCTGCTCCATCGCGGTGCCTCCGCGGCTAGAAAGATCTCATCCGGGCATGGCCTGTGGTGGCGAAGACCGGCGTCTTCGCCACCACAGGCCATGCTCACGTCTCCCGCCCTGGTCGTACGAAGGGCCGGTCCCGCCCAGGCCGTACGAGGTGGGCCGACCGAAGGAGGCGCGCCAGCGACGATGGTGCGGCCTCGCGGTGTCTCTCGGCCGGACCTGGGCCGCCCATCAGGCGCGCGTCGCGCCATCAAGGTTCGCGTCGCGCCATCAGGTTCGCGTCGCGGCGGCCGGAGCGGGGCCCGCGTCCTCGACGGCCGCCTGCATGCCGGCGGCGATCGTTCGGTGGCGGGCCAGCATCTCGGCGAGCGCCGGGTGGGTCGGCGTACCGTCCTCGACGACCAGCCTGCCCGCGACGACCGTGTGCCGGGCGGCCACCGGACCGCAACGCAGCCACGCCTCGACCGGGTCCGACAGGGCACCGGCGAACGCGACCCCGGTCAGCGGCCAGACGACCAGGTCGCCGACGGCGCCGACCGACAGCTCGCCGATCTCGCCGACCCGCCCCAGGCAGCCCGCGCCGCCCCTCGTCGCGATCTCGAGCGCGTCCCGCGCGGACATCGACGCCGCGCCGTGCCGCAGCCGGCCGAGCAGCATCGCGTTACGGGCCTCCATCCAGAGCGACGCCGAGTCCGCCGAGCTAGACCCGTCACAGCCCAGGCCCACCGGCACGCCGGCGGCGCGGAACTCGCGGACCGGGGCGAGGCCACCACCGAGAATCATGTTGCTGCTCGGGCAGTGCGCCACCCCGGTGCCCCAGGCGCCGAGCCGGGCGATCTCCTCCTCGTTCGGGCAGACGCAGTGCGCGACCCAGGCGCGGTCGCCTCCCCAGCCGACCTCGGCGAAGTGGTCGATGGGCCGGCGGCCGTAGACCGAGAGGCAGTACTCGTCCTCCTCCGGATCCTCGGCCAGGTGGGTGTGCAGCCGGACGTCGAGCCGCTCCGCCAGCTCGGCCGTCGCCGTCATCAGCTCGGGGCTCACCGAGAACGGGGAGCAGGGGGCGAGCGCGATCCGCACCATCGCGCCGTGCGCCGGGTCGTGATGCGCCGCGACCAGCCGCGCCGACTCGGCGAGGATCTCGTCCGCGTCCTGGACGACGGAGTCCGGCGGCAGCCCGCCGTCCTTCTTCGACAGCGACATCGAGCCGCGCGTCGGGTGGAAGYGCATGCCCAGCTCGCGGGCGGCGGTGATCTCCGCCGAGATCAGGTCACCGCCACCCTTCGGGTGCACGTAGAGGTGGTCCGTGGTTGTCGTACAGCCGCCGAGGGCGAGCTCGGTGAGCCCGACATACGCGGAGACATGCACCGCCTCCTCGTCGAGGCGCGACCACAGCGGGTAGAGGGTGGTCAGCCACTGGAAGAGAGTGCCGTGCAGCGCCGGGGCGAAGGCCCTGGTGAGGTTCTGGTAGATGTGATGATGGGTGTTGACCAACCCCGGGGTGACCAGACAGCCGTCGGCGCGCAGCACACGCCTCGCCGGCGGCGGCTCGTCACCGGCCGCGCCGACGCCGCTCACCAGCCCGTCGGTGATCGCCACCCAGCCGCCGGGCAGCTCGCGGCGCTCGGTGTCGACGGTCGCGACCAGCTCGGCTCCGGCCACCAGCAGGTCGACCGGCTGGCCGTTCGGGGCGGCAGGCGAGGGGGAGTCTGGGTGCGCGGTCATGAGGGCCGATTCTGCTGGTCAGGGGTTACATCTACATGACGGCAAACAGCCGGCGCCCGGGGGCCACTCCACCAGATCCGGCCACCCCGGCTACCCCGGCGATCCCGGCGATCCCGGCGATCCCGGCGGGTCCGGTCACCTCGGCGGGTCCCGTTACCCCGCCGGGTCCGTCAGGATCGCCCGCCCCACTGACGGTGGTGCCGGTCGACGACCCGGCCGACCCGCGCGTGACCGACTACGTCGCCCTGACCGACGTCACCCTGCGTCGCCTCAGGGAGCCGGCGGAGGGCATGTTCATCGCCGAGGGCGAGCGGGTGATCCGGCGTGCGCTGGGCGCTGGCTACCAGCCACGGTCGGTCCTGGTGTCGCCGGCTCGGCTCGGCGCCGTCCCCGCCGAGATCGGCCCGGACGTTCCCGTCTACCTCGCCGGGCCGGAGGTGCTCGCCGAGATCACGGGCTTCGAGGTGCATCGCGGCGCGCTCGCGGCGATGGCGCGTCATCCTGCCCGTGACGCCGCCGAGTTGCTTTCGTGGGCCCTGCGCGTTCTTGTCCTCGAGGACCTGGTCTCGCACACCAACCTGGGGGCGGTCTTCCGGTCGGCCGCCGGCCTCGGGATGGACGCCGTACTGCTCAGTCCGCGCTGCGCCGACCCGCTGTACCGGCGGTCGGTGCGGGTCTCGATGGGCGAGGTCTTCGCGGTGCCCTACGCCCGTCTCGACCCCTGGCCGGCGAGCCTGGCCACGCTCACGGAGCGCGGCTTCGAGCTGCTCGCCCTCACCCCGGCGGCCGACGCCACCGACCTCTCGGCGCTGCGCCTCGCGCCCGACGCTCGCGTCGCCGTCCTGCTCGGCACCGAGGGCGAAGGCCTGTCCGCCGCCGCGCAGGCCGCCGCCAGCCACCGGATACGCATCCCGATGGCCGCCGGCGTCGACTCCCTCAACGTCGCCGCCACCGCGGCCATCACCTGCTACGCCCTGGGCCGCCGCCCTTCCCCGCCGACCGGCTGACCGCGTCTCCCGCGTGTCGCCCCGCGACACCTGGGTGATCCTGACGTCTTGTCAGACGTCAGAGCTACGAAACGCCGCTGGTGGTGGCTCTGACGTCTGACACGATTTCCCGTGACGTCGGACAGGACGAGCGCGCGGCCGCACGCGGACGCGGGCGAATGCCGGGGTCACGGGCCACGGCTCACGGGCCACGGTCAGGGATCACGGCTCACGGGTCAGGGCTCACGGGTCAGGGCTCACAGGTCAGGGGGCCGTTCCCGGCAGGTCCGGGGTGCCTCCGGCGGCGGTGCGGCGGCGGTGGGCGAGGGCGGCGAAGACCTCCATCGCGATGCGGTGGGCGCTGTTGACGGTGGTGTCGGCGTGGTCGAAGGGCGGGGAGACCTCGACGATGTCGGCGGCGACGAGCGGCGTGTCCAGGGCGATCTGGCGGACGGCCCGCAGCAGATCGGCCGGGTTCATCCCGCCGGGCTCCGGAGTGCCGGTGCCGGGCGCGAACCCGGGGTCGAGGACGTCGATGTCGACCGACAGGTACAGCGCCTTGCAGCCGTCCACCGCCTCGGCGATCGCGTCGGCGATGACGGCGCGCGAACCGCGGTCCCAGACCTCGTGCATCAGGTGCCAGCGCAGGCCGTTCTCGCGCATCCACGCGAACACGTCAGGCGGCGGCCAGTAGCCGCGCAGCCCGACCTGGACGAAGTTACGGCCGCGGATCGCGCCGGACTCGATCAGCCGGCGCATCGGGGTGCCGTGCGAGGCCAGGTTGCCGTCGATGATGTCGGCCGTGTCGGCGTGCGCGTCGAAGTGCAGCAGGCCGACCTCGCCCCAACCGACCGCCTCCGCGACGGCCGTCGCCGCCGGCCAGGTGATCGAGTGGTCGCCGCCGAGCACCAGTGGGAAGACGCCGGCCCGGGCGACCTCGTGGACCTTCGCGCGGATGTTGGCGTGGGACGCCTCGGTCAGGCCGTGCGGGCAGTGCGCGTCGCCCGCGTCCACCACGTCGAGCCAGTCGAAGATCTCGATGCCGAGGTCGAGGTGGTAGGTGCCGGGGTCGTAGGCCGAGGCGCGCAGCGCGCGCGGGCCGAACCTGGCGCCCGGCCGATGCGTCGTGGCGACGTCGAAGGGGGCGCCGACGACCGCGACGTCGGGGCGGCGGGCGAGCAGCTCCGCCTCGGACTCCAGCCACGGCCGGCCGCAGAACGTCGCGAGACCGGCGTAACCAGGCCCGTCGGGATTGCCCACGGCGGCCTCCCTCGCCGCGTAGGGCGGCACTGGCCTGTCGGTGGTCCTGAACGCCTCTTCGGCCCCGTCGGTCACGTTCCCGTCCCCTCCGTCGCCGTCTACGCTGGTCAGTATGAGTCTGGCGGACCAGCCTGGCCCCTCGGTGGCCGCGCCGCCTCCGCGGCCCGCGCCGCCCGCGCCGCCTGCGCCGTTTGTGCTGTCCGAATCTTCCTTGTCGTCCCCACCGTCCGCACCGGTCGGACAGACCCAGCCGGACCGGCTGGAGCAGCCGGACCGGCTGGAGCAGCCGGACCGGCTGGAGCAGCCGGGGCGGCTGGAGCAGCCGGGGCGGCCGGCCGGCATCGCGGCGTCCGTCCCGGGCCGTGGCGGCGTCGGCGCCTTGCCGGGGTGGCCGGTGCGCCGCTGGTCGCGGCGCGCTCGGCTCGCGGGCTACCTGGGCGTGGCGGCGCTCGCGGTAGCGGGCTCGACGATGATCTACTCCGTGGACCCGGCCGAGCCTGGCCACTACCCGACCTGCCCGTTCAGGCTGGTGACCGGCCTGGACTGCCCCGGCTGCGGGTCGATGCGCGGGCTGCACCAGCTGCTGCACGGCCACCTCGGCCACGCGGCGAACTACAACCTCCTGCTGATCGTGGCCGCGCCGTACCTCGTGATCGGCTGGACCGTCGCCATGGCCCGGCTCCTCGGGCTGCGGGTCCCGCTGCCGCGGATGCCCGCGGCGCTCTACAGGGCGATCCCGGTGCTGGTCATCGCCTTCTGGATCGTGCGCAACACGCCGGGGCCCATCGGCCACTGGCTGCATTCTTAGCCGCCAGCCGCCAGCCGCCGGGGTCCATCGGCTCGAATCAACCCGTATGAAGCCGTCGAYGGTTGATCACCGTGCCCGCTCGGCGGGGCGCCACAATCCGGCACCTTGGCCGGCTTCGCTACAGTTCGGGCGGATGCTGCTGGGACCCTGGGGGTGAGAATGGCGCAGGGCATGGGCCGGTACGCCGGTGAGGTCCAGCTGATCGGGCTGACACATCACCATCCCGGGGCCGCGGCCGCGGCGGTGTCCGGCGTCGACCTCACCGTCGCCCCCGGCGCGGCGCTGGCCTTGGTCGGCCCCGCCGGGGCCGGCAAGACGACCGTGCTGCGCCTGGTCGCCGGGCTCTGTGCCCCGAGCGAGGGCCACGTGCTGCTGGGCGGGGCCGAGGCGGCGGACCTGCCGGCCGCGCGCCGGCACGTCGCCGCCGTGTTCGGGCACTACAGCCTCTTCCCGTTCCTCGACGTCGCCGCGAACGTCGCCTTCGGCCTGCGGGGCGGCGCCCTCGGGTCGCGCGCCCGCGCGCTGGCCACCCCGTCCGGCCAGGCGGTCGCGGCCCGGCGCGTTCGGGAGGCACTGGAGCTCGTCCGGCTGGGTGACTACGCTCGCCGCCGCCCGCCGCAGCTCTCCCCGGCGCACCAGCAGCGGGTGGCGATCGCCAGGGCGCTCGTGCTGCGCCCGCGGGTGCTGGTGCTCGACGAGCCGCTCGGCACGGTGGACGACGAGGACCTGCGCGTCCGGCTGGCCGCCGACCTGCGCACGCTGCACCGCCAGCTCGGGGTCACCCTGCTGTACGCGACCAGGTCGGCGGGTGAGGCGTCCGCGGTGGCTGACCGCGTCGCCGTCCTCTCCGACGGTCGCCTCCTGCTGGAGGCCGAGCCAGCCGAGGACGCGGCCGCGCGGCCGCGTGACGAGGACCCGGCCGCGGCCGACGAGCAGCCGGACGCGGGACGGCGGATGCTGGCCACGACCGACACCCCCGAGGCGGGTGCGCCGGCGGCCTGAGACCGCCGTTGGTTTTGGCCGTCGCGTCTTTGGCCATTCCCTTCGACATTCCCACCCCGCGCGCCCGTAACCGCTGATCACGGCTCCGTCGAGAGCGGACCGTTCCTCGATAACGGCCGACCGCCGCGCGGGAAACCCGATGAGCTGGGACCCTCGGGCCGGGAATCGGTGGGAAGCTGATTACTGTGGTCAACGCCGGGAACGGGCGAGGCAGCACCCAGTGCGCGACGTCCGAATGAGCGGGGAAACACCGCCGGGGCCCCGACCCAGACCCACCGGGAGGCAACGATGACCGAGCCCGCCGACTACGCGCGGGACGCGTTCGACTCGTCTGGCGTTCTCGACGACGTGCCGTTGACTGTCGAGGAGAGCCTGGACAGCGACGACCTGGGTGACACGGACGCGGGCCTCGACCCTCTCGACGACAGCTGGGACGCCCCGGACCGGCCGAGCGCCGAGACCAGGCACCGCCCGACGGCCACCGAGGGACGGGCAGGGGCCTCGCTGGACGACCAGCTCGCCCAGGAGGTCCCGGACGTCGACCCCTACCTGGAGGCGGAGCGTTCCGAGTCGGGCCTGGTCCTCGACGACGACGTCGAGGGGATCAGCACGCCGTTCAGTGAGGACGGCAGCGGCTCGCGGCTGACCGGGCTGGTGGCCGACGACGCGAGCGGTCCCGGCGGCGACGTGCTGACCGGCCGCCGGACGGAGTACCTCAGCGACCGGGAGACGTGGCCGCTGGCCCCGGAAGAGGACGCGCTCCACCTGGACTGACCGGGCCGCCTGGGCGGGCCCGGGCCACCGGGCGCCGGCATCGCGGCGGGGTGGCTGCGGGGGCGAGCCGTGGCGCGATGCCGGCGATGATCGCCCAGTAGCCAGGTGTGTCGGGTGAAACCGTTCCTTTTCGCGACAGTCGGTACGTAGAGGTCAACCTTGGTGACATAAGGTGACCGATGGCGGGCTGACAGGCGCCGACGGGGCGGCGGCGCGCGCCGGAACGAGTACGCCGCGCGGGCAGTTCCACCCCGCTTGTCGGCGAGGGACGGATAACGTATAGCGTCCGCTTCGTGGCTACTGTTGCGGACCGGATTCTTGGCCATCTGACCGAGGTCCCGGCCGGTTTGGACGACGGCAGGCTCGCGGAGGCGATCGGCGCCAGCCGCAGCTCTGTCAACAACGCGTGTCGCAAGCTCGCCGACCAGGGGCGGCTCGTGCGGATCGTCGGCCCCGACGGCAAGATCCTGAACCGGGTCGCGGTGGGCGCCGCGGCCGCCCCGAACGGGCAGGCCGCCGAGGAGCTCCCCGCGGACGTGCTCGCGGCCGAGGAGATCATCGCCGAGTCCCCGGCCGCCGAGGCCCCCGATGCCGAGGCGGTCGACGTCTCGCCGATCCCGGCCGCGCGCCAGGGACCGGACGACGTCCCCGGCATCCCGGCGGCCCGCCTTCCGGGTGACGACGAGATCGCGCCAGCCGCGCCGCCGGCCGAGGAGACCACGCCGGTCGCCGAGCCGGCCGTGGACGCCGCCGAGCCGGCCGCGGATGTCGCCGAGCCGGTCGTCGAGGCCGAGCCCGTGGAGCAGGCCGTCACCGAGACCGACGCGGTGCCGGCAGCCGGGGCGCCAATCGTGGTGGCTGAGCCCGAGCCGCCGGTGCCGGCCGAGCCGGCGGTGGCCGCCGAGTCGGCGGCTCCCGAGGAGGAGCCGGCCGCGTCTGCCACCGAGGCGGCGGCCGACCCCGAGGTCGAGCCCGCCGCCGCGGCCGTCGTCGAAGGCGAGGTGGCCGAGGCGGAGATCATCGGGGAGCCGGTGCCGGCCGCCGCCTCGGAGCCGGAAGCGGACGACAGCGACGTCGAGGATGTCGAGACGTCTACCGACCCAGACCCGGCCGCGTCCACCTCGACCTCCGGCGCCCGGCGGCCATGGTGGCGGCGTCTGCTGCCGCTGCGCTAACCGGCCCACCGGCTGGCCTGGCCCAGCCCGCGAGATGTCTCGCGCGCCGCGCGGGTATGAGCCGCGTCCCGATTGGCTGGTGCCGGCGGGGTGTCGGCGCGAGATCAGCGTGACAGCGTCACGGAACTCACCAGGGGAGAGCATGTCCATCCGAGCCCGAGCGCTCGTCGCCGCTGTGGCGTTGTCGACGTTGGCCCTGACCGCCTGCGGTAGTCGGGTCGACAATGCCGGGAGCGACACCGGAAACGGCGGCGGCACTGCCACCGGCGACACCACGCAGGCGGCGTCCGCCAACACGGCGTCCGACACCGGCGTCACCCCGACCGACATCAAGGTCGGCGTGATGGCGGCCGCGAACAGTGCCCTCGGCCCGGACACCTTCTCGGCGACCTCGTTCGGCGCGCAGGCCTACTTCAAGGCGCTCAACGACGCTGGTGGGGTCAATGGCCGGGAGGTCACCGCCGAGACCTGCGACGACAAGGGCAACGGCGACGGCAACGTCGAATGCGTCCACAGCCTGATCGACGACAAGAAGATCTTCGCCTTCGCCGGCACGACGTCCTTCGACTACGCGGGCGCGCCGTACGTCAGCCAGAAGGGCGTTCCCGACGTCGGCGGCGAGCCGGTCTCCGGAACCGCCTACTACCAGTACCCGCACCTGTACTCGATCTACGGCGGCTTCGGCTACCCGCGGGACGGCAAGGCGCCGGGCTACGACGGCAAGCTGTACGCCGGCACCGAGAACTACCGCTGGTTCAAGGAGAAGCTCGGCGCCAAGACGGCGGCGGTCGTGTACTTCGAGATCGGGCCGTCCAAGCAGTACGCGGACTCGATCGCGGCGGGCCTGCAGAAGGAGGGGTACAAGGTCGTCAAGGAGTCGATCGATCTTGGTCTGCAGAACTGGGACGCGGCCGTGCTGGACATGAAGCGCCAGAATGTCGACCTCGTCTTCGACGCGCTGACCGCCCAGGCCAACGTCTCGCTGTGCCAGTCGATCCAGGCCAACAACATGCCGCTGAAGGCGAMGGTCACCACCACGCAGAGCTGGTCCGACACGGCTGGTCAGGCGTACTTGCTCACGCCGACGTGCAAGAACAACCTGTACGCCATCAGCCAGAGCCAGAACTACAACAACGTGGATGACCCGGAGGTCAAGAAGTACCGGGACGCCATCGCGAAGTACTTCCCGGAGCGGGTCAGCAAGATGAACATGTGGATGTTCGAGGGCTACATCTCGGCGATGTGGCTGACGGACGCGATGAAGTCCTGCGGAGCGGACCTGACCCGCAAGTGCGTCGACAGCTACATGAGCACGACGACCTATGACGCGAACGGCCTGCTCATCCCGCACAACTTCAAGGTCGTCGACCCCCCGCCGGCGACCCACACCGGCTGCCTGAACGTGGTCCGCTGGACCAACAAGGCCCCGACCGGCAAGGAAGGCTGGACGTCGCAGACCGACGACATGACCAAGAACTGCTACACCACTCCAATGTTCAGCTTCAACGCCGGCTGACGGTCTCACCCGGCTGAAGAAATGCCCCCGAGGGGCATCTGTAGGGAACTTTCGAGGGGCGTTGGCCCCGGCGGACCGCCGGGGCCAACGCCCCTCGGCGTTCCCGACGTGGTTCCAACCTGGGCGACCATGGAGATCCCCAGCCGCCTGGACGGGCAGAGGACGACGGTGGGAGTCGGAAACAGCTGACCCCGCCTGTCCAGAGGACGGGCGGGGTCAGCGTCGTTCGCGGTCACCGCGTCGCGGCGCGGGTGCGGGGCCTAGGCGTGCGCGAGCTCCGCGGGGTCGCCGACGAAGGAGCGCTCGCCGCGGTGCAGGACGTAGGCGAGGTCGGCCATGCCGAGCGCCGCGTCGGTGTACTGGTCGGCCAGGATGACCGTCGTACCGCTCGCGGCGACGGTCGAGAGCCACTCGAACAGCTCGGCGGCCACCTTCGGCGACAGGCCCAGCGAGAGCTCGTCGACCATCAGCACGCTCGGGCGGGCGAGGAGGGCGCGGGCGAGCGCGAGCATGCGCCGCTCGCCACCCGACATCGAGCCGGCCCGCTGGGGCAGCCGGTCACGCAGCTTCGGGAAGGCCTCCAGCGCGGGCGTGATGTCCGGGTACCCGGCGGCCTCGGCGACGACGAGCAGGTTGTCGCGCACAGAGAGGCTCGCGAACACGGCCCGCTCGTCCGGTACCAGCAGGAGGCCGCGGCGCGCCCGCTCGACCGYGGGCATCTTGTTGATGACCTGGTCGCGCCAGGTAAGCGTGCCGCTGCGCAGCGGCACCAGCCCGGCGAGTACCCGCAGCGTCGTGCTCTTGCCGGCACCGTTGACACCGAGCAGCGCGGTCACCTTGCCGGACGGGATGACGAGGTCCAGGCCGTGCAGCACCTCGACGACGCCGTAGCCGGCGCGGGCACCCGACAGCCGCAGCTCGATGCCGTCGGGGGCCGCGGAGCCGGCGCGCGCCGTCGCCGCGGCCGCGGCGGCCAGGGCGCTGGCCGACGAGCCGGCCGCGATGGCGTCGGACGAGGAGTACGGAGCGGTCATGCCTTCGTTCCCTGCGCGAGGTAGACGGACTGGACGGTCGGGTCTGCGCGGACCTCCGCGGGGCTGCCATGGGCGACGACCCGGCCGCCGACCATCGCGTAGACCTGGTCGCACACGGTGAACACGAGGTCGACGTCGTGGTCGACGAGGACGATCGCCACCCCGTTGGCGGCGATCCGGCGCAGCAGCTGGGAGAACCGCTCGGTCTCGGCGGCGTCCAGGCCGCTGGCCGGTTCGTCGAGCAGCAGCACGTCCGGCTGGGTGCACAGCGCCCTGGCGCACTCGGCCAGCCGCAGCGMTCCGGTGGGCAACGACCCGGTGATCACGTTGGCCACGTCGGTCAGGCCGAGGGAGGCCAGCATCTCGTCGACGACCTCATCGTGCCGAGCGTTGCCGCGTAGACCGCGGCCGAACAGGCCGCCGGCGTAGTCCCGGCGCCGGTTCTCGACGCCGACCAGCAGGTTGTCCCGCACGGTCATGCTGGTGAACAGCGACGGCACCTGGAACGTCTGCACCAGTCCCAGCCGGGACCGCTTGTCGGGGCGGAGCTTGGTGATGTCCCGGTCGCCGAGCAGCACGGCGCCCTCGTCGGGCTGCTCGACGCCGGTGAGCAGGCTGAACACCGTCGACTTGCCGGCGCCGTTCGGACCGATCAGCCCGGTGATCAGCCCGGGCGGCGCGGACATGTCGACGTGGTCGACCGCGGTGAGCCCGCCGTAGCGGCGGACCAGGCCGACGGCGCGTAGTTCGGCGCGGCTCACCGCCGGCCCCCTTCCAGGTGGTTGCTGCTAGCGGCGGCCGGCAGGGAGCCCGCCGGCCGGCCAGCGGCCGGTGCGGGGATCTGGGCGGATGGCCCGGTGGCTCCCGGGCCCAGCGCGCCGAGCAGTGCCCGGCCGAACAGGGTGAGCGTGAGGCCGCGCTCGGCCGCCACCCGCTCGGCGGCCGTCACGCCCGCCAGCGGGCCACTGACCCAGACTGCCGCCGGGGCCGTGGCCAGGATTCCAGCCCGATCGGCGTCGCCTGTCCGGGAGGCCCAGGGCGCTGCGTCGGCCGGTGCGGCGGGGCGGGGGATCGCCGCGCCGAGGCCCGCCGTGGTCGGCGTCCGCCGCACGGGGCGGGGCAGGTCCTCGGGCTCGACGAACTGGTCGGCGAGGCGCTGGGCCACGAACCGCACCAGGCCGCGGACCGCGGAGGCGAGGCCGCCGGGCATCCARCTCAGCGAGAGCGCGAGGATGCCGATCGCCAGCGTCGACGAGCCGGACGGGGCGAGCACGTCGATCGCGACGATCAGGGACGCGCCGATGATCGCGCCGACGGCACTGTCCGCGCCGAACACCACCATCGCGGTGAACCACAGCAGGCTCTGGATCGGCTGGAAGGTCGTCGACGAGAAGGACGAGGCGCCCTGCACCAGCAGCGCGCCGCCGAGGCCGGCGACGACCGAGGACATGGTGAACGCGATCAGCTTGAGGTTGCGCACGTCGACACCGACCGCCGCCGCGCCGCCGGTGTTGTCCCGCACCGCGAGCAGCGCGCGGCCCAGCCGGCCGCGGTGCAGGCTGCGCACGGCGAGCAGGCCGAGGCCCAGGCCGACCAGCTCGATGATGTAGAACGCCTTGTCGTTGAGCTGCCAGCCGCCCAGGTACAGCGGATTGACGTAGAGGCCGCTGGAGAACTTGGGCTGCTGGAAGACGAACTGGCTCACGACCGCGCCGACGGCGAACGTGGTCAGCGCGRGCGTGAGGCCCCGCCGGCGGATCGCCGGGTAGCCGGTGACCAGGCCGACCGGGGCGACGAGGATCGCTCCGACCAGGATGGCCAGCAGTCCCGGCAGCCTTGGCAGGCCGAGGAAGTCGCCGTTCGCCAGCTTCAGCGAGAACAGCGCGCCAAGCCCCGCGTAGCCGGCGACACCGAGCGACACCTGGCCGCTGTAGCCGGTGACGATCACCATCGACAGCAGGATCAGGGCGACGGCCGGGACGTCGAAGGCCGAGCGCAGGTCCGAGGACCGGAACAGCAGCGGCGCGAGCAGCATGATGAAGCCCGCGAGCTTCCAGACGACGTCCTTGCTGCGTTCCTCGACCGTGCCGGCCGCGTCGGGCGCGCCGCGGCTGGAGAACCGGCCGGCCGAGCCGGCGTCCCCCAGCTCCTTCAGCTTCGGAATGGCCAGCAACAGCACCAGCAGGGCGACGACGAAGAGGTTCGACTGGAGCGAGCGGTAGACGTCCGCGAACTGGCCGTCCACTTTGAACTGGGTCAGCTCGCTCTGCAGGATGCCGATCGCGAGGCCCGCGAACACGGCGATCGGCAGGCTCGCGAGGCGGGCGGCGACGACGACCGCGAACGTCTCCAGCACGATGAGCGACAGCCCGTACGGGGAGAGCTGCAGTCGGGGCGCCAGCAGCACGCCGGTGAACCCGGCGAGCGTCGTGCCGATCGCCCAGCCGACGGCGGCGACCCGGTCGGCCGGCACCGAGGACAGCTCGGCGAGCTGGYGGTCGTCGACGACGGCCCGCATCTGCCGGCCGAACTTGGTGCGGTTCTGCACCACTCCGAGCGCGACGCAGCTCACGACGATGAGAACGAGCGTGCTGATCGTGTCGACACCGATGCGGTGCCCGCTGATCCCCACCGACTTGTTGGGGAACAGCGGCGGGGTGTCGTTCTTGGAGCCGAGCCCCCAGATGCCGGCGCACATGCCGAGCGTCAGCACCAGCACGCCGAGGCTCGCGACCAGCGACTCGGCGGCGGAGGCGCGCCGCCGAGCGAGCGGGCGGAAGACGAACCGTTCCAGCAGCAGGCCGAGCAGGGGCGAGAGGATGGCGAGCGCGATCACGGCCGAGAGCCACTTGGGCAGGCCCCACTCGACCGCCATCTCCCGGTACACGTAGGCGACCAGGGCCGCGATGCCGCCCTGGGCGAGGTTCAGGACGCCGTTGGTCCGGTAGGTGACCAGCAGGCCGATGCCGGACAGCGCGGCGATCGCGCCGATGGCGAGGCCGGCGAGGGCCAGGTCGACGCTGATCATCGGTTAGCCGACCAGGATCGGCGCGCAGACCGAGCACGGCGAGAGGCCCCGCCCGCCCACCTGCGACGCCTCGACCCGCTGCGCGGCCTTACCGGCCAGCAGCTCGCAGCCGGGCCGGTGGAAGGTGCGCCCGCCCGGCACCGCGTAGACCGAGCCGTCGTCGACCGTCTGCGCCAGCGGCTGGACGGCTGCCGGCGTGGGTGCGCTCGCCTGCGCCGCCGGGGCGGCGTTCGCCGCGGCGACGACCAGCGCGTGCAGGTCGTCGACCTGCGTGGCGAGGCGCGTCTGAGCGGCCGTCGCGCGGCTGGCCTGCGTCGAGTCCAGCCGGTCGGCGATCAGCAGGCCACTGCCGACAAGCACGAGGGCCAGCCCACCGAAACCGCCGGAGACGACGTAGGGCAGCTGGAGCCCCGGGTCGGTCTCGCCCGAGACCCCCAGGTAGCAGCTGAGCAGCAGGACGGCGCCCGCCGCGATCACCACCCAGCCTCGTAGCGCCCGGACGACGTCCACCACCAGCCGCGAGGTGGTCCGCGACTCCGTCGCGCCAGAGCTCTGTTCGTCCACCGTGTTCCCCCAGGAACGTGTTCATCCGGAAGCCGGACGGGATAGTCCGCCGGTCCTCCGCCAAGGCGACCGATCTGGCGACACGCGGACACGTGCGCCAGGGAGATCGCCAGCCATTAGACGCCAGATTAGTGTGCGGAGGTGGCGACGTGTGTCCATGGGGGTGGTCGAGCGGAATCGCGTGTACGACTGCTCTGTCTGCCGACCAGCGATTTCGCCGGAACTGGTCGTCTTCATGACTCTGCGCGATCCGCTGTCGGGCCCGCCCTTCAAGGCGATTCTCGCCCGCGAGCCTCCGAGGAGACGCCCGGATGGTCACGGACCGTCCACGTCAGCTGGGGCGGCGGGGGTGCGGCGGGGTAAACGCGAAGGCGGTGGCGGCCTGCCCGTCGTTGTCGTTGTCGCCGGTGGTGTCCGCCGTCTCGGCCGGGGCGGGGAAGGGCGCGCAGTAGTCGGCCCAGACCTGGCGGCGGCTGTCGCGGTGGCGGTCCTCGACCTCGAGCGGCGCGGGCAGCGCGCTGAGGGCCACCTGGAGGTGTGCCCACTCGTGGGCGGTCTCCCAGGCGGTGAAGGAGCCGAGATGCTCTCCTTCGTGGTCGTACACGTGGTACGGGCGGCTCGCGTGGGCCGCGGGCACCGGATCGTGACCTTCCGCGTGCTTCCAGAGGCAGCTGGTCATGGGCCTCGCTTCCGGCGCGACGACAACGACCTTTCCAGGGTTCCGGCGGCCGATGGCGATGGTCCAAGGCCCTGGCGTCATAGCGGTGCGGTTCTTCTCACATCGGTGTGGGCGTCCGTCGCGCCGCCTACTCCGCCCACGCCGCCGCCACCGCCGGCGCTGGCGGCGCTGGCGGCGCTGGCACCGTCCAGCGGGCCGTGCAGGAGCGACCACCGCCACGCGTCGGCGATGATCTGGTCGAGCTTCGAGTGGCGGGGCTGCCAGCCCAGCTCCGCGCGGATCCGCCCGCTGTCGACCACCAGGGACCGCGGCTCGGTCACCGGCGGCCCGAACTCCCGGCGCACCGGCCGGCCGGTCACCCGCTCCACGGTGGCGAGCACCTCGTTGACGGACACGCCCGCCCCGCCGCCCACGTTGTAGACGCGCCGCTCGCCGGGCGGGACGGCCGCCAGCGCCAGGGCGTACGCCTCGGCGACGTCGCGTACATGCACGTACTCGCGCAGCGCCCGCCCGTCACCGTTGATCCGGAAGGTGTCCGTCCTGCCCGCGGCGACCAGCAACGCGGCCGGGATGATCCTGGTCGTGTCGCGGTCGACATGCCCGGGCACGCCACCGGACACGTTGAACGAGCGCAGCACGACGGCGCCGATCCGGCCGGTGGCGGCCTGGTGGGCGATCGCGTGCTCCGCCGCGAGTTTCGAGGCGGCATACGGCTGCACCGGCTCCGCCGGCTGGGACTCCGGTACCGGGGCCAGGCCGGGGTCGCCGTAGACCGTGCCGGTCGAGCCGAACACGACCACCGGGCGCGGCCCGCCCCCCGCGACGCCCCGGTCGAGCGCCACCAGCAGGTTGACCGTCCCGGTCACGTTGGTCTCGAAGTAGCGCAGCGGCTCGTCGCGCGACTGGCGCACCCGGGTCAGGGCCGCCAGGTGACAGACCCCGTCAAAGCCCCGGTCCAGGCGCGCCTCGGCCAGCGAGCGCGGGTCGAGCAGGTCGCCCACGACGACCTCGATACCCCGCCGGAGTGCCGGCACGTTCTCCGCCGGCTCGCCGCGGCGGACCAGCGCCGTGACCTGGTGCCCCCGGGCCGCGAGCAGGTCGGCGACGACCCCCCCGATGAATCCGCCAGCCCCGGTGACCAGGATCTGTGAACGTCCCCCGCGAGACGGCACTCAGGACGCCGCTCGAAGCCGAAGCCCCGGCATCAGCTGCTCACGGTGGCGCCAGGCGAGCTCGAGGCAGGCGGCCGCGGCCGGTGCGAGCGGCTCGCTGTCGATCAGTCTGCGCAGGGTGGCGTAGGTGAACGGGATGCCCTCGGCGACGGCGCGGTGCGGCCCCGCGGAGACGACGGTGCCCTCCGCGTTGCTGTGCACCATGTCCGCGAACAGCGCGTCGAACGTGTCGGCCTCGATGACGACGACGGTGAGGATCTCGGCGAACAGGGTCAGCGCGTCGACGCCGACCCCGAAGCAGGACACCCGCACCCGGCCGTCGCGCCGCGCCTCGTCGAAGGTCCGGAACGGCTCGTCCGCGTCGTAGTCGATCGGGGCGGACGAGTTGCCGTCGTGCTCGGTGTTGCCCAGCAGCTCCTCGGACAGCTCGCGCATGATGTTGCGCCACAGGTCGAAGTCGGCGCGGTGGTGGAACGGCGTGATGCCGGACGGCTGGAAGACCCCGGCCGGGATGACGTGGTAGACGCCGCCCGCGGTGGCCACCGACCCGGCGCTGCGCCGGTGCAGCAGGAAGCTCGCCGAGTCGCGGTCGGCCCGGATGGTCAGCGTGTTGATCGACGGCAGCACGGGCCGGCTGGCGAGGTCGAACGGGTCGCCGACGCGGCGGCGGAACGGCAGCGACGGCCAGGCGAGGCCGCCGGACATCATCGCGGCGGCGGTCTCGTGCGCCACCGTCTCGCAGACGTCGACCGGGTCGAAGTAGGTGGTGTGGCCGAACGTGAGCATGGGGCGCCCGGCGTCGCCGCCGCCGGGCCGCGCCACGCCGCCGGTGAGACGCCGCGGCGCGTCCTCGTCGCTGGCGATGTCGACGAGCCGGAAGCTCAGCCGGTTCTCGAACAGGGTGGGCCGGTCCAGGTCGCGCATCGCGCGGGTGTAGCGCTGGTAGCGCACGTACGGGCCGCCGTCGGCGATCAGCGGACGGGCGCCGTCGGTCTCCGGCTCGCCGCCGGTGAGGACCGGCTCGGGGACGTCGTCAGCCCAGCGCAGCCCGACCTCGTCGATGTCCAGCGGGCGCGGCCAGACCCACCCCGGCCTGGCCAGCAGGCCGGGGAAGAGGCGGTAGGTCTCCGGGTAGAGGCCGGAGGCGGCCTTGGCGAGCTTGATCCGGTTGCGGTTGAGGGTGTCCCGGGTGACTCGCCAGGCGCGCTGGCTCGCGGCCGCCTGCTCGGTGAACGCGTCCCGCGCGGCGTCGCGGCGCCGGTCGCTGAGCGTGCCCGGCGCGAGGCCGACGTCCTCGGGCGAGAGGTCGAGGTGGCGGGCGATGTGGCGCAGCGTCGAGATGTCGTGGATCGCCCGCCGGCCGCTCTCGACCTTGGAGACATACGACTGGTCGAAACCCAGCTGATCAGCTAGTTGTTGCTGGGTGAGGCCGTGCGCCTGCCGGTAGGCGCGAAGCAGCTGGCCGACGCCGACGGGAGCAGGGGTCGGCCGTGGCGGCGTCCACAGCCAAGTCTGACCGGTCACCCGGTGTCCTCTCGGGTCGTAGCTGGGTTACAGGACGTGAGCCTAACTAGTCGGGCATCTGCAGGCGCATAGGACAATTGGTACATACGTTCCGGGAGGGCGGCCGTAGGGGTGTGGATCGCCGGCTGCCTACGCGGGCGGACGCGATGCGGACCCACCGGGATCCCGTCGTGGCGAAGGGCCCGCGTCGTCGACCACTGCGTCACCTTCGTCAGGCGCCCGTCGATGTCCCGGTGTTCCTGAGATGTTTTGTTGCTTTTTAGTTGTTGGCGGGTCACTTGTTCGGGATGCCATCCGCCAGGTCGAGGAAGACGACCACCACGATGGCGATGGCAACCCAGCGCAACAGACCCATACGGCCCCAGATCTCACGCGCGAGGCTTCTTCCAGCTCGGCCACCGAGCACCAGCAGGGCAAACAGTGYCCCGCCGACGACGACCAGAAATACCCCCGCATAGTTCCCGTGCACGCTCACAACGATCGCATGCCGCCCTCCGTGGACGGTCACGTCATCCGGGATCACGCCGTCGACCGCGACGCTGGCGGCACGATCCCCGGGCGGCGCGGACGCCGGTCGACCAAATGAGGTGACCAGTTCATCAGCGCACGTCCGGTGAGCCCGCGCACGTCCTAGCCTGCCCGAACCCGCCCGGCTTTCGACGCGGCCCGCCCGTGTCGGGCGTGATCTGCCTGTGTGCTCCCCTCGTGTCGCCCCCGCCCGGCGCCGCGGGGGCCGCCGGAGACCCCATGGCGGCGGGTATTTCCCGGTCGCGCTCCCATCGCTCGTTCTGGGCGCCGCCTGCCCAGTCCAGACGGGCATGGCCGGGCTGAGCTGGGCCGACGCGACGTGCCCGCGTCCCCGCCGGCCCCTTGAACCTCGCGGCGCCAGCGCCGGCCGGTGACAACGCATCGGCGAGGTACTCACTGTTCGGACCATTCCCGCACGTCGAAGCGTGGGGATACCTACCCTGGTCCGGATGTCCACGGCGCTTCTTACAGATCATTACGAGCTGACGATGCTCCGCGCGGCCCTGAAATCGGGTGCCGCCGGGCGACGGGCCACCTTCGAGGTGTTCGCGCGGTCACTGCCCGCCGGCCGCCGGTACGGCGTCGTCGCCGGTACCGGCCGGCTGCTGGAAGCGCTCGCTGACTTCCGATTCGGCCCCGACGAGCTGAGCCTGCTCACCAGTACCGGCGTCGTCGACGCCGAGACGGCTGACTGGCTCGCCGGCTACCGCTTCTCCGGGGAGATACATGGCTTTGCCGAGGGCGAGCCCTACCTGCCGGGAACTCCCGTGCTGGTGGTGGAGGGGCCGTTCGCCGAGTGCGTGCTGCTGGAGACGCTGACGCTGTCGGTGCTCAATCACGACAGCGCGATCGCCGCCGCCGGCGCCCGGATGGTGCAGGCCGCCGGCGACCGGCCGCTCATAGAGATGGGCTCCCGGCGTACCCACGAGGAGGCCGCGGTCGCTGCCGCCCGGGCGGCCTACCTCGTCGGCTTCGACGCCACCTCGAACCTGGAGGCGGCCAGGCGCTGGGACGTGCCGACCAGCGGCACCGCCGCCCACGCGTTCACGCTCATCCACGCGACCGAGCGGGACGCCTTCGCCGCGCAGGTCGCCACCCTCGGCGTCGGGACGACCCTGCTCGTCGACACCTACGACACGCGGGAAGGCATCGCCGCGGCGGTCGCCGTCGCCGGCCCTGGCCTCGGCGCCATCCGCATCGACAGCGGCGACCTGATCGCCGAGGTGCGCGCGGCCCGCGCCCAGCTCGACGCGCTGGGCGCCACCGGAACCCGGGTCATCGTCACCGGAGACCTCGACGAGCACGGGATCGCCCGGCTCGCCGGTGTCCCCGCCGCGGGCTACGGGGTGGGCACCAGCCTGGTCACCGGCTCCGGCGCGCCCACCGCCGGCTTCGTCTACAAGCTGGTCGAGGTCGACGGCCGGCCGGTGGCCAAGACGTCCGTCGGCAAGGCCACCCGCGGCGGCCGCAAGGAGGTGCTGCGCCGGCACGACGCCGACGGAGTCGCGGTCGTCGACCTGGTGGTGCCCGCCGGGTACCGCCCCGGCGGCGGGGGTGGCAGGCGCGCGGCGGGCGGCCTGGCCGACGCGGTCGACGGGCTGGCCGCGGCGGCGCTCGACGGGCCGCTCCCGTCGGTCCTGGCCCCTGGCCGTCTGGGCGCCCCCGGGTATGACCGGCCGCTGCTGGTGCCGCTGGTGCGCGCCGGCACGCCGGTGGATCCCGCGTCGACCGGCGCGACGGGGCTCAGGCGCGCCCGCGAGCACCATCGCGCCGCGATCGCGGACCTGCCCGCGCACGCCCGCTCCGTCACCTTCGGCCAGCCCTGCCTGCCGGTCATCAGCGCTGTCCCAATCTGATGTTGACATTGGTTCGCTGCGCTCGTGCCGGGTTCACGTCCGGCCAGAGGCCGGTCCCAGGGTGGTGACGTTCCGGCGGCACGGCACCGGGCTGGCCCGGAGGCGCGCCTCCGCGGAGGCGCGGCCCCGAGCGAAGCGAAGGGGTTGGGCCGCAGCGGAGGTCGCCGGAGGGCACGTGAGCGGAGGAGGACGCGGCGCGGAGGTCCCTTGGGAGCGACGGGGTCCCTGCGGAATCGGCGAAGCCGATTTCGGAGGTCGTGAGTAAGGGGCCGGAGCGCCGCGCCCGGACGGAGCGAACCATGTCACAGCTGCGGCCGGTCGTGCGAGAAGCTAGATCGGTGAGCCCAGCGACGACCCGCGACGAAGGTGGAGCCAGGGAACACGGCCCGCCGAGTACCAGCGTCACCGTCGACGTCGTGCTGCTGACGCTGCGGGCGGGGCGGCTCTGCGTGCTCGTCATCCAGCGCGACGAGCCCCCCTTCCAGGACTACTGGGCGCTGCCGGGCGGCTTCGTGGACGCCGACGAGGACCTGGACTCCTCGGCGCGCCGCCAGCTCGCCGAGGAGACAGGCGTCACCGCGGCGGGCCACCTGGAGCAGCTCTACACCTACGGCGACCCGGGACGAGACCCGCGCACCCGCGTCGTCAGCGTCGCCTACCTGGCGCTGCTGCCGAACCTGCCGCAGCCGGAGCCGGGCCGGCGCGGCCAGCAGGCCCGCTGGTGGCCGGTCGAGGACCTGGACTCCCCGGAGGGCCCGACGCTGGCCTTCGATCATCCGCGCATCGTCGCCGACGGGGTGGAGCGCGCGCGGAGCAAGCTCGAGTACACGCCGATGGCGGCGGCCTTCTGTGAGGAGCCGTTCACCCTCGCCGACCTGCGCCGGGTCTATGAGGCCGCGTGGGGAGTGAGCCTGGACCCGCCCAACTTCCGGCGCAAGGTGCTCAGCACACCGGACTTCGTCGTCCCCGTCGGCGCGGTGAGCTCCCCGCGCGGCGGCGGCCGTCCCGCCCAGCTCTACCGTCGCGCTTCCGCCACCGCCCTCTACCCTCCGCTGCTGCGTCGCTCCGTATAGCGACCTGCTCGGGTGGCGGGCGTGGAGCTCCCGCCCAGCGGGAAGGTGGCGGCGGAGTGGGTAACAATAGGGATCGTGACCGCGACAACCGTCTCACCCGCCGACATCGAGGAGATCGACGAGGAGCTCAGCGACGACCGGCCGTGGGTCACGGTCGTCTGGAACGACCCGATCAACCTGATGTCGTACGTGACCTACGTCTTCCAGAAGCTGTTCGGCTACGACAAGGCGACGGCGCAGAAGCTCATGCTCGACGTTCACCGCAAGGGCAGGGCCTCGGTGAGCAACGGCACCCGTGACGAGATGGAGCGCGACGCGGCCCGTCTGCACACCTACGGCCTCTGGGCCACGGTCATACAGGATTAGCTGGCTCGTGAGTTCGATGCGCCCCCAGAGCGGGGGCATACCGCTGGATGAGGACGAGAACGTGGGGTTCTACTACAGGTTCCCGGACTGCTTCCGGCGTACGGCCGACGGCGTGGAGCTGCGCCTGCCCCGCTGGGAGGGCACGATCCTCGCCGAGCTGGTCCGGCTGATCGACGGGATGCTGGAGCCGCCGCCGGTCGATGACCCGCTGGAGGCGCTCGTCGGCCTCCGCGACACCGCCCCGCCGCCGCCCGAGGACCCGGCGGTGGCCCGCCTGCTGCCGGACCCGTACCCCGATGACCCGCTCGCCTCCGGCGACTTCCGCCGCCGCCGCACCGACGACGCGCTGGCCCACAAGCGGGCGGCCGCCCGACGGGTGCTCGCGACCCTGCCCGGGCCCGACGAGGTGCTGTTGCTCGACGAGGAAGCCGCCCAGGACTGGCTGACCACGCTGAACGACCTGCGCCTCGTGCTCGGCACCCGGCTCGGCATCACCGACGACAACTACCTCGACGAGCTCGGCGAACTGCCACCCGACGACCAGCGCGCCCCGTTCGTGGAGATGTACGAGCTGCTGACCACCCTCGTCGACAACCTCGTCCAGGCTCTCTTCTAGGCGCCTGGCCACCAGGCGCCTAGCCGTCCAGGACCTTTCAAGCCAGGACCTTTCAAGATCTTCCGTGGCGGGGTCCGTGGATCGGTGGGGTAGCTTGTTCGGCGTGCTGCGAATTGAGCGCGCCCTGTATCAGGCGATCGTCGACCATGCGCGCCGTGACCACCCGGACGAGGCCTGTGGGGTGATCGCCGGCCCGGCCGGCTCGGACACGCCGGCCCGGTTCGTCGCGATGGAGAACGCGGAGCGTTCGCCCACGTTCTACCGCTTCGACTCGATGGAACAGCTGCGCGTCTGGCGGGAGATGGACGACCGGGACGAGGAGCCCGTCGTCATCTACCACTCGCACACCGCCACCRAGGCCTACCCTTCGCGCACGGACGTCTCGTACGCCTCCGAGCCGGGCGCGCACTACGTGCTGGCCTCCACCAGGGAGCCCGACGTCACCGAGTTCCGGTCGTTTCGGATCATCGACGGCGCCATCACGGAGGAGCCGGTCGAGATCGTCTGAACCRCTGTCCACGGTGTTCGTGTCATATCTGTGCAACGATGGCTGCTATGACAGCGCCCCGCCACCCGATGCGGCCCCACGCCGCGGTGGCCGAGGGCGTTCCGGAGCTGCGCCTCTTCGCGCGTCTGCACGTCGACCTGCTCCGGGTCGCCAGTGCCAGCTGTCGCGGCGCGCACTGACCTTCGCCGCGCTCGTCCGCGCCGCCGGGAAGCGAAGGCAGCGCCGACGGTGTTCCAGCTAGGGATCGCCGAAGGCGCGATCATCTCCCTGGGCGCGGGCCCCCGAGGCCCTGAACCCTGAAACACTGGAGGCCGCTCGCCGCGCMGGTCAGGCCATCCGGCCGCGAGCTTGGACGCTGGTTACGACGCCGCTACTACATGCACATTTCGCGCCCGGACGCGCCGGGCGCGCCGCCGTCGCCCGCGGGCGAGAGGCGTGAGTGAACCGAGGGAGACGAGGAACACCATGGCAGTCAAGGTCCGCGTGCCGACCATCCTGCGCACCCACACCGGCGGTTCGAAGCTCGTGGAGGGCACGGGGGACACCCTCGGCGCGTTGTTCGTCGACCTCGACACCCGCCACGAGGGTCTCCGCGGCCGCCTGGTGTCCGGCGAGGGCGCAGGCGAACTGCACCGCTTCGTCAACGTCTACATCAACGACGAGGACGTCCGTTTCCTCGGCGGCCTCGACGCGAAGCTCTCCGACGGCGACGAGGTCACCATCCTGCCCGCCGTCGCTGGCGGCTGACCGCGGCCGCGAGCAGGTCACAGATCRGTAGCAGATCATGCGTTACGACTCCCTGGTGAGCTCCGTCGGCCGGACACCGCTCGTCGGCCTGCCGAGGCTGTCACCGTCCGCGGACGTGCGGCTGTGGGCGAAGCTGGAGCAGGACAACCCCACCGGTTCGATCAAGGACCGGGCGGCGCTGTGGATGGTGCAGGACGCCGAGAAGCGCGGCGTGCTCAGCCCCGGCGCGATGGTGCTCGAGCCGACGTCCGGCAACACCGGGATCTCGCTGGCGATGGTCTGTCGCCAACGGGGCTACCGCCTGACCTGCGTCATGCCGGAGAACACCTCGATCGAGCGCCGGCAGCTGCTGGCGATGTGGGGCGCGGAGATCATCTTCTCGGCGGCGGCCGGCGGCTCGAACGAGGCGGTGGCCGTCGCCAAGCGGCTGGCCGCGGAGCACCCCGACTGGGTGATGCTCTACCAGTACGGCAACCCGGCGAACGCCCAGGCGCACTACGAGACGACCGGCCCGGAGATTCTCGAGGACCTGCCGAGCATCACCCACTTCGTGGCCGGCCTCGGCACCACCGGCACCCTGATGGGCACCGGCCGCTACCTGCGGGAGCGGGTCCCGGGCATCACAGTCGTCGCCGCGGAGCCGCGCTACGGCGAGCTGGTCTACGGCCTGCGTAACATCGACGAGGGCTTCGTGCCCGAGCTCTACGACCCGGCGGTGCTGACGTCGCGGTACTCGGTCGGCCCGAAGGAGGCGCTGCGGCGCACCCGCGAGCTGGTCGCCGAGGAGGGCATCTTCGCCGGCATCTCCACCGGCGCGATCCTGCACGCCGCGCTGGCCCAGGCCGACCGCGCGGTCAAGGAGGGCAAGCGCGCCGACATCGCGTTCATCGTCTGCGACGGCGGTTGGAAGTACCTGTCCACCGGCGCTTACGCGGGAACGCTGGAGGAGGCGGAAGCCGCCCTGGAGGGCCAGCTCTGGGCCTGACGGCCTGACGGCCTGACCGCCTCCGCCCGCCCGCCTGCCTCCGCCCGCGGGTCTCTGCCCGCGGGTCTCTGCCCGGCCGCTCCCGTTGCGGCCGGGCTCGCCTACTTACAGCCCACGTGACGAAGCGTGAACGAACCGTCGCGAGGAGAGTTGAAGGGGCTGAGAGCGGGAAGCGCCAGAGCATGAGATGCGTGGTGGTCGGCGCGACTGGCTATGTCGGCAGCCGGCTCGTCCCCGAGCTGCTCGACCGGGGGCACACGGTGCGAGCGGGTGCGCGTACCCCCGCCAGACTGGCCGACGCGCCGTGGCATCGCCGGGTCGAGCCCGTCGCCGCGGACGTGACCGACCCGGACCAGATCGCCGCGGCCCTCGCCGGGCAGGATGTCCTCTACTACCTGGTGCACTCCCTGCACGAACGCGACTTCGTCGACCGCGACCGCGCCGGCGCCCGTACGGTCGCGGCCGCCGCCCGACGAGCCGGCGTGCGGCGGATCATCTATCTGGGCGGAATCAGCCCGGTTGGGGAGCAGCTGTCCCCGCACCTCGCCTCCCGTGAGGAGGTCGGACGGATCCTGGTCGACTCCGGGGTGCCGACGGTGGTGCTGCGGGCCGCCGTCATCATCGGCTCGGGGTCGGCGAGCTTCGAGATGCTTCGCTACCTCACCGAGCGGCTGCCGGTTATGGTCACGCCACGCTGGGTGCACACTCGCGTTCAGCCGATCGCCATCCAGGATGTGCTGTACTACCTCACCCGCACCGCCGACCTCATGCCGGCGCACGTCAGCCGTGGCTTCGACATCGGCGGTCCCGAAGTCCTGACGTACTGGGAGATGATGAAGCGGTACGCCGCGGTCGCGGGCCTGCCCCGTCGGGTCGTGATCCCGGTGCCGCTGCTCACCCCGTGGCTGTCCGCCCAGTGGGTCAACCTCGTGACGCCGGTGCCCCACAGCATCGCCGTCCCGCTGGTGGCGTCGCTCATCAACGAGGTCCGCTGCCGCGACCGCGACCTCGCCGCCTACGTCCCCGATCCCGCGCGCGGCCTCACCGACTACGACCAGGCCGTCGCCCTCGCCCTCGCCAGGACCCGGGAGGCGGCCGTGCCCCCCAGCTGGTCGCGGGCCGCGACGTCCGCGACCTCCGCGACCTCCGCGACCTCTACGACCTCCGCCGGGCCCGCCGGGCCCGCGGGGCCGGCCCGGTCGCCCTCGGAACCGCTGCCCACCGACCCGGCCTGGTCCGGCGGCACCGTCTACCAGGACGTCCGTGAGCTGCCCACCACCGCCGACGCCGGGCAGCTGTGGCGGGCCATCGAGTCCGTGAGCGGTGAGCACGGCTGGTGGCGCGTGGACGAGGTCGAACGGCTGGATGGCGTCGAACGGCCGGGTCGGCTGCGACTACGGCCGCGGTTTCGCCTGCCCGGCCATGCCTGGCTTGAGCTTTCCGTCGCCCCGGGTGCCCCGGGTGCCCCGGGTGCCCCGGGTGCCCCGGGTGCCCCGGGTGCCCGGGGCGCTCCGGGTTCCATCTACCGGCAGCGTGTGACCTTCGAGCCCCACGGCCTCGTGGGCCACCTGTGCTGGAAGTCGCTCGCGCCGCTCCACAGCGCCGCCCTGGGCCGGATGGCGCGTGGCATCACCGACCTGGCGGAGCGTCCGCCGCCGGTCGGGCAGCCGCCGGTGCCAGCCGGGCAGTCATCGCCGCCGACGGGTCAACCGTCGGTACCGGCGGGGCAGTCATCGGCACCGACCGGGCAGTCCTCAGTACCGGCGGGGCAGTCATCAGCGTCTGCCGGGCAGCCATCGACACCAGCGGGGCGATCATGGTGACCACGCTGGCGGTCTTCACCCGTGACCTCCGGGTGCACGACAACCCGATGCTCGCCGCCGCCGCCCACCAGGCCGAGTCCGTGGTGCCCCTGTTCGTGCGTGACACCGGAACGCGCCGGACCTTGTTCGGCTCCGGTAACCGCGAGCGGTTCCTCACCGAGAGCCTCGCCGATCTCGACCACTCCCTGCGAGGGCTCGGGGGACGTCTCGTGGTCCGCGAGGGCGACCCGGTCGAGCAGGTGTGCCGGCTCGCCGACGAGGTCGGCGCCGCCCGGGTCCACATCGCCGCCGATGCCTCCGCGTACGCCCAGCGCCGCCAGACCGCCCTGCGCACGGCGCTCGCCGAGCGCGGCCGCGAGCTGCGCTGCCATGACGAGGTGCATGTCGTGGTCGCCCCGGGCCGGGTCACACCGGCCGACCGCGACCATTTCGCGGTGTTCAGCCCGTACCACCGGCGGTGGGAGGACACGTCGTGGCGACGGCTGGTTCCGCCGCCCGAGCGGATCCGGCTGCCGAAGGTCGATCCGGGACGCCTGGCGTCCGCCAACGCCGACAGGGGGACGGGCAAAAGCGGCGGGTTCGCCGGTGGCGAGGCTGAGGGCCGGCAACGCGCCGAGCTGTGGCTGCGTCAGGACGTCGAGGGCTACGACGACCGCCGCGACCTGCTCGCCGAGGAGGACGGCACGTCACGGCTGTCGCCGTACCTGCACCTGGGATGCCTGTCCGTGCGCGAGCTGGCGACCCAGGCGGGGCGGAGTGACGGGGCCCGGGCGTTCGTCCGGCAGCTGGCCTGGCGGGACTTCTACTACCAGCTCCTGGCCGCGCGCCCCGACGCCGCCCACGACGACTACCGGCCTGACCGGAGCGGAGCGCGCGACTGGCGCGACGACCCGGAGGCGCTGGAGGCCTGGCGCACCGGCCACACCGGCATCCCGATCGTCGACGCCGGCATGCGCCAGCTGCTCACCGACGGCTGGCTCCCGAACCGCACCCGGCTGATCACCGCGAGCCTCCTCACGAAGACCCTCGGCCTCGACTGGCGCGCCGGCGCGGCGCACTACCTCGAGCACCTGGTCGACGGAGACCTCGCCAACAACAACCTCAACTGGCAGTGGGTCGCCGGCACCGGCACCGACACCCGGCCCGGCCGCGTCCTGAACCCGCTGCGCCAGGCCGAGCGCTACGACCCCGACGGCACCTACGTCCGCCGCCACGTCCCCGAACTCGCCCACCTCAAGACGCCCGAGATCCACCAACCCTGGCGGCTGCCAGCCGGCGAGCGCCGCGCCCTCGACTACCCGGCACCACTCCCAAGCCTGGCGGCCGGCCCAAGACCACTGCGCCTCTGATCGGACACCAGCGCGAAGAGAACGGATCCGACCGGCCAGCCAGGAGAGGGCAGAAACGCCGATCATGTTCGGGGCCGAGTGAGGGCGAACCTCTGCGGGGCTGGCACTGGTACKGCAGATGCGGCGCGGCGCGGATAGCCTCGATCGGATGGTCCAGTTGGCCTCAAGGTCAACAGAGGAGACTGGACTGGACACTGCCGTGAGTCGACAGGTCGGTGTCCGCGCAGACCGCCCGCGAGTATCACCTTAAGGTCTGACCGCGTCCGCGCATCGGCCGGTGATGACCGCGACGACCGTCGAACCTGCAGGGATCCGCCCATCCTGGACCATAGCGAAGAGTCCGCACATCATCTTTGCGACGTACACCCAGTCCAGAACTAGGCCGTGTCGCTTGGCGAAGTCGTCGATGAAAGCGTTCAGCGCCGGCGTGCGACGGGCGTAGCCGCCGAAGTGGAACTCCTCGACCACGCGCCAGTTTGTCGTTTCGTGGCCGAATGCCGCGCGCTGGAGGGATGCGACCTCCTCTGCGAGGAAGCCGCCGCCTTTGAGCACTGAGACCCCGATCGCCCGCCGATCTGGGCCGAGGCCGCCGGCGAGGCCAGCGAGCGTGCCGCCTGTCCCGACCGGGCACACCACCACGTCGACGTCGGGGACCTGGCCGACAAGCTCGGCCGCCAGCTCGGCGCAGCCATGGACGGCGAGTTCGTTGCCGCCGCCTTCGGGGAGCAGGTAGAACGGGCCGAACCGGGCAGCCAGCTCGGCCAGAAGGGCCGGGTCTCGCTTGGCGCGATAGCGAGTCCGGTCGAGATAGGTCAGCTGCATCCCACGCTGCTGGGTCGCGCGGGCGAGGACAGGGTTGAGCGGCAGGTGCTCTTCCCCACGAATCACGCCGATCGTTCGGAAGCCGAAGTGCCAGCCGGCCGCCGCGGTCGCGGCGATGTGGTTCGAGTACGCCCCGCCGAACGTCAACAGCGTCTCCGCACCCTGCTCGGCGGCCGCGGCCAGGTTGCCAGCCAACTTCCGCCACTTGTTACCTGGGAAGTCGGGGTGGATCAGGTCGTCCCGCTTGAGCAGCAGCCGCACTGCGCCCAGCCGGTCATCAGACAGCTCGGTCACCGGCGACCGCACTTCAAGCGCCGGTCTGTGCTCTCCGGTCTGTCCGCCCACCCGCGAAGCGTGCCATCTGGCAAGCCTGCCCTTGACGGGTGCCTCGACGCCGACCATCCGAGCGAGCTCGGACACCCGCCGCGTCACTGGGTCCGGAGGTTCCGAGATCCGGAGGCACGCCTCCGGTCGGCGCGTCCGGCGTCGCGATAGACAGGCGGCGGACAATTCGAACTTGACGCCGGCGACGAGTCTCGGGGCCGGAACGACCCAGCACTGGGAGTAGAACGTGGATCTGATGCCTTCGGCCGATGGCACGGGCGACTCCGGCGATGTCCACAGTGGCGGCCTGCGCGACGTCGTGCAGCTCGCCATCCCTGCTGCCGGCGCTTACCTGGTCGTCCTGCGCACCGCGACAGCTTCTTTGGCCGCACGGGCGGACTTCACCCTTGACGACATCGAAGACCTGCGGATCGCCGTGGACGAGGCCTCCGCCCTGCTGCTGGTCTCCGCGATCCCGGGATCGGCGCTGGAGTGCCTCTTCACGCTGTCGCCAGGCCTCATGCGGGTGACCGTCTCGGTCGACAGCCTCGACGGCGAGCCGCCGTCGAAGGACACCTTCGCCTGGACCGTGCTGAGCGCGCTGGCCGGCGAGGTCGGCAGCTCCACCGGGCCGGGCCAGCGAGTCACGATCGAGCTGACGAAACGGCGCGGCGACTTTGGCGGGTAGCCGATCCTCGCGTCCGTGGATCTTCGCTGAGCCTCGACGCGGCTGACGACTCTGGCAAAACGCCTGGTGGTAGGCCTGGTGCGGGAGGGGGGACTTGAACCCCCACGCCCTAGGGCGGCAGATCCTAAGTCTGCTGCGTCTGCCATTCCGCCACTCCCGCGCGGCTCTAGCGTATCGATCGGTGGGAGGCCGGCGGGCGGGTCCGGTAGTCCCGGCGGCGCGTGGCGGTCTCGGCCGCTCGATGGCGGGCGAATCGGTCGCAGTGGGTGTTTCCGTCCACGCGGAGAGCGAGATCGGTGGCTTCGCAGTAGTCCCACCGTGACGCGACACGCTGCAACGTACAACGTGACTGGCAACGTGCGCGTCAGATGACATGAGAAGGGATTGGAGCGCCCGCCCGGCGGGACGTCGTAGGACCGCATGACTGGCAACACCGCGCCGGCGACCGCCGGCACGGCGAACGGTGGCAGGCATCAACCGTGGTTCCTGCCGGACCGGTGGCAGGGTCCTGCCGATCGGCGACAGGGTTCTCCGGATCAACGACAAGGTTCCAGCGGGATCGGCGACAGGGTTCCTGCCAGCTCGCGAAGCGATCTGGAAGGTCGGTGATCTGGCGGGTCGACGGTCTGGCGGGTCGGCGATCCGGGGATGCCCGTGGTCCGGCGGGTTGACGGTACCGGAGGCGTGACACGCTCACCCACTTCCGGCGTTTCCTGCCGCGGCGGACCCCAGAGGGGGAGGCATCCGGTGAGGCGAGCTGGCGGGCTTGTCGACGGCGAGCTGATTGACATCCTTTTCCCGGGGCGCTGGGTGGTCAGGGCCGAGCTCGATGGCCGGGCCGTGGACGCGGTGTTCCGCCTGGATGCCGTCGAGCACGAACGACGCGTCCGGTTCGGGCTGGGCGCCCTGAGCTACCCGCGCCTGCTGCGCCGACTCGCTGGGATGCCCCCGGGCGTACTCGTCGAGGACCCGGACCTGCTGGTCGAGGCCAGCCTGCTGCCGGATGGCGTGGTCGCGTGCTCGGCGGACGGGGTCGGCCGGCTCGTCGAGCCTCCCCTGACCCTGGACGCGGTGGTCGTGGCCGCCCTTGGGATGGCGCAGACCCGGCACGTCCGGGTTGCCGAGCGCTTCGCGCCGTATGCCAGCCGCTGGGTGGTCAGCGGCGATGCGCGGTTCGATCCCGCGGTGTTCGTCGCCGCGTCGGTCCACGGCGTCGGCCTGGCTGGCCGCCGGCCCGACGTGGACGTCGTCGCGGTGGCGGCGCCCCCCGCTGGGCGGGCCAGGCCGGGGCACGCGTGGCTGCTCGCTGAGCAGGTCTACGGCGCCTGGCTGACCACCGGCGCGCGCGTCGGACGTACGCGCACCCCGAACGTCGCCACGGACGTCGGCGAGACACCCGCGGGGCTGATCTCGGCCAACTGATCGGCCTTCGGCGATCGCCGAAGGCCGAACGCCGACGGCTGGGGCCGCGCCAGCCGCGCCAGCCAAGGCTGACCCGGTGGCGTCGCCGAGCCATGAGCCTGATCGGCGGTTGTGTACGCGGATCCGAGTCAGCCAGCGGAGTTCGGATCCGGGTACAGTTCTGGCGATCTTCCGCGCCGAGGGCGGGTGAGCGTCGCCGGGACGGCACCAGGCGCGGGCCCACCGGCTGCGGCCCGTCGAAATCGCTGAATCGCCTCTACAACGTGTTCATGTAGCCCATTTGGGCGGCGGAAGCGTTCCCGTCACGGGCGAGCGCCAGCGGATTGGCCTCGCGTCGCATGGTCTCGCGTCGCATGGCCGACGGCCTCGCGACGCCTGAGTGTCAGTGCCGGCCCTGTGCCGGCACTGACACTGGCGCAGGCATCACGTGAGCGCCAGCGCCAGCGCCAGCGTCAGCGCCAGCGTCACGTCATCGGGTGAAAGGCACCGAAGAGGGCCGGGCTGGGATGAACCAGGATGAAGGATGCGACTGGGGTGCCACGGTCCGGGGACGGATGGATCGGCCCGGACACCTCAGCCGCGTCCTCAACCTACCTGCTCGATAGCTGATAGTCACTGATCGATTACAGGTTGTTTCCAGGTTACACCCTGAGGTCGGTCGTTGCCGGACGACACACTGTTTGGTCGTCATATCGTCACTGAAGCGCCCATCCGTGCTGTTCTTGCCCACGGGGCGCGGGCGCGGCCGCGGGACGCCGCCCGAACGGGCCTGAGGCCCCGTGGYGTGCCGCACATGGCGACCTGCCCCCCGACACCGCGGTGAACTGTGATCAAGCTGGCGGACCCGGGGACCCGCGGACCTGGGGGCTCGAACCGGCTCGGCGGCCTTGATGGAACGGCCTTGGCGGAACAGCCTTGGCGGGGCGGCCCTGGCGGGACAGGTCGGCGGAGTGGGTCTGGTATGCGACGTGCGCACCATCACGGGCGGTTCATAGCGGGCAAGATCGGGACACTTCCGGACGTCCCGCCCAGAGATCCACGGTCGGTCAATGCTCGGGTGATGACACCCACAGAGTGATCCACGGTTTTCCGGCTTAGTCTTTGCCTTCATGAGCGACGCGCCGATTGGGGTATTCGACAGCGGCGTAAGCGGTTTGATGGCGGTGAGGGTCGTCCCACCGGCCGCTAGCCGCGCGGTCTCGGCGAGTCGTGTCGGGCGCATTCGGACGACCGGCGCCGTCGCGCCCGTCGCCACCCGCACCTTCGGCGGTGGCGCTGACGCCGACACGGACGACGTGGCCATGGCGGCGACGCCGTCGGCGGCGGCGGMGGCGAACGTGACGCTCACGAGGGTGRCGTGCCCGGCGCACGTCGACTTCGCCGAGAGCGGTGCGACGACCGGCCGCCGGTTGTTCGGCTTCTCCGAGGCATACCTGGCGCCGTTGCAAGAGGCCGACGTAGATGCCCTAATCCTCGGATGTACCCATTATCCGTTGCTGGCCGGGGTTATCGACCTCGTGATGGGGGAAGGGGTCACGCTGGTGAGCAGCGTTGACGAGACCGCGAAGGACACCTACCGGGTTCTGGCCCGGGGCGGGCTGTTCGGCGATCCTGATCTGCCCCCACCCGTCGATCGGCTCCTCGCCGTTGGCGACCCGGATTCTCTCAACCGGGTCGGCCGCCGATTCTTCGGCTCCGGGCTCGCCGCCGTCCTGCCTGCGTATCCGGCTGGTAACCCTCAGATCGTGTCCGTCGCTGGTATTCCGGCTCCGCGCGCCAGCGGTGCCAGCACCGGTGGCGCGCGGACCCCTTCGCCCCTGAGCATGGCCAGGAGCACAGAGGAACCGGACGGGAGCGGCGACATGACGACGGCGATCCTGGCGACGGCGGAGGCGGTGCGCCAGTGAAACTGACGATCCTCGGCTGCTCTGGTACCTATCCGGGCCCGACGTCCGCATGCTCGTCCTACCTTGTCGAGTCCGAYGGGTTCCGCCTGGTGCTCGACGCGGGCAACGGGTCGCTCGGAGAGCTCCAGCGGCACTGTGACCTGCGCGACGTCGACGCCGTCCTGCTCAGCCACCTGCACGGCGATCACTGCCTGGACCTCGTGGTGCAGAGCTACGCGCGCCGCTACCACCCGCAGGGCATGCCGCCCAAGCTGCCGGTCTATGGACCGATCAACACCCGGGAGCGGCTGTGTGGCGCCTTCGAGCGCTGGCCCGAGGACTCCCTGGCCGACATCTACGACTTCCAGACGATCGGCCCGGGCCGGGTGCACATCGGACCGTTCCTCGTCGATCTGGCCCGCGTCGCCCACCCCGTGGAGGCCTACGGCGTGCGGATCAGCGCGGACGACAAGGTGCTGACCTACTCCGGCGACACCGGCCCGTGCGAGAAGCTGGTCCGCCTCGCCAAGGACAGCGATCTGTTCCTGTGCGAGGCCGCCTTCCTCGACCATGAGGACAACCCGCCCGACCTGCATCTGACCGGCCGTGAGGCCGGCCTGCACGCCGAGGCCGCCGGCGTCGGCCAGCTGGTCGTCACCCACCTGGTTCCCTGGGGCGACGCCGCCCGCAGCGAGGCGGAGGCCACCGCCGCCTACAGCGGCAGGACCACCGTGGCCGCCCCGGGCGCCTCGTACGAGATCTGACGGCGGCCCGCCGACCGCCGGGCCCGCCGACCACCGGGTGCGCCGGGTGCCCGGCTGGCCTGTCCGGGGGGAAGGTCTGGATAAGGTCCGGGACGTGACCAGACATGACGGCAGAGCCGCCGACCAGCTCCGGGACGTCACCATTCTTCGCGGTTGGCAGGAGCACGCGGAGGGATCCGCGCTGATCTCGGCGGGCAGGACGCGGGTGCTGTGCGCCGCCTCGGTGACCGAGGGGGTGCCGCGCTGGCGCAAGGGCAGCGGTCTGGGCTGGGTGACGGCCGAGTACTCGATGCTGCCGCGGGCGACGAACACCCGCAACGACCGCGAGTCGGTCCGCGGCAAGATCGGCGGGCGTACCCACGAGATCTCGCGCCTCATCGGTCGTAGTCTGCGCGCCTGCATCGACCTCAAGCAGCTGGGTGAGAACACGATCGCGATCGACTGCGACGTGCTGCTCGCCGACGGTGGCACCCGCACCGCCGCGATCACGGGTGCCTACGTCGCGCTCGTCGACGCCTGCGGCTGGCTCGGGCGATCGAAGGCGATCATCGACGGGGTGAGCGCGATCAGCGTCGGCGTCGTCGGTGGTCTTCCCATGCTTGACCTGGCCTATGTCGAGGACTCGGCCGCCGACACGGACATGAACGTCGTCTGCACCCACGGCGGCGCGTTCGTCGAGGTCCAGGGCACCGCCGAGGGCGCCGTCTTCGACCGTGCCGCGCTCGACGCCCTGCTCGACCTCGCCGTCGCCGGCTGTACGCAGCTCGCGAAGCGACAGAACGAGGCGCTCGCCGGCCCGCTCCCCGCCGGCCCGCCGCCGCGTTCCGCGAGCGCCGGAGGCGGCCGGTGAGTGCCGCCGTCCAGGGCGTGCCCGCACGAGTCGTGCTCGCCAGCCGCAACGACGCGAAGCTCGCGGAGCTGGGCCGGATCCTCGCCGCGAGCGAGGCGCCCGTCGAGCTGGTACCGCTGCCGCCGGGGCCGGAGGTCCCGGAGACCGGCCGGACGTTCGCCGAGAACGCGCTGATCAAGGCCAGGGACGCCGTGGCGATGACGGGCCTGCCGGCCGTCGCCGACGACTCGGGGCTCGCCGTCGACGAGCTGAACGGCATGCCCGGCGTCCGCTCCGCCCGCTGGGCGGGCAGCCCGCCCGGCGCGGGCCGGCTCGCGCGCGACGAGGCGAACAACGCGCTGCTGCTCGCCCAGCTCGACGATGTCCCTGAGGAACGCCGCGGCGCGGCGTTCGTCTGTGCCGCGGCGTTCGTGAGTCCCGACGGCCGCGAGCACGTCGTCCACGGCGAGCTGCGGGGCCGGCTGCTCACCGCCGGGCGCGGTGAGAACGGCTTTGGCTACGACCCGCTGTTCATTCCCGATGGTGAGACCCGGACCAGCGCCGAGCTCACCGCCGACGAGAAGGACGCGATCAGCCATCGTGGCCAGGCTTTCCGCGCCCTCGCCGCCGCTCTGCCGTCGCTTCTCGGTATTCAGGGTGCCCAGCCGGACTGAAGTCGTTCGATGGCGCTCCCGCGTCGCCAGGCAAAGGTGACGAGATACAGAGTGGTAGGCGGGTGTAACATTGCGCTACGAAACGGGCGTCGACGCCGCTGGTCGGCGCTGTTTTCGCCGGGCGACTTCACGTCGCCGGGTTGGTAGGCCGGGTAGTGGAAAGGTGCGGCAGAACTGGTGACTGCCGAGAAGATCAAGGTAATTTTCGGCGCGGATGACACCAACGAGTGCGTGACGACCGTGGCGGCCTATCTCGAGGCGAACTTCGAGACGAGGATCGTCGATCTGACGAGCTGGCCGGAGCTCTCTGAGGCCGTCGCCAGAGGCGTCGCTGACGGTGAGTACCGCTTCGGCGTCCTCATGTGCTGGACGGGCACGGGCACCGCGATCTCGGCGAACAAGGTCCCCGGGGTCCGCGCCGCGCTGGCGTGGGAGCCCTGGATCGCCAGGAACGCCCGCCTCTGGAACGACGCCAACGTGCTCACGATGAGCCTGAAGAGAACCGCGCCGGACGTCGCCGTCGACTGCCTGAAGGCGTTCTTCGCCGTGGACGGCCCGGACCCCGAAGAGGTCCCGCAGATCGACAAGATCCGCGGCCGGTAACCCGCGTTCCGCGCGTGTCGGGGGCGATCAGTCGGGGCGATCAGGAGGCGTCGGCGGTCACCAGGCGCTGGCGCAGGGAGGCGACCGACTTCTCGGGGATGCCGGCCTGCAGCGCCCAGGCCTCGGCGCTGCCCCAGTCGGCGTCGACGCCGTCGAGGAAGCCGGCCATCACGTCGGCGCGGACGCGGAGCTGGTCGGCCTCCGACCTCGTCTGGATACCGCGTTTGTAGGACGGCAGCTGGGAGAGCCGGGTCTCGATCAGGTGAATGCGTTCGTTGGTGGCGACATAGTCGGCGATGATCGCGTCACGTTCGACGCCGGCGATGGTCAGCACAAGGGCGGCGAGCACGCCGGTGCGGTCCTTGCCCGCGGCGCAGTGGAACAACGTCGGGCCGCTGGTCGCGTCGCAGACCAGGCGGACCGCGGTCGCGACCGCGTCGCCGGCCAGGCGAACATAGTCGAGGTAGTGCGAGACCCGGTCGTCGCTGGTGCGGGTGCGCACGAGCGCGTCGTAGGTGGGGTCGTCCGGCATGACCCAGCGCGTGGTGAGAAACGACAGATTGTGGTACCTGACCGGCTCGAACTCGAGCAGCCCGCGGCCCTCGCGCGCCGCCTCCTCGACGGCGCGCAGGTCGAGGACCGTGCCCAGGCCGAACTCGTCGCGCAGCCGGGCGACGCCGGCGGCGGTCAGGTGCTGAAGGGTGTCGCTGCGCAGCAGGACGCCGTAGCGGGTCTGGCCGCCATCGACGGTGGGCAGCCCACCCAGATCACGGACATTGTCGCAACCATCGAGCTCGTACCAGCGATCCACCCGTTCGATGCTAGTCGTCCGCTCGCGCGCGGCGCCCGGATTGCTCCGCCCGTGCGATCCCGTGTGCCCGTGTGCAGATCTGACCGTTCCCTGCCGATTTAGGCGATCTCGACCTGCTCGGTGAGGCCCGTGCGGTGCTCATCGGCCGGCAGACGCCGAGGTGGCGGCCAGGTCGGGGTACGCAGGTGATCCGGCGGCAGGCCCGCGAGGGCGGCGGCGTCCGCGGCCTCGGTGCAGCCGGCGCCGAGCGCGGCCGGCCCGGTGGCGGCGATCGGCCGGGCGGGCACGCCCGCGACGACGAGGTCGGGCAGGACGTCGTCGACGACGACGGCCCCGGCGCCGACGACCGCGCCGGCTCCGACGCGGCGCATCCGCACGACAGTCGCCTGGCTGCCGATCCACGCCTGGGCGCCGATCTCGACCTCGCCGGAGACGCGGGCCCCAGGGGCGAGCGTCGCGTAGTCACGCAGCCGGCAGTCGTGCGCGACGCTCGAGGCGACGTCGAGGAGCACGTGCCGGCCGGTCGCGACGTTCGTCGTGATGCTGGCGAGCGCGCAGACCACCGTGCCAGGACCGAGCTTCACATCGCCGCCGACGGCGGCCCGCGGATGCACCAGCGTCGCGGGCCGGCGGCCCAGGGCGCTCGCGTAGCGGTCGATCCGGGCGCGCGCCCCCGGAGAGGCGACGCCGATGAGGTAGTCGGCGTCGAGATCCGCGAGCAGGTCCAGGCCGCCGAGCAGGCGCGCGCCGCGCCGGGCCAGCAGGTCCTCGTCCGTTGGCCGCCGCCGGCCGCCCCCGCGGTCCGCGGTCGGGAGTTGCTCGCCGGGTGCCAGTCGATCGTCGAGCGAGACCGACGCCTTGAGGCCGGCGAACGGGCCGGCGGTGTGCGGGCCAGCGGTGTGCGGGCCGGCGGCGCGCGCGTCGACGGCGCGGGGGCCGACGGCGCGGGGGCCGGTGGTTGCCGGTGGGCCGGCGGGACGTTCGCCGGTCGGAGCGGCGCCGCCGCCCGGACCGCGACCGCGCGGCTCCTCGGTCAGAAAACCCAGGAGCTGGTAGGCGGGCTGGTCGGGAGAGGTGGCGTTGACGGCTTCGACCACGTCGAGGAGCTCGCGGCCGTAACCGCCAGTCCCCACGATGACTAGTTGCCGACGGTGGCGGCTTGTTGGCACAAGGTGACCGTAGAGCGCCTCGCTAGCGAGTTCAACGAGGCGCCGCGCTCGTCCGGGCTTCGTGGGCGCGGAACTGGCCGCCCGGGTGGGCGGACCGCCCTGTTGATGCCCGGTGTCGGGCTGGCGCGTGCTCCAACCAAGGAGACATCGCTAGTTGTTCCGTGTCAACTCTCAATGGTGACCGTTGATCGGGAGGTTGGCAAGCATACTACTGATGGCATCTGCTCGACTCCGAAGGGTGATGATACGATGAAGGTCGTGGTGACCGGCGGAGCCGGGTTTCTCGGATCGCATCTGACCAGGGCGCTGCTCTCGGCCGGCTGCGACGTGATCGTCGTCGACGACCTGAGCACCGGAGCGGTGTCCAACCTCTCCGGGCTGCCGGTGAAGCTCGTCGTCGGCAGCGTCACCGACCGGGCCATGCTCGAGGAGGCGGCCGCCGGCGCGGACAGCATCGTCCACCTGGCCGCGAGGCCTTCCGTCGAGCGCTCGCTGCTCGACCCGCTGGCCAGCCACGACGTGAACGTCACCGGCACACTCACCGTGCTCGACGTCGCCCAGCGGGCGGAGGCGCACGTCATCGTCACCTCCTCGGGCTCCGTCTACGGTGACGCCGGGCCGTTGCCCTGCCGGGAGGACGGAGCCGTCGCCCCGCGCAGCCCGTACGCGGCGAGCAAGCTCGCCGCCGAGGCCTACGCGCTCGGTTACCAGGCGAGTTTCGGGCTGCCGGTGCTGGTGGCGCGCCTGTTCACCGTCTTCGGACCGTTCCAGTCGGTCGGGCACGCGTACTCCGCGGTCATCCCGTCCTTCATCGACGCGGCGCTGTCGGGCCGTCCGCTGACCGTGTTCGGCGACGGGCGCCAGACCCGCGACATCGGCTACGTCGAGCCGATCGCGGCGATGCTCGCCGACGCGACCACCCGCCGGCTCGCCCACCCGCGGCCGGTGAACCTCGCGTTCGGCAACCGGGTGGACCTGCTCACCATGGTCGCTCACCTGGAGGAGATCGTCGGCTACACGCTGCCCGTCGCCTTCGGACCGGCGCGCGCCGGCGACGTCCGCGACCTCCAGGCCGACGTGGCGACCGTCAGAGCGCTGTTCCCGCACGCGACCAGCGTCGACCTCGCGACCGCGCTGGACGCCACCGTGGCCTGGTACGCCGCCCGCGGCGGCCATCGCGCCACCCCCCAGGGCCCCCCGGCCGTCCGCGGCCGAGCCTGAACCTCGAAGCCCTCCGAGCCGGCCCCGCCCGTCGGCCGCCCGTCCGGTTGCCCACCGGCCGTCCGGTTGCCCACCGCCCGTCCGGTTGCCCACCGCCCGTCCGGTTGCCCGCCGGTCGTCGGTCGCCCACCGGCCGTCGGGCGACCGACGTCTGGCCGCGGGTCAGCCTTGGCGGCGCGGAGTGGCCGAGTCGGGGCTGGTCGGCTGGTGGGGGATGCGGGTGAGGCCGGCGGTGACGGCGGCGAGATCCCCGTCGCGGCCGAGCTCCCGCAGCGCGTCGCGGACCTTCTCGTCGTCGGCCCACGGGTCCAGCTCGACGGCGAGGCCCGGGTCCAGCGGCGGCACGCGGACCTCGGAGATCAGCGGATGGCGCGGGCGGTCGTCGGTCTCGCTGATGCCGAACAGCGCCTCGTGCAGCTTCTCGCCGACGCCGAGCCCGGTGTAGATGATGTCGATCTTCGGGCTGCCTGGCTTGGACTCGGCGCGGGCGGCGAGCCGGCGCGCCACGTCGTCGATCCGCACCGGCTCGCCCATGTCGAGCACCAGCACGTCGCCGCTGGAGCCGAGCGCGCCCGCCTGCAGGACCAGCTCAACGGCCTCCTGCACGGTCATGAAGTATCTGGTGACGTCGGGGTCGGTGACGGTGAGCGGGCCGCCGGCGGCCAGCTGGCTGGCGAAGATGGTCAGCACCGAGCCGTTGCTGCCCAGGACGTTGCCGAACCGCACGCTCACGTAGGGAACGCCGCGCTCGGCGGCGACGTGCGCGGTGAGCCGCTCGGTGATCCGTTTCGAATAGCCGAGCACGCTGCTCGGGTCGGCCGCCTTGTCGGTGGAGATGTTGACTAGCCGCTCGACCCCGCTGGCGACCGCCGCCTCCAGGATCGACAGCGTGCCCCAGACGTTGGTCTTCACCGACTCGCCGGGGTAGCGCTCCAGCAGCGGCAGGTGCTTGAGCGCCGCCGCGTGGAAGACGACCTCTGGGCGCCGCTCGGTGAACAGCGTGGTGATCATGTCGACGTCGCGGATGTCGCCGAGCACGACGCAGTCGTCGTCCAGGCCGGTGTGGCCGTAGATCGAGAGCTGGACGGCGCGCAGCGCCGACTCGTCCCGGTCCAGCATGATCAGCTCCGCCGGCCGGTAGGTGTGCAGCTGGCGGCACAGTTCCGAGCCGATCGACCCGCCGGCGCCGGTGACCAGCACCCGCCGGCCGGTCAGGTAGCTGKCGGCGACGGCGATGTCGGTGCGGATCTGGCGGCGCCCCAGCAGGTCGGCGATGTCGATCTCACGGATGTCGCCGACGCCGACGTTGCCGCCGAGCAGGTCGGCGACCCGCGGGAGCACCTTGACCGCGAGCCCGGCCTCCTCCGCGAGCACGGTGATCTCCCGCAGCAGCGCGGCATCCGCGCTGGGGATCGCCACGAGCAGCGTCTCGGCGCCGGTCGCCCTCGCGACGGCCTCGACCTGGTCCCGGCCGCCGCGCACGCGCACTCCGTGCAGCTGCAGGTTCCAGCAGCGTGGGTCGTCGTCAAGCAGTGCCACCGGGTAGTAGGGGCTGTCGGGAGTACGCAGCATCGCGGCCAGCACCTGCTCGGCGCCCTCACCCGCGCCGAAGACGATCAGCGCCTGCGCGCCCTCGGGAGCGGGGCGCAGCAGCCGCTCCTCGGTCAGCCGGTAGAGATAGCGCACGCCGAACATGATCGAGAGAGTGACCGTGCCGCCGAGCGGCGGTACCGACAGTGGCAGCGGCCTGGGTGGCCCGAACGCGAACACCGCGATCTCGATACCGATCACGGTCAAAGTCACCGAAGTGAGGATGCTCAGCACCTCCTCGAACCCGCCGAACCTGTATCGGCCGAGATAGAGATGCAGCGCGGTGCCGAGGAAGTGCAGCAGGCAGACGGCCAGCAGCACGATCACCCAGAACCCGGGATCGTGCAGCGTGCCGACGTCGAAGTTGAACCGTCCGGTCTGCGCGGCGGCGAGTCCCGCGACCAGCGCGAGGCTGTCGAAGGTGATCTGGAGACCGACCCGCTGGCGTAGCTCGAGGCGCGACACGAGGCGCGACACGCGGCGCCCGACGGCCGCCGTCCACAACGGGCCACGCGTGCCTTCTACTCTACGTCTCCACATGACGCCATAGAGTAAGCGCATACGAAGGTCGATTAGGTGCTACGGATCGGTGGCATGCGCGGGCGTGGCGAGTCGTACAGAGGTCCTGCCTGGTAGCGCGACGAGGCGGGGCGCCGCGGCCGGCGTGTCCTGGGCGCCAGTCCTGGTCCGGCCCTGGCGGAACAACGAGACGGCGCGGAAAGTGAGCGGACGCGTGGAACTACCGGATCTGGGACCGCGGAACTCCAAACTCCGGGCCTCGCAACCACGGGACCCGGAAGCACGGGACCCGGAAGCACGGGACCCGGAAGCACGGGACCTGGAAGCACTGGACCTGGAAGCACGGGCCGCGAAGCCAAGAGGCTCGGAAGCGAGGGTTCCGGAGCCGCGGAGCCTGGATCCGAGGCCCGCGGACCCGAGGCCCGCGGACCCGGGGAGTCAGGACCCGCGAATCCAGGGTCCGCGGATCCCGCGGCTGCTGGACTGGGCGTGCGCCGGGCAGCGCGGCTGGCTCCTCGCCCTCGGCTGTGCGGCGTTGGGTGGGCTGCTCTCCGCCGCGGCCGTCTGGCGGCCGGTGCGAGTCGTCGCGTTCGGCGTCCTGATCGGCCTCGGGGTCGGCGGCGTGGCGGCGTTGGGCCGCCGGCTGGGCGACATCCCGCGCGATCGGGCACGCGTCGGTGAGCGCGACGTCGTCCGGATCACCGGTGCGCCGGTGCTGGGGTCCGTCGCTCATGAGCCCGACGCGGCCAGGCGCCCGCTGGTCGTGTACGGGAGCCCGCGGTCGCCGCGCGCCGAGGCGTTCCGCCGGCTGCGCGCCACCCTGCCCTTCCTGCACGTGGACGGCCCGCCGCGCGCGGTCGTCGTCACCAGCGCCGTCGCGGCCGAGGGCAGGTCCACCACCTCCTGCAACCTGGCGATCACGGCGGCGTATGGCGGAGCGCGGGTCTGCCTGGTCGAGGCCGACCTGTGCCGGCCCTCGTTCGCCGGCTACCTCGGCGTCGAGTCGTCGCCAGGGCTCACCTCGCTGCTCATCGGCGCCGCCGAGCTGGATGCCGCGGCCAGCCCATGGGGCGCGGGCCGGGTCGGCGACGGCTGGCTCGACGTGCTGCCGAGCGGGCCGATACCGCCGGACCCGAGCGGGCTGCTGGCCTCGCGCGGCATGGCGGACCTCCTGGAGAGGCTGACCAGCCGCTACGACCTCGTGGTCGTCGACGCGCCGCCGCTGCTGTCGGAGGCCGGCGCGGCGGTTCTCGCCAGCAGGGCCGGCGGCGCGTTGCTGGTCGCCCGGGCCGGGCACACTCGGGGTGCTCAGCTGCGATGCGCCACGGCGGCGCTGGCGGCGGCTGGCGGCCAGGTGCTCGGAACGGTGCTGACCATGGTCCCGGCCGCGGGGCCGGCCGGCGAAGGCGCGTCCTGGCGTCTCGGTCTCTCTCGCGGTGACACGGCTGGCCGCCACTGGTGGCCCCATGTCGCGCTGCCCGCGCGTCGGATGCGCCCAACCGCCGATCCCTTCAGCCGGGGTGAACCTGCCGCCGCGCTGGCCGGACGCCCGGTTGGYGCGACGCGGGCGGGCGACGAGCCGGTCAGCCTTACCGCGATCGCCGAGCAGAGGGCGGCCGCGCCCGACCAGCTCGTGCCCGACCGGCTCGCACCCGGCGTCAACGCATGACCGCCGGCGAGGAGCGAGCGGCTCCAGGCACCTCGGCGCAGGCGGCCGACGAGGGCGCGGTAGGCGGCGAGGGTGTGGTGGCTGGCGAGGTCACCGTACCGGCCCAGGTCTCGCGGGCCGACGTGACGTCGCGGCGCGGCTCGTTCCAGGCGCGGAAGGTGTCCTCGGAATCCACCGCGACGCGGGCCGGCGCACCCGGTGTACCCCAAGCCGTGCCCACCGAGTCGGCCGCGATCGAAGCCACCACGCCGGTCGCGACGGACGGCACGACCGCATCCGTACAGGCGAACGCAGCCGTCAACCCGGCACCAGGGCCCGAGCCGGCCGCCGGACCCGAGCCGGCCGCCGCGACCGAAGCGGCTCAGTCCGAGGGCGCCGGAGTGGAGGAGGGGGCGGGTGAGTCCGGCCGGCGTGGCGGCGTGCCACTGGCCGTGGCCGGCCGGGTGGCACGGTGGCCGCGGCGGCTCGCGCGCCGGCCGGGCCGGCGGGTGTTGCTGGTCGGCGCCTGTGTCCTCGGGCCAGTGCTCGCGTTGGTCGGCTGGGTCGGCGTGCGCGGCCTGCTCGCCCACTCGGAGCTGAATCACGCGCGCACGGACATCGCCCGGTTGCAGCAACGGCTGCTCGCCGGCGACGTACCGGCGCCCGCCGACCTCGCGGCCGAGGTACGCCGGATCAGTGACCGGACCCACTCGGCGGCCGACCTCACCGGGGACCCGGTGTGGTCGGCCGCCACGCACCTTCCCGGCGTCGGCTGCCCGCTGCGGTCCGCCCACTCGCTGACCGTCGCGGTCGACGCCATGGCGGGCGGCGGGCTGCCCTCCATCGCCCAGGCCGCCGACACCCTCAACCCGGCGTCGCTGCGGTCGGGCCTGACGATCAACCTGGCGGCGCTCGCCCGCGGCAGGAAACCGGTAGGCGCGGCCGCGGCGGCCGTCGAGAGGTTCCGCGCGGCGCTCGCCGCCGTCCCGGACTGTGGCTGGCTGGGCCGGCGGCTGGGGCTCGCGCCCGCCCGCGCCACCGCCGCTGGCCAGGCCACCGGGCTCGCCGGCTCGCTTGCCGGCCTGAAGCTCGCCACCGAGATCGGGCCATCGATGCTGGGCGCGGGCGGTGAGACGCGCCGCTACCTGCTGATCGTGCAGAACCCCGCCGAGTCCCGCGCCAATGGCGGCATCATCGGCGGGTTCGGTGTACTGACCGTGCGCGACGGCGAACTCAGCCTCGGCGACATCTCGGGGAACGGGAAGCTGCCGCAGCTGCCCCCCGACTCGGCGCTGGGGGCCGATGAGCGGCTRCCGGCCGGCCTTGCCGCCAGATATGGGTCTTACCAGCCGACCGAAATCTGGGCGAACGCCAATCTCACGCCCGACTACCCGACGGCTGGGCGCTTCTACTCCGACCTCTACAAGAGGACCACGGGTATCGACGTCGACGGCACCGTCAGCATCGATCCCACGGCCCTGTCCTACCTGCTCGCGGCGACCACGCCGGCCGTCATGCCGGACGGACGGGTGATCAAGGCGAGCGACCTGGTCAAGCTGGTGGAGTCGGACGCCTACGCGCTCATCAGCGACACCAACGAGCGCGACCAGTTTTTCGCCGATGTAGGCAAGTCCGTCTACCGCGCGGTGACGTCGGGCGGTGGCAGCACGCCGAAGCTGCTCGAGGCACTCGGCCGAGCTACCGGCGAAGGCCGGCTGCTGGTGTCAACCAACCACGCCGATGAGCAGCGCATTCTTTCCACCACTCCGCTCGGCGGGGCGCTGCCGAGCGCGCCCGGGCCTTTCCTGGCGGTGGTCACCCAGAACGCGGCGGCCAGCAAGCTGGACTACTGGATGCRCCGCGCCGTCGGTTACCGGATGGACCCGGCGCCAGGCGGTGGCGGGGTCGCGACGATCGCCGTGCAGGTGCTGAACGATGCTCCGGACGGCCTGCCCGAGTACGTACGCTACCGCCTCGATCTCGGCGGGCCCGGCGGAAACCCGGACGCGCAGAACCAGGTCTGGCTGTCGGTCTACACCGGCGTCGGTAGCCGCCTGCTCGGTGCCACGTTGGACGGCAGGCGGGTTCTGCCTACCAACGAGACCGAGCGCGGGCACTCCATCGTGTCGGTGTTCCTGCCGCTGGACCGGGGCCGGCCGAGGACGCTCGTGCTGCGTGTCTGGGAGCCGGTCGCGGGTCCCGCCCTCACTGTGCGTACCCAGCCGCTGGTGAGTCCGGCGGGACTCGCCGTCGTCGGTCTGCCCGTTCGACCGCCATGGTCACTCACAGCAGAGAAGTGACTCCGCAGGGTTCTGGACACTGACGGTAACGCTCAGTAACCTCCGCGTAGTCAATCGTTCTACTGCTTGCACTGATCACCCGTTGGGGAGTGCCTCGATGAAACTCCGCGCCCTAGGCGTCGCGCTGCTCGCAAGCTGCGGGCTCGCGATCGCCGCCCTACCGGCGACCGCCGCCTTGGCGGTCGATGACGCTCCACCGCTCAGTGACGCGGCCACCAGCGACCCTTCGGTCACCTCCTTGGCGGTCGATGACGGTTCGCTGTTCGACGACAAGCAAGGCCTGTTCGACGACAAGCGAAACAGGGAGCCGTACCCGCCGTCGAAGACGTGCGGCGGTCTCTTCGGCCCGCTTCAGGTGAGCCAGACCGTGATCGAGTCCGGCCACTCGTTGCTGTTCGCGGGCTGTGGCTTCGTGCCTGGCGCATCCGTCGCGGTCAACACCAGCGGAGGCGTCGAAAGCGCCTCAAGCCCGTCGGGCCTCGCGGCTTCGAGCGTGGTCGCGGACGGTAGCGGCTACATCAGTGGTCAGCTGACCCTGACGGCCGTGGGCAGCAACACGATCACCGCGACTGGCCCGGGCTTCGCGGCGGCCGGCATCCTCGGCGACGAGGAGCTCGACCCGGTGTTCAAGGAYGAGCTCAAGACTCCGCTGGCCGCCGCACCGATCAACCGGACCCTGACGGCCACGGTCCTCGTGCTCGGCCCCGGCGGTGTCGGTGGTCCTGGTGGTCCTGGTGGCATCGGTGGTCCTGGTGGCATCGGTGACATCGGTGGCGTCGGGGACCCGGGCCTCGGCGGCGCCATCACCGACGGCAAGGGCAACATCACCGTGATCAACGGCATCCCGGTCCCGATTCCGATCCCGATCAACGGCTGGGACGACAAGAACAAGGACAAGGACAGGGACTGCTTCAAGGACGGCAAGGACGGCAGGGACGGCAGGGACGGCAACAGGAACGTGCTGGCCGGCCCGATCGATGACAAGGGCAACAGGGACGGCAAGGACGGCAGGGACGACAAGGACGGCAAGGACGGCAGGGACGACAAGGACGGCAAGGACGGCAGGGACGACAAGGACGGCAAGGACGGCAGGGACGGCAAGGACGACGGCCTGTTCGACGACAAGAACAGGGACTGCCGTGACGGTGTCGGCGGCGTCGGTGTCGGCGTCGGTGTCGGCGTCGTCGGCGTAGGCGGTGTCGGCGGCGCCGGCGGCGCGACCCCGGCCGGCGGTGCCCTGCCGTTCACCGGTGTCGAGACCGGGGCCATGGCCTCCATCGCCTTCGCCCTCCTCGGCGGCGGTCTGCTGCTCCGGGTCGCGGCCCGGCGTCGGCGCAACACTCTCGGCGCGCACACCGAGGGCTGACAGCACCACCGGTAACACCCACTGGTAACAAGCCAACGGCGGAAGCGGTGCCGCCTCAGCCTCGCTGAGGCGGCATCCACCAGTCCAAAGCGGCTGGCAGGCTGGCCGAAGGGCCGGCCACGGCGCCGGAGGAGACCAGACACAGAACGGCCGCCCCCGCGGATGCGGGGACGGCCGTTCTCTTTTGGCGGATCGGCTCGAAGGCCGCCGGGTGCTAGGCGCCGCCTGTGCCGTCGTCGGCGGGGGAGTGGCGGCGCAGGCGACGGCCGAGCGCGGCGATCGGGTCGAAGGACGCGTCAGCCACCCGCTCCTTGAGCGGGATGATTCCGTTGTCGGTGATCTTGATGTGTTCCGGGCAGACGTCCGTACAGCATTTGGTGATGTTGCAGTAGCCGACGCCAGCCTCCTCTCGCAGCAGGTCACGCCGGTCGTTCGTGTCCAGCGGGTGCATCTCCAGCTCCGCGTAGCGGATCATCAGCCGCGGCCCGGCGAACACCTTCTTCTTGTCCTCGTGGTCGCGAAGCACGTGGCAGACGTTCTGGCACATGAAGCACTCGATGCACTTGCGGAACTCCTGGACGCGGTCCACGTCCACCTGCTGCATGCGGTGGTGCCCGTCGTCGCCGGTGGGCCGGCCCGGCGCGAAGGTGGGCACCTCCTCGGCCTTCTCGTAGTTGAAGGCCACGTCGGTGACGAGGTCGCGAACCACCGGGAACGTGCGCAGCGGGGTGATGGTCACCGTCTCGCCGGGGTCGAACAGGTTCAGGCGGGTCATGCACATCAGCCGGGGCTTCCCGTTCACCTCCGCCGAGCAGGAGCCGCACTTGCCGGCCTTGCAGTTCCACCGGACGGCCAGGTCGTTCGCCTGGGTGGCCTGCAGCCGGTGCACCGCGTCGAGGACGACCATGCCCTCCTCGACCTCGACGGTGAAGTCCCGCAGTTCGCCCCCGTCGGCGTCGCCGCGCCACACCCGCATAGCCAGGTCGTAGCCCATCGTCAGGCGTTCCTCTCGTTGTTCGTCCCGGCGACCGGGGGCGTCTCGGGTGGGGTCTGGGCCTGCCCCGCGTCGGCCGACTGTGGGGGCACGTCGGATGCCGGCGGCGCGGCCGGCGCCGGCGGATCGAACAGCGAGGTGAGCTCGGGTGGCATCTCGGGCAGCGGCTCGGCGGTGAGATCGACGGCGCCGTCGCGAAGCCGGACCACGTGGTTGATCCTGGCGAACACCGGGTCGGTGCCCGGGTAGTCGTCGCGGGTGTGGCCGCCGCGGCTCTCCCGGCGGGCGAGCGCCGCGGTGGCGACGCACTCGGCGACCAGCAGCATCGAGCGCAGGTCGAGCGCCAGGTGCCAGCCGGGGTTGTACTGCCGGTGCCCCTCGACGGCGACCCGCTCGGCGCGCTGGCGCAGCTCCGAAATCTCCTTGAGGGCCTGGGTCAGCTCGTGCTCGGTGCGGATGATCCCCACCAGCGACTGCATCACGGCCTGCAGGTCGGACTGCAGCTGGTAGGGGTTCTCCGTGTCGCCGCCGGCCGCGGCCCGCTCGAACGGGAGGAGCGCCTGCGCCGTGGTCTCGGCGACCTGAGCCTCGTCGGGCACCGGCCGTTCGGTGCCGGCCAGCGTTGCCGCGTAGGCGGCGGCACCGGCACCCGCGCGCCGGCCGAACACCACCAGGTCCGACAGCGAGTTGCCACCGAGCCGGTTCGACCCGTGCAGCCCGGCGGCGCACTCGCCGGCCGCGTACAGCCCCGGCAGCGTCGTCGCCTGGCTCTCCGGGTCGACCTTGATCCCGCCCATCACGTAGTGGCAGGTCGGGCCGACCTCCATCGGCTCCTTCGTGATGTCGACGTCGGCCAGCTCCTTGAACTGGTGGTACATCGACGGCAGCCGGCGCCGGATCGTCTCCGCGTCGCGGCGGCTGGCGATGTCGAGGAAGACGCCGCCATGCGGCGTGCCGCGGCCGGCCTTCACCTCGGAGTTGATGGCGCGGGCGACCTCGTCGCGCGGCAGCAGCTCCGGTGGGCGCCGCGCCGTCTTCTTGTCGGTGTACCAGCGGTCGGCCTCCTCCTCGGTGTCGGCCGTGTCCGCGGCGAACACCTCGGGGATGTAGTCGAACATGAACCGGCGGCCCTCGGTGTTGCGCAGCACGCCGCCGTCACCGCGCACGCCCTCGGTGACGAGGATCCCGCGCACCGACGGCGGCCAGACCATTCCGGTCGGGTGGAACTGGACGAACTCCATGTCCATCAGCGCGGCGCCGGCGCGCAGCGCGAGTGCCTGGCCGTCGCCGGTGTACTCCCAGGAGTTCGACGTCACCTGCCAGGACTTCCCGATACCGCCGGTGGCGAGCACCACGGAGGGCGCGTCGAACCGGACGAACGTGCCGGTCTCGCGCCAGTAGGCGAAGACGCCGGCGACCCGCTCGCCGCCGGTCGCCGGGTCCGGCGCGGTCAGCAGCCGCTGCACGGTGCATTCCATGAAGACGTCGAGCTTCTTCGCGACGACCCGGTTCTGCAGGGTCCGGATGAGCTCCAGGCCGGTGCGGTCGCCGACGTGGGCGAGGCGCGCGTAGCGGTGGCCGCCGAAGTCGCGTTGCAGGATCTTCCCGTCGGGGGTGCGGTCGAAGACGGCGCCCCATTCCTCCAGCTCCCAGACCCGATCCGGGGCCTCCTGGGCGTGGATCTGCGCCATCCGCCACTGGTTGAGCATCTTGCCGCCGCGCATGGTGTCGCGGAAATGCACGCGCCAGTTGTCCTCGGGCCACACGTTGGCCATCGCGGCGGCCATGCCACCCTCGGCCATCACGGTGTGCGCCTTGCCCAGCAGGCTCTTGCACACGATGGCGACCCGCGCGCCCTGCTCGTGTGCCTCGATCGCGGCCCGCAGGCCCGCTCCGCCGGCGCCGACCACCACGACGTCGTAGCTGTGTGTCTCGGCTGTCACAGGTGTTTCCTTCTCTCGTTCCTGGCGTCTGGCTGGCGAACTCCGGCAACCTCGGCCGGAGCGCGACAGTGGCGGGGCCTCACGTGCCGAGGCCGCTCATGAGACCTCCGGCCGGAGGCCGCTCATGCGATCCAGTGCGCGTCGGTGAGATGGCCGGACGCGACCAGCCAGATGTAGAAGTCGGTCGCCATGATCCACAGCAGGCTCGCCCAGGCGAAGAACATGTGGTGCCGGTTGAGCACCGAAAGCCTGGCCCAGACGCGGCGGCGCAGCGGGGCCGCGGACAGCCGTTTCAGGCCGCCGCCGCACAGGTGCCGGCACGAATGGCAGGAAAGTGAGTACAGCCAGATCAGCGCCGCGTTGACCACCAGCACGCCGGTCCCCACGCCGATGCCGAAGTGGCCGTCGTAGATGAACGCGAGCACGGCGTCGTAGGTCAGCAGACCGGCGAAGATGATCGCGAAGTACCAGAAGTACCGGTGGATGTTCTGCAGGATCAGCGGGAAGCGGGTCTCGCCCTGGTAGCCACGGCGGAAGTCCGGCACCGCGCAGGCCGGCGGCGCCCACCAGAACGAGCGGTAGTAGGCCTTCCGGTAGTAATAGCAGGTAAGCCGGAAGCCGAGTGGGAACACCAGGATGATGAGCGCCGGCGACACCGGCGAGATATCGCCGAAGATATGCGGGGTCGCGTTGTCCAGACAATTATCCGTCAGACACGGCGAGTAGAACGGCGACAGGTACGGGTCGTGGAAGTAGTTCCCGTTCCGTAGCGCGGCCCACATTCCGTAGGCGACGAATCCCACGAGCACGACGACGGTCACCAGCGGTTCCACCCACCAGTTGTCCTTGCGCAGCGTGCGCGCGCCGACGGCCGCGCGGGGCGCGGGTACTGGGCGTGGGGTGACGGCCGGGTCCGCGGTCGGCGCGGGTCTGGTCCGAACGGGCATACATGTCTCCTCGGCTCCTGGCGCCGCGGTTTCGCCGCCCTCGCCGGATCGCGCGCGCCGGCGGGCGTCCCGCGGCGGACGCGGGTTCCACGCGGGCCCGCACAGGCGCGGCGCCGCGTGGCCCGTGGCGCGCGGCGGCGCGGACCCTCAGCCCGGACGCCGTACACCATGGCCGGGGCATAGAGGGTCCGTGTGCTGCACATCACGGCCCACGGCGCAGTCTGGCCGATCCCCGATCAGATGGCCAGAGTCTTTGAGGAACGTGTTCTCATCGCCGCGGACGAATCGGCCCGCGCCGGGCACCGTCTCCCCCCATCGCCCCGGCCCACGGCCCTGACGGGCCGCCGCGCGCCCGCCGACGGTTCGGCCGGGTGGCCGCCCGCCGAACGCGTTCTACACCGTTGTAGAAATATGTGGGGTGTCCGGTGCCGCCGCCTTCGGGTTCGCGCCGCCGGGCCGCCGCCCGGTCTCCGTCGACGCCGACTCCGTCGGGGCGCCCGCCCACCGCCGTCCCGACGGATGGCCGTTCCGGCTGGAGGGCGTCACTCCTCGCCCACGGAGACCGTCACCTCGCCCCGCGCCACCCTCCGCGCGGGGCGAGGTGACACCGGGAGACCGGTCGGGCCGCATAGGCCACCAGATGGGACCCGTTACGCGTCGGTCGACTGCGCTACCTCGGTCATTCCGCTTCTCGTCGTCGACCGGACACGTGGGGCTGGAAACCTTACCGCCGGCCGAAGGAGGTTCCACATGTCTGTCAATCGTCGTCACGTGCTCGGCACCGGCGCTGCCGGTCTGGGCATCGTTCTCACGGGTTCAGTCGGTTCCGTGTTCGGTGGCACCGCGTACGCGGGCGGCCCGCAGGGCGGGCACGGCGGCCAGGGCCACGGCCCGGTCTTCAAGGGCTACGGCGACCTCGTCCCCGACCCGAACGGCGTCGTCGACCTGCCCAAGGGCTTCAGCTACACCAAGGTCTCCGTCCAGGGCACGCCGCTGGCCGGCGGTGGGCTCAGCCCGACCTTCCAGGACGGCATGCACACGTTCGCGGCCGGCCGCAACACCGCGATCGTGCGCAACCACGAGCTGACCCACGAGGCGAAGTACCCGGTCCCGCACCTGGCGGGCCTCACCTACGACGAGGGCGCGGACGGAGGCAACACCGTCCTGGTCGTCGACGGCGGCAAGCTGCTCTCGGAGAAGGTCGGCCTCGCGGGCACCGTCCGCAACTGTGCCGGCGGCCCGACCCCGTGGGGCACGTGGCTGACCTGCGAGGAGACCGAGCTCGTCCCCGTGGGCGACCCGTTCGCCCCGGACACCGCCAGCCTGCACGACGCGAAGCTGACCAGGCGGCACGGCTACGTCTTCGAGGTCGACCCGTTCGGCCGGCTGCGCGACGCGGCGCCGGTGCCGCTCGCCGCGCTCGGCCGCTACGCCCACGAGGCCGTCGCCGTCGACCCGAAGACCGGCATCCTCTACCTGACCGAGGACGCGAGCGGCCCTTACGGCCTCGTCTACCGGTTCCTGCCGAACAGGCCGCTCGGCGGTCCCGGCAGCCTGCGCGCCGGCGGCAAGCTGCAGGCCATGTTCGCGGGCGGCCTCGCGGACCTGTCCGGTGTCACCGAGATCGGCACCAAGCTGGCGGTCACGTGGGTGGACGTCCCGGACCCGGACGCCACCACCACGTCGGTGCGCAAGCAGTTCGCCGCGGGCACCGTCTCCCAGGTGCCGAAGGCGGAGGGCATCTACTTCCGGGACGGCTCGGCGTACTTCGTCTCCAGCTACGCCAAGGCGGCGCCCGCCGTCGGCCTGCACGAGGGCCAGGTCTGGAGGTTCGACCCGAAGCGGAACACCATCGAGCTGCTGGTGCGCTTCGCGCCCGGTGGCACGTTCGACGGGCCGGACAACATCCACATCTCCGCCTGGGGCGAGATGATCCTCTGCGAGGACGGTGACGGCGACAACCACCTCGTCGTCATCGGCGACGACGGCAACCCCTACCCGCTGGCCCGCTCGGTGAGMCAGGCGGAGTTCGCGGGTGCCACCTTCTCGCCGGACGGCAAGTACCTCTACGCCAACATCCAGGAGGACGGCGTCACGATCGCCATCAAGGGCCCGTGGCAGTCCAGCCGCCACTAGCGGTCCGGTAACTGCGGTAACGCGGAGGGCCTCGCCCGGGCGGACGTCTCCCGTCCTGGGCCGGGCCCTCCCGTTCGGCACCCACATGACCAGCCGGTCCAGCGCGGCGAAGTGCCCGGTCGCCGACCACCGGGTGGGATATGCATTGTCCCGTGGGGAACTCATCGCGGTCACCGTCCAGGGAAGTCCTGCGGCTGGCCGGCCCGGTGCTGGCCGGGCCCGAGGACGTCCGCGACGAGCTGTGGGTCGTCGACGGGAGGATCACCTTCTCCCGGCCCGCCGCGCCGGCCGGGACGGTGCGTGGCTGGGTGCTGCCCGGCCTCGTGGACGCGCACTGCCACGTGGGCCTCGACGCGCATGGCGCGGTCGATGAGGAGACCACGCTCGCGCAGGCGCTCACGGACCGTGACACCGGCGCGCTGCTGCTGCGCGACGCGGGCTCACCGGCCGACACCCGCTGGATTGACGACCGCGAGGACCTGCCCCGCCTGGTGCGGGCCGGCAGGCACATCGCGCGCACCCGCCGCTATATCCGCAACTACGCCGAGGAGATCGAGCCGGAGGGGCTCGTCGCCGAGGTCGCGCGGCAGGCGGAGCGCGGCGACGGCTGGGTGAAGCTCGTCGGCGACTGGATCGACCGGTCCCACGGAGACCTCGCCGCCTGCTGGCCGGCGGACGCCGTCACCGAGGCGATCGCGGCGGCACACGCCGCCGGCGCCCGGGTGACCGCGCACTGCTTCGCCGAGGACGCGCTGGCCGACCTCGCCGCCGCCGGTATCGACTGCGTCGAGCACGCCACCGGCCTCACCGACGACACCATCGCGCTCTTCGCCGCCCGTGGCATCGCGATCGTGCCGACACTGGTCAACATCGCCACGTTCCCCGGAATCGCCGCCGATGCCGAGGACAAGTTCCCGCGCTATGCCCAGCACATGCGCGCCCTGCACGCCCGCCGGTTCGAGACCGTCGGCGCCGCGTACGACGCAGGCATCCCGATCTACGTCGGYACGGACGCCGGCGGGTCGCTGCCGCACGGCCTGGCCGCCGCCGAGGTCGCCGAGCTTGTCAGGGCAGGTCTGCCACCGGAGGCCGCGCTCGACGCCGCGACCTGGTCGGCCCGCGCCTGGCTCGGCCACCCCGGCCTGGAGGAAGGCGCCTCCGCCGACCTGGTCGTCTACCCGGACGACCCCCGCGCTGACATCTCCGTCCTCGCCGCCCCCGACCTGGTCCTCCTGCGCGGCCACCCCGTCGCCGGCGCCGGCGCCACCGCGCCGGCCGCTTGACGCCTGACCGCCCCGCGCTCGAGCCACGCGGGTCAGCGGTCCCGTCCGCGGCGGGTGAGGTCAGCCGCCGGAGGTGAGGAGGGGGGAGGCGATGCGCTCGCCGGTGGTGCCGTCGATGAGGCCCAGGTCGGTGATGTGCGGGCCAGGGAGGCAGGCCAGCGAGGCGACCATGACGGTGAACAGCGGCTGGGTGAGGATCCGGAGCGTGAGGCCGATCGCGCCCGCCGCGTCCTGGACGGCCCGCTGGGCCTCGGCCACCTCGGCCGCCGGCAACGGCGACAGCAGCCCGGCGATCGGGAGCGCCACCCGGGCCACCACCTTGCCGCCGGACGCGACCGCGACGCCGCCGCCGTCCGCGATCACCTGGTTCGCCGCGGCCGCCATGTCGACCGGGTCGCGRCCGAAGACGACCAGGTTGTGGGTGTCGTGCGAGACCGACGTGGCGACGGCGCCCGTCCACTCTCCCCAGCCGGAGATCAGCGCGGCCTGCGGGCGCGGGGCGATCCGGCCGTGYCGGTGCACCGCGACCTGCAGCATGTGCCCCGCGGGCGGCACCACGACGCCGTCGCGGACGTCGGCGTCGACCTCGCCCCAGGTGGTGAAGACCGGTCCGGCGAGCACGCGCAGCCGCGTCGTTCCGTTGTAGACCCCGCCCGGAATGTGGCCGACCCGCAGCACGAAGTGGTCCGGGGTGAGCGGGTCGATCTTCATCGTGTCCAGCGGTGGCACGCTCGGCCCCTCGACCACCGGGACGATCATCTCGCCGGCGGAGGCGACGTGCTGGCCGGCGGCGAAGACGTCGTCGACGGCGACCGTGGCCAGGTCGGACAGGATGATCAGGTCGGCCTGCCGGCCGGCGGCGACCAGGCCGAGGTCGGTGCGCCGCAGCCGGTAGGCCGCGTGGTACGTGGCGATCCGCAGCGCGCGCACCGGGTCGAGGCCGTAGCCGACCAGGCGGCGCAGCAGGTGGTCGATGCCGCCGTCGGTGAGCAGCGTCAGCGCGAACAGGTCGTCGGTCGCGGCGCACAGGTGCGTCGGCAGCTCCGGCAGCTCGTTCAGCTCGGCGACCAGGCCGGGCAGGAGATGCTCGAACGCGCCGCGCAGCTCGACGGTCAGGCCGGCGCGCAGCTTCTCCATCGCGTCGTCCTGGGTCACGATCTCGTGGTCCGAGGTGATCCCGGCCGCGAGGTAGGCCTGCAGCTCGGCGCCGGTGAGGCCGGCGGCGTGCCCGCTGACCAGCTTCCCGCTGGCCAGGCCCGCGGCCACGACGTCGACCATCCGCCCGTCGCTGGTCAGCACACCGAGCATGTCCATGACCTCGGCGAGCCCGCCGACCTCCGGCCAGGCGAGCATCTCGGCGACCTCTGGCCCGTGCAGGTCCGCGCCGGACAGCTCCAGCCCCGGCATCGGCGGCACGCATGACGGCGCCTGGACGATGAAGCGCACCGGCAGCCCGCGGCTCGCCTCCACGGCGTAGCGCACCCCGGCGACGCCGGCGACGTTCGCCAGCTCGTGCGGGTCGCCGAAGATCGTGGTTGTGCCGCGCGGGCAGACGGCCGACGCGTAGGCGCCGGGTGTGAGCATCGAGCTCTCGAAGTGGACGTGCATGTCGATGAGACCCGGGGCGATGAACCTTCCGGTCGCGTCGAACGCGTCCAGCGCGTCCGTCCGGCTGCCGCTCGGGTGGACCGAGGCGATCAGCGGGCCGACCAGCCCGACGTCCGCGGGCCGCACCTCGCAGGTGCCGACGTCGACGACGCTGCCGCCGGTGATGAGCAGGTCGAACGGCCCGACGCCGCGAGCGGCGTCGACGGCGCGGCGGCGAAGGGCCGGGTCGACAGCGTCGTTCATGAGATCAAGCTAGGCCGCGGCTATTACAACTGTCCGCCGATTCCGCTCACCGTTGTTACGGGACGCCGGCGACCGAGACCGCCGCGGACCGTCGCCCGTCCTCGGCTGGCGGCGGCACACAGGCGCGGCACCACCTCGGCCACCCTCCCGGCCACCTTGTCGGCCCGGAACCGGCCCGGAACCGGCCCGGAACCGGCCCGGCCACCGTCAACTGCCCGGGCCCGGAACCCCGTGGGAGGGCAACTTGGCACTCGCCAAGCCACTGGAACGTCATGGGACAAACATGCCTACTACCCCCGTATTGGCCATGGACGTCACCGCCATAGGCTCACTGCATCACGGCTGGTCGGGAGGGAGCGGGCTGGTGGACGGCTTCGGGACGGGCCCGTCGGTAGTGCGCGACAGTTCCCCCTTGACGGTCCGTCGCGGCAAGGATGCGTCGGCTGATCGCATACCTCCTCCCGGGCTCGAGCGCCGCAACTCCGGTCACGGCCCGGGGCAGTCGGGTCGCCGCCGGCCGCTGATCGTCGGCATCGGCGGATCGGCGCGGATCGACTCGCCGACCATGCGGGCGCTGGGTGCCGCGGCCCGGATGCTCGCCCAGGCCGGCGCCGAGACGGTGATGCTCAGCGTCGCCGAGCTGGACCTGCCGCCCTATCAGCCGGACGGCAAGGAGCGCTCCGCGGCCGTCCGCCGGCTCGTCAGCGAGGTCCGCCGCGCCGAGGGCCTGGTCATCGCGGCCCCGGACTACCACGGTGGCACGTCCGGCGCGCTCAAGAACGCCCTCGACTACCTGTGGGACCTGGGTGAGACGCCCCGGCCGGGCCTGGACGCCCGCCCCGTGGGCCTGCTGGCCTGCGACGAGGGGCCGGGCGCCGGTGGCGCGCTGGCCACGCTGCGGGCGACGGTGCACGCCCTCGGCGGCTGGCCCACGCCGCTCGGCGTCAGCCTGAACCGGCAGGAGTGCGCCACGATCGACCAGTACGGCGCCATCTCGAGCCCGGCGATCGCTGGCCGGTTCGACACGCTCACCGATCAGATCATGGGCTTCGCCTACGCCTGGTCGCATCTGATCTGAGGGCGATCCCTGATCTGACAGTGATCCGGGTAGGCCTCGCCGAGTGTTGGCGCCGACCCTCACGTAACGGGCGAACCAGCGCCAGCTAACGTGTCTTTGCTCTGACCGCCGCGTCAGGATCACCCGCGAGCCCAACGGATTCGCGCGGTTGTGGCGTGTCGGCGCCGCCAGTCGCTCCCCGCGGCCAGGCGGCGCGCGGTCGCGAGCTCACAGTCGACGAGATCTCCGTCGACGAGGATTGAGGAGGGTCCCTGGTGGGACGACGGCACATGCTGCGCCTGGCGGCCGCGGCGCTCGGCTCCGCGCTGGCGCTGGCGGCGTGCAGCGAGTCCGCTGGCGACGGCGGCGGCACCGGAGCAAGCACCCCGGTCGCGGCCGGTGCCACGGTGAAGCTGATGACCATCCTGCCCACCGGGACGGCCGGCTCCAACTACCCCGACATCCTCGCCGCCGGCTATGCCGCGGTGCGCGGGCTCAACGCCCGTGGCGGGATCAAGGGGCACAAGGTCGAGCTGGTCTACTGCAACGAGAAGAACGACGCGACCACCGCCAAGTCCTGCGCCCAGCAGGCGGTGGACGACCACGTGCTCGCCGTCGTCAACGAGGTCAGCGCGACCGGCGGGATCATGCCGATCCTCGAGGCTGCCAAGATCCCGTCGATCGGCTCCAGCGGTATCTCGATCGACCAGTCGGAGCTCACCTCGCCGGTCAGCTTCATGCTCAGCCCGCTGACCGACTATCCGGCGGTGTGCCCGGCCCTGCTGAAGAAGGCGGGCGCGACGAAGCTCGGCGCGGTCGGCTACAGCCTGCCCCAGGCGGACCGGCTGATGAAGATGGCCGAGATCGGGGCGAAGGACGCCGGCTCGCCGCTCGCGCTCGAGCCGCGGGTCCCGATCGACACCAGCGACTTCACGCCGACCGCGACCCAGCTCAGCCGGGCCGGCGTGAACGGCACCGTCCTCGTCGTCGTCGACCAGGGTGCCTACGCGGTGATCAAGGGTGGCGGCGCCGGCGGCGGCACGTACTGCCACGCGCTGGGTGTCCTCTCCCGGGACTGGCTCATCGGCGAGGGCGCGGGGGCCGACTCGATCGTCTTCGCGAGCGCCTTCCCCGAGCTCAGCCAGGCCGGCCAGTTCCCCGAGATCGCCAGGGCGGTCAAGGAGCTCGACGCGGAGGCCGCGGCCGGTGACGCCGACGCGGCGAAGGACAAGCGGATCAGCTCGACGAACACCGTCGGCTCGTGGCTGTCCGTGCAGGTCGTCGAGAAGGTCGCGAACGCGATCCCGGGTGACGAGCTGACGTCGGCGGCGCTGCTCGACCAGCTCAACAGGACCTCGGGCCTCGACCTCGGCGTGCTGCCGCCGCTGGACTTCTCCAAGCCGTCGCCGATCCCCGGCGCGCAGCGGCTGTTCAACACCACCATGCGCGGCGTGCGCTGGGACTCGGCGACCAGGACCTACGTGCCGCTCGGCACCGAGGCCTACGACGCCCTGAAGATCCTCACCCAGACCGGCGCCTGAGCGCCTGACGACAGACCGGGCCTGACGGCGAAGCGTCGGGAGGGGCGCAAGCGCGCCCCTCCCGACGCTTTTGCCTTACCAGGTTCGGGGGGCGCCGAAGACCTGGGTCCAGTAGCAGCCGTAGACGTCGTCGCTGACGGCGTAGCCGACGCCGATCTCGGTGATCTCGGGTAGCAGGATGTTGCGGCGGTGGCCCGGGCTGTTCATCCAGCCCGCGACGACCTCCATCGGGGTGCGCTGGCCGGCGGCGATGTTCTCGGCCACCGTCGCGTACTGGTATCCGGCGGCCTCGACCCGGTCGGAGACCTGCCTGCCCTCCGGGCTGCTGTGGTCGAAGAAGTGGCGGCGGGCCATGTCCGCGCTGTGCGCCGCGGCCGCGATGGCGAGCCGGGGCTCAGGCGTGAGCGGACGCAGGCCGTGCTGCTCGCGTTGCAGGTTCGTCAGCATGATCACCTCGGCGAGCCGGTCGGCTTCGCCCGGCGAGACCGGCGCCCACGGCGGGCCTGGCTCAGCCCGCCGGCCGGGCGAACTGGGCGTGGGCGGCATGGGGGGCATGGGCGGCGGGCCGGCGGCGGGCGGTGACGGTGGCCGCGCGGGCCGGGGCGGCGGCGCGGGCGCGGGGCTTCTCGACGGCGCGGGCCGTGGTGGGACGGGCCGTGGTGGGCCCGCGGGCGTCGTCGCGGGCGCCCTGGGTGCCCGTCGGTCAGGTGGGGCCGCGGGGGCGGGACGTCCCGGTGCGCGTGGCTGGCGGGCCGTGGGCACCGGCGCGACCGGCTCGGGCTCCACATCGACGCCGAAGTCGCGCGCGAGCCCGGCCAGCCCGTCCGCGTACCCCTGCCCGATCGACCGGATCCGCCACCCGCCGGCCCCGTCACCGCCCGCGGCGGCCCTCCCGCCGGCGTTGCCGGCGGGGCCGGAGGATCCGCGCTGGTAGAGCTCGCCGATGAGCAGGGCGGTCTCCGGCCCGAGCCGCGGCGGTCGCAGCCGGATCAGGGTGACGCCGGCGAGGTCGTGCACGGTCGCCGCCGGAGCGGGCAGCCGCCCGAACGGGGTGACACGGTCCGCGGGACTCGCGACCAGCACCACCCGCGCCGCGCCACGGCGCAGCCGGCGCGGGTCGATGGTCAGCTCGTCGACGCCGCCACCGGGGCCGGCGGGCGCGAGCCGGACACCCGCCGCCGCCGGCTGGTTGTAGAAGACGAAGTCCTCGTCGTCGCCGACCCGGCCGCCGTCGCCGATGACGATCGCCGACAGGTCGAACGGTCCGCTCAGCCGGACGCGGACGGCGCCCGCGGGCAGCACCGCGTTGGCCCCGGCCACCAGTTCGAGCATGCGCACCCCCTTGGACCGTTCAACGATCGACGCCGGCCCGGGTTCCGCGGGGGCGCCACGTGGCTGTGTCGGACGGTCGCGCGGCCGGGGGCCGTGACGACTCCCGCCGACGGATGGTTACTCGGCCATTTCATTCCGTCGCATGGTCGGATCTCGCTTCCGAACCTTGCCCCGAACCCTCGACACCCTCGAAAAAGGGTGGTGCGGCCGTGTTCTCCGGTCGTGCCGACGGCGGTTATCCGGCGACCGGTCCAGCGTGCGTGAGCACGTCATTCCCGCCGGCGACCGGGGGCTGTCGGAGATCCGGGCCGAGGGTTGCGCGAGCATGTCGTTTCCGTGCGCGGCGGCGATCGCCGGAGGCTGTTGAGGATCTTTGTCGAAGGTCGTGGGACCATGTTGTTCTCGTTCGGCTGGACTCTGCTGGAGACTCGGTCGGAGGTTGTGCGACCATGTTGTTCTCGTTCGGCTGGACTCTGCTGGAGACTCGGTCGGAGGTTGTGCGACCATGTCGTTCTCGCGGGGCCGGGGGCCGTAGGAGGCGTGGTCGTGCGGAGCATTGCGGGAGCCGTGGGCTTCTCGATACAGAAATGCGGCGGAGGCGCTGAATTGCTGGCCATGACGCGTCGTCGGGTCCCGGTGTGCCGGTACCGCGTTTCCGGTAGTGCCGGCAGCGAAGGTGGGCCACGGTGAACGATGCGATCGGTTACGCCCTGCTCGGCCTGGGGACCGGCGGCCTGTACGCACTGATGACGGCCGGGATCGTGGTGGTCCAGCGCGGTGCGGGCGTGCTGAACCTCGCTCATGGCGCGCTGCTGGCCTGGGCGGCCTACTCGTTCCACGGCGCCGCCGAGGTGTGGGGCCTGCCCGTGTGGCTCGCCGCGTTCGCCGCCGTCATCTCGACAGCTCTCATCGGCCTGATCTTCCACCTGCTGGTGATGCGACCGATGCGCGACGGCTCCGCGCTGACCAGGGTGATGGCCACGCTGGGGCTGCTGATCATCCTGCAGTCGGCGCTCACGTTGATGTACGGCACGCCGGTGCGGGCCGCGCCGACCGTGCTGCCGACCGGCAAGGTGACRCTCGCCGGCATGCCGGTCGGCTGGGACGTCTTCGTCCGGCTCGCCGTCGTCGCGGCGGTGCTCGTGGCGCTGTGGGCGCTGTTCCGGCACACCACGATCGGGCTCGCGGCCACGGCCGTCACCGAGAACCCGCGAGCGGCCGCGACGTTCGGCTGGTCGCCCGACCTGGTCGCCGCCGGAGCGTGGACGCTCGGGGCCGCGCTCGCGGGGCTCGCCGGGGTGCTGCTCGCCCCGCTGCAGATGCCGCTGTCGGCGCCGAACCTGATGCTGCTGATCGTGCCCGTGCTCGCGATCGGCCTGCTGGCGGGGTTCCGCTCGCTGCCGGCCGTGTTCGTCGCCTCGGTGGTGCTCGCGCTCATCGAGGTGGAGACGCAGGTTCAGCTGGTCACCCGGCATCCGGCCTGGCGGGGTGTCGACCGGGCGATCCCCCTGGTCGTGATCGTCTTCTACCTGGCGATCCGGGGCCGGCATATCCCCGACCGGGGGCACGTGAGCGAGCGGCTCCCGGCGCTGGGCAGCGGCCGGATCCACTGGCCGGCGCTCGTGCTGACCGTCACCACCGCGATCTGCCTGGTCTGGTACGCCCTGCCGGTGGACTGGGTCAACGCGCTGAACGCCAACGCGCTGTGGGCGATCCTCATCCTCTCGGTCGTCGTGCTGGTCGGCTTCACCGGTCAGCTCTCGCTCGCCCAGCTCGCCTTCGCCGGGGTGGCCGCGCTGATCGCCGGCCGRCTCGTGGCGGTCCACGGCTGGCCGCTGGAGGCGGCGCTCGCGCTCGGCATCCTCGGGACGTCGGCGCTCGGGGTGCTGTTCGCGCTGCCCGCGCTGCGCACCCGCGGCCTGCAGCTCGCCGTCGTCACCCTCGGCCTCGGCGCGGCCGCGGACGCGATCCTGTTCCAGCGCGGCTACCACACGCCGCCGCCGCCCGGCTCCGTCGCGGCGGCGCTCGGCGAGCTCGGCCAGACGGAGGGCACCGACGTCGGGCAGGCGCGGCTGTTCGGCGTCCGGCTGGACACGGTCGTGGCGCCGCGCGCGTTCGCGACCCTCGCCGTGATCTCGTTCGTCGTCCTCGCGGTCGCGGTGGCGAACCTGCGCCGCGGGCGGGCGGGCCGGCGGCTCATCGCGGTGCGGACCAACGAGCGCGCCGCGGCGGCGCTCGGGATCAGCGTCATCGGCGCGAAGCTCTACGCGTTCGCGCTGTCGGCCGCGATCGCCGGGTTCGGCGGTGTGCTCTATGCCTTCTATCTCTACGGCTCGCGCGGCAACATCGACTACGGCGGCATAACGTTCTCGCCGTTCAGCTCGATCCTGCTGATCGCGTTCGCGGTGCTCGGCGGCGTCGGCTGGGTCAGCGGCGCGTTCGCCGGCGCGGCCTGGGCCGCCGGCACGCTCGGGACCCGGTTCGGGGCCTGGCTCGGGAAGCTGCTGACCGATGTGGCGGCGTTCGCCAGGACGATGATCGCCCTCCTGGGCGCGGTGGCTGGTTTCAGCGCCGGCGCCGGCGCCCTTCGGCCGCGCGGCACGGCGCCGGACACGGCCGGCGACCAGGCCGAGGGTGACGACGGTGAGATGGACGGCGTGGGCGACGCGTCCGCGCCGGGAGACGCGACGCGGGCGGGCGCGGGCCAGCCGGCTTCGGCGCGGCCGGCCTCGCGCCGGCTCTGGCCATGGGCGGGCGCGCTGGTGTTCGCCGCCGCCGCGGTCGGAGTCAGCGGCTGGGTGCTCGACTGGCTGACCCAGCTCGACCGCTACGTGCCGCTGATCGGCGGCGTCGTGCTCGTCACGATCCTCGCCACCTCCGGCGGGGGGATGGCGCCTGGCAACGCGGCGCTGGCCAGCGCCGTCGCCGCTCGCTTCACGCCACCGTCGAGGAGGGCAGCGCGCGCGGCGCGCGAGCACCGGCGGCTCGCCCAGCTGCTGGCCGGCCCGGCGGGTGCCACGCCGGTCGTCGCCCCGGGGGCGCCGGGCGATGCGACCGTCACCACGTCCGTGGAGCACGTCGCCGCGGCGACGGCGGCCGCGACGGCCACGGCCACGGCCGCGGCCGTCGCGGGCACGGCGGCCAGGACGGCCGCGACCAGCACCGTCGCGGCCGCCGCGGCAGCGGGCGCGCGTGCCGCGAGACTCGCCGCGCTCGCGGGCGGCGCGGGGGTGATCCGGCCGGCGACGCTGTCGATCTGGGGTCTGACGGTCCGGTTCGGCGCCGTCACCGCCGTGGACGACGTGAGCCTGCGGGTCACGCCCGGCCAGATCGTCGGCCTGATCGGCCCGAACGGCGCGGGCAAGACCACCGTGATCGACGCGATCACCGGTTACACCCCGGCCAGGGCACGGCAGCTGACGCTCGGCGAGCACCGGCTCGACCGGCTGCCGGCACACCGGCGGGCGCGGCGCGGCGTCCAGCGCTCGTTCCAGAACCTCGAGCTCTTCGAAGACCTGACCGTGCTGGAGAACATCGAGGCCGCCAGTGACCCGCGTGATCTGCGCGCCTACCTGACGAACCTGTTCTGGCCGCGCACGAGCGTGCTGCCGCCGGCGGCGCGCGCGGCCATCGAGGCGTTCGGCCTGGCCGGCGACCTCACCCGTACCGTCACCGAACTGCCCTACGGCCGGCGCCGGCTGCTCGCGATCGCGCGGGCGGTCGCCGCCCGCCCGTCGGTGTTGCTGCTCGACGAGCCCTGCGCCGGGCTGGACGAGCAGGAGAGCGCCGAGGTCGCGGCCCTGCTGCGCCGGCTCGCCGACGAGTGGGGCCTGGGCATCCTGCTGAACGAGCACGACATGGACGTCGTCATGTCCGTCTGCGACCGGGTCGTCGTCCTCGACGCCGGCAGGACCATCGCCGAGGGCACCCCCGCGCAGGTCCGTGACGACCCGATGGTGCAGCTGGCCTACCTCGGGGAGAAGGTCACCGTCCCGCCCAGGCGGCGCGCTCCCGCCCAGCGGCCGTCGGCCGAGCGCGCCAGCGAGCCGGGCCTGACGGGCGAGTCGGGCCTGGCCGGCGAGCCGGTGGCGCCGGGGGCGGCCCGATGAGCGCGAAGGTGGGGGTGGCCAGGCAGCTGGCCGGCCGCGGCCGCCGGTCGCGGCCGGCGGCCGCCGCGCCTCCGGTGCTCGCGGCGCATGGGCTGTCGGCGGGCTACGGCGGGGCGCCGGTCGTCCGCCGGCTTGACATCCAGGTGCGCGCGGGCGAGGTCGTCGTCCTGCTCGGGCCGAACGGCGCGGGAAAGACGACGACGCTGCTCGCCCTCGCCGGGGCGCTCGCGCCGCAGGCGGGTGAGGTGCACTGGGCGGGCAGCGCGACGGCGGCGCCGCTGCACCGGCGCGCCCGTTCCGGGCTGAGCCTCGTCCCCGAGGACCGTTCGGTGATCATGAGCCTGACCGTGCGCGAGAACCTGCGCGTCGGCCGCTGCGACCCGGCGCTGGCGCTGGCGACGTTCCCCGAGCTGGCGGAGCACCTCGACCGCAGGGCCGGGCTGCTCTCCGGCGGCCAGCAGCAGATGGTGACGCTCGCCAGGGCGTTGGCCCGCCGCCCGACCGCGCTGCTCGCCGACGAGCTCTCGCTGGGGCTCGCGCCCCAGATCGTCACTCGGCTGCTGACCGCGGTGCGCGCCGCCGCCGACGAGGGCCTGGCCGTGCTGCTCGTCGAGCAGCATGTCCGCAGCGCCCTGACGATCGCCGACCACGTCCACGTCCTGCGCCACGGCCGGCTCGCCTGGTCCGGCACGGCGGCCGAGGCCGAGGCCAACCGCGACGCCGTCGCCAGCGCCTACCTGCCGCTGGCCTGACCGGACCGGATCGGGTCTGAGGACTCGAGACCGCGCCCTCGCTCCACCTCGGTCGGAGGGAGCATGCGCTGCTCGGCCCGGGTGTCGCCGGAGGCGACCATGCGCAGGGCGGTCACGGCGATGCTGGGCACCGGGCTGCGCACGGCCGCGTAGGCGTGGCGGACCGCCGCGCCCAGCGGTGGCGGGTCGTCGTCGAACCCGACAACCGCCACGTCGTCGCCGAGGCGGAGCCCCCGCTCGCGGCACACCTCGACGGCCGCCGTGGCGAGGCCGTCGTGGGCGGCGAAGATCGCCTCCGGCGGTCCGTCGGCCTCGAACGAGGCGCCGAGTGTCGCGGCGGCGTCCGGCACCCCGAGCCTGGAGCGCACCAGCCGGACCGGCTCGCCGAGCTCGGCCTGGTGGGAGAGATAGGTCTCGGTCCGTTCCCGTACGCACGGCAGGTCGTCCGGGCCCGCGACCAGCGTGACGCGCCGCCGGCCGAGCCCGGCCAGGTGCGTGAGCGCGGCCCGCGACGCGCGCGGGTTGTCGACGTCGACCGCGGCGACCTCCGGCGAGCAGGTCCCGAGCGTGACCGTCCGCCGCAGCATCTGGCGCGGCAGCGCGCCGAGTGCCTCGTGGCTGGGGTTGATGACGATGAGGCCGGCGAGCGCGCGGTCGACGGCGAGCGCTCGCAGCCCGGCGCCGTCCCCGTGCTCCAGCCTGCGCAGGAAGACGCCGAGGCCCGCCGTGCCGGCCTCCTTCGCGGCGGCGTAGGCGACCGTGCCGAAGAACCGGTCCTCCTCCGGGCACCAGGGATGCGAGATCGCCACGATGGCGACGCGGTCGCCCCGCCCGCCGGCGAGCGCGCGAGCGGCGAGGCTCGGCACGAAGCCGAGCTCGCCGGCCGCGGCGAGTACCCGGTCCCGGGTGGCTGGGATGACGTGGGTACTGCCGTTGAGGACGCGGGAGACGGTCGCACGTGACACCCCGGCGAGCGCCGCGACGTCCTCGATGGTGTGACGCCGCTGCGTCGCGTCGGCGTCTGCCGTTCCGTCATGCGCCGAGTGGTCGACGACACGGCCGGCGGCGCCCCCAGGCCGGCTTTCCGTGGGCCGCCCGGCCGCCGTCCACTTGGTATGACTCATGACGACCAGTGTCGGACGATCACCCTGGCCGCTTCAACGCCTCCACCGACCAGATCGACGCGTGCCGGTCAGGCGGTGATCGTCGTCTGTGCCCTGCCGGGGTTACCAGCCCGATCGTGATCAGCCCGATCGTGACCACCGGAGAGCACAGATGACGATCAAGGTACGTGCCGGCGCTGGGGGCGGGCGGTCGTGAGCTCGCGAGTCGTCGTTGTCCGCGCGAAGTCACAGATGTGGGGCTTGGGCACCGTGTTCCGTGATGAGGGCGCTGACCAGGCTCGCGGGGGTGACGTCGAAGGCTGGGTTGTGGGCACGAGCACCGGGCGGGGCGACGCGGCGGCCGGACCAGGCCAGCACCTCGTCGTCGGCGCGCCACTCGATCGGGATCAGGGATCCGCGGGGCAGGTCCTCGTCCACCGCTGCGGCCGAGGCGGCGACGACGAACGGGATGCCGGCGTGCGCGCAGGCCAGCGCCACGCCGAGGGTGCCGACCTTGTTCGCGACGTCGCCGTTCACCGCGACGCGGTCCGCGCCGACGACGGCCACGTCGACGAGGCCGCCGACGATCGTGCCGGCCGCGGCGCCATCCACCTGCACCCGGTAGTCGACGCCGGCCTGGGACAGCTCCCAGGCGGTGAGCCGGCTGCCCTGCAGCGACGGCCGGGTCTCGTCGACGTAGACCAGCTCGACGCGGCCGCGGGCGTGCAGCTCGTGGATGATCCCGAGGCCGGTATCCCGGGCGGCGGTGGCCGGCGTGCCGGTGCCGCGGTGGGTGAGGACGCGTAGCGAGCGGTCGCCGAGCCGGCCGAGGATCCAGTCGGCGCCGTGGCGGCCGATCGCGCGGCTCGCCCGCTCGTCGGCCTCGGCGAGGGCATGCCCGACCGCCACGACCGCGTCCAGGCCGTCGTCGACGACGGCATAGGCGGCGTCGACGCCCTGTACGAGCGCGAGCGCCGTCGGCCGGGCGGCGCGCAGCCGGCCGACGGCGGCGGTGAACGTGGAGCCGTCCCAGCCCTCACGCGCCGCCTGCACGATCGCGAGGGCGACGCCGTAGGCACCGGCGATCCCGAGTGCGGGCTCGCCTCGGACGACGAGCCGGCGGATGGCGGCCACCAGGTCGTCGACCCGGTGGACGTCCACGTTCGCGAGACGGTCCGGCAGCTGGGTCTCATCCAGCAGACGGACGGACGCACCCGTCCAGGCGACCGGGCGCGGGCTCGCCGTCCACGCCGCCCCGGCTCCCGCCCCCGGCGGCGTGGCCGGCCGCCGTGCCGGCCGCGGGCGCGGTGGAGACGGCCGCGGCTGGGGCTGGCCGGGCGGGGACGGTGAGGATGGCGGCCGCGACAGCGTGGAGAGGTCGGGAGACGGCGGCGGCCACCGGTGCGGTGGCCGGGGGGCTGGCCGCGGCGGGGGCCAGCTGGAACCAGCCAGCGGGACGGATCCGCTCTGGTCCGGGTCTGGCGGCTCCGACATGCCGGCACTATGCGGATCGTGACCGGCCCCGGTCAAGCGGGCGGCGCCGGTGCCACATCGTTGCCACCGGAACCTCGTGATGGCGCCCGCGCCTTGACTCGGGTTTTCCGTCGGCCGGAAGATCAGCGGGTCCCGTCCTGAGGACGGCGGTTCGGCGTGGGCCGGGGAGGCACGGATGACCGCTCTGACGACCTGGCCGGCGCACGACCCGACGACCGTGGCACTGGCGACCACCAACGCGGCGCTGATCGGCTCGTTCCTCGGTGGGCTCGGTTTCCGGTTCGAGCGCTGGCCGCTGGTGGCTGGTCCGCGTTCCGCCGCGCGGGCCGAGGACGTCCTCGCCGCCTACCGTGACCCGATCGAGCGGGTCGCCCGGGCCGACGGCTTCGCCCAGGTCGACGTGGTCGCGCTGCGCCCGACCGGCGCGCCGAGCTTCGCGGCGACGGCGGCGGTGGCCCGGGCGAAGTTCCGCGCCGAGCACACCCACGCCGACGACGAGGTCCGCTTCTTCGCCGCCGGCCGCGGCGTCTTCTACCTGCACACCCGCGACGCCACCCGGGGCGAGGAGGTGCACGCCGTGCTGTGCGAGGCCGGCGACCTGCTGTTCGTACCCGCCGGGACCACTCACTGGTTCGACATGGGGGCGACGCCCTCGTTCACCGCGGTCCGGTTCCTCCACGACCCCGACGGCTGGGTAGGTGACTTCACCGGCAGCGACATCGCCCTTCGCTTCCCCGACTTCGACACGCTCGCGTGCGGCGGCGCCGCCGCGGCCGGGGCGTGACGGGCGGTCCCCGCGGCGATGGTCGCGCTCGGCGTCGATCCGGACTCCTCATCCTCCTCACCTGGCACGATGGCTGGTGGGGCACGTAATGGGGGTATCGGGTGGAAGTCCTCTGGATCGAGCTGTTCGGCCGGTTCCGGGTCGTGGTCGGAGACCGGGCCGTGCCGGACGCCGCGTGGTCGCGTCGCAAGCCGGCGGCGCTGGTCAAGCTGCTCGCGCTGGCTCCGGGACATCGGCTGCGCCGCGAGCAGGTGATGGACGTGCTGTGGCCGGAGCTCGACCCGTCGGCCGCCGCGGCGAACCTTCGCAAGGCGCTGCACGCGGCGCGCCGGGCGCTGGGCGGCTCCGATGGCGCGGACGGCGCGGGCCTCATCGTCTCGATCGGTGATCTGCTGTGCCTGCCGTCGGAGCGCCTGCGCGTCGATGTGGACGACTACCGGACGTTCGCCGCGGCGGCGCGGCGAACCCAGGACGTCAATGCCTACTCGAGCGCCCTGGAGCTCTACCGGGACGGTCTGCTGCCCGAGGACGTCTACGACGACTGGGCGGGCGGCCCCCGCGACGAGCTGCGCGACGACTGGACCGCGCTGGCCAGGGAGCTCGCCCGGCTGCTCGAGGCTCGCGGTGAGGTCAACGAGGCCGCGCACACGGTGGCCCGGCTGGTTGGCGCGGATCCGTCGCACGAGGAGAACAACGCCTGGCTGATGCGGCTGTACGCGCTGGCGGGACGGCGCGATGACGCTCGGCGGCAGTACGACCGGCTGCGCGAGCGGCTCGCCGCCGAGCTGGGTACCGAGCCGGGCCCGCGGACGCAGCGCCTCTACGAGGAGATCCGCGGCGACGCGCGGGCCGAGCCGGCGCTGTCGACGGATCTGTGGGAGAAGGTCGGCGACCTCCGGGTGCAGGCGGGCGACGCCGTCGCCGCCGTACGGGCCTACGAGCAGGCGCTCGCGGCCTCGACCGACGCGGCGGCGTGCGCGCGGCTACACCGCCGGTGCGCCACCGCCCTGTTGATGCAGCACCTGCCGGACGCGGCCGAGCCGCACCTCGCCGCCGCCGACGGGTTCGCGCGGGACGAGGCCGAGCGGGGGCGGATCGCCTGCGCGCGGGCGAGCGTCATGTGGGAGCGCAGCGAGCTCGGCGCGGCCCAGGACCTGGCCACGAGCGCACACGCGGCGGCCGTGGCGCACGGCGACGAGGACGGCGTGACGGACGCGCTGGAGATACTCGCGATGATCTCGCATATGCGGGGCGACTGGCGCACCTCGCTTCAGGCCACGATCCGGCGGCTCGCGGCCGACGACCTGGGCGGCCGGGTCAGCCGGTTCTACGAGATCAACCACTGCATCGGGCAGCACCAGCTCTACGGGGACGGCAGCGCCGGCGACGTCGAGGAGTACGCGCGGCAGACGCTGGTGCTGGCCGAGCGGGCCGACGCGATCGCGGCGCAGGCGTTCGCCTGGTGCCTGCTCGGCGAGTCGCTGCTGCTGCGCGGCCACTGGGACGAGGCGGGTGCCTGCCTCGAACGCAGCTGCGAGCTCTACACGCCGATGGGCAGCAGATCCGTCGCGCTGCCGTGGATGCGCCTGGCCGAGCTCGCCGTCTGCACCGGCGCCCCCGACGACGCCGCGCCGTACCTGAAGCGGGCCACCGCCATCGCGACCGTCGCCCCGACGTCCCGGCGCCATGCCTGGGGACGGCTGCACGCGACGGCCGCGCTGGTCGCCCTGGAACAGGGTGACCAGGAGCGGGCGCTGCGGTCGGTCGGCGCGGCGCGGGCCGCGGTGGCCCGGTACGGCGACTGCCCGAGCTGCGGCGCGATGCTCAACCAGGTCGGCGCCGAGGCGCTCGCGCTGGCCGGGGACCGCGCGGGCGCCCGGGCCTTCGCCGAGGCGGCGAGGAACACGGCGGAGCGCTTCGACAGCTCGGCCTGGAGCGCGATGGCGGAGGCGGCCGCCGGCAGTGCCGCGGCGGCGGACGGCGACCCGGCTCAGGCTCACGCGAGGTTCGAGGCGGCGGCGGCGCTGTACGAGAAGGCCGAGCAGCCGTTCTGGGCGGCCCGGTCGCGACGGCAGGCGATCGCCGCCGCGCGAGGGAACGTTCAGGGAACGAGGCGTCCGTAGAGTCGCCTCTGACCTGAACATAACCCGGCGCGGCGCGCGCCGGACATATCCGACGGAGACAACGATGAGTCTGACGATCGGCGACACCGCCCCCGACTTCGTGGCCGCGACCACGGAGGGCCCGATCTCCTTCCACGACTGGATCGGCGACTCCTGGGCGGTGCTCTTCTCGCACCCCAAGAACTTCACGCCCATCTGCACCACCGAGCTCGGCTACGTCGCCTCGATCAAGCCCGAGTTCGACCGCCGGGGCGTGAAGATCATCGGCCTGTCGGWGGACCCGGTCGAGCTGCACGCTGACTGGGCCAAGGACATCGAGGAGACGCAGGGCACCGCGCCCAACTACCCGCTGATCGGCGACGCCGACTTCACGATCTCGAAGGCCTACGGCATGCTGGGCGCCGACGTCAGCGGCGACCCGTCCGACCGGACGGCGGCGGACAACCAGACCGTGCGCAACGTGTTCGTCATCGKCCCGGACAAGAAGATCAAGCTGATCCTGGTGTACCCGATGACGACCGGCCGCAACTTCGACGAGGTCCTGCGCGTGATCGACTCGCTGCAGCTCACCGCGAAGCACAAGGTGGCCACGCCGGTGAACTGGAAGCAGGGCGAGAACGTCGTGATCGCCGGCTCCGTCAACAACGACCAGGCCAAGGAGATCTTCGGTACCTGGGAGGCGCCGAAGCCCTACCTGCGCATCGTTCCGCAGCCGGGCGCCTGACCCACGGCACTCGGCCGCGCTCGCGGCTGGCGTTGGTCGACCTGGTACCCGGTGGGCGCTGGGTCGACCGACGCCGAAGGCGTCGGCGAGACGTGGCGGACGTGTGCGCCGCGGAATAGAAGTTGTCCAGTTCTGCTTGGAAAGTACGTGATTCTGGCGGATTTCTCCGGCGACTGGCGGCCACCGGCGGTGGCGGGTCGGCTCAGGTGATCGGGACGGTTCGGGGGTCGTGATACAGCGACATTCTCCCGGGGTGTGATTTCTGCGACAGGGCCGCCTGGCGTATGCGAACGGTCCGCGGGTTGAAGGTCACTCCGGTACGGCTGTCAGCCCCTGACGTTCCTGTGAGATGGTCTGGGGGAACGGCGGAAACCGCGCTCGCCCGAGTGGATGAGTGGAGAGGAATTGTGACCGCGAACACTGTTACCACCAGTGGTACCCAAGTCGGCGCGATCGAGGATGGTGTCTACCGGCACCGCGTCCTGGTCATTGGCTCAGGGTTCGGTGGGCTGTTCGCCGCCCAGGCGCTTCGCAGCGCCTGGGCTGACGTCACGATCGTGGGGAAGACGTCCCACCATCTCTTCCAGCCGCTGCTCTACCAGGTCGCGACCGGGATCCTCTCGGAGGGGGAGATCGCCCCGTCGACCCGCGAGGTGCTGCGCCGCCAGCGCAACGTCCGGGTCGTGCTCGGCGAGGTCACCAACATCGACCTCGAGGCGAGGACCGTCACCTCGGAACTGGTCGGGCGTACGGCCGTGCACCATTACGACAGCCTGATCGTCGCCGCCGGCGCCGGGCAGTCGTATTTCGGTAACGACCGGTTCGCCGAGCACGCGCCCGGGATGAAGAGCATCGACGACGCCCTCGAGCTGCGCGGCCGCATTCTCGGCATGTTCGAGCTGGCGGAGGCGTCCACCGACGAGGCGGATATTGAGCGGCTGCTCACCTTCGTCGTTGTCGGCGCGGGCCCGACCGGTGTCGAGATGGCCGGCCAGATCGCCGAGCTCGCGCACCGGACTCTCCGCAGGGATTTCCGCCACATCGACCCGCGCAAGGCGCGGATTGTGCTGCTCGACGCGGCTCCCGTCGTGCTTCCCGCCTTCGGCGACAAGCTCGGTGGTTACGCCGCCGAGCGGCTGGAGAAGCTGGGTGTCGAGGTTCAGCTCGGCGCGATGGTGACCGACGTCGACGCGACCGGTATCGAGGTCAAGGAGGCCGACGGCACGGGGCGGCGCATCGAGTCGGTCTGCAAGGTGTGGGCGGCCGGAGTGCAGGCGAGCCCGCTGGGCAGGCAGCTCGCCGAGCAGAGCGGCGCGGGAATCGACCGGGCCGGCCGGGTCGAGGTCCAGCCGGACCTGACCCTGCCCGGTCACCCGGAGGTCTACGTCATCGGCGACATGATGTCGCTGAACCGGCTGCCGGGAGTGGCCCAGGTCGCCATCCAGGGCGGCCGGCACGCGGCCCGTGACATCCGAGCCCGGATCGAGGGCCGGCAGTCCGGCAAGCTGTTCAAGTACCACGACAAGGGCAGCATGGCGACGATCTCGCGGTTCAGCGCGGTCGCCAGCATCGGCGGGCTGAAGCTCACCGGCTTCGTGGCATGGCTGATGTGGCTGGCCGTGCACCTCGTCTACATCATCGGCTTCAAGCACCGCGTGACGACGCTGCTGCACTGGGCCGTGAGCTTCGTCGGCCGGGGCCGCTCGGAGCGGACCGTGACACATCAGCAGATCTTCGCCAGGACGGCGATCAGCCGCCTCGGGGACGACTTCTCGCCGTCRCTGCCGCCGGACCCCGACGCCCGGCCATCGTGGCGGGGGAACGGCGCGGCGCCCCTCATGCCTGGTCCGGCCATCCCGGCCAACCCAGCCATCCCGGCCGGCCCAGCGACGGTTACCGAGGCGGCGGCCCCTGAGGAGGGGCTGGAGCCTGCCGCCTCCGGTGTCGCGTGACCCGGGTCGGGTGATCGGCGTGGCCAGCGCTGGTCGCCGGCCACTGGCGCTGAGCGTCCCTCCCAGCCCGGCGGGGGCTCGATATTGGCTTGCGGCGGCGGCGCGGCGGGAATATGCATGGTGGACGCATGCGTCTGACATGCGGGGACGCGGACGGGGACGCCGCATGATGCGTCGCGAGTCGCCCGCCGTGACCGCCTTGGTGTAGCCGGGGCTGTGAGACCCTCGATTACCGCTGTAAGCCCTGATCAGGAAACATGGACTCCGCTCGCGCCGTGACGTTGCCGCACGCCCAGCAGCCGGTCGAACCGCTGACCGGCGGTGCCGTCGACCCCGCCGCCGCCCAGACGGACCGGCCGGCCACTTCGGCGGCCTCGGCCTCAGGCTCGGCCTCGGTCGGGGGCAGCCGCGGCGCGCCGGAGCGGGCTGGCCGTCCGGGCCGCCGGCGCCGGCCTGGAGCGTCGGGCCGCTCGGGTGGTGACGCGGCCGGTGGCGGCCGTGGTGACGCGGGCGGCGGCCGTGGTGGCGTGGCCGGCGGCGGCCGTGGTGGGGTGTCGGGCCGCGGGCCGGTGGGGAAGCAGCGTGACGGCGGCGGCCGGCCCGTCGATCTCGGGCCCGCCGAGCGGTCGGAGCTCGCGGGGCTGTCGGCGAGGCTGCCCGCGCTGATGCCGCGCGACGGGCACCGGCTGGCGCGGCGCCTCGACGCGGTCCGCCACGATCCGGACGCCGAGGCGCGGGCCCGCGCGGTCGGCGAGATCACCGGTGAGGTCGAGACGGCGGAGATTCGCGTCGCGTTGCGCCGCGACGCCGTGCCGGCGCTGAAATACCCGGACGAGCTGCCGGTCAGCCAGCGCAGGGACGAGATCCTCGCGGCGATCCGCGACAACCAGGTCGTCATCGTGGCCGGCGAGACCGGCTCAGGCAAGACGACGCAGATCCCGAAGATCTGCCTTGAGCTCGGCCGCGGTGTCACCGGGATGATCGGGCACACCCAGCCGCGGCGGCTGGCCGCTCGCACCGTCGCCGACCGGATCGCCGAGGAGACGGGCGCGGGGAGCCTGGGCGGGATCATCGGCTACCAGGTGCGGTTCACMGACCAGGTCGGCGAGGACACRCTGGTCAAGCTGATGACCGACGGCATCCTGCTCRCCGAGCTGGCCACGGACCGGCTGCTGCGCCAGTACGACACGCTCATCATCGACGAGGCGCACGAGCGCAGCCTCAACATCGACTTCATCCTCGGCTACCTGCACCGGATCCTGCCGCGCCGGCCGGACCTGAAGGTCGTCATCACCTCGGCGACGATCGAGACGGAGCGGTTCTCCCGGCACTTCGGCGACGCGCCGATCATCGAGGTGTCCGGCCGGACCTATCCGGTCGAGGTCCGCTACCGGCCCGTCATCGACCCGGACGACCCGGACGCCGATCCGGACCGGGATGTCGTCACCGCGATCTGCGACGCGGCCGACGAGCTGTCGGCCGCCGGGCCCGGCGACATCCTCGTCTTCCTGTCCGGCGAGCGGGAGATCCGCGACACCGCGGACGCGCTGGCCCGCCGGCCGAGGCCGAGCAGGGAACTGCTGCCCTGGGAGATCCTGCCGCTGTACGCGCGGTTGTCCGCCGCCGAGCAACATCGGGTGTTCCAGCCGCATCAGGGCCGGCGGATCGTGCTCGCGACGAATGTCGCCGAGACGTCGTTGACCGTCCCGGGAATCAAGTACGTCATCGACGCCGGCACGGCCCGGATCTCCCGGTACAGCCACCGGCTGAAGGTGCAGCGGCTGCCGATCGAGCCGGTGTCGCGGGCGTCGGCGAACCAGCGGGCCGGACGCTGCGGGCGGACGTCCGCCGGCATCTGCGTCCGCCTCTACTCGGAGGACGACTTCGAGGGCCGGCCCGAATACACCGACCCGGAGATCCTCCGTACCAACCTCGCGTCCGTGATCCTGTCGATGGCGTCGCTGGGGCTCGGCGAGGTCGCGGACTTCCCGTTCCTCGACCCGCCCGACCCCCGCCAGATCACCGACGGCATGGCGCTGCTCCACGAGCTCGGCGCGTTCGAGTCGCCGCGGCGGCCGCCCGCCCCGGCGAGACCGGCCGCCGGCGCCGAGACCGGCGCGCCCGAAGCCGCCGGCGCCGACGGTGCCGTCGACGCCAGCCGCGGGGCCGTCTCAGGTGACGGACCGGGTCACGGACCGGGCCGCGGGGGTGAGGCGCGCGGCGGCGGGCACATGCCGAGGCTGACGCCGCTCGGGCGCCGGCTCGCCCGGCTGCCGATCGACCCGCGGCTGGCCCGCATGATCGTGGCGGCGGAGGAGCAGGGCGCTCTCGCGGAGGTGCTCGTCATCGCCGCGGCGCTGGCCGTCGGGGACCCCCGCGAGCGCCCGCCCGACGCCCAGCAGGCGGCGGCGGAGAAACACGCCCGGTTCACCGAGCCGACGTCGGACTTCCTCGGCCACCTGAACCTGTGGAACTACCTGCGGGAGAAGGCCGCGGAGCTGTCGTCCAACCAGTTCCGCAAGATGTGCCGCACCGAGTTCCTGCACTACCTGCGGGTCCGGGAATGGCAGGACGTCCACAGCCAGCTGCGCCAGTCGGCCCGCTCGCTGGGCCTGTCGACGAACGCCACCCCGGCGAGCCCCCAGCAGGTGCACGCCGCGCTGCTCACCGGCCTGCTGTCGCACATAGGCCTGTTCGACCCGGAGAAACGGGACTACCTGGGCGCGCGCGGCGCGCGGTTCGCCGTCTTCCCCGGCTCGGCGCTGTTCAAGAAGCCGCCGCGCTGGGTGGTCGCCGCCGAGCTGGTCGAGACGTCGCGGCTGTGGGGACGGGTCGCGGCGAAGATCGAGCCCGAGTGGGTCGAGCCACTCGCCGGGCACCTRGTCCGCCGTTCCTACAGCGAGCCGCGCTGGTCGCGCCGGTCCGCCGCCGTCGTCGCCACCGAGAAGGTGACGTTGTACGGCGTGCCGATCGTGGCCGCGCGKACGGTCAACTACGGCGCGATCGACCCCGTTCTCTGCCGGGAGCTGTTCATCCGGCACGCGCTCGTCGAGGGCGACTGGGAGACGCGGCACGCGTTCTTCTCCGAGAACCGGCGGCTGCTCGCGGACGCCGAGGAGCTCGAGCACCGCGCCCGCCGCCGCGACATCGTCGTCGACGACCAGACGATCTTCGACTTCTACGACGCGCGCATACCCGCGGACGTCGTCTCGGGCCGCCATTTCGACGCCTGGTGGAAGAAGACCCGTCCGGGTACGCCCGACCTGCTCGTCCTCACCCCGGAGATGCTCGTCAACCCGAGCGCGGCGGGCGTGAGCGCCGCGGACTTCCCGGACCTCTGGCCAGGCCGGCCCGGGGACGAGCACCAGATCGCCCTGACCTACCAGTTCGAGCCCGGGTCGGCCGCCGACGGCGTGACGGCGCACATCCCACTCGCGATTCTCAACCAGATCGAGCCGGACGGTTTCGACTGGCAGGTGCCCGGGCTGCGCGAGGATCTCGTCACCGAGCTGATCCGCTCGCTGCCGAAGGCACTGCGGCGCAGCTTCGTCCCCGCGCCCAACTACGCGCGCGCGGTGCTGGACCGCGTCGGCCCGGCCGACGGCCCGCTGCTCGCCGTCGTCGAACGCGAGCTGAACCGGATCGGGGGCGGCACGACCGTCTCCCGCGCGGACTGGGACCTGAGCCGGCTGCCAGCGCACCTGAGGATCACGTTCCGCGTCTACGACGGCCAGAAGCAGCGTGACGGCCAGAAGCAGCGTGACGGCCAGAAGCAGCATGACGGCCAGAAACAGCGCGATGGGAACGCCGAGCGGCCGTCGCCGCCGGGGGCGGCGCTCGCCGAGGGCAAGGACCTCGACGAGCTCAAGCGCCAGCTGGCGCCGAAGCTGACGGCGGCGGTGTCGGCCGCCGGCGGGAACCTGGAACGGACCGGCCTGACCGGCTGGGGCGACCTGGGTACCATCCCGCGCACCGTCGAGCGCAGGTCCGGACGTCATGTGGTCCGTGGCTACCCAGCGCTGGTAGCCGAGCCTTCCGGGGGCGCCGCGCTTCGGGTGCTGGCGACCGAGGCCGAGCAGGGCAGGGCCCATCCCGTCGGCACCAGGGCCCTGGTTCTCGCATCGGTGCCGTCACCGGTGCGGTACATCAACACCCAGCTCTCGAACGCGTCGAAACTCGCCCTGCGCCACCATCCGCACGCGAGCATCGGCGACCTGCTCGACGACGCCGTCGCCGCGGCCGCCGACGCGCTGATCGCCGAGGCGGGCGGCCCGGTATGGGACGAGGCCGCGTTCGAGCGGCTACGAGACGCGGTCCGGGGGGAACTGCCCGATCGCTCGCTCGCCGTCGTCCGATCCGTCCAGCAGGTTCTCACCCTCGCCCACGACGTGAAGACCCGGACGGAGGCGCTGGGGGGTGGTTCACCAGCGGGCGGTTCGTCAGCGAGCCGCCCGGCGGCCGGCCGCCCCGTCCAGGTCAAGGACCTGCGGTCATTGTCCTCGGCCTTCGCCGCCGCCCAGGGCGGCGGCGGCACGCGGACCGCCGTCAAGGTCACCCCGGCGCTCGCCGCGAGCCTCGACGACCTGCGCCGCCAGCTCGCCGCGCTCGTCTACCCGGGGTTCGTCACGGCCACCGGCGCCGATCGTCTCGACGACCTGACCCGTTACCTGACCGGCGCCCTGCGCCGCCTGGACCGTCTCCCGGCCGACGTGGCCAGCGAGCAGCCCAAGCTGGCCAAGATCGCCCGTGTCCGCGCCGCCTACGACGAGCTGACGGCGGACTTCCTTCCGCCGGGCACGCCGCCGGGCCCCGACCTCCTGAACATCCGCTGGATGATCGAGGAACTGCGCGTCAGCCTCTTCGCCCAGACGCTGCGCACCCCCTACCCCGTCTCCGAGGAGCGCCTCTACCGCGCCATGGACGACCTCGCCCCCTGACATCGTCTGCCTGGTTAGGCCAGAGGCCGGTATGGGGGTCTATGACGATGACGGGGACGGTGGGGTAGTCCAGAGAGTGGAGATCGGTACTGCTCGCATGCGCGGACCGAATCGGAGCACCTCGGCGCCCGCGTAAAGGACGTAGCCGGCGTGAAAGTGCTCATCTCCTAGCCGTTCATAGAGGTGACGCAATCCACGAAAGTCCTCCGCGCGTACAGTCTCGGCCGCTTTCACCTCGATGCCCACGATCTCTCCGGACGAGCGTTCCAGCACCGCGTCTACCTCGTGACGGTCTTGGTCCCGGTAGTGAAACATGGAGACTGGTTCTTCGGACCAGGTCAGCTGCCGGGCCAGTTCGCCGAGCGCAAAATTTTCGATCAGCGGTCCGATGGCGGCCGCCGGATGAGAAGCCTGGCGAATCGTCATTCCCGTCAGATGGCCGGCGAGGCCAGAGTCCACGAATATGACCTTGGGCTTGTGGKTGACCCTGGCTGTGAGGTTTCTTGACCAGGCTGGGATTCTWCGGACAACGTAGACGAGCTCAAGCGCGTCGATGTATCGCCGAACGGTTGTGACCGGCACTTCCAGGTCGCTGCTGAGGCGGTGGGGAACAAGTATGCCGCTCATCACCGCGRCCAGAGCATGGACGAGTCTGCGCAGTTCCGCGATCTTCTCGATCTCGGAGACCTGGCGGATATCTCGAACGACGAGATCATCTATATATGCTTCAAAGAAGCGCGAGCGCCRCCGGGGGTCAACTCGTCGAACGGCCCCGGGAAACCCTCCCTGCAGCGCGCGCTCAATATAGTCCCGGCGGCGTAGTGGGCTGCGTGCCAGAACTGGCTCGGTCTCGGTGAAGACCCTGTCCACGAACCCGTCAGGCTGCCCGTTGATCTCGCCCTGAGAGAGTGGCCACAGCTCGATGGTCTCGGATCTCCCGGGGAGGATGTCCGGAATGCTCCGCATCGCCCATAGCTGAGCGGATCCGGTGAGCAGGAAGCGGCCTGGCCGGGGATTCCGATCGACTTCACGCTTGATCGGAAGTAGTAGTCTCGGCATGCGCTGGATCTCGTCGATCATGATGAGACCGTCGTGGCTGACGAAGCCGGTGGGATCATATTCCGCGGCGGTTCGGGTGGCCTCGTCGTCCAGGTAAAGGGCCAGYGTGTTGTCGCGAGCGCCAACCGTGATCTCGGCAAGGGTGCTCTTGCCGACCTGGCGCGCGCCGCTGATGACGACTACCCGTGTGTCGGCGAGTGCCTCCGATACGCGTTCGGCGGCGCGCCGAGGGAAGAGGTCAAGGCTCAGCTGCTCGGACATCATCCCGACCTCCGTTGGCTCTGCGGGCCGATGTTGGTTCTGGACCCGGTCCCGGTCGGTTCGCGGCCATGGTCACGGTCAGTTTACAGGCATGATCGTGGTTGGTTCACGACCATGGTCACGGTCAGTTTACGGCCATGGTCACGGTCGTTTTGAGGGCATGATCCCGGTCGGTTTGTGGCCATGATCATGTTCGATCCGCGGAGGCGGTCACGGTCGAGGCGCCGACCATGGTTCCGCGGAACCATGGTCGGCCGGGCGGAGCCCGCGCCGGGCTCCCATGGGCTGCGGTCGGTGACAGCCCACCCGCGTACGAACGGGGCTACTCGACAGCGGAACGACCACGTGGGTGTGGCGGACTGTGCGTGGTCATGCGGGCAGATGGATCGTGGAGGGCGCGGCGGACTGACCGTGATCATGTTGGCAGACTGGCCGTCGATCATGTGGTGGCCGCRCCGACGCGGTCCGGACACCGACCACGATCCCGACAGCTGGCGCGATGCGCCGGCCCTACCGGATGTGGAGGCGCTTCAGGGCGGTGAGGGTGTGGGTGAGGACGGTGGCGTAGCGGTCGGGGCCGAGGAAGGCGGGCGGGTCGAAACCGAGGAGGTGCTGGCTGGCGACGGTCTGGGGTTCGGTGAGCTTGAGCAGGCCCTCGTCGCCGTGGCGCCGGCCGAGACCGGAGGCCTTCATGCCGCCCATGGGCGCTCCCTGCGAMCCGTAGGCCGACGCGTAGCCCTCGTTGATGTTGACCGTGCCGGCGTCGATGCGTGCCGCGACCGCGCGGGCATGACCGGTGTCCCGGCTCCACACGCAGGCGTTCAGGCCGTACTCGGTGTCGTTGGCCGCGGCGACCGCGGCCTCGTCGCCGTCCACCGGGTAGATCGCCACGACGGGCCCGAACGTCTCGTCGCGGTAGAGAGACATGTCGGGGGTGACGTCGGTGAGCACGGTCGGCTCGTAGAACAGCGGGCCCAGGTCGGGGCGCTGCCTGCCGCCGGCGAGCACCGTCGCTCCCCGGGAGACCGCGTCGTCGACGTGCGCGCGGACGGCGTCGAGCTGGCGCTGGTAGGTGAGCGAGCCCACGTCGGTCGTGCGGTCGAGGGTGGCGCCGAGCCGGAGCCGGCCGACCGCGCCCACGAACGCCCGCACGAACGCGTCGTGCACGGAACGGTCGACGTAGATCCGCTCGATGGAGACGCACAGCTGACCGGCGTTGTTGAAGCAGGCCCGGATGGCGCCTCTGGCCGCCTTGTCGACGTCGGCGTCGGCGAGCACGACCATCGGGTTCTTGCCGCCCAGCTCGAGGGAGCACCCGATCAGCCGCTGGCCGGCGCGCGCGGCGATCGTCCGGCCGGCGGTGGTCGACCCGGTGAACGCGACGAAGTCCGCGCCGTCGATCAGCGGGTCGCCGATGGTGTCCCGGTCACCCAGCACCACCTGCCACAGCGCGGACGGCAGGCCGGCCTCGATCGCCAGCTCGCGTAGCCAGAGCGCGGACAACGCCGTCTGCGTGTCCGGCTTCTGCACGACCGCGTTGCCCGCCACCAGGGCCGGCAGGACGTCGTCGGACAGCGCGAGCGGGTAGTTCCACGGGGTGATCACGCAGACGACGCCCTTCGGCCGGCGTGACTCGACGGCCCGCGTCAACACGGGGAACGCGCCGGGCCGGCGGCGCGGCGCGAGCAGCCGGGGCGCTCTGCGGCTGAAGTGCTGCGCGCAGGCGGCGACCTCGAGCACCTCCTCGAACGCGTGCCCACGGGCCTTGCCGGTCTCCCACTGCAGGATGTCGAGCGCCTCGTCCCGCCGACGCAGCACCAGGTCGTGCAGCAGGGCGAGGACGGTGGACCGGTCGCGGACCGGTGTGGCGGCCCATGAGGCCTGCGCCGCCCGCGCTGAGGCGTAGGCGGCCTGGACGTCATCGGCCGTCGACTGCGGCAACGAGACCAGCGGCTCGCCGGTGAACGGGGCCGTGACCGTCGTCGGCTCGCCCGTGGCGGTCACGCCCGCGACCAGCCGCGCCAGCAGCGCCGCGTCGAGCCGGCGCGTAAGCCCGGTGGCCGCGGCGGCGGGGGGCGTGGCCGCGGGGGGCGAGGCGGCGGGGGAGGCGCCTACGGGCGTCGTCGCGGTCATCGCGTTCCTCCTGGCACGGACTGCGGGCAGCCAAGGGCGTGGCCCGGCGGGCCGGGCCTTCGATCGGTAGGCCCAATTTTGTCCCTGAGCCGCGCCGGCCGTAGCTCTGCCGAACGGTAACCACGCTACGCCGGCCCCGTCACCCGGATCCGGGATCAGCGCGCTCGCGGGCCAGCACGGCCGGGCTCACTGACGATCCACCCGCTGCCCGGCGTCGGGGTCCCCCAGACGGGCCGCGAGCGTTCGGATGATCGCGGCCGACGCGATGGCGTGGCCGGCCGCGTTGGCGTGCACGCGGTCGCTGGCGAAGATCGCCGGGTCGGCCGCGCGCGGATGGTGATGGGTGTCGACGTGCAGGCCCCCGACCTGGGCCGCGACGGCGGCGGTGATCACGTCGAGCCGGTCGAGCCGGCTGGCCATCGTCGCCCCGGTCCGTGGCGAGACCAGCCCCGAGCGGGCGAGGTCGAACAGGCCGATGGTCACCACCAGCACACCCCGGTCGGCGAGCGGGAGGGCGATGTCCAGCAGCTCGCGCCAGGCCCGGTCGGGGTCGTAGTCGGGGCGGAGCGTGTCATTGCCGCCGGCGGCGATCAGCGCGAGGTCCGGCTCGAACCGCAGCGCCGCGGGCAGCTGGCCGTCGCGGACGTCGGTGAGACAGGCCCACGGCACGCCGAGGTTGAGATAGTCGAGGTTGAGATAGTCCAGATGGCGGGCGTCACCGGGTTCGCCTGACCGGTGAGGCCGGTCCCGCGGTGCCTTTCTCCCGTCGGCGAGCGCCGCCGCGAGCCGGTCGGCGAAGCACAGGTCCCGGTAGCCGGCGCGGGGTTCGCGCACCCCGGCGGCGATGCTGTCGCCCAGCACCACCAGCCGCCGCCACGGCGCGGCGCGCAGCAGGGCGGCCTCCTCGGCGGGGGTCAGACAGTCGGGATCCGTCCGCTCCAGGGTGTCGTCAAGGACGGTCACCGGCCGGCCTCCTGGGTGGGCCGGCTCGGGCGACGCGACGGGCGCAGCAGGAGGCCGACGACGGCGACCGCGCCGCACAGCGCCGTCATCATCCAGTAGACGTCCCGGAAAGCGCCGATGCCGTCGCCAGGCTGGCCGTCGAGCAGGAGCGCGGTCGCGGCCACCCCGACCGCCCCGCCGACCTGGCGCGCCGCGATGTTCAGGCCGACCGCCGCCGCGAACCGCCGGGGCTCCACCGCCAGGGCCGCGGCGCTGGACACCCCGACGCTGACCGCGCCGATGCCGACGCCGAGGCCCAGCCCGGCCGGCAGCCAGACGGTGAGGAAGCGCGGGTCGGCGGGAAGCCAGATCGCGAGCACCAGTGAGGTCACGGTGATCAGGGTGCCGCCGCCGACGACCAGCACCCAGGGCGCCGGTTGCCGCCGGGACCGGCCGATCGAGACACCGACGAGCGCGGCCCAGCCGGCCGTCGGCGTCATCGCGAGGCCGGCGGTGAGCACCGAGTACTGCCAGGCTTCCACGAGGAACAGCACGCCGAGCAGCAGCGACGCGTACAGCGCGGCGCCGAACAGCGCGGAGATCACGTTGGCGAGCGCGTAGCCCGGGCTGCGCCACAGGTCGACCTCGATGGCCGGGGCCGGATGGTGGGCCGACCGGCCGACGGCCGCGGCCATGCCCAGGACGCCCCCCAGCAGGAACCCCAGCGTCGCCGGGCTCGCCCAGCCCCACCGCTCCGCCTCGGTCAGGCCGAGGACGACGGCACCGATGCCGCCGGCGAGCAGGACGGTGGCCAGGGCGTCAGGCGCGCGGCGCCGCGCGGTGTCGGCCCCGGTTGGCGCGGTCGCGGGCTGGTAGCGGACGGCGCGTTCGATCAACCACAACCCGATCGGCAGGTTGACGCAGAACAGCACCCGCCAGCTGGCGACGTCCACGAGAATTCCGCCGACCGCCGGGCCGGCGACCGCCGCGAGCCCCGCCGAGGCGCTCCACAGGCCGATGGCGGCGGCGCGGCGGTCGGGCGGAGTGTCGGCGAGCACGATCGCGAACGACGCGGGGATCAGCAGCGCCGCGCCGACTCCCTGCGCGGCGCGGGCGGCGAGGAGGACCCAGAACAGCGGCGCGACCACCGCCAGCAGCGAGGCGGCCGTGAACAGGGCCGCGCCGGCGACGAACAGCCGGCGGCGGCCGAACAGGTCGGCAAGCCGTCCGGAGGGCGCGAGGAGCGCGGCGAACGGCAGCGCGTAAAGCGTCACCACCCAGGACACCGAGGTCACGCCGACCTCGAAGTCGCGGGCGAGGTCGGGGACCGCCAGGTTGGTGATCGTCGCGTCCAGGAAGGCCAGGAACGAACCACCACAGGCGAGCACCATCGCGGTTCGGGCCGAGCGGGCTGGCGCCGCCGCGGACGGTGGCGCCGTCGCGGACGGCGTCGGCCCGTCCGGGGCTGGCGACTGGCCCGGGGCCGGGCTGGCCGGTGGGGCGGCGGAGGACAGGGGCTGGGAGCTCATGACGCCGAAATTTAGCGTCCGAACGTTCGTACTTCAAGAGCGAACGGTCGATCGGTATGCTGACCCGGTGACCGGCCGCCGCTCCGTCGCCGACGCGCTCGACACACGCGTGGCGATCCTGCGGCGCGCCGCCGACATCGCGTCGGTCGAAGGACTCGAGGGACTCACGATCGGGCGGCTCGCGGCCGACCTGGAGATGAGCAAGTCGGGCGTGATCGGCCACTTCGGCACCAAGGAGCAGCTCCAGCTCGCCACCCTCGACCACGCGGCGGATCTCTTTCGCCAACGAGTCTGGGAACCGGTGCGCCACCTGCGGCCGGGCCTGGAACGTCTGCTCGGGATCTGCGCCTCGTGGACCCGCTACGCCGAGGCACCCGGGTTCGCCGGCGGCTGCTTCATAGCCGAGACCAGTTTCGAGTGGGACGGCCGGATCGGTCCGGTGCACGACGCCCTGGTCGTCGTCACCGGCCGCTGGCGCCGCACCCTCGCCGCGGAGATCAGGACTGCCATCGCGGCCGGCGAGCTCGCCGCCGACCTCGACCCCGACCAGGCCGTCTTCGGCCTGGAGGCGCTGGCCGCCGGCATCAACCCGGCCCGGCAGCTCCACGGCGAGACCCAGGCGCCGACCTGGGCGCTGCGCACCATGCACGCCATCCTCGGCGTCTCGCCGGCGCCGGCGCGCTGACCCACGGAACGCGGAACACGACTCGGACCAGGTCGCGCCCGTGGGCCGCACCGTCGCCTTGATGAGACCGGCCGGGCCAGTCCAGTTTCATGTTTCATGGCTGCCGGGACCAGCCCAGTCACTCATTCCCTGGGCTGGTCCCGGTTGGAGCGAGCGTGCACGGCTCAGGCGTGCACGGATGCCTCCAGGTCACGGACGAGGCCCTCGGCGACCTTCTTGGCGTCGCCGAAGATCATGAGGGTCTTGTCCTGGTAGTAGAGCTCGTTCTCGACGCCGGCGAAGCCGGCCTTCATGCCGCGTTTGACGACCATGACGGTCCTGGCGCTTTCGACGTCGAGGATCGGCATGCCGTAGATCGGGCTGTCCTTGTTCGTCTTCGCGGCCGGGTTCGTCACGTCGTTCGCGCCGACGACGAGGGCGACGTCGGTCTGGGCGAAATCGGCGTTGATCTCGTCCATGTCGAGGATCTGGTCGTAGGGCACGTCAGCCTCGGCGAGCAGCACGTTCATGTGACCGGGCATCCGGCCGGCGACCGGGTGGATGGCGAACCGGACCTGGGCGCCGTTGCGGGTCAGCACGTCGGCCAGTTCGCGGATGCGGTGCTGGGCCTGGGCCACGGCGAGCCCGTAACCGGGCACGATGATGACCGAGCGGGCCGTCTCCAGCAGCATCGCCGCCTCCTCGGTGGAGGCGCTGCGCACCGGTCGCTCCTCCACGACGCCGGCCGCCGCGGCGGACGTGTCCGCCTGGCCGAACGCGCCGAACAGCACGTTCGTGAACGACCGGTTCATCGCCCGGCACATGATGACCGAGAGCAGGAACCCGGCCGAGCCGTCGAGCGCGCCCGCGATGATGAGCGCCTTGTTGTCCAGCGCGAAACCCATCGCGACCGAGGACAGGCCGGCGTAGGAGTTCAGCAGCGAGATGACGGTCGGCATGTCCGCGCCGCCGATCGGGATGATCAGCATGACGCCGAACGCCGCCGCCAGGACCGCGACGACCGGGAACAGGTACGTCCGCGACGGGTCGACGACCAGCCACACGCCCGCCGCCACGGCGACGACGAGCGTCAGAAGGTTCACGACGTTCTGTCCGCGGTACACCTGCGGGCGGCCGGGCAGGATCTCGTGCAGCTTGCCGAACGCCATCAGGCTGCCGGTGAAGGTGAGGAAACCGAGCAGCACCTCCAGCGTGATCGCGGCCATGGTGAAGGCCCCGATCTCGGGCTGGTGGTTGTAGTACTCGGCCGTGCCGACGAGACCGGCGGCGAGCGCGCCGAAGGCGTGCGAGAGCGCGATCCGCTGTGGCATGGCCGTCATCGGGACGAAGACCGCCATCAGCGCGCCAATGGCCGATCCGACGACGAACGCCAGGATGATCCAGCGGAAGTCGACGATCTCCTTGTTGACCAGCGTGCCGATGATCGCGAACAGCATGCCGAGCTCCGCGGCCTGCAGTCCGCGCCGCGCCGTCTTCGGCTGGGTGATGCCCTTGAGCCCGACGATGAACAGACCACCGGCGGCCAGGTAGCACAGGGGCACGATGTAGTCGTTCATCGAGCGGTCTCCTGGGCAGTCGCGGTCCCGGTCCTGGTCGTGGCCCCGGTCGTGGTGGCGGTGTCCTTGCGGAACCTGGCGCGCAGCCAGTCGGCGGCGCTGGGGCCCGCCCCGCCGGCCGGCGMGCCCTTACCGGCCGCGTCGCGGGGGCGGAACATCTTCAGCATCCGGTCGGTGATGAGGAACCCACCGACCACGTTGATCGTCGACGCCGTGACGGCGATCGTGCCGAGGAGGGTCGACACGACGCCATGGTCGGAGCCGGCGATGACCAGGCTGCCGACCAGCGAGATGCCGGCGACCGCGTTGGTCAGCGACATCAGCGGGGTGTGGAACAACGGCGGCACCCGCCGGATCACCTCGAAGCCGACGAAGCTCGCCAGCAGGAACACGTACAGGCCGCTCTCGATCGCGGGGGACATCGGGCTCACCCTCCAGCCGTGGTCGCGGTGGCGGCCGTCTCGCGGCCGCTGTCGGCGGCACCGGTATTGGTCGCCGCGCCGGCATCCGTCGCCGCGGCGATGTCCGCAGATCCGGCCTCATCGGGAGAGCCGGTGGCGTCTGTCGCCGTGGTGGTGTCGAGAGCCGCGAGGCCCAGCAGATCGCGCACCCGGGCGGAGACGACCTCGCCGCCATGGGTGATCAGCGTGTCCGCGATGATCGGGTCCGTCAGGTCGAGGCGGACCGCGTCGTCGACGAGGAGCAACCGGAGGAAGTTGACGAGGTTCTTCGCGTACAGCCGGCTGGCGTGCGCGGGCACGGTCGCCGGCAGGTTCGTCGGGGCGAGCACCGTCACCCCGCCGACGTCGACCTCCTCGTCCGGCCTCGACAGCTCGCAGTTGCCGCCCTGCGCGGCGGCGATGTCGACCACGATCGAGCCGGGCGCCATCGCCCGGACCATGTCCGCGGTCACGATCACCGGTGCGCGCCTGCCCTGCACCTGCGCGGTCGAGATCACGATGTCCTGGGCGGCGACGACCTTGCCGAGCGCCTCCCGCTGGCGGCGCAGGAAGTCCTCGCTCTGCGCGCTGGCGTAGCCGCCGGCAGTCTCGGCGCTCTCCGTCTCCAGTCCCAGGTCGACGAACGTCGCGCCGACGCTCGCGGCCTGCTCGGCGGCGGCCGCGCGCACGTCATAGGCGGAGACGACCGCCCCGATCCGCTTGCAGGTCGCGATCGCCTGCAGACCGGCCACCCCGGCGCCGATCACCAGCGCCCGCGCCGGGGGCAGCGTGCCCGCGGCCGTCGTCATCATCGGGAGGATCTTGTTCAGCCGGCCGGCGGCGAGCAGAGCCGCCTTGTAGCCCGCGAGCGTCGCCTGCGAGCTCAGCACGTCCATCGCCTGCGCCCGGGTGATACGAGGCAGCAGCTCCAGCGCGAAGCTGGTGACGCCGCGCGCGGCGAGCGCGGCCGCGGCCGCGGGCGTCCCCAACGGGTCGCCGAGGCCGATGACCACCTGCCCCGGCCGTAGCCCGCCGACGAGCTCGCCCGCCTCCGCGGCGGCCGATCCAGGGGTGCGGACGAACAGCGTGACGTCGGTGGCGAGCACGTCGGACGCGGTGCCGACGATCGCGCCGCGTTCGGCGTAGGCCGCGTCGGGGAAGCCCGCGCTCTCGCCGGCGCCGGCCTCGACGACCACGTCGTGGCCGGCCTTGCGCAGGCCGTCGATCTCCTGCGGGATGAGGGCGACCCGCCGTTCGCCCGGCGCGGTCTCGCGCGCCACACCGATCCTCATCGGGCCCGGGCTCCCGTCCGGACCGGCGACGGAGTCCCCGCCGGATCGGCGACGGGGATCCGGCAGGTCCGCGAGGCGGCGGGTTCGCCGCCGCCGCCGAGGCGGCCGGAGCTGCGACGCACCTGGCGGGTCACCCCGCGGGTGGCGACCTCGCCGAGACCGGCGGAGCGAGTGGAGAGACCGCCGAAGGGCTTGAACGTGTTTTCGGCGATGGGGGACAGGGCCTGGATACCCAGCCCACCGGCCGAGGCGCCGGTGGATGGGGGCAATGCGGTACGCCGCCGTGGTGACCCGGCGGCGCGTGGCGCCGACGGGGCCGATGTCCGGTGCATGAGGGAACCTCCAGTGGTGGTTTCGGGGATGCCGACGACGGCGCCCCGGTCCTGGGACAACGAGTGCGGGAACACGAGATCCGTTCGCGACGACGGGCATCGCGAACGGGTTGGGAAAGAAACGCTGCTGGCGGGCCGGCCACCCCCGGGGTCTCCAGGGATCCGCGGGAGCGGATCTCCGAGCGGGGAGGGTCGTCTGGGCAGGCGGTCTGTCTGGTCAGGAGTCGTCTGGTCAGGCGAGCGCGCGGGCCGGGTTCTGGGGTTTCAACCTCAGCGAACCTCCGCCAGCGAAACCTGGCCATGCCAGTGGCCGGGGTACCCGACCACTTCGGCTGCACTGCCGACAGGGGACATGACCAGTGCGTTTGATGCGTCGCGTCACCGACGAACGGCGGCACTGCCAAAGGAGGGACGCGCGGATGCCTCACCCGCGCGTCCCTCCGAACGTCGGATACGCGGTGAAATAGTTGGTACCGAGGCGGCGGTTCGTGGTCAATCACTTGTGTCTGCGCGCCGTGTGTGGTGCGTCCCGGGCGGGCTGAAATACCTGGCGCCGGATGGGCGGCGTGGCGTGCCCGTCTCGCCCGGTACTCCCGACGGCATGGCTGTTACCTGCGGGTACACGCCGAGGCGCCGCTGCGCCTTGGACTCGGCAGGGCGCGCTGGGGCGTTGTGAACGTCACAGCGGGAAGCGTGCCCGCTTTCGGGGGCGGTCCTGGCGGGTGCCTAGAGGAAGGGCCGTCGGTAAAGCTGCCGAAACAAGGGCGCGGGTCCATACGTTGCGCCGCGGACCCGAATGTGCAGCGACCAGCATTCACGGAAACAGAAGAACGGTATTAAATATCCACTCGAGGTGCCTCGGGTCCCGGACCAGGAGCGTGCGCGAGGACCGGTCTCGTCCTGGACGAGGCCGCGGCCGGCTCAGCTGGCGGCGTGCAGGGCGGCCAGGCCCAGGCGGTGCAGGAGGTTGGCCATGCGGGCGCGGCCGAGGCGGGCGGCGCCGCCCGTGGCGCTGTACGGAGTCGAGTTGAGCAGGCCGAACGTGGCGTGGACGGCGGCGCGCGCCGCGTCCTCGGCGGTCCCCGGGTCGCGTGCCCGCAGCTGGGCCACCCAGATCTCCACGTACCGGCGCTGCAGGCGGCGGACGGACCGCGCCGCCGTCTCGTCCATGCTGGCGAGGTCGCGGTCCTGGAGGCGGATCAGCTCGGGGGAACCGAGCGCGAACGACACGTGCCAGTGCACCAGCGCGTCCAACGCCTCGTCGGGGCTCGCCGCGGCCTCGGCCCTGATCGTCCCCTCGGCCAGCAGCCGCTCGCTGATGCCCACCAGCAGCTCGGTGAGGATCGCCTGCTTGCTGGGGAAGTGCTTGTAGACCGCGGGGCCGGAGACGCCGGCTGCCGCGCCGATGTCGTTGATGCTGACGCCGTGGTAGCCCCGGTCGGCCATCAGCCGCGCCGCGGCGGCCAACAACTGCTCGCGCCGTGCCCCCGGCGCGGGCGCGGGCGCAGCGGCCACGGGCGCCGCTGGCGCCGTGGTGTTCTCCGCCGCGCTCCCGGCCACGGCGCCGTCGGGGCCGTCGGGGCCACCCGGAGGGCTGTCGTCTGAGGAGGTCGCCTCGGCGCCTGTCGTGGTGCGCCCTGGCATGCAGGCAGATTACCGCTCGCGAGAGCCGTCTTGGCTCGGCTGGTTAGCAGCCCCTAACTTCCTGGGGGTTAGCCGTCGCTAACCACGGGTCCCAGGCCCGCGTCGGTGCCCTCGGCGCTGTCTCGTCCGGCCCGGCATGCCTCATGCGGCGGTATAGGAATCCTGCCCTGAAGGGGCACCTATGACCCAGAGAAGCCGGCCGTTACGGTGTGGGGTCGGATCCGTCGGTCGACGCTGGCGACGGGGCCGTCGCGCTCACGTCGACGAATGGAGATCCGGGTGACCCCCACCCCTGTTTCGGTGCTGCTCGAAGGTCGTTCGTTCCTGGAGGGACCTCGCTGGCGCGCCGGCCGGCTGTGGGTCTCCGATCTCTACCTGGGCGAGGTGCTCGCGGTCGACCCGGTCAGCGGCTCGGCCGAGGTGGTGGCCGAGGTGCCGGGCCAGCCGTCCGGCCTTGGCTGGCTGCCCGACGGCCGGATGCTCGTCGTCTCGATGCTCGACCGGCACCTGCTGCGCCAGGAGCCGACCGGTGACCTCGCCGTGCACGCCGACCTGGCCGCGTTCTGCGGCGGACATCTCAACGACCTCGTGGTCGACGAGCACGGCCGCGCGTACGCCGGGAACTTCGGTTTCGACCTGATGGCCGGCGAGACGCCCCGTCCGACCGTGCTCATGCGCGTCGACCCGGACGGCGCCACCAGCGTCGCGGCCAAGGACCTGATGTTCCCGAACGGCTCGGTCATCCTCCCCGCCGCCGGCGGCCCGCGGACGCTCGTCGTCGCCGAGACCTTCGAGAACCGGCTCACCGCCTTCGACATCGCCGAGGACGGCGCTCTGGTCAACCAGCGGGTCTGGGCCGACCTCGGCTCCGGCGCGCTGCGGGCGCCCGGCCTGCCGGCCGATGACAGGCCCGCGGCCGCGGACGGCATCTGCGCCGACGCGGAGGGTGCCATCTGGGTCGCGGACGCGTTCCACGACCGGGTGCTGCGGGTCCACGAGGGCGGCGAGGTCAGCGAGGAGGTGCGGACAGGCGTCGAGACCGCCTACGCCTGCGCGCTGGGCGGCGCCGACGGGCACACCCTGTTCATCTGCACGGCCCGCTCGTTCCTGGACGACGAGCGCCGCGCGACCCGGGAGTCCCGCGTGCTCACCTGCCGCGTCGACGTACCCGCCGCGTAGCGAGCCGCTGGCCGCGCGGCTTCGCCATGGTCGCGTGGCCTTTGGCCTGTGCCGTCTGGTGGGGCCTCCGGCCACGCGGGCTTCGCCATGGTCGCGTGGCCTTTGGCCTGTGCCGTCTGGTGGGGCCGCCCGAAAGGGCCCCCGGCCGCCGCGGCGAACGCGCCGGCACCGACGGCGCCGTGGCGGACACCCCACGCGCCCGGTAAATGCGGCATCGTAGAAAGACACGGGACTGCGCCGCTCTGCAGGCAGTGGGGGGAAACGCCGAATGCCGGCCCGCGCTCTTGACACATTTTCCGCGGTGTTCTTCCGCGGCCTGGCCGTGCTGCGCGGCCTGGTCGTGGTGTTCACCATCGTCTACGTATGGATCTGGTGGCACGACTGGTACGGCCAACATCCGGGCGGCCTGGTCGGCCCGGTGCTCGTGGTGGCCTGGAGCCTCGTCTACATCGCGATCACCGCCCGGCGGGCGCTGCCACGGGCACTGGTCCTTGTCGACGTGGCCGTCGGGATCGCCGTCGGGCTGACGGCGCCCTGGACGGTGCCCGACGCCTCGTTGGGTGACCCGAGCTCGTGGGTCTGCCTCACCGTCGTGTTCGCCGCCCTGAGCGCGGACTGCACGCTGCGCACGCGCTTCTCACTGGTGGCGATCCTGGCCCTCGCCTGCGCCCACTTCATTCCGGCCTATGACCATCGGCCGCAGTCCCTGACCTCTACCGGCCTGCTGCTGTTCRTCGGGCTCACGCTGCGCCAGGGGGTGGTCCTGCTGCTGCGGGTGGCGCTGGGCGCGGATGCCTGGCTGGACGCGGTCGGTGCCCGGTCGCGCGCCGAGCTGGTCGCCGGGGCGCGTGCGCGGTCGGCGAGGGCGAGCGAGCGCTTCCTGCACGACACGGTGCTGAACATGCTCGCCGGCATCGGACTCGGCGGTGTCGGACTCGAGGTCGCCAGCGCCAGTGGTGGCGGTGGCGTGGAGACCGGCGGCGCCGGCTCGGCCGATGGGACGCTCGCGCGGGCCAGGGCGCGCTGTGGCCGCGTCGTCGCGCAGGTGGAGCAGCTGCTCGCCAGCTCCGGCGGTGCCGCCGACGCCCCCGCCGACTCGGACGCCGAGATGGAACGCCAGGTGCGCGCGGTCGCCGAGGAGGCCGTCGACGACGGCCTGGACGTGACGGTGAGCTTCACCCGCGTCGACGACCGGCGGTGGCCGCGGCGGGCGAAACGGTCGCGCGACGTCGAGCCGGCCGAGGGCGTGGACGACCTGCTGCCCGCGGAGGTGCTGAACGCGCTCACCGCGGCGATGCGCGAGGCGTTGACCAACATCCGCCGGCACGCCGGCGTCGGCGCGGCGCGCGTCAGTGTCGTGCGCTGGCGCGACGGGGTGCGCGTCGAGATCGAGGACGACGGCGTCGGCTTCGACGCCGTCCGGTACGACCCCGCGCTCGCGCGCGACTCCGCCGCCCCTGCCGTCGATGGCGGGAACGGCGCTGACGGCGGTGAAGGCGGTGAAAGCGCAGAGGAGGCCCACCTCGGGATCAGCGGCTCGGTGCACGGCCGGATGGTCGACGTCGGCGGCTGGGCCGGGATCGTGTCCGCACCCGGGCAGGGCACCCGGGTCGAGCTGGACTGGCAGGCGGCGCGCCCCGCGGTCGTCGAGTCGGCCGACGGCGCCGACCTGCGCCGGGACTACGAGCGGGCCATCCGTCGCGCTGTCGGTATCGCCGTGCTGGCCGGCGTCGCGGTGCTCGCGCTGCCCGCGGTCGCCTTCCGCGCGCACTCCCAGCCGTCGCTGGACGTCCTCTCCCCGATCGCGCCGTACGCGTCGATCCTGCTGTGGGCGGTGGTGGCCGGGGGCGCGTTCCGGGTCGTGGCCGTCACCTGGCGACGCGCGCTGACCGGCGTCGAGGCACTGGCGACCCTTGGCTTCACCGTCGCGGTGACCCTGGCCGGCGCGGCGTTCGTCTCCGGCCCCGACGTGATCAGGATCTACAACTGGGCCGGGATACTGGCGCCGACGGTGCTGCTGCTGACGATCACCGTGTCCAGGCCGGCCCGGCAGTGGGCCGCGGCCGTGGGGGTGATGGTCGCGGTGACCCTGGCGGTCGACCTGCCCCGGATCGACGCGACTCCGCTGGAGCTGGTGCGGCTGCTGGGCACCATCTACGGGATGTCCACGATCCAGCTGCTGGTGACGACCGCCGGGCCGGTGCTGCGGGCGACCGCCGACGCGACCACACGGGCGGCGCACCTCGACGCGGAGCTGGGCGCGCACCAGGACGCGGCCGCCGTGGTGCGCCGCGACCGGGCTCGCCGGCTCGCCCGGCTCAACCGGGACGTCCTCCCGCTGCTGCGCGCCGTCGCGGACGGCTCGGCCGACCCGCGCGACGAGCAGGTCCGCCGGCTCTGCGCGAACCGGGCCAGGGCGCTGCGCCGGATGCTGTCCGGCTCCGGCGGCCGCGCCGGCCCGCTCGCCGAGCTGGAGACGGCGATCGACGCGGCCGAGGCGCGCGGCGCGACCGTCACCCTCCAGGTGGGCGGCGAGTTCGCCGACATCCCCTGCGAGGTCCGTGAGGAGCTCGTCGACCTGCTGAGCGAGACCCTGCGGGTCGCGCCGGCCGGCCTGGTGACGGTGACCCTGCTGTGCGCGGGCGGCACCGGCGAGGGCTATATCTCCTACCCCGCGGTCTCCGGCCTCACGGCGGCCATCCCCGGCGGCGCCGCCCGGAGCCGCTCCGCGGGCCCGGGGGGCCGGCTGGCCGCCGACAGCCTGGGCGCCGTCACCGGCGTGGCCGTCCTCGACGGCGAGGCGTCCTCGGGCGAGGCATCCCTGGACAGGACGGCGCCGGGCGGGGCGGCGCCGGGCGGGGCGGCGCCGGGCGGGGCGGCGCCGGGCGGGGCGGCCGCGCCGGACGGCACACCCTGGCCGTGGACGTGCGCGCTGGTCACCCAGGTCGAGCTGGACGAGGGCAACGCGATCATCGAGCTGGCCTGGCCGCCCCCGCCCCGCGCCGACTGATCCGGGGACCAGCCACCCGCCCGGGGCCGAGACCGGTCAGACCCGGTCGCCGGCGACGAGGTCGATGAGCCGGGCCGCGCGCGGCGCGGCCGCGGCGCGGTCCGCCGCCACCAGGCCGATCCGGGTGCGCCGGTCGAGAAGGTCGTCGACGTCGAGCGCGCCCTCGTGCCGCAGCGCGAACAGCAGCTCCGCGCCCGTGGCGGACATGCCCGCGGCGACCGGCGCGAGCAGATCCGGATCGCCGCCCGCCTCGGCGAGCACGGCCGGTGCCTCGGTGCCGTACCGCTCGACCAGCCGCCGCGGCGCGGCGACGGCGGCGAGCTCGGCCCGCGGCGCCGCGCCGACCAGCGGCAGCCTGGCGGTGCGGCACGCCCCGGCGTCGAGGCCGGCGTGCGCGACCGCGGCGTCCACCGCGTCGCGCGCCATCCGGCGGTAGGTCGTCAGCTTGCCGCCGACGACGGTGACGACGCCACCGGGGCCGACGAGCACGGCGTGCCGGCGGGACAGGTCCGCGCTGCGGGACGAGCGCGGGAGCGAAGGCGCGGAGTGGACGCCCGACGAAGGAGAACGGCCGCGTAGCGAGTGAGCGACGGAGTGAGCCAGCGACGCCGCGCGGCCCCCCACGCCCCCCGTGGCGCCGGCGGTGTCCGCGACGTCGAGGAGCGGGCGCAGCCCGGCGAACGCGCCGAGCATGTCGGCCCGGTCCAGCGGAGCGTCCAGTACCCCGGAGACGATGCCGAGCAGCTCCTCGACCTCGGCGGCGGTCGGGCGCGGCACATCCTCCACCGTGTCCGCCGGGACGTCGGTGAGTCCCACGTAGACCCGGTCGTCGTCCTGCGGCAGCACCAGCGCGTAGCGGTTGCGCTCGCCGGGTATCGGCACGGTCAGCGCGGTGCGGGTGCCCCCGAACGCGCCCGCGGCGACCACCAGGTGGGTGCCCCGGCTCGGGCGCAGCCGCACCTCGGGCGCGAGCGTCCGCGCCCACACCCCCGTCGCGTTCACGACCGCGCGGGCCCGCAGCGAGAACGTCGAACCGGTCAGGGTGTCCTCGACGAGCGCCCCGGTGCCGTCGAGCGTGCGTACCCGCAGCCGGGTGAGCACCCGGGCGCCGTAGGCCGCGGCCGTGCGCGCGATCGCGACGACGAGGCGGGCGTCGTCGACCAGCTGGCCGTCCCAGTAGAGCAGTCCACCGCGCAGCCCGGTCTCGCGCAGCGTCGGGGCGAGCTGGTGTGCCTCGACGGCGGTGAGCCGTCGCGGCGGCGGCAGCGTGCCGCTGGGGGTGCGCGCGGCGTGCCGCAGCCCGTCGGCGACCCGCAGGCCGGCGGTCATCATCGCCGCGTCGGTGCGCCGCACGGCCGGCGTCAGCGGCACCATGATCGGTACTGGGTGGACCAGGTGCGGCGCGGTCCGGCGCAGCAGGATGTCCCGTTCGGTGGCGCTCTCCATCGCCAGCCCCAGGTCGCCGCTGGCCAGGTAGCGCAGGCCGCCGTGGACCAGCTTCGAGCTCCACCGGCTGGTGCCCCAGGCGAGGTCCCGCGCCTCGACGAGCGCGACCGACAGCCCTCGGCTCGCGGCGTCGAGGGCGACGCCCGCACCGGTCACCCCGCCGCCGACGACCAGCAGGTCGACGACCTCGCCGCCGGCCAGGCGGGCCAGCTCGCGCTCGCGGCGCGCCGGCGACAGCGACCCACCCGGCGCGGGTGTCGAAATGGGGCTGGCCCCGTTCATCGCGTCCTCCCTCTGCCGCGCCTGGCGTTGGGTGTGGCGTCGGGGTGCGGCCTCGCGACACCAGCGTGCGTGGTCGGCCGGGCAGCGTCCACCCTGACGTTCCCAACGACCCCGCCTTTCCAACGACGCAGGTCCGCTAATCGGGGCCTTACGGATGAACGTGGTGGTGGTGACCCTTGCCACACGACTCCAGGCGCCCGCCTGGGGCCTGGCGCGGCGGGTTGCCAGCCGGGTCAGGGGGAGCAGAGTTGGTGGGGTGACCGAGTCGCGCAATCCGCCGGACAGCCTCCGCCAGCGCCAGGCCTCGCCCTCCTCCGGCGGGCGCGAGCGGGCCGATGGCCCCGATGGCCCCGATGGCCCGGATGACGCCGGCGACCTGGCCTGGTGGGGGTGGGGGAGCCCCGACGAGCGGGTGGAGCTGCCCACCGCGGTCCGGGCGCTGCTCGTCGACGGGCTTGGCTTCGCCGAACGGCCGAGCGCGCCGGTGGATCTCGATGCCGTCGAGCTCCCGCCGTCCGGGCTGCCCGGACCGGCGCGCGGCGACCTGGCCGGCATCGTCGGCGCCGAGCACGTCCGCGACGACCGGGAGACCAGGATCCGGCACTGCCGGGGGCGCTCCACGACCGATCTGCTCGCGCTGCGCGCCGGCGATGCCTCCGCCGCCCCGGACGCGGTGCTGACGCCAACCGGCCACGACGAGGTCGCCGCGGTGCTCGCCGCCTGCGCCGAGCACCGCGTCGCTGTCGTGCCGTTCGGCGGCGGTACCTCCGTCGTCGGCGGCCTCGCGCCCAGGAGGGCCGGCTTCGCGGCCGTCGTCGCGCTCGACCTGCGCCGGATGAACCGGCTGCTGGACGTCGACCGGGTCTCGCTCACCGCCACGCTGGAGCCGGGGCTGCGCGGCCCCGCGGCCGAGGCGCTGCTCGCCGAGCACGGCCTGACCCTCGGCCACGTCCCGCAGTCCTGGGAGTACGCGACCATCGGCGGCTTCGCCGCGACCCGCTCCAGCGGGCAGGCATCCAGCGGCTACGGCCGGTTCGACGCCGTCGTCGTGGGGCTGCGGGTGGCGACCCCGCTCGGTGACTGGGAGCTCGGCCGGGCGCCGGCCTCCGCGGCCGGCCCCGACCTGCGCCAGCTGGTGCTCGGCTCGGAGGGAGCCTTCGGGGTGATCACCGCGGTGCGGGTACGAGTGCGCCCGATGCCGGCGGAGCGCCGCTACGAGGGCTGGCGGGTCGACACGTTCGCCGCCGGCCTCGACCTGATGCGCGAGCTGGCCCAGCGCGACCTGCTCCCGGCGGTCGCCCGGCTCTCCGACGAGCTGGAGACGGCCGCGGGCGCCGCCACCCCGCACGGCGCCGGCGAGCCGACCGGAGAGGGGGCGAACGGCGCCGGCGGGGACGGCGGGGACGGCGCCGGTGGGAACCCTGGCTGTTACGTCGTGCTCGGGTACGAGGGGGAGCCCGAGCGGGTGCGTCGGCGGGCCGCGGATCTCGCCGAGCTGCTGAGCGCCCGCGGCGCGCGCCCACTGGGCACCGAGGTCGGCGACGACTGGGTGCGCGGACGGTTCCACGGCCCCCGGCTGCGCGACGCGCTGCTCGACGCCGGCATGCTCGCGGAGACGCTGGAGACGGCCACGTTCTGGTCGGGGCTCCCGGGCCTGTACGCGGGCGTGCGCGACGCCCTCACCGAGGTCTACGCCGCCGCCGGGGTGCCGGCGGTGGTCCTCTGCCACGTCTCGCATCTGTACCCGACCGGCGCGTCGCTGTACTTCACGCTGGTCGCCGGCCACAGCGACGACCGCGTGGGCCTGTGGGCCAAGGCGAAGGCGGCCGCGAGCGACGCGATCGTCRCCGCCGGCGGGACGATCACCCATCACCACGCGGTCGGGACGGATCACCGCCCCTGGCTGGGCGCCGAGATCGGCGACGTCGGCGTCGCCGTGCTGCGCGCGGTCAAGCAGACGCTCGACCCCGCCGGCATCCTCAACCCCGGCGTGCTCGTTCCCGAACGGTCCGCGTCCGCGCGACAGCCGTCGGCGGAGGGGCTCGGCGCGTCCGGCGCGGGATCGATAGGCTGACACCACCGCCTACGACATTCGGTAGAACCGATGGTGACACCGCCGACGGTGGTATCGGTGTGACCAGGCGGGCGCTTGAGGATCTTCCCCCGTTGTGGGGGCGCGAGAGGGGTACGCAGTGGTAATCGGGGCAGTAGTGATCTTCGCGCTGTTGATGGCGATCCCACCGCTGATCGTCTTCCCGCCGATCATCTACTACTACCGGAAGTCGGCTCCGCTGCGCGCCCAGGCCGAGCTCGACCGCACCCGCAGGGCCCGCGAGCTCGCCGGCCGCTGACCGGCCGGCCCGGCCGGCCGGGCCGGCGGTCCGCCGGCCGGGCCGCGGGCCGGCCGGCGCGGGTGCGTCGACGGAGCCTCGTTCGAACAAATTTTCGGCGCCCTGGTCGTGTGTTGACGTAGGGACAGTCCAAGATGGACCCATGCCACGGGACACCCCGGCCGCGGCGACGGTCACGGGCGCGGCCGCGTCCACGCCCGAGCCCGCGCCGCCGTCCGTGCCCGTGACGCGTGGGCTGGTGGTCGTCGGTCCGGGCGCCGCGTTCGGTACCGAGCTGCTCGCCAGGTTCGGGCGGGAGGGCTTCCGGCTCGGCGTGGTGGCCCGTTCCGCGGACACGCTCGACCGGGTGGCCGGGGAGCTCGCCAGCGCCGGGCTGACCATGCGCGGCGCGGTCGCCGACGTCACCGACGACGCCGCCCTGGCCTCGACGCTGGAAAGGCTCGCCGAGGATCTCGGCGGCCTGACCGTGCTCGTCTACAACGCCAAGCTCTCGATCCGCGGCAGCGCGCTCTCCGTCCCCGCCGAGGTCCTCAACCAGACGCTCGCCGTCAACGTCACCGGCGCCCTGACCGCGGTCCAGGCCGTCACGCCGCTGCTGGTCGACCGGGTCGGCGCGACGATCCTGGTGACCGTGGCCGGCAGCCGCACCGAACCGCCCAGCGGGCGGTTCGCGCTCGCGGTCGGCAAGGCGGGGCTCGCGGCGCTGGCGGCCGCCGTGGGCCCGTCGCTCGCCGACCAGGGCGTCCGGATGCGCACCGTCGTCCTCGACGGCAAGGTCGGGCCCGCCGGCCCCCTGCGCCCGGAGGTGGTCGCCGACCACTTCTGGCAGGCCTACGCGTCACCGCGTGGCGCGGTCTTCCGCCTCGCCCCACCCGGCCTGCGCCGGTCCGCCGCCACGCTGCCGCTCGAGGTCTGACGGGCCACGTCGGCTCCCCGGGCCGCTCACGGTCCGCGCGCGGTGCCCGCTTCCGCCTTTCCTCGGGAGCGGGACATCACCTCGCGGATGGCGGCGGGGCGGTGACGCTGGGAAGCGTCGGAAACTGGACACCCGCACCGTGGTAACGATCACCCCCTCGGCGCTCCAGGGAGGGTCTGGACGTGGGACCATCCGTTGGATGAGCCGACGGGGTGGGGAAGTCCTCGCGCGCGTGGGTCGGCGCGGCCCTGATGGGAGATGACCCCGTGAACAACCCAACAGACGACGAGGCGTACGAACCCGGCGAGGTCGCCCGGGTCCGACGCGACTCCGCGGACAGGCGCGGGCGCCCGAACCGCCCGGGTGCGCCCAGCGCGCCGCCGCCGCCCCCGGAGTCCTTCCGGCCGGCCGGCCCACCGCCGCCGGCGGACTGGTTCAAGCCGGCGTCCGGCCGCCCCGCCCCCGGCGGCGCCGGGGGCGACGAGACGGCCCGGCCACGGCGCGACGCCCGCGGCCCGGGCAGCAGCGGCTACACCTCGCAGCCCGGCATCCCCGTCGAGCGGTACCCGACCCCGCGCCCCGGTGAGTTCCCGCCGCCGGTTCCGCCGACTCGCCGCACCCAGCAGCCGGCGTCGGGCGGCACGCCCAGGCCCCAGGAACGCTCCGGCGGGGAACGCCCCGGCGGGGAGCGGCCCACCGAGTACATCGGCCGGGTCGGCTCCGGCGGGGCCGCCGGCGCCCGGACCTCGGGTCAGGGCGGCGGGGCCAGCAAGCCGACCGAGCAACTGGGTTACGGCCAGCGCGAGGACGAGGACGAATACGTCGACCCCGCCGCCAGTACCGAGTTCAACGAGCCCTACTCGCCGACCCCGGCCGGAGGCTGGCAGGACGCCCGGGCGGACGGCGGCGGCTGGCGTGACGGCACGGGCGGCCCGTCGGCGCCAGGGTCCGGCACCGGCGGCACGCCGATCCCGGGCGGCGAGCAGAAGCCACCGAAGCGGCGGCGTAAGCGCGGGCGGCTGATCGCGCTCATCGTTGTCATCCTGCTGCTGATCCTGGCTATCCCGGTCGACCGCCTCGCGGCACACATAGCCGTGGGCCAGATGCGCAAGCAGGTCGAGGTCGCCGTCGCCCAGAACATCAAGGACGGGCAGCAGCCGCCGATCGTGCGCAGGGTCAGCCTCGGCGGCTTCCCGTTCCTCACCCAGGTCCTGTTCGGCAAGTTCAAGGACATCGGCGTCTCGCTGGAGAACATTCCGACCACCGCGGACGGGCCGGAGATCTCCGGCGTCGACGCGCACCTGAAGGGCGCGCACGTCCCGCTCGGCGACGCGATCTCGAACAACGTCGGCAAGGTTCCGGTCGACAACGTCGAGGCGACCGTGCGGATCGACTACGACCAGATCAACGCCTTCCTCAAGGACAAGCCGTTCCACTGGCAGCTCGCCCCGGCCGACGGCGGCAAGAAGGTGCAGATCACCGGCTCGACCACGCAGTCGGTGCCCTTTGCCGGACAGGTCGACGTGACGCTGACCGGCGTCGGATCGTTCACGGTGGAGAAAAATCAACTCAAGATCACCCCGTCCGGTCTCAACGTCAAGGTCGGCACGTCGCTGGGCGGCCTCGGCGGTGGCGGCAGTGTGCCGATCCCGACCGAGGCCACGGTGCCTGTCCCGTTGCCCCTGCCGGACAATCTGCCGTTCGACCTGAACATCGTCGACGCCAGCACGACGGCGACCGGTCTGTCGGTGTCGGCGACGGCGAAGAACGTCGTGCTGCCCGCCCAGTCCGGTAAGTAGCGCGGTTCCCGCCGCCTGATCCGGTCTGGCCATGTCGGCGAGGCCGGATCTCGGCGGCGGTCCGTGGCGGCGGGCGAAGTTCGCCGTGGTCACGGGTCGCTCCGGTGGCGGACCAAGGTCAGGTCAACGACAGACCCGGGTTGACCGGCTTCGAGCGGAGGATGCTCGAACCGGCCCGATCCGGATAGCCAGTCCACGGATCGGTACCGTCGTCGAAGCGTGTGCGCGGCCTTCGGGGGAGCGTTCGTGGGACCGGTCGCCAGGCAGGAGGAGCGGAATCCGGATGGTGGTTGGTGAGGTCGTTGGCCTCACGGCGCGTGGCCGGCCGCGGTCGTTGCGCGCCAACAGGTCTCTGTTTCTTGGTGTCCCGGTGATGAGATGTCCGACAAACGGGTCGCGCGGTCACCCGGCTCGGGTGGGCCCCGGAGTGCGACGCTACGATCTGCCACAAGATCGGTCGTTTCGTGACGAGGTTGGTCTGGTAGTGACACCGTCGAGCTACCCGTCCTGGGTGCCCGGGATTTCCCCGGTCCCGGGCGCGCCCACCGCCGGTGGGCAGACGGTTGTTGGACAGAACGAGCTCGGCGGGGCAGCCCGGCCAGCGTCCCGTCGTGAAGGGGGAAACACGTGTCTACGGCCGTTCTGAGGATCAGCAGCGAGGCCGGTCAGGTCATCGTGCCGACCGGGCAGCCACGGTTCATCATCGGCCGGGCCCGGAACGCGGACTACGTGATCGCGGACAGCCGGGTGTCCCGGCAGCACCTCATGATCGAGGAGACGCCCGACGGCTGGGCCGTGCGGGACGTGAGCTCCAACGGCACCTGGCTCGGTGGCCAGCGGATGCTGCAGACCGTCGAGGTCCGCGGCGAGACGCTGTTCCGGCTGGGCACGCCGACCGGTCCCGAGGTCACCATCCTCAGCGAGTTCCCGTCGCAGCGGTCGCCGTACGACTACGGCGGCGACGCGGACATGCAGACCATGCTGCCGAACCAGGCGGGCTACATCCCGCCGCGTTCGCCCGGCGCCAACCGGCCGACCCGGCCGACCCGGGGCGACGACCTCGACTACCAGGACGCCCGCTCCGGCGGCTACCGCCAGGACGACTACGCCCAGGCGGAGCAGAGCGGGCACACCCGGCTCGACCGTGAGCACGAGCGCAGCAAGACCTACCCGCTGCGCCAGGGCACGATGACGATCGGCCGCGGCCGCGACAACGACATCACCATCACCGACCTGCTCGCCTCCCGTCACCACGCCCAGGTGTCCGTCCGGGGCAACAACATCGAGCTCGTCGACCTCGACTCGGCGAACGGCTCGTTCCTCAACGGCAAGCGCGTTCAGCGGGGCCGGGTCGGCCAGGGCGACGTGATCGCCGTCGGGCACCACGTCTTCCAGCTCGAGGGCAACCTGCTCGTCGAGTACGTGGACTCCGGTGACGTCAGCTTCGAGGCCGACGGCCTCAACGTCTGGGCGCCAGGCGGCGGCAAGCAGCTCATGCACGACATGACGTTCCGGCTGCCCGGGCGGGCGCTGCTCGGCGTCGTCGGCCCGTCGGGCGCCGGCAAGTCGACGCTGCTCAACGCGCTCACCGGCTTCCGCCCGGCGGACAAGGGCACGGTCCGGTACGCCGGCCGGGACCTCTACGACGAGTACGACGAGCTGCGCCGCCGGATCGGTTAYGTGCCGCAGGACGACATCCTGCACACCTCGCTGACGGTGCGAAAGGCGCTCGAGCTGGGTGCCGAGCTGCGATTCCCGCCGGACGTGACCCCGACCGAGCGTTCCGCCCGGATCGACGAGGTGCTCGGCGAGCTCGGCCTCACCCAGCACGCGAACACGGTCGTCTCCCGGCTGTCCGGTGGCCAGCGCAAGCGGACCTCGGTCGCGCTCGAGCTGCTGACCCGGCCGACGTTGCTGTACTTGGACGAGCCGACCTCCGGTCTCGACCCGGGCATGGACCTCAACGTCATGGAGTCGCTGCGCAAGCTCGCCGACGACGGCCGCACGGTCATCGTCGTGACGCACTCCGTGCTGCAGCTCGACCTGTGTGACTACGTCCTGGTGCTCGCCCCCGGCGGCTACGTCGCCTACTTCGGCCCGCCGCAGGACGCGCTGCCGTTCTTCGGCGAGAGCAACTACCCCCGGGTCTTCCGGGGGCTGGAGGCGACGCCTGGCGCCGAGTCGGCGGCGACCTTCCGCCAGTCGCGGCACTACGTTCCCTCGGCGGTGACCGCGCCGTCGGCGCGGCCGGCGCCGGAGGAGCTGCCCAGCATCCGGCAGCAGTCGGTCGGGAAACAGCTGATCACGCTGAGCCGGCGAACATTCGCGGTCATCGCGTCCGACAAGGGCTACCTGCGATTGTCGATCGCACTGCCGTTCGTGCTCGGCGCGATCCCGCTGGCCATCGGCGGTGACTTCAAGGACACCAACGACAACTTCACGCCCAACTCGGACGCGCCCACGATCGTCCTGATCATGGTGTTGTGCGCGTGCTTCATGGGCATGTCGAACTCCATCCGCGAGATCGTCAAGGAACGCGAGATCTATCGCCGAGAACGGGCGATCGGCCTCTCGCGGGGCGCCTACGTGGGTTCCAAGGTCGTCGTACTAGGGGCCATCTCGGCGCTGCAGTCGATCCCGTTCACGATCATCGCGATCGGCACCCGGCTACCACCGGACGCGCTGCTCGTGAACACGCTGCTCGAGTTCATGCTCGCGGTGTTCGTGGTGCTCTTCGCCTCCGCCATGGTCGGCCTGATGATCTCCGCGCTCGTGGACAACGCCGACAAGACGATGCCGCTGATGGTGGTCGTCACGATGATCCAGCTGGTGTTCAGCGCCGGTATCGTGCCGGTGTCGGGCACGCCCGGCCTCCAGCAGGTCGCGGTCATCTCGCCGGCCCGGTGGGGCTACGCGGCCATGGCGTCGGTCGGTGACTTCAACCTGCTCACCAAGGCGGGCCTGAAGCGTCCGGAGACCAAGAACGGGAAGCCGGTGGCGGGCAGCGAGGTGCCGGTCAACCCGCGGGCACCCGAGCGGGACGCGCTCTTCGACCACACGGCGAAGCAGTACGTGACCGACGTGGGGGTCGGCCTCCTCGGCGCAGCCGTGTTCATCGGCATCGCCTCGAGGCTGCTGCGCCGGCTCGACCCGAAGTCGAACAAGAAGCGGGCCAAGGCACCCGCCAGCGCCTGACTCAGGTCCCGACCTCGCGACCGACGGCGGCGGACAGGCTCCTCCCTTGTTGTGGAGGACGGTCCGCCGCCGTCGGCGTTCTCAGGATGTTCCGGCGGGGGTGAGCCGGACCGGGAGTGACTTCAGGCCGTTGTTCAGATTGGAACGGACCCGGACGGGTGGGCCGGCCAGCTCGATCGCGGCGAACGAGGAGAGCAGCTCCTCGAGGAACACCCGGCCCTCGAGGCGGGCCAGATGGGCGCCGAGGCAGAAGTGCTCGCCCTTGCCGAACGACAGGTGCCGGTTGGGGGAGCGGCGGATGTCGAAACGGTCCGGGTCCGCGAAGACGGTCTCGTCCCGGTTGGCGGCGGTGAAGTAGGTGGCGAGCCGGTCACCCGCCCTGATCCGGACACCGCCGACCTCGGCGTCGGCGGCCGCCGTTCGCCGGAAGTAGTGCAGCGGGTTCGCCCAGCGCAGGATCTCCTCCACCGCCCCGGGCGCGAGCGACGGGTCGGCCCGCAGGTCGGCGAGCTGGTCGGGGTGCGTGAGCAGGGCGAGCAGCCCGGAGGACAGCATCGTCTGGGTGGTGTCGTTGCCGGCGGTGACGAGCTGGACGAAGAAGCTGCCGTAGTCGAGGTCCGACATCGTCCGGCCACCGAAGTCGCCGGCCAGCAGCAGGCCGGTCAGGTCGTCGCGGGGCGGCCGCGCGCGCCGGCCGGCGGCGAACCCGGCGGCGTACATCGCCATCTCGACGGTCGGCGCCGCCGCGCCCTCGCCGCCGCCCCCGCCCGCTCCGTCTCCCTCGGCGGCGGCTCGGTCCGCGCCGCCGGCGTCCTGGCCGCGGTTGAGGGCCTCGGCCAGCCGATGGACGTAGTCCCAGTCCTCGCGGGGCAGGCCCATCAGCTCGCCGACGACGCGCGTGGGCAGCTGGCCGGCGACCTCGCCGACGAACTCGACCTCGCCGCCTCCGTGGCCGCGCTCGGCGGCCTCCCGCATGATCGCGCGGGAGGCGTCGCGCACCCGCCCCTCGAGCATGGCGATCGCGCGGTGGGTGAACCGGTGCGCGAGCGGGCGGCGGTAGTCCCGATGCCGCGGCGGGTCCATCGCCAGCAGCATGCCCCGCATCTGGGCGAGCCGGTCGGGTGGCAGGTCGTCGAGCACGACGCCGCCCTTCTCCGAGCTGAACAGCTCGGGTTCGCACAGCACGTGCTCGACCTCGGCGTAGCCGAGCACGGCCCAGTAACCCGGGGCGGCGGGGCCCGTCGGCACCTCCCGCCAGTGGACGGGCGCCGCGCGCCGCAGCGCGGCGAACGCCTCGTGCGGCGGGCCGGCGAGGTAGGTGTCCGGGTCGTAGAGGTCGGCGAGCGCGCTGGTCGTCATCGCGCCGCGGTCAGCCGACGAGGACGTTCGGGCGGCCGAAGCCCTGCGCCTCGCAGAGCGCCACGTAGGCGGCCAGCGCGGACGGGCCGTCGGTCACCGACTCGACCTGCCCGTCCGGCCGCAGGTTGAGGTTGCAGCCGTACATCTGGAACCAGGCCTGGGTACCGTCCTCGACGCACATCAGGGTGTGTACGGAACCCGCGGGCTCGTAGAGGAACGACCCGGCACGGTTCACATAGTCGTACTCCTTGTACTTCCACGCGCCGGAGATGGTGTAGCCGTACACCGGACCGGTGTGCCGGTGGGTCGCGACCTCATAACCGGCCTGGAAGATGTTCTCCACGATCCATAAGCCCTCGTCGGCGCGGACCTGGATCACCTTGAGCTTGTTCCCGCCGCCGATCTCGACGAAGGGCAGGTCGCCCGCGCCGACGTGGACCGCGGGYGGGGTGCTCGTGCTGTCAAGAACCGTCATGGCATATGCCTTTCCGCGCCGTAGACGTTGGATTGGCAGCGGACGCTACGTGGGCGACAAAGGCCGGTCAAGGGACCACTCGCGGAGCAAAGGCCGGTCCACGGATGCCGGCCGCGGCCCGAGGCTATTTCTTCGCGCTGTGCAAACACGTATTGTGGCGCCAGGCGAGTGAGCGAGCGAGTGAGCGAGCGAGTTAGCGGTGCTGTGCCGCCGTGGTGCCGTGCCGCCGTGGCGCCGTGCGGAGCACGCCGCCAGCGGTGAGGTGGGAGACTCCGGCCAGCGCGTCGGACCGCGCCAAGCGGTGCCGGGGCACGCCGGGCGCCGGTGAGAGCGGCCGCCGGCCAACCTTTCGAGGAATACTCGGAAACCCGTAAAGATACGAGGTCGGCGCGGCCTGTTCGCGGTGTGCTGGTACTGGCTGGACCGTCTCCCAGAACCGGCACGTGGGGGGCGTCAGTTCGGGTCAGCGGCCGGCGGTCCAGCCTTCTCCCACCACTGCGCCCTTGTCGGGCGGGCACCAGCTCGCGGGTTCGATGCCGCCAGGCGGCCGAGCGGCGGATCGCTGGGGGCCTTCGGTTCTCGGCGGCCGTGACCGCCGCGGCCGGGGCCGGCCGCCGCGGCGGGTGCCGGCCGCCGCGCGACGCTGATCCGCGCCGGTGCCCGGTAAGGCATCGATCCGCGGCGTCGCGGTGGACGTTCAGTCGAGAACTGGACATTCCGCGCCACTCGGATACCGACGTGGCTAGTGACGCCCCGAGGTGCCATGGGGTGGCGGCCGGATCGTGCCGCCTGCCAGGCATGGGATGGCGCCGGGGCGCCGGCCGGCGCCGTCCGCGGATCTCCGCTCAGGGCCTTCCCGCGCCGCTGTCGTGGCAACGACTGCGCCGGTCTGGTTTCCCGCCCATTGGTAGAAATCGCCAGACGGTAGCATTCTGCCCGCACGGGATCGTCATTCTGGGCCGTCGCGTGGCCGGCGTCCGTTAGGGAGAGAGGTGGGGCGATGACGTCGTCAGAGGCGAACGTCAGCAGCCGCGCGACACCGCTGGGCGAGAACGACCCGCGGACGCTGGGCAACTACACGCTGCTGGGCAAGCTGGGCCAGGGCGGCATGGGAACCGTCTATCTGGGGCGGTCGGAGCTTGGTCGGCTCGTCGCCATCAAGGTCGTGCGGGCCGACGTGGCCGACGACGCGCAGTTCCGTAGCCGGTTCCGCCAGGAGGCGGCCACCGCGCGCCGGGTCGCCCGGGTCTGCACCGCCGAGGTCCTGGACTTCGACCCGGAGGCCGAGCAGCCCTACCTGGTCACCGAGTTCATCGAGGGCCCGACGCTGCAGTCGTTCGTCAGCCGGGGCGGCCCGCTGGCGGACGCGAACCTCGAGCAGCTCGCCGTCGGCGTCGCCGCCGCGCTGCGCGCCATCCACGCCGCCGGCATCGTGCACCGCGACCTCAAGCCGTCGAACGTGGTCCTTTCCCCGTTCGGGCCGCGCGTCATCGACTTCGGCATCGCGCGGGCGCTGGACTCGGGGGCCGGCCTGACCGGAGACCTCCAGCAGCTCGGCACTCCGGCGTTCATGTCGCCCGAGCAGGTCCGGGGCGACCCGATCACCTCGAAGGCCGACATCTGGGCCTGGGGCGGCCTGGTGACCTTCGCGGCCACCGGCCAGTACCCGTTCGGCGCTGGCAGCGCGCAGGTGCTGCTCTTCCGGGCGCTGAACGAGGAGCCGAGGCTCGACGGCGTCGACCCCGCGCTGCGCCCGATCGTCTGGGACTCGATGCGCAAGAACCCGTACGAGCGACCGAACGCCAGCCAGCTGATGGACCGCCTCCTTGGCGACGCGGGTGACACCGGCGACCAGAACGAGCAGGTCACCAACGTGCTCGCCGACTGGAAGGTGCCCCCGGCCCCGGCGGGCGGCAGGGGCCCGGCCACCAGCGGCGGCCCCGGCCAGGCCGACTACGCCACCCTCGCCGCCACCCGTCCCGGCCAGCCCGCCGACGAGAACTACGTCCCGACCCAGGCCGCGACCCGGTACGCCGACGCTCCCTCCGTCGGCGCCCAGCAGTATGGACATCCCGGGCAGCCGCAGTACGGCCATCCCGGCCAGGCGCCGGCCGGACAGCCAGAGAAGCGCCGCGGCCGCAGACCGCTCATCCTCGGCATCGTCGCGGCCGTCGTGGTGATCGCCGCGCTCGCCGCCGTGCTGCCGATGGTCCTGAAGGACAAGGACAAGTCGAACGACCCGAGCGCGTTCCTGCCCCGATCGGCCGCCCCGCTGGGCCTGGACACCATGGTCCTCGCCCAGAAGGTCGGAAGCGACCCGAAGTACCACATCGTCACCGCGCAGGTGCCTGACCCCGACAACCCGGCCGCGGGCGGACCACCGATCACCCAGTTCAAGCCCGTCATCAGTGGGCCTGACGACCTGTTGCTCCCGGCCATCAGCCCGGACCGCCAGACGATCTTCTACATCGATCAGGGCGTCAAGAACACCATGATGGCGATCGCGGCCGACGGATCCGGCCAATCGGTCCCGTTGTTCACGTCGGGTCCGGCGGCGAACATCTCCATCGTTCGGGACGCCCGGCCGTCGATCTCCCCTGAGGGCAAGTTCGTGGTGATCCGGTCGACCACCGACGAGACCGGCCAGGCGCGACCGGGCCTCTACATCATCGCGATGGACGGATCCTCGGTCCGGAGGCTGGACACGGCACCGCAGGCGACCGACCCCTCCTGGTCGCCGGACGGGGAGCGGATCGCTTACTGGTCGAGCGAGACCGGCGGCGACCGGGGCTTCCTGGTGGTGATCTCGGCCGAGCCGGGCTCCAAGGCGGTGCCGCTCAACAAGGCCGAGAACGCCACGACCGGCAACCTCGACGCGGACCCGACCTGGTCGTCGGACGGCAAGCAGCTCGCGTTCAGCCGACTGGTGAAAGGCAACGACAGCAACGGCGGCACCGACGAGCTCGAGGTCTACGTGATGGACGTGAGCACCAAGAAGGTCGGGGTGGTCACCAAGGAGCGCGGCGCCGACGACCAGGACCCGGCCTGGTCCCCTGGAAGCAGCAGCATCCTGACCTTCACGTCCAACCGGGACCCGAACAACCCAGGCGACCGCGAGATCTACATGACCAACGTCAGGGACGCGGACAAGCCCGACCGTCAGCTGACCACCGGCCACGGCTACCACGGCCAGCTCCGCTGGGACTCCCGCTGACCGACACCGGAATCTCCGTCCCCTAGCGATCCTCACGACGGCGGCCGGCCAGAGCGCGCGACGCGCTCCGGCCGGCCGCGGACCGAGGTTCGGTCAGCGCCTGCGAATCAGGCGGTAGACCAGGAACAGCACCACGACCAGGACCAGGATGATGACGACCCCGATGGTGATGTCGGAGGCGTCGCGCTCCTTCTTGGCCTCGATTACCGGCGTCGCCGCCGCGGCGGCACTCGCCGATACCAGCATCAGCACCGCCGCCGCCAGCACCACCTGGCCGGCCCGGCGCGCGTGGCGCGCGAACGCCGTCGCCCCGAGCCTCGAGGACTGGCCAGCGTCGCCGCCGTCGATTCCGCGGCGTGCCGGCCAACCAGCCGGGTGGCGAGCCTGGCGCTGCTCGGTCGTCGCCGTTGCGATGTCGTTCGTCATCTGTCCCCGCCGCTCGTAAGGGTCTCCCAGTACCGACGTCCTGTCCGGCGGGCACGTTGCCCACCAGACCGCCTTACGGCCGGATCCGTCGAAACTCTGGGAATGCGCCGAAATGCTAGCGGCTTCCGCCCGCACCTCGTTCGGCCGGCGGCCGGCCAGACCACGCCGGCCGCCGGCCGATGACCGCGCGTCGCGGCGTCCAACCAGCCGCGGTTGCCGGCAAGCTCGTCTACGAGCCTGGCCATGGCCGGATAGGCGGTTACCGCGGTCGCGGTAACCGAAGGCCATCCGTGCCACCGAGGCCGCAGCATCGTCGTCACGTGGCGAATTCACCGCACGTGACGACGCGTCGGCTCGCACGACGCGCGTCGCCTCGAGTTTCGTGCGACGGGAGTTCCATGTCCGCCAGTCCTGCCAGGCCCACCTTTGACCGCGGCCCAACGCTGGAGAGCCTGACCGCCGAGCTCACAGTGCTACGGCCCCGAATGGACGCGGTAAGCCTGGCGATCCACACCAGCCCGGAGCTGAAGTTCGCCGAGTTCCACGCCCAGCGGACGCTGACCGACTGGCTCGCGGAGTCGGGCTTCACGGTGCGGACGCCGGCGGGCGGGCTGAAGACGGCGTTCGTGGCTGTGCACCAGGGAAGCCGCCCCGGCCCGCGGATCGCCGTCCTCGCCGAGTACGACGCGCTGCCCGGAGTCGGGCACGGCTGTGGCCACAACCTCATCGCCGCCGGGGGAGTGGCCGCGGCGATCGCCGCGGTACGAGCGCTGCCCGACCATCCGGGCACGGTCGCCGTCATCGGCACGCCCGGTGAGGAGATGGGCGGCGCGGGCAAGGTACGGCTCGCCGAGGCCGGGGTGTTCGACGGGGTGGACGCCGCGGTGATGTTCCATCCGGGCGACCGGTCGCTGACCACCCGGCCGGGGCTCGCGGCGGCGCACCTGCGAATCGCCTTCACCGGGGTGAGCGCACACGCGTCGACCTCGCCGTGGCTGGGCCGCAGCGCGCTGGCCGGAGCGCAGGTGTTCCTCACCGCGCTCGACGCGATGCGCCAGTTCGTGCCGCCGACCGCCCGGATCCACGGCGTCGTCGCCGACGGCGGGCAGGCGCCGAACGTCGTCCCGGCGCACGCCGCCGTGGATCTGTACGTGCGGGACCGCACGGCGGCCGAGGCGCTGGAACTGGTGACGCGGGTCCGCCGGGCGGCCGAGGGCGCGGCGCTGGCGACCGGGACGCGGGCCGAGGTAGGCGAGACTGGTCCGATGTACGCGGAACGCCGCGACAGCCTGGTGCTGGCGGAGCGCTTCGCCGAGGCGGTGCGTGCCCTCGGCGTGCCCATCGCCGCCGGCGGGCCGGACAGCCCGGCGGGATCCTCCGACATCGGCAACCTCGGGCGGCTGCTGCCGGTCATCCATCCCTACATCCAGATCGCCGAGGCGGGGACACCGGGCCATTCCGAGGCGATGCGGCTGGCGGCGGGGACCCCCTTCGCCCACGACCGCACCCAGGTCGCGGCGGCCGGGCTGGCCCGCGTCGTCACCGGCCTGCTCACCGACCCGGAGCTGCTCGCGGCCGCGCGCGCCGAGTTCGCCGCGACGCGGGCGGAGGTCACCGCGCGGGCGGACGCCGTGGCGCCGGGGATCGAGGACGAGAGGCCGGGAACCGAGAACGCGGGGCCGGGAACGGAGAACGCGAGGCCGGAGCTGGAAGCCGTCATGGCCGGCGGGGCGGCCGGCGGGTGACGAGGTGAGTCGCGGGCGACGGTGTCAGGCCCGGCCATGTCGGTCGTGATCGTTTTGGACGGGGCCGGTCCTGACCGGTTCCCCGTCGCCGTGTCGCCGCTGGCGGAGCTGGCCGCGAGCCTGCACGTGCTGACCGAACACGCGCACCACGCCGACCACGCGGGCTGGGCGGCGGCGGTCGTCCGGACAGCCCCACCCGCCTTCCGGGCGGGGCTGCGCCGCTTCGCGCCGCTGTGGACGGCGCTGCGGTGGCGCGCCTTCTACCCGGGCCTCGGCGGGCCGGCGCCGGGCGGCTCCGTGCCCGGCGGGCTCACCCTGGATGTGCCGCTGTCCCAGCTGTCCCTGGACCGGTTCGCCGAGCTGACCGCCTACACCTGCGTCAGCGGATACCGCGGCTTCGACTTCAGGCGGGTGCTGCGCGACTCCGGCCAGGCCGCCGTCCTGCGCCAGACCGCGGCCGCGCTGCCCGAGCCCCATCCAGCTCTCGCCGACGACCTGCTGCGTGACGCCGAGCTGCTGCGCTCCGACGTCCTGCGCTTTCTCGACCTGTGCCGCCAGGTCTTCTTCGGCACGCTGTGGGCCGCGACGGAACCCGTTCTCACCCTGGCCGCGCACCGGGTACGCCGCCTGCTCGCCGACGAGGGCCCGGCGGCGGCGCTGATCTCCCTCAGCCCGTCCAGCGCGCGCCTGACGCGTCCCGCGGGGCTGGCAGCGGGTGGTCCCGCGCGGGTCGTCTTCGACAAGGTGCACCACGCGGTGCTCAGCCCGGCGCGCACGCCGGTCCTGCTCATCCCGACCCGGTACGGCACTCCGCACCTGCTGGTGAAGAACGAGCCCAGGCTGCCAACCGTCGTGCACTTCCCGGTGCGGGCCCCGGTGGTGAGCGTCACCCTGGCCCGCGCCCGCCTGCTCGCGCTCACCGACCCGAGCCGGGTACGGCTGTGCCGGCTGATCGCGCGCCAGGCCATGACCACCGCCGACCTCGCGGACCGGCTGGGGATGACCCGACCGCAGGTCTCCCGCCACCTGCGGGTCCTGCGCGACCTGGAACTGGCGCGGGTGGAGCGCAGCGGCCGCTACGCGCACTACCGGCTCGACCTCGCGGTGGTCGAACGGATCGGCCGGGATCTCGCCACCGCCCTGCAGTTCTGACGCCGGCCGCCCCGCGCCTGCGGTTGGCGCTCGCCACGGCGATCCACGAGGTTCCAGGCCGTCGCGTCCTCGATCCAGAAGCGGCGCCGACCTGGATCCTGGCGCGGGTGTTAGCAGGGCGACATGTCGGGTCAGCACCAGTGACCGGGGCGTCGACAGCGGGGACGCTGGTTCCCGTGACGACAGACGACGGCCCCGCGCGGTGCGCCCGCCCGTGTGTGCCCGGTCCGCCGCGGAGGTGCCGGCCGTGACCCTCCCGGCGGTCACCGCTCCCTGGCCAGGACGCACGACGCGGCCGCGGCGAGGTGGTGCGGGTGAGGGGGCGCTGCCGGTGGTCGGCTGGCTGCTGGCGCTCGCCGTGGCGGTCGCCTTCGCGGACGCCTCGATCGTCGTGCTCGCCGCGCCGGAGCTGCTCGCCGAGTACGACTCGACCGTGTCGGCGGTCTCGTGGGTGGTGACCGGCTACAACGTCGCGATCGTGCTCGCGGCGGTTCCCGTCCTGCCGCTCGTGCGCAGGCGCGGCTGGCTCGCGCTGACCGCCCTTGGCCTGGTCGTGTTCCTCCTCGCGTCCCTGGGATGCGCCACCGCGGGCTCGCTCGGGTCGCTGACCTGGCTGCGCGTCGTCCAGGGCGCCGGCGCGGCGTTCCTGCTCGCCGGCTCGCTCCCGCTGCTCGCGCGGCTCGCCGGATCGGACAAGGCGGGCCTCGCGGCCTGGTCGGCGGCGGCCGCGGTCGGGTCGGCGCTCGGGCCCGCCGCGGGTGGCCTGCTGACCGAGCTGTTCAGCTGGCGGGCGATCTTCTTCGTCCAGGCCCCGCTGGCCGCGGCCGCGATCGTGGCGCTGCCGCGCGCCGCCCGGGCCGCGCCCCCATCCGCGCCCGCCGTCGTTCCGGGCCCACCCGGCCTGGCGCACGCCGGGGAGACGCGGCCGTCGCGGCTGGTCGCCGCGCACGTGGGGCTGGCGCTGGTCTCGGCGGCGCTGGTCGGCGCGCTGTTCCTCGTCATCCTCCTGATGATCAACGGTTGGGGCGCGACGCCGCTGACCGCCGCCGCCGTGGCGACCGTGCTCCCGGTCGGCACCCTCGCCAGTCGCTACGTCACGGCCGGGCGCCGGCCGCGCACGCTGGCGCTGGCCGGCTGCGTGACCGTCGCCGGCGGGCTTGCCACCCTCGCCCTGGTCCCCGACAAGGGCTGGGCGACGGCCGCCGCCGCGCTCGCCGTGACCGGTTTCGGCCTGGGGCTCGCGGTCCCCACACTCACCGAGGCGTCCATCCGTCTCGGCCCGCGCCTGGCGTTCGACGGCACCGTCTCGGTCGCCGCGCGTCACGCCGGTCTCGTGCTCGCCCTCGCCGTGGTCACCCCCCTGCTGGCCTCCTCGCTGACCACTCGGCTCGACGACGCGATCATGGCTGGCACCGAGGCCGGGCTGAGCGAGCCCGTGCCGCTGGGCGACAAGGTCTCGCTTGCCCGCTCGCTGGGGGAGGCACTGGGCGACACGCCCACTGGAGAGCTGCCCGACCTGGACAAGGTGTTCGACCAGGTGGCGCCCGACGGCAGCCTCGACACCCTCGAACACACCCTGTCCGGCATCATCACGACGGCGGTCACCGGCGCCTTCCGGAACTCGCTCGCCCTGTGCGCCCTGTTCGCGCTCCTCGCGCTGATACCGGCGTCGCGGATCGGGCCAGGGCGATGGTCGGTACCGGCACCGCGCGGGCCGACGCCACACCCTGCCCGCCCTGCCCGCCCTGCCCGCCCTGCCCGCCCTGCCCGGCTCGGACGGGCGACGAGGGCGGTCGCCGTCATCCTGGCGCCCGTGCTGGCGATCGCGCTCACAGCTTCGACGTTCCGCTCCGGTGGGCGGGGAACCCTGTCCGTGCCCGATCCCTGCACGACCCAGCCCGCGTTCGCGCTCGGCGGCGCCGACGGGTTCGTCCAACAGGTCGCGCTCGACACCCTCGACGGGGCGGCCTGTGAGCTCAGGACGAGCCGGGCCGCGCTGCTGCTGACCCTGCTGCCGGAAAGCGGCCAGCCGCGGCTGCCCCTCTCGAACGGCGAGCTCACACCCGCCATCCGGCAGGGCCTCGGCCATGCCGTCGACCGCCGCGACGACGACGGCGACCTCCCGGGGTGGGCGGCGACGGTGCTACGGCTCGCGATCCGCGTCGGCCCGGTCGGCTGGCTGGTGGACCAGCTGCGCGCGGACTGACGACTCCGCGCAGGATGGGACGCGACCGACCGGACAGAGGAGAACGTGAGTCTCAGCCTGGGCGTCTTCGACATCTTCGCCTACACGGTTCCTGGCTCGCTCTACTTGGCGGCGCTGTCGGGCCAGTTGGTGTTGCTGACGAGTTCGGGTCGCGCGCCGCCGAACGCTGCCGCCGCCGTGGCATCGCCACGCAGTTGGGCGCACAGCCACGCGGTGACGTAGCCGAGGAAGCCCGCGGGGCCGTAGCGGTCCTCGATGGAGCTGTGGTCGGCTTTCCTTCCGTCCGAGTTCTGGATGAGGCCGAGCACGGCGTGGCCCGGCATCTGGTTGTAGAAGRCACGCTCGGTCGAGACGCTCGCGATCAGCGAGTCGAAGACGCCGTGCGTCGCGACGAAGAAGGCCGGCTGGCTCAGCTGGGCCGGGTCGTACATGCAGTCGTTCTTCGTCGGGCAGTCCGGGTTCGCCGCGACCCAGATCTTGTTGGGCAGGGAGAACGTGACGACGGTGTCAATCAACGTCCGGTTGTTGGTGGCCGCCCGGATCGCGCCGCCAGCTCCCTGGGAATGGCCGGCCGCGGCCACGCTGTCGACGTCGAGGCGGCCCTGGAAGACACTCCCGCCGGCGCCGGCCTGGGCGATCAGGTAACGCACCGCCGCCGCCATCGCCGTGCCGCTGCCGGTGTTCGGCCGCACCGGGGCGATCACCGTGAACCCATACGACGCCAGATGGCTCAGCAGGACGCAGTACAGGTCGGGGGCGCCACCGGTACCGTTTCCCCAGGTGATGATCGGGCTCAGGAACCCGAGCGTCGAATAGTCAGCGGGACGGAAGACCTGGTACTGCGCGGCGCCCGCGGCGTCCGCCACGACCTGGGTCGTCGTGGCGTACTGACCGGCTGGCGAGAAGCTCGCCTCCACGAGATGAGCTGGCGTGGCCGCCGTCTGGGCGGAAGCCGGGGGGCACACGAGCGACTGCGCGATTATCAATACCGGCAGAACAGGCGCGATGCGAGTGAGCCAGGTCCGGAACCTGCCTGGAGCCTGGCGCGCGGTGGCGTGAGCCTGGTGTGCGGTGGCGCCGTCACGGTAACCAACCGATGTCGCTGAAAGTAGTTGCATCACGCCACCTCTTCCGCGTCCCGTGATCCACCGGGCAACTTGCTGTTAACGCGTTGTCCATGTATCGATCAAGGACTTTGGGTGACGAAAAGTCAACGGTCAAACAATTAGTTCTCGACGCAAGATGCCGTAGGCGAGATGGGTGGAAGTGGTCCGAGGCGGGAGGCTCGGCCGCGGTGCCCTTCTGAATGATCTACCGACATCCCTCTGAACAGGTCGTTGTCCAAAGTGGGGTGGGTGGGCGGGTGAGGGCTGCCGCGTCCACGCGGACGTCGGCTGCTGAGTTGGCTCTCCGAGTGATGGCACTTAAGTGCCGAGGCCTCCACACTCGATTCTGACTCGCTGTGACGCCTGGACCGGGCATCTGGTTGGCTCGCGGCGAGCCCGTGTTGCGCCCGCGTATCGGTTCCTGCGCGTCGATAGCAACGGAACGCACTCGCCATCCCTGGCTTCGACGGCCTTGATGACCGGATCACGTGGGACCCATGCCTTCACGATGTTCGGCGCGATGGCCGCCGCGTTGTCCCGCACCGGGACCGTGGAGTGTTCGGGCCTGATGTCGCCGCGGTCCGCGCGGGGCTTGATGTCCAAGGGAATCGCGCATCGGTGAAGGCCGCCGGCGGTTCGTGGTCGGGTCGTCGTCGGTGACGAGGCCACGTCGACCGGCCCTGTCCAGGTCGACCTGACCGACGATGGCTGGACAGGTCCCCTTGACACGAAAACGCTGGACGGGCTTCTCGCCGACGGAAAGGTCACATCCACCTCCCCGCGTCACAGCCCAAACCAGCGATACCGCCGCGCGACCGTAGAGGCGACGGCCTGACGATGCCCCACCCTGCCGGGCCAGGATGGAGCATCGTCACCGCGCAGCACGACGTCTCGTGACGTTCCACTGGTGACCCGACCTGCGCGGCCGAGTCCAGGGGCCGCCCGGCCGGTTGGGCCGGGTCAGGCGGAGGTCCAGCCCCAGTGGCGGCGGTGGGCGTCGGTGGACCAGTCGCTGATCGCGGCCAGGTCTGGGGATGGGGGGAGCGGGGTGCGGCCGGTCTCGAGCAGAGTGGTGATCTCGGATTCGACGGTGGCGATCTCATCGAGGACCCTGGTGACGTCGCGGACCTCGCCACGCTTGACCCGCAGGACCCGTTCGCGTTCGTCATCGGGCATGGGAAGCGTGAGGCGGCCGTGGGTGGCGACCTCACGACCCTGGAACGCGAGCCGCAGCGCGTGCGAGGCGAACTTGACGTCGTAGCCGTACCTGGCGACCAGTTCCGGGCGCGCCCGCCCACCGTGCCGCGCCGCCAGGCCCCTGCCCGCGGGCGTGGCCTGACCGCCGATGCGGGCCCGTTGACCTGCGAGATAGCCCAGGAAACGGCGTACCGCTCGCTGGGAGAGGACAGCGGGCGCCAGCGCGCGCAGTTCCTCGCCCAGCGGCGTCAGAACCACGACCGCGTCCGCGGGTGCGTAGAGCGGCAACAGGGCGGTCGGGTTTCCCTGAGTGGCGAGCCGCAGGTACTTGCGGAGGGCGTAAATCACCAGGTCGGTGTCGCCGGGACCGGAACGCGCCCCTTCTGGCTGGGTCCGGTACACATAGTGCTCGAACCGGCCGGCCATTCCCAGGACATGGTTGGCGGGCTCGACGAAGATACCCATCTCGTCGTGGTCGTCGGTCCCCGCGATCGCGATCCCGTGCAGCCCGGAGCCCACGACAGTCCGCAGGATCTCCCCGGTCAGGGCCAGATCCCGGTTTCCGTACTCGGTGTGCGCCGCGGTCGCCGACATGCCCCGACCATCCCACACAACCTGGCCGGTATCGAATGATTTGCGCCGGCCGCGGACGGCGATCAGGCGCGCATGCCCCGCCTGCAGGAGGTGCATGCGCTGCCGCTGTTCCTGGGCTCTCGCGACCGTCTCGTCGCCCTCGGGCGAGGATCCCTGTGCGTACTTGGGCGAGAGATTTCCGTCCGTGCCCGGCGGGTCGTTGGTGTGAGGCGTTTCGACAGAGCCGTACTGCTTGCGATGGTTGGCGAGGATCGCGTACGCCGCGCCGATCATCTGCATGGCTCTGGTGTTCGCCGGGTCGTTTCCGTCCCGGCTTGGGGGCGCCGCGGACCGGGCCGCCTGGTCTCTGGCGTGCCGAACAACCCGAAGACCTCAGGTGAACGGATGTTCCGCGTCGAGGAACCGCGCCGCCTGGCTGACGAACAGGTCGGGGTACTGGAAGATCGATCCGTGGCCGGAGTCCGGGTAGAGGACCAACTGGGCGTTCGGAATGTGCTGGGCCAGGATGTAGGAGTTGATCGTCGGGATCATGATGTCTCGGCGGCCGTTGACCACGAGGGTCGGCGCCGTGATCCGGGCCAGCTCCGAATAGCGCTCGCCTCGCTGCTGGGCCCACTCCTCCATGGCGGTGAGCTGGGCGACCATCGTTTCCTTCGTCGTCAGCGGGTCGACGTCGACAGTGCGCCGGTGGCGCCGCTCCCAGAACGCCCGGCCGGCGGCCTGGCTCGTCTCGGACGGTTCGAAGAACAGGTAGAGAAAGTCCCCCAGGGTCGGCACCTCGTTCCGGGTGGCGACCTCGATCATGTCGGGCGCCGTGCCCTCGACCTCACCCGCGCGCGGCTTGAACCCAGCGATGATCAGACGTCGGACCAGCTCGGGGCGACGCAGTGCGAGCTCCTGGGCGACCGCCCCGCCTATCGACAGCCCCAGCACATCGACCCGCGCCAGGCCGAGCGCGTCGACGAACTGGGCAGCGTTGTCCGCCATCGTGTCGAACATGTCCGGTGTCTCGCCGGTGGAGCTGGCGACCCCCGCGTTGTTGAGGAGGATCACCTCCCGGTGGGCGGCCAGCCCGTCGGTCACCGCCGGATCCCAATGGTCAAGCCCGCCACGAAAATGCTGCAGGAACAGCAGGGGTGTTCCGGTACCGCCGCCGAACCGCCGGTGGGCGTAACGGACGCCGTTGGCCTCGGCGTACCGGGTAGGTGCGGACACATGGGAAAAACCCGTCGTCATAGCTCGTCCTCCAGGCGAAAGATGTTAATCAGGACCGCGTGGCGTAGCGACTTGGAAATAGGTGATGTCGCGATATCCAGCATTGAGCGGAACGTGTGCGCGCCGTTCCCCGGGGCGGCCGGCCAGCAGATACCCGTGGATGAGAACAACGGGGTTGTGCCCAGTGGCGTGGCGGGGGTAAGCCGCCGCGCCGCCAGGCGAGGCCGCGGTGCGGGCACCTCGCGTCAGCCGACGCTCTCGGAGATGCGGGGCCGCGAGGGCGAGGTGCTCGACGCGGGTGACGCGGGCGGCATGGCCCGAACGCCATGGGGCCGCGGCGACAGGCGGCGGCGAACGGGACGGCGACGACGTCGTCTTCTCGCTGGGCTGCTGCCGACGGCTGTGCGGCGGCCCGGTGCTTAGCGCGACACCCTGGAGACGCGGCGTCTTCGCCGGTTAGGGTGAATCGTGTCGATCGTTGGCCATGAGGGGGCATTGTGGCCCAGACGGACGGTTCGCAATCGATCGGCAGTCCTGACTGGGACTGGACGAGTTCGGCACAGGGCGTCCCGGTCCGGGATCATCTGGACGCCGGTCAGGCGCACACGGCCCGCATGTACGACTACTACCTGGGTGGCAAGGACAACTTCCCCGCCGACCGCGAGGCCGCGGAACAGGTTCTCGCCGCGTTCCCGGACRGACGGACCGGTGCCCAGCAGAACCGGGCRTTCATGCACCGCGCGGTCCGCTACCTGGCGGGCGAGCTGGGCATCCGCCAGTTCCTCGACATCGRCACCGGCATCCCGACCAGGCCGAACCTGMACGAGGTCGCGCAGCAGATCATCCCCGAGGYCCGGGTGGTCTACGCGGACAACGACCGTTTCAAGTCGGGTTGTACACACGCTCGCTGGGGTTCGCGGCCACCCCTCAGCCACAGCATGGGCGTGGAGATCAAGTGATCGCCCACAGGCACACCGTCTCGTCGCCAGAGAAGGTGGCGAGCAGGGCGCTGTCCGGCGAGAACACCCCTTGCGACGCCACGGCGGCGAGAGTGGCGCGTTCCCGACCGTTGGGCATATCCCACAGCCGGACCGCGCCATCCCGGGAGCCGGTGGCGAGCAGGGCGCCGTCCGGCGAGAACACCCCCGACAACACCGTGTCGGTGTGGCCGGTGACAGTGGCGCGTTCCCGACCGCTGGGCATATCCCACAGCCGGACCGTCCCGTCTTCGTGGCCGGTGGCGAGCAGGGC
>NZ_MOMC01000030.1 GCF_001983105.1 Pseudofrankia asymbiotica | reverse complement strand
TTCCCGACCGCTGGGCATATCCCACAGCCGGACCGTCCCATCGCTGGCGCCGGTGGCGAACAGGGCGCCACCCGGCGAGAACATGCCCCACAACACCGTGTCGGTGTGGCCGGTGAGGGTGGCCAGTTTGGCGCCGAACGCGCCCAGCGACGATCCTGGATCTTGCGCGGGTGGGAAGTCAGGTTCACCGACCGGGGGCGCTGGCCGGACCAGTACCGGGAACTCCGGGGCCGTAGCAGGCTTCGCCCGACCCGACAAGCTGTGTCCCACCTGCTCAAGCAGATACGCGCGGGCCGCCTCCGGCGCCAAACCGAACAAATCAAAGCCGACCACAGTTCGCAGCAAACCCGGCCGGTCGCACTCCTCGATCCGCACCGGCAACAACTTCCGAGCGAAACCCTCGGGGTCAGCGGCCAGGACCGTCCGCCACTCCTGTGCACCGTAGACCGACCTCAGATAAGCCGGCGACAGCAAGGAGATCATCTTCCGGGCATACCTGACGCCCTGGTCCATACCCAACATCCAGTCAGAACCGGGAACGAAATCCCACGCCTGAATCAACACCCGATAGCCGGCGTCTTCCAACTGCCAGGCCACCCACTCAGCCCACCGACGATCCGCACCCGTATAGGACACAAAGAAATCCCACGTCCGCACCCCACCACCGGAAACCCCGTCAACCACACACCGATCATCCCACCCAAGCAACCACGCGCTGCCGACCCTCCCGCACACCCCGCCGAGGGGTGCAGCGCATGACAGACTTGATCTCCCGAAACCTCCCACCCCACCACGTCGCCGGCGCGACTCTTCGTGTGTTAGTAGTTACTGACCCGATCGTGCTCGCGCACGCACGGGCTCTGCTGACCAGCAGCCCTGCCGGCCGCACCGCCTATCTCGATGTCGATCTGCACGACGTCGAGAAGATCCTCGCCTCGGACGAACTGGCCGAGACCATCGACCTGTCCGAGCCGGTCGTGCTCAGCCTTGTCGCGATCCTGCATTTCTTCCCGGACGACCAGGACCCGTACGGCATCGTCCGTAGGCTGCTCGAAGCGGTGCCCGCCGGCAGTCACCTGGTGGTCACCCACGCCACCGCCGACCACACCCCCTCCATGGCGCAGATGATCGACGCGTACCACAGCCGAGGGATCGCCGCGCAGGCTCGCAGCGCCGACGAACTCGCCCGGTTCTTCGAGGGACTCGACATGGTCGAGCCCGGGATCCAGCTCGTCAACCGCTGGCGGCCGGACCCCGGCACGCCCACCGAGATGATCGTTCCCGCCTACGGCGGCGTCGGCCGCAAGAACTGACGCACCCGCCACGCGCGTCCGACAATCACAGTCACCGTCGGCCGGCGTCGCCGTTGACCCCGGCGGCAAGCCGGCGGCTCCGCTGGGCGCCGTCCGGGGTGGTCGGTCGGCCGGTGAGCTCACGTGGTGGCGGCGGCGCCACCGTAGGGGACGGTGATGATCTCCAGAATGTGCCGGTCGGGGCTTTCCCAGTAGACGCCGCGGCCGCCGTCGTGGTGGTTGATCTCGCCGCGGCGGGTGCGCATCGGGTCGGCCCACCAGGTCAGGCCCTGGTCGCGGATGCGGCCGAAGATCTCGTCGAACTCGCGGTCGCCCACGAGGAAGGCGTAGTGCTGCGGGTGGACCTCGCCGGTGGCCTGGCCGACGTCCAGGCTGACGCCCGCGACCTGTACGACGCGGAACGGCCCGTACACCGGCGCCTCCGGCAGGCCGAGGATCTCGGTGAGGAAAGTGGCGGTGGCGTCGCGGTCGGACGACCAGACGATCGTGTGGTTCAGCTCGATGCTCACTTCCGCGCTCCCTTCGGCTCCGCCATGGGGGTCTTCAGGCCCAGAGCCGGGATCAGAGCCATGGCGGCCAGCGCGGCCGGCCACCAGAACGTCACGCTGAACGCATGGGCTCGACCGGCTGTTCCCGGCAGCTGATGCTGCGGGACGACGGCGAACACGGCGGTGGCGATGACGCCGCCGGTCCCTCACCATGATCGAGCAGGGCCGCACCGCCTGRCCGGCCGTCACCGGCTCCGCTACGGCACACCGCCGGAGCCGCCCGCGCGCGACCGCTGAGGTAGGTCGTCCGTTCGTCCCGGCCCGCCAACCGGATGCCCCGCGGACGTGKCGCCGTGGGGCATCCAGCCYGCGTCAGGCGACGGGCGTCACGACGTGGGGCGGTTGACGTCGGGGATCGTGATGGGGGTGGCCTGCGTCGAGGTACCCCCGTTGAGGAACGCCATGGCGATCGCTCTGATGAACTGGTCGAACAGGTAGAAGTTGACCGGCATGATCGGGAGCAGGCCCTCGCGGAACAGGATGTACGCCGGCCAGCCGACCTTGATGATGCCGGCCGAGACCAGGTCACGCGGCAGCTTGAGCCAGTCGGCCACCGTGTCGCCGAGCGTGTAGCGGACGAACTCGTTGAGGARGCCGCGGGTGACGCCCAGGTCGATCTCCGAGACGAGCCCGAGCAGGACCTCGGCGAGAGYCCTGCCCTCGGTGGTGGGCATGAGGATCGGCGAGAGCACCTGGGCCGACTGGGCCTGGGCGTCGGCCCAGGTCTTGGGGATGTACTCGTCCCTCACGCCGAGCAACGAGATGGCCACCTGCCACATGTGGAGGAAGGCATTCGCCTCGGCGGTCGACATCGGGACCTTCCACTCCTTCAGCTTGGTGTACACAAAAGTGCCCAGGCTGTGGAAGGTGACGAGGATGTCGCCGTTGCTGATCGGGACCGTCTCGGTCGCCCCTGCCTTCCACTGGGGCGACTGCGGCAGGAGATGACGGACGGTGGCATGCACCAGGCGCGTCTTGTTCGCGGTGACGATGAACTGTCCGGACGGCTCGAACGCGCCCAGCTGGCTCAGGTCATATCCGAAGGTGAAGGTCTTCGCCGCCCGGTCCTTCATGTCGGCGCCGCCCTTCGACCAGTACACCGACCTGGCCTCACGAGGGATGACGGTGCTCATGATTCCGCTGCCGAGCCCGTACAGCATGAACGTGTACGTGTCTTTGCGCCGGTTGAAGTCGGCCGCCTGCCGCAGCAGGGTCATGTTGGTCCAGGACGGTAACTTGGTCGCCGTTTGTAAGTAGGTGGCGAGATCGGTCGGCAGGCCGGTCGGCAGGGGATCCTTGTTGTTCACCCAGGGACGGATGGCCGCATTGACCGCGGGCACCTGGCCATTGTCGACGACGGAAGCCATGATCCTGTCGATGGTGTCGTCCCAGACCCGCTGGGGATCGGTGCCCGCACCGGTACCGGCGACGGACCCCGATGCCGCCCAGCTCCAGCCCGGAGCCACCAGGTCCGTCACGCCGACCAGGCCAAGCGCGGCGCCCAGAGTCAGGGCGCCTCTCCTGCTGAGATCGCTCATTTCCTTACCTGCTTCCCGAGGACAGCGGCACTGAAGACACCTGCCGCGGCATATCGACGCAACAGGACGACAGAGAAGGGGACACTCGTCGGACGAGTGGGGACAGCCGTTACGGCGTGGTCGTTCGCGGCATTGCACGGTTCTTCCGGTGTGAACCAGGCTCCGGCCGTGGCGATAATGGCCGGGGCCGGTAACCGCGGTCGATGGTGCGGATCCAGGCGAGATCGTCGGGTGAGAGCCGTCGGCACTATGAACGCGACAGAAGCCGGATTCCCGGGCCGCATCGAACGGCGGGGCCGGGATGGGTCCGGGCCGACCCCCTTGGAGGCTGGCGCCCTCCCTCGTGTCCGCATGGGCTCCCCGCTTCTCGAGACAGGGTCTTGGGTCCGGGTCGGAGCCGCGCCCCGCCCGAGCCGCACGAGTGTGCCGTACATCACTCGCGAGGAAAGGTAGCTAAGATTGAGGCTGACGTCAACCTTTGTCCTAAGGGGCGGCGAGGCGCGCCTGCCAAAACGTGGCGACAGGCCTCCGACCTGCGAATTTTCCTCGATACCCGGCGGCGGGCGGCCCATCGCACTCAGGGTTCTGAGCGTCCCGCGGCCTCTCCGATCCGCACCGCGATCATCGGGGGCCGAGGTTCGGCCGGCACGGGCCGGCGTCTGGCGCGTCGGCCGCGGCGGCAGGTGGCGAAGCCGGCCGCCATCCCGTGACCGGCGAACCCCGACGCCTGGCGCTGGGTGGCCCGCGTCAGTCCAGCGGTGGCTGGGCCGGCGCCGGGTGCTCGGGCTCCGGGTGCTCGGATACGGGGTGTCCAGGCGCGGCCTGGGGCCTCGGCAGGCCGAGTGACCTCGCCCAGATCTTGTTGATCGTGTCGATCAAGGTCTCTCGGTCGTAGTCGACGCCCTCGTAGGACCACGCCATGACCAGTCGCTCGACCATCAGCGTCAGCGCGTGCGCGGTGTGCCGCGGGTCGAGGTCGCCGTAGGCCAGGCCGGCCGTCTGCCAGCCGGCGATCGCGCGGGTCGCCCGGTCCTGGAAGTGCTCGGCCACCTCCTGCCACTGGGCCTTCAGCCGCTCGTCGTCGTCGCGGGCCTGGTACACCGCGCGCAGCACGTGCGCGTTGCGCTGGAAGGCCTCGATGTAGATCCGGTTGACCTCCTCGATGCGGCCGACCGGGTCGAGCTGGGCGCTGACCCGGTCGGCCGCCAGCGCCGTCAGCTCGGCCGACACGTCCTTCATGACCTCGTGCAGGAGGTCGTGCTTCGAGCGGTAGTAGTTGTACAGCGTCCCGGACGCGACCTTCGCCTCCGCGCTGATGTCGGACAACCGGGCGTTGTAGAAGCCATCCCGCTCGAAAACGGTCCGCGCCGCCTCGACGAGGCGGCGCGGCGTGGTCTCGCGACGGGGATCGTTGCGCCTGCGCCGGGGGCCGTCCTGGGCGTCCGACACGTCGCGGCCGGTGGCCGACGTCGGCACGGACCCGCTGGTCGGCACAGACCCGCTGGTCGGCACAGACCCGCTGGTCGGCACAGACCCACCTCATCTCGGCCCCAAGGCACGGTCCGGGCGGACAGCCGCGCCGTCCGCGATCTGTAGGCGATAGTACGAGCCCACTCCCGCCGTCCACGGTCCCGCGACGCCGTCCACGGCGTGCCTCGCCTGGCCCCGGTGGCCGGCGGTCACGAGCCCAGCCCCGCCGCCCGGGGCCCGACGGGGGTCTCTCACCCTCATGAAGAAGAGGTTGACGTCATTCTCATTATTTACTACCTTCTCGCTCGTGACTGGCTTCACACCCGTGTTCGGCGGACGGAGGCGCTCATGCCCACGCCGCGGAACCTGGCGGACAAGGCGAACGTCGCGGTCGTCCTGGTCGAGCAGTACATCGACCAGGCGTTGTCGGCGGCCGACGACGCGGTGGTCCTGCGCCACAGCCGGGTCGCCCTGAGCGGACCGGCCGCCGCGCCGCGCGCCGACCGCCAGCAGATCCAGCACGCCTACTTCGGCCGCTGACAGCCGAGCCAGCTGACGGCCGCCAGCCGAGATCCGACAGGGAGGGCACATTGGCGCTCACCGCCCGCCAGCGCGCGGCACTCGCCGCCATCTGCGACACCTTCGCCCCCGGCGACGGCGCGGCCGTTCCGGCCGCCAGCGCGCTCGGCGCGCTCGACGTCGCCGAGGCGCTGGTGGCCAGCCTGCCCCGGGCAGCCGACCGCCGGCAGGTGTCGGCGCTGCTGTCGCTGTGGGACACCCGGCTCATGGGCCTGGTCCTCGGCGCCGGGCCGCGACGGTTCGGCGAGCTGTCCGCCGCGGCCCGCGAGGACGCCCTGCTGGGTCTCGGGGGATCGCCGTCGGAGCACAGACGGGTGATGTTCCAGGCCCTGCGCTCGCTGGCGACGTCGGCCTACCTCCTCGCGCCCGGCCCCGGCGGCTCGTCGCCGGTCTGGGCCGCGATCGGCTACCCCGGCCCGCTGGGCGCGCGGACCGACGCCCCGCGGACCGACGCCCCGCGGCCCCCGCTCGCGCCCGTGACCCCGTCTTCGGACACCACGTTCGACTGCGACGTCGTCGTCGTCGGTTCGGGTGCCGGCGGCGGCACCGCGGCCGGTGTCCTGGCCGGCGCCGGCCTGGACGTCGTCGTCCTGGAACGCGGCGGCTACTACGACGACGCCGACTTCGACGGCGGCGAGCTGTCGGGCCTGAGCCGGCTGTACGCGGCCGGCCCGGCGGTGACCACCGAGGGGCAGGTCGCCCTGGTCGCCGGCTCGTGCCTGGGCGGGGGGACGGTCGTGAACTGGACCACGTCCTTCCCGACCCCGCCGGACATCCGGGCGCAGTGGGCGGCGCACGGCGCCAAGCAGTTCGACGGCGACGAGTTCTCCGAGGCGCTGGACGCGGTGGCCCGGCGGCTGGGGGTCAACCTCGACCACGGCGCGCCGTCGGCGCGCGACCAGGTGCTGGAACGCGGGCTGCGGGCGCTCGGCTGGCACGTCGACGAGATGCCGCGCAACGTCGCGGGCTGCGACATGGGCATCGACTGCGGCCGGTGCGGTTACGGCTGCCGCCTCGGCGCCAAGCAGTCGGTGACGAAGACCTGGCTCGCGGACGCCCAGGCGCACGGCGCCAGGCTCGTCGTGAACGTCGACGTGCGCCGCGTCGACGTGCGCGGCGGCCGGGCCGTCGGCGTCCGGGGCGTCAGCCGGGACGGCCACGCGGTGACGGTCCGCGCCCGCGCGGTCGTCGTCGCCGCGGGCGCCATCCAGACGCCCGCCCTGCTGCGCCGCTCGGGACTGTCCAACCCGAACATCGGCCGCCACCTGCGACTGCACCCCGCGACCGCCGTCTGGGGGGTGTACGACGAGGAGATCCGGCCCTGGGAGGGCGGCCTGCAGACCCGTTACTCCCGGCAGCACAGCGACCTCGACGGATCCGGCTACGGCGTGATCTACGAGACCGGCCCCGGGAACCCCGCCGCTCTCCAGGGCTTCATGAACTGGCGTGGCGGCGCCGCGCACCTGGCCGCCTTGAAGGACCTCACGCACACCGCGGGGGTCGGCATCATCACCCGGGACCGCGACAGCGGCGAGGTCACGGTCGGGCGGGACGGCGAGCCGGTGGCGCGCTACCGGCTGTCGGCCTACGACACCGCGCACCTGAAGGYCGGGATCGAGGGCGCCACGCGGATCCTCGAGGCGGCGGGCGCGCGCCGGATCTACTCGGCGCACCAGGCCGGGCCTTCCTACGAGCCGGGCAGGCGCGGCTCGTACGAACAGTTCGTGGCCGCGTGCCACGCGGCGGGCTACGGCCCCGGCCAGTGCGCCATCGCCGCGCTGCATCTCATGGGCACGGCGCGGATGGGTGCCTGCGCGGACATGAGCGCGACGGATCCCGACGGCGCCACCTGGGACGTGCCGAACGTCGTGGTCGCGGACGCCTCGTGTTTCCCGACGTCGCCGGGTGTCAATCCCATGATCTCGATCGAGGCGATCGGCTACATGAACGCCGGGCGCCTGGCGGTCACGCTCGCCTAGCGCGACCGCGACCGAGCGCGACCGTTCACCTGAGTGAGGCTGGAGGATCGAACATGCCCGACATCGCCAAGCGGCGCGCTGCCATCGAGGCCGAACTGGAAGCCGACCTGGAGCCCGGCGACCCGGTAATGATCATGGCGTCCAACCGGATCGAGCACGTGGTGGCCGATCTCGCCACGCGGACGTCGCCCGGTTCCTGGCGGGACTCGGGTCACGCGTCTACGACGTGTACGGCATGACCGAGACCACCGCCTCGGCCACGGCCCGCGGCCCCGACAATGGCAGGCCGGCCCTGGTCATCGATGGCGGCAAGCATTTCTATTTCGGTCTAGAGCGGGAATGAAAATGCTCTACCAGTTGGAACGGAGATCTTCATGAGCGGCGTCTTCGTGACCCGTCGCGCACTCTACGAGGACGATCACGAGTATTTTCGGGCGACCGTCCGCGCCTTCGTGGACAAGTACGCCAGGCCCAACGCCGAGCGCTGGAGCGCGGAGGGGAAGGTCGACCGCTGGCTGTTCGAGGAGGCCGGGCGCGCGGGCGTGCTCGGCTTCAACATCCCCGAGGAGTACGGGGGCGGCGGCACGCGGGACTTCCGGTTCAACGCGATCGTCGCCGAGGAGCTCGGCCGCACCCCGGTCTCCGACGGCATGGCCGGAGTCGAGCTGTCCAACGACATCGTCATCCCCTACTTCACCGACCTCACCGACGACGAGCAGAAGGCCCGCTGGCTTCCCGGGATCGCGAGCGGCGAGCTGATCGTCGCCGTCGCGATGACCGAGCCGGGCACCGGCAGTGACCTGTCCGGCATCCGCACGAGCGCCGTACGCGACGGCGACCACTACGTCGTCAACGGCAGCAAGGTCTTCATCTCGAACGGGCAGAACGCCGACCTCGTCGTCACGGCGGTACGGACCGGCGCGGACCCGCACAAGGGGCTCAGCCTGCTGGTCGTCGACGCCGGCGCCCCAGGGTTCAGCCGCGGCCGCAACCTGGAGAAGATGGGCCTGCACGCCCAGGACACCAGCGAGCTCTTCTTCGAGGACGTGCGGGTGCCGGCCGCCAACCTGCTGGGCGCGGAGGGCTCCGGATTCGCCGGGCTGATGCGGAACCTCCCGCAGGAACGGCTCTCGATCGCCGTCGGCGCCGTCGCCTCGGCCGAGGGCGTGCTGGAGCGCACCCTCGGCTACGTGACCGAGCGAACGGCCTTCGGCAAGCCGATCGGCTCGTTCCAGAACACCCGTTTCGAGCTCGCCCAGATGGTCACCGCCACTCGGGTCAGCCGCGTCTACGTCGACGACCTGGTCACGCGGCACAACCGCGGCGAGCTCTCGGCGGCCGAGGCCGCCGGCGCCAAGTTCTGGACGACCGAGCAGCTCGTCGACATCGTCGGCCGCTGCCTGCAACTGCACGGCGGCTACGGCTACATGGCCGAATACCGAATCGCGCACGACTACGTCGACTCACGCATCACCACCATCTACGGCGGCACGACCGAGATCATGAAAGAGATCGTCGGCCGCGACCTGGGCCTGTGAAGCGGATACCGCGCGAGCGGCCTGTGACGCGGATACCGCGCGAGCGGCCTGTGACGCGAATACCGCGCGAGAGAAGGGGGCCCCGTGCCCGACGCATTCATCTATGACGCGATCCGCACTCCACGCGGGAAGAACCGGGGCGGGGCGCTGCACGCCACCAAGCCGGTCGACCTCGTGGTGGGCCTGATCCACGCGCTGACCAGCCGCCTGCCCGGCCTCGACCCGGACCTCGTCGACGACATCGTCCTCGGGGTCGTCTCGCCCGTCGGCGAGCAGGGCGGCGACCTCGCCAGGACGGCGGCGATGGTCGCCGGGCTGCCCGACACCGTCGCCGGCGTGCAGGTCAACCGGTTCTGCGCGTCCGGGCTGGAAGCGGTCAACCTGGCCGCGCAGAAGGTCCGCTCGGGCTTCGAGAGCCTCGTGCTGGCCGGCGGGGTCGAGTCGATGTCCCGGGTGCCGATCGGCTCCGACGGCGGGGCGTTCGCCGAGGACCCGACGACGGCCTACGACGCCTACTTCGTGCCGCAGGGCATCGGGGCCGACCTGATCGCGACCCTGGAGGGGTTCACCCGCGAGGACGTCGACGCCTACGCGGCCCGGTCTCAGGAGCGGGCCGAGGCGGCGTGGCGCGAGGCGCGGTTCGCCAGGTCGGTCGTTCCCGTCACCGACCTCAACGGCGTGGTCGTGCTGGACACCGACGAGCACCGCCGGCCCGGCACGACGGTCGAGAGCCTCGCCCGGCTCGCCCCGTCCTTCGCCGGGCCGGGCGAACAGGCCGGATTCGACGCGGTCGCCCTCCAGAAGTACCACCACCTGGAGCGGATCGAGCACGTCCACCATGCCGGCAACAGCTCCGGCATCGTCGACGGCGCGGCGCTGGTCGTCATCGGTGACGCCGCGATCGGCGAGCGGCTGGGAATGGCCCCGCGGGCCCGCGTCCTCGCGACGGCCGTCACCGGGTCGGACCCGACGGTGATGCTGACCGGCCCCACGCCGGCGACCGAGAAGGCCCTGGCCAAGGCCGGCCTCACGGTCGAGGACATCGACCTGTTCGAGCTGAACGAGGCGTTCGCCGCCGTCGTCCTGAAGTGGCGGCGCGATCTCAAGATCCCCGGCGAGGTGGTCAACGTCAACGGCGGCGCGATCGCGCTCGGGCACCCCCTCGGCGCGACCGGCGCCATGATCCTCGGCACCCTGCTCGACGAGCTCGAGCGCACGGGCGGTCGCCGCGGCCTGGCGACGCTGTGCGTCGGCGCCGGCATGGGCATCGCCACCATCATCGAGCGCGTCTGACGGGAGACACAGGTGACCAGCTCGGCCATCAGCTACAGCCGCGGCGACGACGGCATCGTGACCCTGACGATGGACGATCCCGACGCCCCGGTGAACACCATGAACGACAACTTCATGCTCGGCCTGCGCGCGGCGGTCGACCGGCTCGAGGCCGAGCGGGACGACGTCGTCGGCGTCCTGCTCACCTCCGCGAAGAAGAGCTTCTTCGCGGGCGGCGACCTCAACCGGCTGCGCGCGGGCGACCCGGCGCGCGCCGCCGAGGAGACCGCGTACATCGACGCGATGAAGGCCGACATGCGCCGTCTGGAGACGCTCGGGCGCCCGGTGGTCGCGCTGATCGGCGGGACGGCGCTCGGCGGTGGGCTCGAGGTCGCGCTCTGCGCCCACCACCGGATCGCCACGGATCTCCCGGGCACCCAGATCGGGCTGCCCGAGGTCTCCCTCGGGCTGCTGCCAGGCGGCGGTGGCATCTCGCGCACCGTCCGGATGCTTGGCCTGCACACCGCGCTGAGCAAGGTGATCCTGCCGGCCACGAAGTTCAGCCCGCGCGAGGCGCTGGAGCTGGGCCTGGTGGACGAGGTCGTCGAGGACCCGGCGCTGATGGCGCAGCGGGGCCGCCGGTGGATCGCCGAGCACCCGGCGCCGGTGAAGCCCTGGGACACCGAGGGCTTCCGGCTGCCGGGCGGTGACGTCCGCGAGCCCCGGGTCGCGGCGACGCTGCCGGCGCTGGCACCCGCACTGCGCAGGCAGTTGCGCGGTGCCCCGCTGCCGGCGCCACGGGCCGCGCTCGCGGCCGCCGTCGAGGGCGCCTACGTCGACTTCGACACCGCCGCGCGCATCGAGACGCGCTACCTGGTCAGCCTCACCACCGGCCAGGTGGCGAAGAACATGATCAAGGCGTTCTTCTACGACCTGCAGAGCATCAACGCGGGCGGCAGCCGCCCCGCCGGCCACCCGAGACACACCGCCAGGAAGGTCGGCGTGATCGGCGCCGGCATGATGGGCGCCGCGATCGCCTACGTGAGCGCGCGGGCCGGCCTCGACGTCGTCCTGAAGGACGTGAGCGTCCCGGCCGCCGAAAAGGGCAAGGACTACGCCCGCCGCCTGGAGGCGAAGGCCGTCGCCGGCGGGCGGACCAGCCAGGAGAAGGCCGATGCCGTCCTGGCCCGGATCGCCACGACCGCCGATCCGGCGGACTTCGCGGGCGTCGATCTCGTCATCGAGGCCGTCTTCGAGTCGATCCCGGTCAAGCAGGAGGTGTTCCGGGAGATCCAGGAGGTCGTCGAGCCAGACGCGGTCCTCGGCTCGAACACCTCCACACTGCCGATCTCGCTGCTCGCCGAGGGCGTGAAGCGAACGAGCGCCTTCATCGGCGTCCACTTCTTCAGCCCGGTCGACAGGATGCCGCTGGTCGAGATCGTCCGAGGTGACCAGACCAGCGACGAGACCCTCGCCAGGGCCTTCGACTACGTGCGCCAGATCGGGAAGACGCCCATCGTCGTCAACGACTCCCGAGGCTTCTTCACCTCCCGGGTGATCGGCAGGTTCATCGCCGAGGCCGTGGCCGCCGTCGGCGAGGGCGTCGAGCCGGCGAGTGTCGAACAGGCGGCGCTGCAGGCCGGCTACCCCGTCGGCGCGCTGCAGCTGCTCGACGAGCTGACCCTCACGCTCACCCAGAAGATCCGCCTGGAGACCCGGGAGGCGCGGGAGGCGCGGGAGGCCGCCGGCCAGGCGTGGGTCGAGCACCCGTCGGAGCCGGTCGTCGACTGGATGGTCGCGCGCGGGCGGACCGGGCGCCGCGAGCGCGCCGGCTGGTACGACTACGACACGGCCGGCCGGCGCCTCGGCCTCTGGCACGGCGTGCGCGAGAGGTACGGATCGGGCCGGACGGTCGTGCCACTGACGGACCTCCAGGAACGCATGCTGTTCGCCGAGGCGCTCGACGCGGTCGCCTGTCTCGACGAGGGCGTGCTCACGAGCGTCGCGGACGCCAACATCGGATCGCTCTACGGCATCGGCTTCCCCGCCTGGACCGGTGGCGTGCTGCAGTACGTCAACCAGTACGAGGGCGGCCCGCGGGGCTTCGTGCGCCGGGCGCGGGAACTCGCGGACCGATACGGCGACCGTTTCCTGCCGCCCGCCTCGCTGGTGGAGCGCGCCGAGCGCGGCGACCTCTACGCGTGAGCGCCGCGAGCGCGCTGCGCACCCCTTTCACGGAGCTGTTCGGTATCGAGCACCCCGTGGTGCAGGGCGGGATGATGTGGGCCGGCCGGGCGGAGCTCGCCGCGGCGGTCTCGGCGGCGGGCGGCCTCGGGGTCGTCACGGCACTCACCCAGCCGACCCCGGCGGACCTCGTCACGGAGATCACGCGGACCCGTGCGCTGACCGACCGGCCGTTCGGCGTCAACCTGACCATCCTGCCGTCGATCAACCCGCCGCCGTACGACGCCTACCGCCACGCGATCGTCGACACCGGAGTCACGATCGTCGAGACGGCGGGGGCGAGCCCCGAGCCGCACCTGGACTTCTTCCGCGACCACGGCGTGCGGGTGATCCACAAATGCACCAGCGTCCGGCACGCGCTGAAGGCCGAGAAGGCCGGTGTCGCCGCCGTGTCGATCGACGGGTTCGAGTGCGCCGGCCACCCCGGCGAGGACGACATCCCGGGGCTCGTCCTGGTGCCCGCCGCCGCCGACGCGCTGAGCATCCCGTTCATCGCCTCCGGCGGCTTCGCCGACGGGCGAGGGCTCGCCGCCGCGCTCGTGCTCGGCGCGCACGGCGTCAACATGGGCACCAGGTTCCTGTGCAGCCAGGAATCCCCGGTCGCCGACGAGGTGAAGCGCCGCATCGTCGCGGCGACCGAGCTGGACACCAACCTGATCTTCCGGCCCCTGCGCAACACCGCTCGGGTCGCGAAGAACTCGGTGAGCGACGAGGTCGTGCGCGTGCTCGCCGACGGAGGGAGCTTCGCCGACGTCCGGGACCTGGTGGCCGGCTCGCGGGGTCGCCTCGTCTTCGAGAACGGGGACCTCGACGCGGGGATCTGGGGGGTGGGGCTCGCCCAGGGCCTGATCCGCGACGTGCCGCCCGCGGGCGAGATCGTCACCCGGGTCGTCCAGGAGGCGCACGCGGTGCTCGCCACGGCGCTGCGCGGATTCGCCGCCTGACCGCCTGACCGCCTGACCGCCTGACCGCCTGACCGCCGGCGGCGGGGTGGTCCGGGAACACGCGTGCCGTCCCTGTTCGGTGCCGGGGCGCGTGGTCGGGCCGGGTCGGGTCGAAGGGGCAGCGCTGGACCGGGCACCGCCCGTGCGCGTACCGCGGTGAAGGCCCAGGGCGTGACGCTGTCCTCGGCGCGTTGGCCCATCGCCGCCGACCAGGCCGGGAACGCGGCACTGCCCGAAAGGCTCCCGCTTCGTCGGTCAGCTGTCACCGTCCAGCGACCATCGAGAGGTCAACCCTTCAGCTTGCGAACCACCGGCATCCGACGGGCATCGCCGTAGACATCGCGGGCGCCGTCGTGACCACCGCCACGGTCTTGCCGCCGGCGTCGAACGTGTTCCGCAACGCGATGGGATCCGCGTCAGCACAGATCTAGAAGCCTGGCAGTCGACGGGCGAGGCTATCGTCCGTTTCTGCCCGCCAAATGAAGCCGCGCGCCGCCCACTTTGCGATCATGGCCTTATGGCGGCGGGAGTGATCCTTGTCAACGGCCTTCCCGGGTCCGGGAAGAGCACGCTTGCCGCCGGCTTGGCGGCCGAGCTGTCGATCCCTGCGCTCGGCAAGGACGTCGTCAAGGAGGCGTTGAGCGGACTCGTGAACGATGCCGTGCCGGCGGCCAGGCTCGGAGCGATCGCGATGGACGTGCTGTGGTCCATCGCCGCGGCGACGGACGGTCACGCGCTGCTGGATTCGTGGTGGTTTCGCCCCCGCGACCTGGAGTTCGCCGTCGAAGGGCTGGCCCGCTGCGGGCACCCTGCGGTGGTCGAGGTCTGGTGCGACGTCCCGGCCGCGGTGGCACGGCAGCGCTACGTGGAACGACATCGACATCCGGTATACGACGATGCCCGTCACCTGACCGACTCCTGGGCCGCGTGGGCCGCCGATCCTCAGCCGCTGGGAATCGGCCCGGTGATCCGCGTTGACACCACGTCCCGGGTCGACGTCGGCCAGCTCGCCGCAGCCGTGACGAAGCAGCTCACCGCCGAGCGACTCGGATCCCTGTCAGCAGTCATTCCAGCCGGCACCGACCAAACTGGCGGAGTCATGTATTCGACCGACATGTAATCCAGTGGTCAGACCGGTGATCGTCACTGACGGTGAGGTGTGGCGCGGTGATCTGGGTACCGCTGGTTGTGTTCGGCGCGATCGTCCTCGCCTTCGGTCTTCTCGGCGCCGTGGACGTGGGCTCCTACAGGCATTTCCTGCGCCACGGCGTTCGGACGGTCGCCGTCGCGCGGAGCCGCCGGGAGGTGCTCGTCCGGCGCAGCGGCGTGCGCGCGCTCGACCTCTGGCGGACCGACACCGTCTGCGTCTACGCCGACGCCGGCGGCGGGGCACACGAGATCATCGTCCGGCGGGCGCTGCCGATCGGCTACCAGCTCGTGGTCCTCTACCTGCCTCGCAGACCTGGTTGCTCGGTGGAAATGCGCGGCGAACGCCCGCCATCCTGGCTATGCAGCTACCTGCTGGTCGGGGTCGGCGCCGGAGCGGCGGTCGCGCTGCTGGCCGCGCTCATGCAGGGCCTTGGGGTCCAGTGGTGAGACGGCCGCCCCCGGTGGTGTCGGCCCTGGCGCGTCCGAACGGCCAGTCCCGTTACTGAGCTTTAATCCGCGGGGTCGGATGGGATCGGGGTCTGATCGCCGGGTAGATCGTCTGTATGAGGTACGCGACTGGTGGCGGGTTGA
>NZ_MOMC01000029.1 GCF_001983105.1 Pseudofrankia asymbiotica | reverse complement strand
GAAGTCGACGTGGCCAGGGGTGTCGATGATGTTGATGGTGTGGTCACGCCAGATGCAGGTGGTGGCGGCGGAGGTGATGGTGATTCCCCGCTCCTGCTCCTGCTCCATCCAGTCCATCGTGGCGCCGCCGTCGTGCACTTCACCGATCTTGTAGTTCACACCGGTGTAGTAGAGGATGCGCTCGGTGGTGGTGGTCTTGCCCGCGTCGATGTGGGCCATGATCCCGATGTTGCGGGTCGTGGCCAGAGTGGCACGTACGTCAGCCATAACAGGTCACCAGCGGTAGTGGGCGAAGGCCTTGTTGGACTCCGCCATCTTGTGGGTGTCCTCCCGGCGCTTCACGCTCGCGCCGAGACCGTTGCTCGCGTCGATCAGCTCGTTCATGAGCCGCTCGGTCATCGTCTTCTCACGGCGGCCGCGCGAGTAGGCGACCAGCCAGCGAAGCGCCAGCGTGGTGCTGCGGCCGGCGCGGACCTCGATCGGCACCTGGTAAGTGGCGCCACCGACCCGGCGGCTGCGCACCTCCAGCGTCGGCTTGACGTTGTCCRGCGCGCGCTTGAGTGTCACGACCGGGTCGTTGCCGGTCTTCTCACGAGCGCCCTCGAGCGCGCCGTAGACGATCCGCTCCGCGATCGACTTCTTGCCGCTCATCAGCACCTTGTTGACCAGAGAGGTCACCAGCGGCGACCCGTACACCGGGTCGACGACGACAGCGTGCTTGGGAGCGGGCCCTTTGCGCGGCATTAGCCCTTCTCCTTCTTCGCGCCGTAGCGGCTACGAGCCTGCTTGCGGTTGCGGACACCCTGGGTGTCCAGCGCGCCACGGACGATCTTGTAACGAACGCCCGGAAGGTCCTTCACTCGGCCGCCGCGCACCAGGACCATCGAGTGCTCCTGGAGGTTGTGGCCGACACCCGGGATGTACGCGGTGACCTCGATCCCGCTGGACAGCCGGACACGGGCGACCTTGCGCAGCGCCGAGTTCGGCTTCTTCGGGGTGGTCGTGTAGACCCGGGTGCACACGCCACGACGCTGCGGGCTCCCCTTAAGGGCAGGGGTCTTGGTCTTCTCGACCTTGTCCTGCCGGCCCTTGCGGACCAGCTGCTGGATCGTGGGCAACTGCGCTCCCGTTCCTCTTCCGTCGCGGTGCTGTTCTCCTCGCCTGGCGTGCCGGACACACCAGGACGGCTGCCACCTGGGCTTCCAGGTTGCCCGCCGACCCACGCGGTCGGGCGTGTCGCGCCTGTCAGTACCTCTCGGCTGTTGCCGAGCCGTCCTGAGAGGAGCGCGCCTTCCTGCTCATCAGCACAGTCCCGCCGGCATCCGCCGACGTCCCTGAGATGAAGCAGGCCCGACAGTCGCCGACGGCGTCCAGTTCGCCAACCATCTCTGGCCGCGGCCGGCCCGGGGATACCCGTAGGTCACCCGTGCTCCGCGGCCCGCGTCATCTACCCGGGGAGAACTCCCCAGACAGAGACGCCCGGTTGTCAGTCTGGCGCCACAGCGCCACATCGGGGCGCAGGACACACGCCAGAGTCACGTGGACTCTGGCCACAGGACGCAACATTACTCCACGCCCACGTCAAGTGTCGAACCGGGTGTCATCCGCGCCCACGGCCCTTCTCGGGCCGCCCGCCGAGCGCCACCAGAGGGTGCGGCGCCTCGCGCGCCGCCCTCTGAGATGACCGTCGAGTCCGGGGTGTCCCCAGGCTCGCACAGCCGGTCGGTTCGTCGCCGTTGACGTGTCGTGTGCTGGCTATGGGGCCAGCCGCCCGGTTCCGCTGCTACCGGTCTTCCGGTAGCAGGCCTCGCCCGTGTTGCGGTGGGTTACCTATGTCGGTCCCGCGGGTGCCATTGTGCAGCTCTGGCAGGCTGAGCGGGAGCGAAACGACAAGGTTGGCGTTATGGAGACACCGGGGTCACCGGGTCTTCGCCCAACGATGACGATGGGAGCGCGCATGGTGARCACAGACACCACGACAGACGCAGTACCAGGCGCCAGCGCCGGTGCGAAGACCGACGAGGGCACGTCCGCGGAGCCGCGCCGAAGGCCGACTCGAGCCGAGCTCGACGCCGCCTACGGACGCGCTGTCCCAGACCTGATCGCCCCTGGGCTGAAGGTGCTCATCTGCGGGATCAACCCGTCGCTCGCCGCCGGCGCGACCGGATTCCACTTCGGCGGCACCGCCAACCGCCTGTGGGCGACGCTCCACCAGGCCGGCTTCACCGACCGCCAGCTGCACCCGTCCGAGACCGGCGACCTGCTCGCCCGCGGCATCGGCATCACCAACATCGTCAACCGCGCCACCGCCCGCGCGGACGAGATCCACGACGACGAGATCCGCGCCGGTGTCGGCCGGCTCACGGCCACCGTCGAGCGCTTCCAGCCTGGCTGGCTGGCCTTCCTGGGTCTCGGGGCCTACCGCGTCGCCTTCGGCCAGAAGAAGGCCCCTGTGGGCCGCCAGCCCGACCACCTGGGCTCGACGGGAGTCTGGCTCCTCCCCAACCCCAGCGGCCTCAACGCCCACTACTCGCTCCCGGCCCTCGTCGAGGCCTACCGCGAGCTCCACGACGCCGCCTACGGGCCTTCCCTTCCGTAACGGGTTTGGGGACCTGGGCGCGCATGCCGCCCCTCCGTGTCGCCGTCACGCCGCTTGGCGCCGTACCACCCATTCGGCGAGGCCGGTGAGTGGCACGAGCAGGCTTCGCCCCTGATCGGTGAGGGAGTAGTCGACAGCCGGCGGAACGGTCGGATGGACCGTACGGGCGACCAGCCCGTCGGCCGTCAACGTCTGCAGTGTGCGGGTAAGCATTCGCTGGCTGATCCCGGCGATCCGCCRCCGAAGCTCGTTGAAACGGTGTGGCCGCTCGGCCAGGAGCATGAGGACCAGTAGGACCCATTTGTCGCCGAGCAGGTGAACCATCCTCGTCACCGGGCAGGCCTCGTAGTCCTCCGACTCGACCTGCTCCGGCAGCGCCACCGTCAGCGCCGTAGGGATCCGGGTAGCGGTCACATCGGTGTGCGCAGCGGACATGAATGTGCCTTCTTTCGGATTCCGCGGGCGGCGATCAGGGTTGGTCTCCGACGACGCTACGTGGGAGGACATCATGAATTCGACGGGCACGCTGGTGGTTTTGGGTGCGGGGCCGGGCCTGGGGATGTCCGTGGCCCGACGGTTCGGCGCGGCGGGATACGCGGTCGGCCTGATCTCCCGCGGTACCGACCGCCACGACGACTATCTGGCCGATCTCGGACGCGCGGGAGTGCGCGCGTTCGCGACAGCCGCGGATGCCCGCGACCCCGGCCAGCTGCACCGTGCCCTCGACGAGACGCAGGCCGCGCTCGGCGCGGTCGACGTCCTCTACTGCGGGCCCGGCGCGGACGACCCGGCGGCCTACCCTGTCGAGATCCTCCAGACCCAGCCCGGGGATGTCCTCGAAGCGGTCGCGGCGGCCGTTAGCCCCGCTATCGAGGCCACGAACCGCCTGCTGCCAGCCATGATCAGGCGCGGAGCCGGCGCGCTGGTGTACGTGACGGGCCTGAGCGCCGTCGTACCCCTGCCGTTCCTCGGCCCGCTCGCTCCCGCGTCGGCGGCGCTGCGGACGTACGCCCTGACGGTCGCCGAGGCGGTGGCCCCACGCGGTGTCCAGGCCGGCGCCCTCGTCGTCGGCGGTCTCATCGAGCGTGGCGACATCCACCGCCTGGCCACGGCGGCCGCTCCGAACGGGGCATATCCGACCCTCAACCCCGACGACCTGGCCGACGCCGTCTGGCGGATCGCCATCAATGGCGAGCGTGAGGTCATCGCCAGCGCATTGCCGGCCTGAGCGAAGGGACGTACACAGCCGACCTCGTGCTCATTACCCGGTCCTCATCGAGGCGGTCGAAATTGGGCCAGAAAGCGCGGTCACGGCCCAATTTCACCTGCCTCGACGCGCCGACCCACCCGAACGAGCAGCGGTCACGCCTCTCCCAAGCCGTGACGGATCCCGGTGCTACTTGCTGCCCAGCTCCTCGATGACCACCGTCCGGTAGGGCGCGGCCAGGCGGGACAGGTCGTCGGGATCGCCGGTCAGCACCACCCCACCGCCGACCTCGACCGCCGCCGCGACAGCATGCGCGTCCGCGAGGTACTCAGAACCGACGTGTGCCTCCGCGAGGATCGCCCCAACGAGGCGGGCAAGTCCGCGGTCGGTGTCGCGCAGCAGCAGGGCGGCTGACTCACGCGCCAGCATCGCGTCCAGGGCACGGTTGCGGCCGGCGCCCCGATAGAGCTCCGCGAGTGTCACGGTCGGGACGACGACGTCACGGCCGAGTCGCTCGGCCGCCGTCATCGCGCGTCGAACGGCGAGCCGGGCCGGATGYCGCTCCTGAATGAGCGCGTTGACCGCCTCCGCGTCGAGGACGACGTTCACCGGACGGGACCGCGCCGCGCGGCCGGCTGCTCAGCCTCGCCCACCGGACCGCCCAGCAGTCGCATATACCGCGCGATCTCCTCCTGGTCCTCGGCGGTGTCGAGAGGACCATCCTGCTGGTCGAGCCGGTCCAGCAGGGCTCGCAACGCGCGCCGACGGCGGCGGCGGGCCAGCTCGTCCCGGAGCACCATGTTGACCTCAGCCGACAGGTTCTCGCCGCCGGATTCCACCTCGGCGACGAGGTCCGCATCGAGTGTCAGCGACACCTTCCGCTTCGCGGGCTGGGGCTGAGGCTCCCGGATCACGGAGCCAATCCTACTCCCATCCTCCTCCAGTCCTACCCTGGCTGTGTCGAGGGAGGAGCGGCGGAGGGCATGGTGAGGAGGCAGCCGAAACGCCGATGGCGGGCGTCCCATAGGGGCGCCCGCCATCGTTCGTTCTGGTTCGTTCCAGAGCCGACTAGCGGTAGTCGCGGCTGCCGAAGTCGAACTCGTCGAGCGGGACGGCCTGGCCGGTGCCGCCGCCGAAGGCGCCGTACTCGACCGTGCCACCGTCGTCGAAGCCGCCGACCGTGTACATCGCGGCCCGCGCCTCCTCGGTCGGCTCGACCCGGATGTTGCGGTACCGCGTGATGCCGGTACCGGCCGGGATGAGCTTGCCGATGATGACGTTCTCCTTCAGGCCGACCAGCGAGTCCGACCGGGCGTTGATCGCCGCGTCGGTGAGCACCCGGGTGGTCTCCTGGAAGGAGGCCGCCGACAGCCACGACTCGGTGGCCAGCGACGCCTTCGTGATGCCCATGAGCACCGGCCGGGCCGACGCCGGCTGGCCGCCGGACTCGACGACGCGCCGGTTCTCGCCCTCGAACCTCGTCCGCTCGACCAGCTCGCCCGGCAGCAGGGTGGTCTCACCCGACTCGAGGACGTTCACCCGCTTGAGCATCTGGCGGATGATGATCTCGATGTGCTTGTCGTGGATCGACACGCCCTGCGACCGGTACACCTCCTGCACCTGGTCGACCAGGTGCAGCTGGACCTGGCGCGGGCCGAGGATGCGCAGCACCTCGTGCGGGTCGACGGCACCGTCGATGAGCTGGGTGCCCACGTCGATGTGCTCGCCCTCGGCGACCCGCAGGCGCGAGCGCCGCGGCACCGGGTAGGCGATCTCCTCCGAGCCGTCGTCGGGGACGATGACGACCTTGAAGGTCTTCTCCGTCTCCTCGATCTTCACCCGGCCGACGACCTCGCTGATCGGGGCCTTGCCCTTGGGGCTGCGGGCCTCGAACAGCTCGACCACTCGCGGCAGACCCTGCGTGATGTCGTCACCGGCGACGCCGCCGGCGTGGAACGTACGCATGGTCAGCTGGGTGCCCGGCTCGCCGATCGACTGGGCGGCGACGATGCCGACCGCCTCGCCGACGTCGACGAGCTTGCCGGTCGCGAGCGAACGGCCGTAGCACTGAGCGCACACGCCGCGGCGCGACTCGCAGGTCAGCGCCGAGCGGATCCGGACGTTCTCGATCCCGGACTCGAGCAGCTGACCGATGACGACGTCGCCAAGGTCGGCGCCCGCCGGCACGATGACCTCGCCACCAGAGTCGACGGCGTCGGTGGCCAGCGTCCGCGCGTAGGCCGACGTCTCCGCGTACCGGTCGCGGACCAGCTGGCCGCTCGCGCGGTCCTTCGTCGCGATGCGGGTCATCACACCGCGCTCGGTGCCACAGTCGTCGTCGCGGACGATGACGTCCTGGCTGACGTCGACGAGCCGGCGGGTCAGGTAGCCGGAGTCGGCGGTCCGCAGCGCCGTGTCGGCGAGTCCCTTGCGGGCGCCGTGCGTGGAGATGAAGTACTCCAGCACGGACAGGCCCTCGCGGAAGTTCGCCTTGATCGGCCGCGGGATGATCTCACCCTTCGGGTTGGAGACCAGACCACGCATACCCGCCAGCTGGCGGATCTGCATCATGTTTCCGGCCGCGCCCGAGTTGACGAGCGTCGCGACCGGGTTGGTCGGCGGGAAGTGGTCCTCCATCGCCTTCGCGACCTCGGCCGTCGCGTTGGTCCAGATCTGGACCAGCTCGCTGCGGCGCTCGTCGTCGGAGAGGAAACCGCGCTCGAACTGCTTCTGGACCTTCTCGGCGAGGTCCTCGTACTTGGTGAGGATCTCGGTCTTGTTCGGCGGCGCGATGACGTCCTCGATCGCGACGGTCACACCGGACCGGGTGGCCCAGTAGAAACCGGCGGCCTTGAACGCGTCCAGCGTCGCCGCGACCTGGGCCTTCGGGTACCGCTCGGCCAGGTCGTTGAYGATCGCGGCCTGGTCGCGCTTGTGCAGCAGTTCGTTGATGAACGGGTAGCCCTCCGGCAGCGCCTCGTTCAGCAGGCAACGCCCGAAGGTCGTCTCCAGGGTGAACGGGTCGCCGGGGATCCAGTCCGCGGGCGCCTCCCAGTCGGTCGGCGGCGTGTGGTCGCGCAGCCGGACCTTGATGAGCGCCTGCAGGCCGATCTCGTGCGCGTCGAAGGCCATCTGCGCCTCGGACACGCTGGAGAACGACCGGCCCGCGCCGAGGCCGCCGTCCTCGGCCAGCCGGGTCAGGTGGAACACCCCGGTGACCATGTCGAGGCTCGGCATGGCCAGTGGGCGGCCGGACGCCGGCGAGAGGATGTTGTTGCTCGACAGCATCAGGATCCGGGCCTCGGCCTGCGCCTCGGCGGACAGCGGCAGGTGCACCGCCATCTGGTCGCCGTCGAAGTCCGCGTTGAACGCGGTGCAGACCAGCGGGTGGATCTGGATGGCCTTGCCCTCGACCAGCTGCGGCTCGAAGGCCTGGATGCCGAGACGGTGCAGCGTCGGCGCCCGGTTCAGCAGCACCGGGTGCTCGGTGATGACCTCCTCGAGCACGTCCCAGACGACCGGCCGCGCGCGCTCCACCATCCGCTTGGCGGACTTGATGTTCTGCGCGTGGTTGAGGTCGACCAGCCGCTTCATCACGAACGGCTTGAACAGCTCCAGCGCCATCTGCTTGGGCAGGCCGCACTGGTGCAGCTTCAGCTGCGGGCCGACGACGATGACCGACCGGCCGGAGTAGTCGACGCGCTTGCCGAGCAGGTTCTGGCGGAACCGGCCCTGCTTGCCCTTGAGCATGTCGGACAGCGACTTGAGCGGACGGTTGCCGGGCCCGGTGACCGGGCGGCCGCGGCGGCCGTTGTCGAACAGCGCGTCGACGGCCTCCTGCAGCATCCGCTTCTCGTTGTTGACGATGATCTCGGGCGCGCCGAGGTCGAGCAGCCTCTTGAGCCGGTTGTTCCGGTTGATGACCCGGCGGTAGAGGTCGTTCAGGTCCGACGTGGCGAACCGGCCGCCGTCGAGCTGCACCATCGGGCGCAGGTCCGGCGGGATGACCGGGACGCAGTCGAGCACCATCCCCATCGGGGAGTTGCGGGTGTTCAGGAACGCCGAGACGACCTTGAGCCGCTTCAGCGCCCGGGCCTTCTTCTGGCCCTTGCCGGTGCGGATCGTCTCCCGCAGCGACTCGGCCTCGGCATCGAGGTCGAAGTCGGCGAGGCGGCGCTGCAGCGCCTCCGCGCCCATGCCGCCCTCGAAGTACTGGCCGAACCGGTCGCRCAGCTCGCGGTAGAGCAGCTCGTCCGGCTCCAGGTCCTGGACCTTCATGCCCTTGAAGCGGTCGAAGACCCGGTCCAGCTCGTCGATCTTGCGCTGGGCGCGGTCACGGATCTGGCGCATCTCGCGCTCGGCCGACTCCCGCACCTTGCGGCGCGCGTCTCCCTTGGCGCCCTCGGCCTCCAGCTGGGCCAGGTCCGCCTCCAGCTTGCGCTGGCGGGCCTCGACGTCGGCGTTCTTCCGGTCCTCCATGCCCTGCTTCTCGACGCCGATGCGGGCCTCGAGGGTCGGCAGGTCACGGTGGCGCGCGTCGACGTCCACCTTCGTGATCATGTAGGCGGCGAAGTAGATGACCTTCTCGAGGTCCTTCGGCGCCAGGTCCAGCAGGTAGCCGAGCCGGCTCGGCACACCCTTGAAGTACCAGATGTGCGTGACGGGCGCGGCCAGCTCGATGTGGCCCATCCGCTCACGGCGCACCTTGGCGCGGGTCACCTCGACGCCGCAGCGCTCGCAGATGATGCCCTTGAACCGGACCCTCTTGTACTTACCGCAGTAGCACTCCCAGTCCCGGGTCGGACCGAAGATCTTCTCGCAGAAGAGCCCGTCCTTCTCCGGCTTGAGGGTGCGGTAGTTGATGGTCTCCGGCTTCTTGACCTCGCCGTGCGACCACTGGCGGATGTCGTCCGCGGTGGCCAGGCCGATGCGCAGCTCGTCGAAGAAGTTGACGTCCAGCAAGACTGTCGCCTGCTCTCTCTTTCTCAGTCGGGACGCTCAGTCAGGTCAGCGGGTGTTGGCCGGGCCGCCCGCGATCGCGGGCGGCCCGGCCGGCCGCCTAAACCTCCTCGACGCTGCTCGGCTCCCGCCGAGACAGGTCGATCCCAAGCTCCTCCGCCGCCCGGAACACGTCCTCGTCGGTGTCGCGCATCTCGATCTGAACGCCGTCGCTGGAAAGCACCTCGACGTTCAGGCACAGCGACTGCATTTCCTTGATGAGCACCTTGAAGGACTCGGGAATCCCGGGCTCCGGGATGTTCTCACCCTTGACGATCGCCTCGTAGACCTTGACCCGGCYGTGGACGTCGTCGGACTTGATCGTCAGCAGTTCCTGCAGGGCGTAGGCGGCGCCATACGCCTCCAGCGCCCACACCTCCATCTCGCCGAACCGCTGGCCACCGAACTGCGCCTTACCACCCAGAGGCTGCTGGGTGATCATCGAGTAGGGACCGGTCGAGCGAGCGTGGATCTTGTCGTCGACGAGGTGCAGCAGCTTGAGGATGTAGATGTAGCCGACCGCGACCGGGTACGGGTACTGCTCACCGGTTCGGCCGTCGAACAGCTTGGCCTTGCCGGACGACCCGATCAGCTGGACGCCGTCCCGGTTCGGGAGGGTGGAGTCCAGCAGGCCGGTGATCTCCTCCTCGCGGGCGCCGTCGAACACCGGGGTGGCGACGTTCGTGCCCGGGTTGGCCGCGTCCGCGCCGATGCCGCGCAGCCGCTCCTTCCACTCCTCCTTGCCGGTGTCGACCTGCCAGCCGGTCTTGGCGACCCAGCCGAGGTGGGTCTCCAGGATCTGGCCGATGTTCATACGACGCGGCACACCGTGCGGGTTGAGCACGACGTCGACGGGGGTGCCGTCCTCGAGGAACGGCATGTCCTCCTGCGGCATGATCTTCGCGATGACGCCCTTGTTGCCGTGCCGGCCGGCGAGCTTGTCACCGTCGGTGATCTTCCGCTTCTGGGCGACGTAGACCCGGACCAGCTCGTTCACGCCGGGCGGGAGCTCGTCGCCGTCCTCGCGGGCGAACACCCGGACGCCGATGACCTTGCCGGACTCGCCRTGCGGCACCTTCAGCGAGGTGTCCCGGACCTCCCGGGCCTTCTCACCGAAGATCGCGCGCAGCAGCCGCTCCTCCGGGGTCAGCTCGGTCTCGCCCTTGGGGGTGACCTTGCCGACCAGCACGTCGCCGGGGTTCACCTCGGCGCCGATCCGGATGATCCCGCGCTCGTCGAGGTCGGCGAGGACCTCTTCGGCGACGTTCGGGATGTCGCGGGTGATCTCCTCCGGACCCAGCTTGGTGTCCCGGGCGTCGACCTCGTGCTCCTCGATGTGGATCGAGGAGAGGACGTCGTCCTGGACGAGCCGCTGAGAGAGGATGATCGCGTCCTCGTAGTTGTGCCCCTCCCACGGCATGAAGGCGACCAGCAGGTTCTTGCCGAGCGCCATCTCGCCGTTGTCGGTGCACGGACCGTCCGCGATCACCTGGCCGGCCTCGACGCGGGCGCCCTCGTCGACGATCGGCTTCTGGTTGATGCAGGTGCCCTGGTTGGAGCGGCGGAACTTCGCCAGCCGGTAGGTGCGCCGGGTGCCGTCGTCGTGCATGACGGTGATGTAGTCGGCGGACAGGTCCTCGACCACGCCGGCCTGCTGGCAGACGACCACGTCGCCGGCGTCCTTGGCGGCGCGGGCCTCCATGCCGGTGCCGACCAGCGGCGACTCCGAGCGCAGCAGCGGCACCGACTGGCGCTGCATGTTCGAGCCCATGAGCGCGCGGTTCGCGTCGTCGTGCTCAAGGAAGGGGATCATGGCGGTCGCGACCGACACCATCTGGCGCGGCGAGACGTCCATGTAGTCGACCTCATCCGGCGGGATGAACTCGACCTCTCCGCCCTTCCGTCGCACCAGCACCCGGTCCTCGGCGAAGGAGCCGTCCCCGGTCAGCGGGGCGTTCGCCTGGGCGACGACGTGCCGGTCCTCCTCGTCCGCGGTCAGGTAGTCGATCTGGTCGGTGACCCGGCCGGCGACGACCTTGCGGTACGGGGTCTCGACGAAGCCGAACGGGTTGACCCGGGCGAACGTCGACAGCGAGCCGATGAGGCCGATGTTCGGGCCTTCCGGCGTCTCGATCGGGCACATCCGGCCGTAGTGGCTCGGGTGCACGTCGCGGACCTCCATGCCGGCCCGCTCGCGGGACAGACCGCCGGGGCCGAGCGCCGAGAGGCGGCGCTTGTGAGTGAGGCCGGCCAGCGGGTTGGTCTGGTCCATGAACTGGGACAGCTGGCTGGTGCCGAAGAACTCCTTGATGGAGGCGACGACCGGCCGGATGTTGATCAGGGTCTGCGGCGTGATCGCCTCGACGTCCTGGGTGGTCATCCGCTCGCGGACGACGCGCTCCATCCGGGCGAGGCCGAGCCGCACCTGGTTCTGGATCAGCTCGCCGACCGTACGCAGGCGCCGGTTGCCGAAGTGGTCGATGTCGTCCACCTCGTACGCCGGGTCGGTGCCCTCGTGAAGCTTCACGACGTACTCGATCGTGCGGACGACGTCCTCTTCGGTGAGCACGCCCACCGGGCCCTCGACGTGCAGGCCCAGCTTCTTGTTCACCTTGTAACGGCCGACCTTGGCCAGGTCGTAGCGCTTCGGGTTGAAGAACAGGTTCTCCAGCAGCGTCTGCGCGGACTCACGCGTCGGCGGCTCGCCCGGGCGGAGCTTGCGGTAGATGTCGAGCAGCGCGTCGTCCTGGCTGGAGGTGTGGTCCTTCTCCAGCGTGACGCGCATCGACGGGTAGTCGCCGAAGCGCTCGAGGATGCGCGCCTCATCCCAGCCGAGCGCCTTGAGCAGCACGGTGACGGACTGGCGGCGCTTGCGGTCGATGCGGACACCGACCGTGTCCCGCTTGTCGATCTCGAACTCCAGCCAGGCACCCCGCGACGGGATGACCTTGCAGGAGAAAAGGTCCTTGTCGGACGTCTTGTCGAGCGACTTCTCGAAGTACACGCCAGGCGAACGGACGAGCTGGCTGACGACCACCCGCTCGGTGCCGTTGATGACGAACGTGCCCTTCGGGGTCATGAGCGGGAAGTCGCCCATGAACACGGTCTGGCTCTTGATCTCACCGGTGGTGTTGTTGGTGAACTCGGCGGTGACGAACATCGGCGCCGAGTAGGTCATGTCCTTGTCCTTGCACTCCTCCACGGAGTACTTGGGCGGCTCGAACCGGTGATCCCGGAACGACAGGGACATGGAACCGGAGAAGTCCTCGATTGGAGAAATCTCCTCGAAGACCTCCTCCAGACCCGAGGTGAGGGGAACATCGTCGCGGTCGGCGTCGACGGCCTCCTGAACCCTCTCCTGCCAGGCATCACTGCCGATCAGCCAGTCGAACGACTGCGTCTGCAGGGCGAGCAGGTCCGGGACCTCGAGGGGTTCGACAATCTTGGCGAACGAGATGCGGGAGGCGGAGCGCGAGGCGGCCAAGGTGGTCCTTCCGGGGGCCTGGCGTCGGGCGGGAGACGCCGAGGAGCCGTCGGGGCGGTCAGGTGATCAGTGTCTCGCCGTGTTTACACGCGGCGTTAGCTGGGTAGTGCGGCAGGTTGTCTCGGTGAGGACCGTCACGCCAGATCGGGCCGGATGCCGGGCCGTCGGACACGTCCGTCGGTCCCGGTCGCGCGAGGCGCGGCACCAGGAGGTCCGGAGTTCGTCCAAGGGCGGGCGTCACAGCCGCCGTGCCGGCTGACGCCGGCGGGCGGGACGAGCTGGCGGTGGCGGTTTCTCGTGGGTGGGCGGGCAGAGACCGCACCGGTACGACCGGGGCGATCACGCTGACCCCTTTTCGCCGCACAGAGCCCATCAGACCTGGTCCCACGGGTGCACGGACCCACCGGCCTGAACGTGAGGCGGCGGGAAGTCGCCCCAGCGGCCCTTGTGGGAGGAGTACCGGCGGGTCCGCCACGGTCGGCGGAGCGGATCTGAGAGGCTCAGTGCAACGAAAAGGACAGCGCAAACTAGCAGTGTAGCCCTAGGCCGCACTGCTGACAAGCCCCGTCGTCATGTCCGTTGTGCACTACTTCCGCGCTGCTCGCTGTCTGCCGCCGACCCGCCGTGTTCCCGCCGCTCCCGCCCTTCCCGCCCTTCCCGTTCGTCTACCGGCCGCGCGCCTACCCGGCGCCCGCGGCCCTTCGACCACCGCCACGCTGTGTCGCCGTGGTGGGATCGCCGCGACCGGCCAAGCCGAGGCCCTCAGGCCCGACCCACCGGCCACGCGCCGCTCCGGCTGGTCGGCTCGGGTTGCCCCGATGGGAGATACCCTGCCCGACTTCGTCAGATCACGGCGGTGGTCCGCCAAATGATGGAACTCCGTTGTTGGGGATGGAGTCAACCCCTCAGACGGACCGCATGTGCGGGTAGTTACCGTTCTGCCGCCCCGCCAGGCCGCGGCCATGCCGCCCGAAGTCACACAGAGCGCGCAACGCCCGGGCACCCGGCCCGCCCCGGTCCCACCCCGAGGCGTCACACCAGCATCGGACACCCCGACGGCCTTGGCCACTCCGGATGGGCCGGCGCCGAGCGCCGTCCTCACATGATTCCGGGTTCAGGCAGGTGGTGTGGGGGCCGGCCTGGTGTCGGGCCGATGAGGGGCTGTGCTGGCGCTGCGCTGACGCGCCGTCACCCCCTGGCAACCGGCCCGACGGACCGTAACCCATCCGGCCGGAGCGAGGCCACAACCAGGTCGGCGTGCCGGGCGCCAGGGCGCCCAGGACCGTCCAGAACGAAAGAAGCGAGCCTGGTGGTGGGCCACCAGGCTCGCTTCGTCACGCGGCCTCAGCGGCCGCGCGGGGTGCTACTTGACGGTGACGGTGGCGCCGGCGCCCTCGAGGGCCGCCTTGGCCTTGTCCGCCGCCTCCTTGGTGGCCTTCTCCAGGACCGGCTTCGGCGCGCCGTCCACGAGGTCCTTGGCCTCCTTGAGGCCCAGGCTCGTCAGGGAGCGGACCTCCTTGATGACCTGGATCTTCTTGTCGCCAGCGGCCTCGAGGATGACGTCGAACTCGTCCTTCTCCTCCTCGACCGGGGCGGCCGCGCCGGGGGCACCCGGGCCGGCGGCGGCCGCGACGGCGACCGGCGCGGCGGCCGTGACGCCGAAGGTCTCCTCGAACTCCTTCACGAACTCGGACAGCTCGAGCAGCGTCATCTCCTTGAACGCGTCGAGCAGGTCGCCTGTCGAGAGCTTCGCCATGATGGCGGTTCCTTCCTGTCTGTGTCTTAGATCGTCATGGTGCGAGCTGGCAGGCTGGGCCACGTGGGCTCGCCAACCGTCGCGGGTGTTGCCTGGCTGGCAGGTCGCCGACCGGGACGGTTACTCGGCCGAGACAGCCTCGGCCGGCGCCTCGGCGGCGCCACCCTCCGCCTCGCGCTTGGCGCGCAGCGCCTCGGCGAGCCGGGCGGCCTGCGACAGCGGCGCGGCGAACAGGCCGACGGCCTTGGCCAGCGAGCCGTTCATGGCGCCGGCCAGCTTGGCCAGCAGGACCTCACGGGACTCGACGTCGGCGAGCTTGCGGATGTCGTCAGCCGACATCGGCTTGCCCTCGACGAAGCCACCCTTGACGACCAGGGAGGGGTTCGCGCGGGCGAAGTCCCGAAGGCTCTTGGCGGCCTCGACCGGGTCGCCGGTGACGAACGCGACGGCCGTCGGCCCGGCGAGCAGGCCCTCGATGCCGGTCACGCCCGCACGCTCGGCGGCGATCTTGGTGAGGGTGTTCTTGACGACCGCGTACTTGGTCTCGGCGCCCAGCGTCCGCCGCAGCTCGGTGATCTGGCTGACGGTCAGGCCGCGGTACTCGGTCAGGACAGCCGCGGTGGAGCCACGGAACTGGTCGGTGATCTCCGCCACGGCGGCGCTCTTCTCAGGGTTCGCCATCGGGCTCCTTGGGGGAACGGTGCCGGCCGTACCCGAAGGGCCCCTGGAACGACGAACGCCCCGGCGCAGGCGCTCGGGGCGGGATGCCGTACCCGCCTGGCCGGCACCGAGGTGCCCACCGACTGGATGTACGGCTCACGTCCGTCACCTGCGCGGGCCGCCCGGATGTTCTCGGGGCCTTCGGCCGTCCTCCGGCGGAGCAGGTGGACGGCGACCAGCGGTCTGTGGTGTGGAACTGCTGTCAATAGTAGCAGTTACTAGTTGCGTCAACTAGTAACCACCGCCGCACGGCACGGGCTCGCGAGGCCGCGAACAGGACAAACCACGCGGATCGGGCCGGAAGGTTGTTTTTGGTTCGCTCCGTCCGGGCGGCGCGCTACGGCCCCTTACTCGCTTCGCTCCCAAGGGACCTCCGCGCGCCGTCCTCCTGCGCTCACGGGCGCTCCGGCGACCTCGCTGCGGCCCAACCCACCTCGCTTCGCTCGTGGGTCGGGCCTCCGCGAGGCGCGCCTCCGCGCCCAGCGGGGTTGCGTGCCGCTGGAACGTCACCAACCCACAATTCGCCCAGCCACAAGGCACTTCGCTTCGCTCGTGGTCGGGGTTCGCGGCGGCTTGAGTGCGGTCCACGAACGGCACGAGCCGTGCCGGTCGTGGGACCGGCACGGCTCGACGCGTGTCAGGAGGGCGGGCCCGCGGGGGCCGGCGGCCCTGGCGGCCCTAGTTGGCCGCGTCCTCCAGGAGGTTGCGGGTGCGGTTCGGGTCCACCGAGATGCCGGGGCCCATGGTGGTGGCGACGGTGATCTTCTTCAGGTAGCGGCCCTTGGCCGCGGACGGCTTCACTCGGACGATCTCGTCGAGCGCGACGCCGTAGTTCTCGATCAGCTGCTGCGCGGTGAAGTTCGTCTTCCCGATGACGATGTGCAGGTTGTTCTGCTTGTCAATCTTGAAGTTGATCTTACCGCCCTTGATCTCCTTGACCACCTTCGAGACGTCGAGCGTCACGGTGCCGGTCTTGGGGTTGGGCATGAGGCCGCGCGGGCCGAGGATCCGGGCGATCCGGCCGACCTTGGCCATCTGGTCGGGGGTCGCGACGGCGGCGTCGAAGTCCAGGAAGCCTTCCTGGATCCGGGCGACCAGGTCGTCGCTGCCGACGACGTCGGCACCGGCGGCCTGCGCCTCGGCGGCCTTCTCACCGGCGGCGAACACCACGACCCGCGGGGACTTRCCGGTGCCGTGCGGCAGGTTCACCGTGCCACGGACCATCTGGTCGGCCTTACGGGCGTCGACACCGAGCCGGAAGGCGACCTCGACGGTCGCGTCGAACTTGGTGGCCGACGTCTCCCTCGCGAGGCTCACGGCCTCCAGCGGGCTGTACAGCTTCTCCGGGTCGACCTTCTCGGCCGCCGCCCGGTACGCCTTGCTGCGCTTCATTCACTTCTCCTCGTGGTCACGCGGVCTCCCCCAGGCCGATGTGCCTGGCGCCCTCCCACCGGTGGGACTGGTGCTTCCTGCCGTACCGCCGTGCTCTCGCCCGGCCTACTTCTCGACGACGATGCCCATGGAGCGGGCGGTGCCAGCGATGATCTGCTCCGCGGCCTCGATGGTGGTGGCGTTGAGGTCGGGCATCTTCATCGTGGCGATCTCGCGCAGCTGCGTCGCGTTCAGCTTCGCGACCTTGTCGCGGTGCGGCGTCGCGCTGCCCTTGTCGACGCCGGCGGCCTTGAGGATCAGCCTCGCGGCCGGCGGGGTCTTGGTGATGAAGGTGAACGAGCGGTCGTCGTAGACCGTGATCTCGACCGGCACGACGTTGCCGGCCTGCGACTCGGTGGCCGCGTTGTACTGTTTGACGAACTCCATGATGTTGACGCCGTGCTGGCCGAGCGCCGGGCCCACCGGGGGCGCTGGCGTGGCCTTGCCGGCGTTGATCTGGAGCTTGATGACCGCGGTGATCTTCTTCTTCTTAGGAGGCATCTCGTTCTTCCTGAACTTTCGGTGGGGGTTCCAGGGGGTCGTCCCCTGGGCCAGTATCACGCGGGAGCCTGGGAGCGTCCCTGGAAGGAACGCGAACAGGCCGCCCCCGATCGCGCCCCGCCCGGCGGCCCACCGGGACGGGTCAGATCTTCGCGACCTGGTTGAACTGCAGCTCGACCGGAGTCTCGCGGCCGAAGATGGAGACCAGCACCTTCAGCCGCTGGGCGTCCGTGTTGATCTCGCTGATGGTCGCCGGCAGCGTCGCGAACGGCCCGTCCATCACGGTGACGGACTCACCGACCTCGAACTCCTGCACCTTGACCGCCTCGACCTTCTTCTCCTTCTTCGCCACCGGGGCAAGGATGGAGACCACCTCTTCCCGACGCAGCGGGGAGGGCTTGTTGGTCAGGCCGACGAACCCGGTCACTCCGGGGGTGTTGCGCACCGCGGACCAGGACTGGTCGGTCAGGTCCATCCGGACATAGATGTAGCCCGGGTACTTCTTCTGCAGGACCATCTGGCGCTTGCCGTTCTTGACGACCGRCACCTCCTCGAGCGGCACCTCGATCTGGAAGATGAAGTCCTCCATGTTGAGGCTGGAGATCCGGGTCTCGAGGTTGGTCTTGACTTTGTTCTCGTAACCCGCGTACGAGTGGATCACGTACCACTCGCCGGGTGCCTCCTCGAGCGCTCGACGCAGCTCGTCGACGTCGTCCTCGTCATCGGCGGTGCTGGTGGAGCTGAGGGGGGCGGCCGAGCCGGCGGTCAGGTCGGCCGGCGCGGCGGCCGTGTCGTCCTCACCCGGAGCGGCGCCGGCGTCCGTGCTCGCCACCTCGTCGTTCTCGAACGCCGCGAGCGGGCTGAGGCTGTCGAAGGCCTCTCCCTGCTCGGAGGCGGCATGCTCGGGAGACTGGGACACGCGGACGATCCTTACTCGTGTGGTCGCCCGCGGAGACACGTTCGGTGACGTGCTCCTCCGGGCGGGTGCGCTGGTTCGCGGCTGCGACTCGGACCTTGACTTCGGACTTGGTGGCTAGTGCTGTCGTGCTGGCGGGCCGACGCTGGCGGAGCGACCCGTCTGGCCCGCATCCAGTGGTACCCCGACTGGTGCGAGGCACCAGCCCGACCGGTCACGACCGAGCCACCGCACCCACCATTTCCAGGCCGGTCATACCGGCCACGGACCACCAGCACCGCCACATCAGGCGGGCACGGACCGGTCAGCCGAAGATCTGGAGCACCAGCTTCGTGAGGCCGAAGTCGAGAGAGGCCACGATCGCGGTCATCACGGACACGAAGATGAGCACGACCACCACGTAGGTGATCAGCTCTGTCCTGCTCGGATAGACGACCTTCCGCAGCTCCGCCACGACCTCGCGGTAGAACCGCAGCGGTGACGTACGACGCCGGCCGCCCGCCCKCGCGGGCTGGTTGACCCGCGCTGGCGCGTCAGTGTCGGTCGCCGCCACAGCTCTCCRCCACTCTCGATCGTCTGACCTGCGCAGGGGCGACAGGACTCGAACCTGCAACCGCCGGTTTTGGAGACCGGTGCTCTACCAATTGAGCCACGCCCCTTGGAGCCACCCGGACCAACTCCGCCTGGTAACTGCCGCACCGCCAAGATACCTACAGGCCAGTATCTACCCGACCAGGTATCAGCGGGCACRCACAGTCGTTCAGCGATGATCGCCACCAGAGATGACGGCCCGAGCGGATCGAGCATACCCCTTGGACGCGGGCACGCCGCTCCTGGCTCACACGAGGTCCCCAACATCTCTGGCAGCATGGTTCGCATGAGCCGGATCTCGCGCCGCATCGGCGGCATCGCCCCATCCGCCACCCTGGCCGTCGACGCCACCGCCAAGGCGATGCGCGCGGCGGGCCGCGACGTGATCGGGTTCGGCGCGGGCGAGCCGGACTTCCCGACTCCGGACCACATCGTGGCCGCCGCGGAGAAGGCGTGCCGGGACGTGAAGATGCACCGCTACACCCCGGCCGGCGGCCTGCCCGAGCTGAAGGAGGCCGTCGCCGAGAAGACCCGCCGCGACTCGGGCCTTGTCGTCGAGCCGAGCCAGGTGCTCATCACCAACGGTGGCAAGCAGGCCGTCTACGAGGCGTTCGCGACCCTGCTGGACCCGGGTGACGAGGTGCTGCTGCCCGCGCCCTACTGGACCACCTACCCGGAGGCGATCCGGCTCGCCGGCGGCGTGCCGGTCGACGTCGTCACCGGACCCGAGCAGGGCTACCGAGTGACCGTCGAGCAGCTGGAGGCCGCGCGCACGCCGCGCACGAAGGTCCTGCTGTTCTGCTCGCCGTCGAACCCGACGGGGGCGGTGCACAGCCCCGAGGAGGTGCGCGCGATCGGCCAGTGGGCCGTCGAGGCCGGCCTCTGGGTGGTCACGGACGAGATCTACGAGCACCTGGTGTACGGCGACGCGCGGTTCACGTCGGTACCGGTCGAGGTGCCCGAGATCGCCGACCGGTGCGTGGTGCTCAACGGAGTCGCCAAGACCTACGCGATGACGGGTTGGCGGGTCGGCTGGCTGATCGGCCCCGCGGACGTCGTGAAGGCCGCGTCKAACCTGCAGTCGCACCTTTCCTCGAACGTCGCGAACGTCTCCCAGGCGGCGGCGCTGGCCGCCGTCGCGGGCCCGCTGGACGCGGTGGCCGACATGCGCAAGGCCTTCGACCGGCGCCGGGTCACCATGCACGGGCTGCTCAGCGACATCCCCGGCGTGCGCTGCCCGCTGCCGGAGGGCGCCTTCTACGCCTATCCGTCGCTGCGGGACGTCGTCGGCCGGACGATCCGCGGCAGGACGCCGGCGTCGTCGAACGAGCTCAGCCAGCTGATCCTCGAGGAGGTCGGGGTCGCGATCGTCCCCGGCGAGGCGTTCGGCACCCCCGGCTACGCCCGGCTTTCCTACGCGCTCGGCGACAACGACCTCGCGGAAGGCGTTCGTCGCGTCGCCACCCTCCTCGGCGAGGCCGGCTAAGCGCCATCAGGCGGTCCTGTGACGGGCGCTCGGCGTCCGTCACAGGCTCCCCCGTCCCCGGGACGGCACCGCCGATGGCCCGCCGCGTCAGGACAACTGGATCCTGGCCTTGGCGGCCATGAGGACCTTCGCGCCGTCGCAGCGGACGGTCAGGTTCACCACCACGATGTTGTCGGGCAGCTTCTTCTCCACCGCGGCGCGGACCTCGACGACCGCGCCGGTGTCGTCGTTGGGGACGACGACCGGCGAGGAGAACTTGACGCCGTACTCACGGATCGCGCCCGGGTCTCCCGCCCAGTCGGTGACGACACGGCCCGCGGTGGCCATCGTCAGCATGCCGTGCGCGATCACGCCCGGCAGCCCGACCTCGGCCGCGACCTTCTCGTTCCAGTGGATCGGGTTGAAGTCACCGGAAGCCCCGGCGTAGCGGACCAGGTCCGCGCGCCGGACCGGGAAGTCCCGCGCCGCCAGCTCGGCGCCCACTTCGATCTCGTCATACCGGACGGGGGCGACGCGGGCGGCCCCACCGGCGGGCTCGGCCACGCCGCTCGCGCCGGCCGGCGCCTCGACGCGCACCGGGCCGGCGTTCGGGTCGGCGGTGCCGCGGGACACCAGGCCACACTGGCCAGTCGCCACCGGCTCGCCGGCGGCCGTGCGGAACTCGTAGCCCGCGGTCAGCACCTCGTTGGTCGCGACGGTGCGCAGGCCGGTGAGGGTGGTCACGGCGGTCAACTCGTCGCCAGCGACAAGCGGGCGCGACAGGGCGAACCGCTGCTCGCCGTGCACGATGAGCGAGAAGTCCATGCCGAAGGCGGGGTCGTCGACTGGCAGGCCGAGTTGCCCCGGGATGGCGGCCACCAGAAAGGTCGGCGGCGCCACCAGGTCCGAGTAGCCGGCGGTTCGCRCCGCTTCCAGATCGTGGTAGAGCGGGTTGGGGTCCCCGATCGCCCGCGCGAACTGCCGGATGTGCTCACGACCGACGAGAAAGGGCCTCGCGGCGACGAACTCACGCCCGACAAAAGCCTGGCTCAACGGCATGAACGGCTCCGATCCACAGGGTGCCCCGGCTCTGACCGGGACGACCATCCCTACCACTACCACGCGATCGCTCTCATCAGCCCCGCGCGTCGCTCGGCCGGCCCGACCGCCAGTGCGATCCAGTCTGTCGGTAGGCCATGGCACGGTGCGGCTATGGACCAGCGAATCAGCTTTGTCACCCTCGCCGTCGCCGATCTCGCCGCCACCCGCCGCTTCTACCTCGACGGGCTGGGTTGGACAGCCGAGCTGGACGTGCCCGGCGAGGTGCTGATGATCAGAACCGGCGAACGCCTCGTCCTCTCGCTGTGGGCTCGCGCGGAGTTCGAGAAGGAGGTCGGCGCGATCGGTACCGGCACCGGCGTCCCTCCGATCACCCTGGCTCACAACGTGCCGACCATGGCGGAGGTCGACGCGGTCCTCCGTACCGCCCGCGCCGCCGGCGCCGATCCGGTGCGCGACGCGGTGGAGCGTGACTGGGGCGGCTACACCGGCTACTTCGCGGACCCCGACGGGTACCGCTGGGAGGTGGCCTACAACCCCGGGCCGATCGGCCAGCTCGTCCTGCCGTAGTCAGGCAGAGGACGCTACAAGATCAATTCATTGAGGAGACGAACGCAACCAGGCCAGCGACCCCTGGTCGCTGGCCTGGACGGTGCGTGTGCGGCGATCTCTCACCGTTGTCACCACCGACCCGGCGCGCGGAGCGCGATCTCGGAGGCCCGCGGGAGATACCCCCGCTGGCGGCCGGTGGTGGAGCTGGGAACTAGCGCGTCTCGCGGTGCTCCGTGTGCTTCCGGCAGTTCGGGCAGAACTTCTTCAGCTCAAGGCGGTCCGGGTCGTTGCGCCGGTTCTTGCGCGTGATGTAGTTCCGGTGCTTGCACACCTGACACGCCATAGTGATCTTCGGACGAACGTCGGTGGCGGCCACGGCGTGTTGCCTCTTCCTCTAGCGGTTATCGGTTGCAAATCTCAACAGCCGCGAAGTCGACGCCTCTTCCCGAGGCCGCCACTCCACGACCAGCCGCGCACTACACACGGCCCCTCAGGCCGGGGCTACCCCCAACCGAAGTCCTGACGAGTCTAGCCGACGCCCACACCCCGACTCCGCGCCCACCAGCCTCACACCCACCCACGCCACGCCAGCCCCCGCGCCAACCCGCCCGGCCCCGCCCCCTGATGACCCACGAGAAGCAGGCCACCCACCCATCAGCAAGAAGCCGAAGCCAACCAGCGCAGCACCGAAGCCCTAGGAAGAACCGCGAGCATCCAGCGACACTTCCCACAGAGGAAGCCCCCCGCCACCCCGGCGACGCGCAACAAGCTCCCGCAACGCGCGAAGCGCGGAGCCCCAAAATCAACCCGTACCATTACAAGGCCCCGCAACCCCCCAGCAACGCGCGAAGCGCGGAGCGATGGGGGTGTCGGGGGGCGAAGCCCCCTGACATCGGGGGTTCCAGGGGGTCGCCCCCCTGGGCAGACATTGCGGGCCCTGGCGAAKCTCCCCGAAGGGGAGCGAGCAGGATGAGCCCGCCCCGGTAGCGGTGGCCGGACTTGAACCGGCGACACAGCGATTATGAGCCGCTTGCTCTGCCAGACTGAGCTACACCGCCTTGGGCCGCTACGCAGCGGCCTATGCGACAGCGTACCGGCCAGGACCGCTACATGACATCGATATGATCACGATGACAGGCGGACCATCGAGCCCCTTTACGGAATCGAACCGTAGACCTTCTCCTTACCATGGAGACGCTCTGCCGACTGAGCTAAAGGGGCCTACTCTCATGCTCGCGCGGGACACACGTTACACGATGGCGGGGCGGGCGTGGGAAGCAGGTTCCGCGACGACGCCCACAGCCATCACATGACCGGCATCGCGCTTCTCGAAGGTCAGCCCTTTCTGGCGCCCCCGCCCGGCCAGGCGCTTCCCAGCCGGTCGCGATCCTCGCTGGCCACCGGTGAAGGCCACCCGGTCACCCGCCCGCACCCACGCCCACGCCCAGCGGACCATCCGCATGCCCGTCCGGCGTTCCCAGTCCGCCCGGGTACCCCTGATCACCAACCATGAGCAGGAACGGCATCCGCGGACGGGCGACGACCGCGACCGCGACCGCGACACCCGAAGATCCACAGATGGATCCGAGCCCCGCCACGCCGGGGCATCGCCCGCGCTGGAGCTGGCGGCACAACGGAGGCGCCCGAGTCGCCGGACCTTCCGGAAACGCCAGGACATGCCGAATGATCATCAGTGAGGACGTCGACAAACTCGACGCGACCCGCGAACCGATTGCGCTAGGTAGCCAATCTGCCGCTTAGCGTAGTCGTCGGCCGTCGGCATCCGCTGATCGGACGCACGGCCGCGCTCTGTCCGAGCGGACCCGAGCGGAACCCGCGAGCAGCGAGGGTTGCCCATGCGCCTCACGCACCACCCCGGCATGCACCACCAGGACAGACAGGCGACTGGCGTCGCCGACGGCGCGGCTGACGACCTGCCGCCAGGCAGCGGCCTGTCGTGGAGCAAGGGCGTGGACGGAGGGCCGCGCGGCGTCCGCGTGCCGGCTGGCACACCGCTGCCGCCCGGTACGACCTTCGGCGATCCTCGGCGGATCGGTGACCACCGTTCCACGCCGTCACGCGCGTTGCCACCAGCGCAGCCTCCCGTAGGCGGCCAGCGTGTCGCCGACGGGCGTCCCGGGCGCGAACAGAACTCGGCGGGTGCCGCGGCGAGGGTCACCCCCACCCGTGCGGGCACCCCGCCGCGGACGCGCCCGGCTGGCGGCCGCGGTTCGCGCGCGGCCGAGCGGGGTTCGACCGGACAGTTCGCTCCGCGGATGGCCCTGCTGGCCGTCACCGCCCTCGCGCTCTCGACGACGGCGACCGCGGCCGCGGCCGCGCCCAGCCCAGCCTGGCCGCGCGGTGTCGACGTCTCGTCCTGGCAGCACCAGAACGGCGCGTCGATCGACTGGAACGCCGTCAAGGCGGCCGGCAACTCGTTCGCCGTCGTCAAGGCGACCGAGGGGACGACGTACGTCAACCCGCACTACGCGGCGGACAGGGCAGGCGCCCAGGCCGCGGGCCTGGTAATCGGCTCCTACCACTACGCCCGACCCGCGCTGCCGATCTCCACAGCCGTCGACCAGGCCCGCCATTTCCTCGCGACGATCGGCAACGTCAACGCCCCCGGAATGCTGGCCCCGGTGCTGGACCTGGAGACCACCGGTGGCCTCAACCCCACCGACCTGACCGCCTGGACCCAGGCGTTCCTGCACGAGGTGGAGAGCCAGACCGGCCGGACACCGATTCTCTACACCTTCCGCTCGTTCTGGACCGACAAGATCGCGAACACCCCGTCCTTCGCGAAGTACCCGCTCTGGTTCGCGATCTACAACAGCAACGCCGACCCCGGCTGGCTGCCCGGCGGCTGGCAGAAGTGGCTGATCTGGCAGTACGACTCCAGCGGCGCGGTAAGCGGCATCCCCGGGAAGGCCGACGTCAACGCGTTCTGCTGCAGCGCGGCGGACCTGGCGAGCAGCGCCGACGGAACCCGCGACGAGATCGCCGCCCGCTACGCCGCCGAACCACTGCTGCACATCTCCCTGGGCGCGCCGGCCCGCGCCGAGGGACCGGCCGGCGGGGGCGGCCGGTGGCAGCCGTACGCCAACGGGCTGATGTTCTGGTCGGTCGAGACCGGCGCCCGCGCGCTGTTCGGCCCGATCGCGCAGAAGTACCTCGCCTACGGCGGCAGCAACGGCTCGCTGCGCCGCCCGCTGGAGGACATCTCCTGGACGACGGCGCCCGACGGCCTGCAGGCCGTGTTCGAGGGCGGCTGGATCTACTGGCACCCGGCGCTCGGCGCGTTCGTCGTGCACGGCGAGATCCTCAACAAGTACCTGGCACTGGGCGGCTCCGCTTCCTGGCTCGGCATGCCGACCAGCGACGAGTACGACGTGCCCGGCGGCCGGGAGAGCGCCTTCCAGAACGGCAAACTGCGCTGGACCGCCGCGACGAACCAGGTCACGGAGATTCACAACACGCCGGTCGCCGCGCCCGCTCCATAGCCCCGGCTCGACAACCGCCGTCCCATCGTGGCGCCGGCCGGCAGCGTTGCCGGCCGGCGTCGCTGTCGTCCCGCCCGGCGCCGTGGTCGCGGGTACGGACGCGGACGCACGCACACGCCGCCCGCGACGACACGCCGCCCGCGACGACATGCCGCGCGTCCGACCGCCGTGTGCCTCCGAACCCGCGCGTCTTTGATCCAGCGTGTCTTTGGCTGACCGGCGGGCGTCGAGGTCAGGCGTCCACGTCCGAACGCAGGCGGGCGGCATAGCGGCCAAGTCCGCGCGCCGCGAACCAGCCGGAATCCCAGTCGCTCTCGTCGACGTCGTCGACGGCCCGCCAGGCATAGGCCAAGGCCGGCGTGCCCAGCGCCACGTCCTCACCATGGCCGCGTCCCCCGACCCGACCGTCTCCCCCGGCCCGACCGTCTCCCCTGGCCGGAGCGCCCTCCCCGGCCAGGCCGCCCGGCACACCGGTTCCGCCGAGGGTTTCCGCCTCCACCAGGCACAGGACGTACGCGTCGCCCTCGAAGGCGTCGAGCAGGGCCCACTCGGCGGCGCTGAGCCCGGACAGCAACAGCCCCGACGCCCGCCGGCCCGCCGCCGGGACCAGGCCCGGGTAGACCCGCCCCGGCAGCCGCGCGGCGCGCCACCCCGCGACGGCCGCCGCGGTGAAGGCGGGGCGGCGGCCGAGGAGCGCCTCCACGATGTCGCCGAACATCAACGTGCCGTAGGCGAACAGCGCGAGCCCCGCCCGCTCGCCCACCGGCACGCCCACCCCGTCCCGCCCGGCCCACGGTTCCGGCCGCGCCCCGGATCCCGTTACGCCCGCGGATCCCGTTACGCCCACAGATCCCGCGCCTACCGCTCCTGCTACTTCCGCGGATCCCGCGCCTCTCGCGGGTCCCGCGGATTCTCGCCGCTCCGCGTCAGCGGTCGTCATGGGGCCAGGGCCAGGAGTGCTGGAAGATCCGCCACCGAGTCGATGACGTGGTCCGGGGTGCCGTCCGCGGCGGCGAGCGTCTCCTCCCGGAACTTGCCAGTACGGACCAGCACTCCGGTCAGGCCCATAGCCTGCGCGGCAAGCACGTCGCTGGTCACGTCGTCGCCGATCATCAGGGCCTCCGCGGCCTCGACGCCGACCAGGTCCAAGGCGGCACGGAAGAACTCGGGTGCCGGCTTGCCGACGACGCTCACGCGCACACCGGCCGCCTGCTCCAGGCCGGCCAGGTAGGCACCTGTATCGAGGGTGAGGCCGTCGTCGGTCGCCCAGTAGTGGTTGCGGTGCAGGCCGACGAGCGCCGCGCCGTCGAGCAGATGCCGGAACACCGACGTCAGCGCCTCGTGCGTGAATTCGGGCCCGGCCCCGCCGAGGATGACGACGTCCGGCCGCTCGTCGGGGCCGGCGACGGTGACGCCCACCAGGTCCGCGGTGATGTCGCCGCTGTTGAGCAGGTGCACCCGGGCGCCGGGGTGCTGGCGGCGCAGGTACGCGGCACCGATCACCGGGGCCGTGATGATTTCGTCGTCGCCGGCCCCGATCCCCTCCGCTCGCAGCGCCGCGCCGATGGCGGCCCTGGTCCGCGAGGTCGTGTTCGTCAGGAACGCCACCGCCAACCCCGCGTCCCGGAGCTGGCGCACGGCCTCCGCCGCCCCCGGCAACGCCCGCCACGAGACGGTCAGCACCCCGTCGATGTCAAAGAACACCGCCCGACACCCCATCCCGGCACCGTAACCGCCGACGAACCCCCGAAAACCCACCCACTCAACCCGGAACCCAGCCGTAACACCCGCCCCGAATCCCCTCACCCCCACCACCCGCCACCCACCGCTGACTCTCTCGCCCCAGCCGCCCGGGATCAGTCAGACGAGGCGCGCCACTGGTGACGCCGACCGTCTGACTGATTTCGACAGGACGTGGACATAGGTGGGACGGTGATGGCCGTGGTCGGTCGGGACTGATCGCGGGCATGAAAACGGCCCCGGTGATCGTTACCGGGGCCGGTGACCTGCTGCTTCGCAACTAGATCGGGGTGGTGGCAGGTGATGGATTCGAACCATCGTAGGCTGAGCCGACGGTTTTACAGACCGCTCCCTTTGGCCGCTCGGGCAACCTGCCGTGTCGTGGACGAGCATACCGGTCGCGGCGGAGGTGCCACCGAGGCGAGGTCCCCGTCATGCGGCCCTGGCCTTGTGGGCAGCGGTGACCGCTCCTCCCAACCGACCCCGACAGGAGGTTCCTCGCTGTGGCGGACCCGTCCTTCGACATCGTCAGCAAGGTGGACACCCAAGAGATCGACAACGCGGTCAACCAGACCRCCAAGGAGATCAAGACTCGGTTCGACTTCCGGGGCACCGACGCCTCCGCGACCCACTCCGGCGACTCGATTTCGCTGGTCGCGAACAGCGAGGAGCGGGTGAGGGCGATCCTGGATGTGCTGCAGGAGAAGTTCGTCAAGCGCGGCATCTCGCTCAAGGCGCTCGACTATGACGAGCCGAAGCAGGCCGGCAAGGAGTACCGCCTCGCCATCACCGTGACGCAGGGCATCCCGGACGAGAAGGCCAAGGCGATCGCGAAGAAGATCCGCGCGGACGGCCCCAAGGGCGTGCAGGCCCAGATCCAGGGTGACCAGCTCCGCGTCACCGGCAAGAAGCGCGACGACCTGCAGGCCGTCATCCAGATGCTGAAGGCCGAGGACTTCGAGGTCGCGCTGCAGTTCATCAACTACCGCTGACGGATCGAGAACCTCCGTCACGCGTGAACGCGGCCGGGTCCGAGCGGGCCCGGCCGCGCCCGTTGGTCCATGCGGACCGGCCGGCGGGCCCAGTTATGCGGCGGCGTCGAGCTGGGCGCGGGTGAGCGCGGGGTGGAGGGTCAGGCCAAGATCGGCCAGGCGTTCGGCGCCGCCTTCCTGGCGGTCGATGACGCAGATGACGTGCTCGACGGTCGCCCCCTGCTCGCGCAGTACCTTCGTCGCGTCGAGGACGGCGCCGCCGCTGGTGACGACGTCCTCGACGAGGACCACGTACCGGCCGGCGAAGTCACCCCCCTCGGCGATCTGGCGGGTGCCGTACTCCTTCGCCTTCTTGCGGACGAAGCGTGCCGGCAGTCCGGTACGGGCCGACAGCAGGGTGGCCAGCGGCACGCCGCCGAGCTCCAGGCCGGCGAGCAGCTCGGCCCGGGTGGGCACCAGCGGGACCATCGCGGTGACGATGTCCGCGAGAAGGACCGGATCCGCCTCGAACCGGTACTTGTCGAAATACTCGGTGCTCGTCTTCCCGGAACGCAGCACGAAGCTGCCGGTCAGCAGGGCCGCCGCCCGAACCCGGGCGGCCAGCGTCGAGGTCTCTGTCGCGGAGTCGTCGGCCACGCCTGCCGACTCTAGCGATCGACCACCCTGCCCATCGCCGCCCAGCCCCTCCAAGATCACTTCCGTCAAGCGGCGACGCCGCGGCGCCGACGCGGACGGGTGCGGGTGCGGGTGCGGGTGCGGGTGCGGGCCACGACCCGCGCCGACGCACCGCGGCACCGCACGGCACCGGCACCGGCCGGACGACCAGACGACCGGCGAAATCAGCGGTAAGGGTTCAGCCGGGCCATCTCTTCGAGGCGGGCGATGCGCTGGTCCATCGGGGGATGGGTGGAGAAGAGCTGGACGACCCCGCCGGCCCGGAACGGGTTAGCGATCATCAGCGAGGAGACCGGAGCCAGGCGGGAGCTCTGGGCGAGCGGGCGGGCGGCGGTGCCGGCCTCCAGCTTGCGCAGGGCGCTCGCGAGGCCGAGTGGGTCGCCGGTCAGCGTCGCGCCGGACTCGTCGGCCTTGTACTCCCTGGCGCGGCTGATGGCCAGCTGGATGATCGTCGCGGCGACGGGGCCGAGAATGATCAGGAGCAGCAGCTCGAACATGCCGGGGCCGTCCTCGTTGCGCCCGCCGCCGAAGATCGCCGCGAACTGGGCGAAGTTGGCGAGGTAGACGATCACGCTGGCGAGCGCGCCGGCGACCGAGGCGATGAGGATGTCCCGGTTGTAGACGTGGCTGAGCTCGTGGCCGAGGACGCCGCGCAGCTCGCGGTCGTCCATCAGCTCCATGATCCCCTCGGTGCAGCACACCGCCGCGTTCTTCGGGTTGCGGCCGGTGGCGAAGGCGTTGGGTGCGCTGGTGGGGCTCAGGTACAGGCGCGGCATCGGCATACGAGCGCGCGTCGCGAGATCACGGACGATGGCGTAGAGGCGTGGTTGCTCGACCTGGCTCACCGGATACGACCGCATCGCGCGCAACGCGAGCTTGTCCGAATAGAAGTACGAGAAACCGTTCATCAGGACCGCGAGGACGAGCGCGATGATCAGCCCGTTCCGGCCGAAGATGGATCCCACCGCCAGGATCGCGGCCGACAGCAYTCCGAGCAGCAACGCGGTCTTGAGACCGTTGAGGTGAGACATGGCGTCCCGTTGTCCTGTCGTATTAGAAGGTTGCACCCAGCTCAACGCCAGAGGTGTCGCGAGGCGTTCCCATCCAGGTCCGTAACGTCGGCAACGCCCGGCTTGCGTGGCCGTCTCCGCGGGTCGACCAGCGGCCTTGGTGCCCCGACCATCCCCGGGCAGCACGGCTCTGAACCCTCCGTCCGGCTCGGGTCACGGTTCGCCGGAGGCGTTCGAGACGTCTGAGGTCAGACGTCGGAGGCATCAGGAAACGGACGGTCAGTCGTCGGACGGTCAGTCGTCGGACGGTCAGTCGTCGGACGGTCAGTCGTCGGACGGTCAGTCGTCGGAGGGTCAGCGGAGTCCGACGGGCCGGAGGCTTCGAGCGTGGCATGGAGGCTCGTGGCCGCGCGAGTAGAGAGCAGGCCCGCGGCCTCCAGTCGCCCGGCCGCGAGACGGGAGAGCGCGCGGTAGGCGGGGACGACGGCGGGGTCCGCCGCCCGCAGCGCCTCCAGGTGGGCGGCGACCGTACCGGCGTCGCCGCGGCGCACCGGTCCGGTGGTGGCGGCATCGCCGTCGCGCAGCGCGTTGTCGAGCGACACCCGCAGCAGCGGTGCGAGCGCCGCGCGCGCGTCGGTCACACCCGCCGCGGCCAGCAGGTCGGCGCTCGCGCCGGCGAGCGCCGCCAGGTAGTTCGCTCCGAACACGATCGCCGCGTGGTAGAGGGTGCGCGCCTCGTCCGCCACCTCGACGAACCGGCCGCCCACGTCCGCGACCAGCCGGCGGGCGATGGGTGTGGCCGCCGGGTCGGCGGTGACGCCGAAGGTGGTGGAGCGCAGATGAGCGGCGTCCGCGGCCGGGTCGAGGCCGGCCAGGCTCATGATCGGGTGGACCGCCGCGCGGGCGGCGCCGCGGGCCGCGACCGGGGCGAGCGGGGCGAGCCCATGCCGTCCGCTCAGGTGAACGACGACGCCGCCTACCCGCGGGCCCGCCGGCTCGGCGGCGGCGGCGAGTTCGGCGGCGACCGGCGCGATCGCGTCATCGGAGACCGCGAGCACCAGAACGTCGACGCGGGCGGCGAGCTCCGCCGCGGCCAGCGGCCGCGCGCCGGGAAGGCAGCGTCGGGCGCGGTCGGCCGACGCGCTCGAGCGCGTGTTCACCCCGACAAGGCGATGCCCCGCGCTGGCCAGCGCGACGGCGAACGCCGCGCCCGCGCGGCCGAAGCCGACGAACCCGACGTCCAGGGAACCGCCTCCGGTCCGGCCGGCCACGCCCGGACCGACGGGAGCCGGGCCAGCCGAGTCGGAGATGTCCGCGTCCACCCGCCGATTCTCCGCCGCCCGTCCGCGCTTGTTCGGGATAGGGATACGGCGAGGCCGGGCACAGCGCCAGCGTGCGTGGCACCAATGGCGCCGTGGCTGGCGCGCCGGCAGCGCCAAAGCCGGGTCGTGCCCGGCCAAGCGCCGAACGGGTGGCGGTCGATCGGACGGGGGACGTTGTCGTCCGGCGATGCGTCATCACCCTGCCCGGGTGAGGCCGCGCCTTTCGGCCACCCGGACCGCCACCAGCGGCATGGGGGTCAGCGCCTCGGCACCGCCAGCCAGAAGCGAGACGAATCACACACTGTGGGCGAAGTCATCGGATGAAGCGCGTAGCGACCCGTCGGAATGGCGTTCTCCCCGGCAGTGTCGGAAGTGGCCGAGGAGAGTCGACCGGTGACAAATACCCGACATCGGCGGCAATCAAGGAGCCGACGTGCGCAATTTCGCCGGTAGGGATGCCAGCTTGGCCAACCCGGCTACCAGCCGGGACGCCGCTACCGCCCGGCAACCCGCAAGCAACACGACAGGCAGAGATGTCTCCAACACGGAGCGTGATAGGACTACGGACGAGCTGGTGCCACCTCGACCTGCTGGACGGCTCGCCCCCTGGCGGCACAGGCGCCGCTATGCGCGCGCCCAAATAGGCCGACAGGTAGGCTGGGCCCGTACCTGAGGAGGTTACTGAAGGTGTCTGAGCAGGTCCGCGAGCAGGCCCGGGAGCGGGAGACCCGCCGGCTCGACCGGGTCGYCGTGCGGTTCGCCGGCGACTCCGGCGATGGCATGCAGCTCACCGGCGAGCAGTTCACGAGCGAGACGGCGACATTCGGAAACGACCTGTCGACGCTCCCTGACTTTCCCGCCGAGATCCGCGCCCCAGCCGGTAGCCCGGCCGGTGTGTCCGGTTTCCAGCTGCATTTCTCCGACCACGACATCCTGACGCCCGGCGACGCGCCGGATGTCCTGGTGGCGATGAACCCGGCCGCTTTGAAGGCCTATCTGAAAGACCTCCCGGCGGGTGCCGACCTCATTGTGAACACCGACGCCTTCACAGGTGGAAACCTGAAGAAGGCGGGCTACGCGGCGGACCCGCTGACCGATGGCACGGTGGACAAGTACCGCGTCCACAAGGTCCCGCTGACCTCGATGACCATCAACGCGGTGAACGCCGCCGAGGGCGTCGCCGGCGCGGTGAACAAGAAGGAAGCCGAGCGGGCGAAGAACATGTTCGCCCTGGGCCTGATGAGCTGGCTGTACCACCGGCCGACCACGGGCACCGAGGAGTTTCTCCGGCAGAAGTTCGCGAAGCGCCCGGAGATCGCCGAGGCGAACGTCGCGGCCTTCCGCGCCGGCTTCAACTACGGCGAGACGACTGAGTCCTTCTCGGTTACCTACGAGGTAGCGCCGGCCCGGATGAAGGCGGGCACCTACCGCCGCGTCTCCGGCAACCTGGCTCTGTCCTACGGCCTGGTCGCCGCCGGTGAGCTCACCGGCCTGCCGGTGTTTCTCGGCAGCTACCCGATCACCCCGGCGTCCGACATCCTGCACGAGCTGTCGAAGCACAAGCAGTTCGGCGTCCGCACCTTCCAGGCGGAGGACGAGATCGCCGGCATCGGCGCGGCGCTCGGCGCCTCGTTCGGCGGCTCGCTCGGCGTGACCACCACGTCCGGCCCGGGTGTGGCGCTCAAGAGCGAGACGATCGGCCTCGCCGTCAGCCTCGAGCTCCCGCTGGTGATCGTCGACATCCAGCGCGGCGGCCCCTCCACGGGTCTGCCGACCAAGACGGAGCAGTCCGACCTGATGCAGGCGATGTTCGGCCGTAACGGCGAGGCGCCGGTGCCGATCATCGCCCCGCGGTCGCCGTCGGACTGCTTCGACGCCGCGATCGAGGCGGCCCGGATCGCGACCAAGTACCGCACCCCGGTGTTCATCCTTTCCGACGGCTACCTGGCCAACGGCTCCGAGCCGTGGCTCCTGCCGACCAGGGACCAGCTGCCGGAGATCCCGATCCAGCTCACGACCGAGCCGAACCACGACGGCGACTTCTGGCCGTACCTGCGTGACCCGCAGACGCTGGCCCGCCCGTGGGCGGTGCCGGGCACGCCGGGTCTCGAGCATCGGATCGGCGGCCTGGAGAAGGCGGACGGCTCGGGCACGATCTCGTACGACGCGAACAACCACGACCAGATGGTCCGGCTCCGCCAGGCGAAGATCGACGGCATCGCCGCCGACATCCCGCCGCTGGAGGTCGACGACGCGTCCGGCTCGGCCCGCGTGCTCGTGCTCGGCTGGGGCTCGACGTACGGCCCGATCGCCGCGGCCGTCCGCCGGGTACGCGCCAAGGGCCTGCAGGTGGCCCAGGCGCACCTGCGCCACCTCAACCCCTTCCCCGCCAACACCGGCGAGGTGCTGCGGTCCTACGACCGGGTGCTGGTGCCTGAGATGAACCTCGGTCAGCTGCGCACCCTGGTCCGGGCCGAGTTCCTGGTCGACGCGATCGGCTACAACCAGGTCCGAGGCCTCCCGTTCAAGGCGGCGGAGCTCGCGGGCGTTCTGGAGGATGTGATCAACCAGTGACCATCACCACCAACGGCAAGGTCGGCGGTGACCGGGTAACCAACCGGCTGCTCGACCTGGTCCCGGCTGCCCCGGGCAAGCAGACCCGCAAGGACTTCGCCTCGGACCAGGAGGTCCGCTGGTGCCCCGGCTGCGGTGACTACGCCATCCTCTCGACCGTGCAGGGCTTCCTGCCGGAGCTGGGGGTAGCTCGCGAGAACATCGTCTTCATCTCGGGCATCGGCTGCTCGTCGCGCTTCCCGTACTACCTGCAGACCTACGGCATGCACTCGATCCACGGCCGCGCGCCGGCGATCGCGACGGGCCTCGCCACCTCGCGGCCCGACCTGTCGGTGTGGGTCATCACCGGCGACGGCGACTCGCTGTCGATCGGCGGGAACCACCTGCTGCACGCGCTGCGCCGGAACGTGAACATCAAGATCCTGATGTTCAACAACCGGATCTACGGCCTGACCAAGGGCCAGTACTCCCCGACCTCCGAGATCGGGAAGATCACGAAGTCGACGCCGCACGGCTCGCTGGACCGGCCGTACAACCCGACGTCGCTGACGCTCGGCGCGGAGGCGACCTTCGTCGCCCGCTCCATCGACTCGGACCGCCAGCACCTCACCTCGGTGCTGCGGGCGGCCGCGGAGCACCCCGGCGCGGCCTTCGTGGAGATCTTCCAGAACTGCAACATCTTCAACGACGGCGCCTTCGAGACCATGAAGGACCGGGACACCCGCGACGACGTGACGCTGCGCCTGGAGCACGGCCAGCCGCTCGCCTTCGGGGCCGACGGAAGCAAGGCRATCCGTCGGGGTGCCGACGGGGGCCTGGAGGTCGGCGCCGCCGGCGACGCGGGCGTGCTCATCCACGACGCGCACGCCGTCGACCCGAGCCAGCAGTTCGCCCTGTCCCGGCTGACCGGTGACACCCACGGTGTCACCCCGATCGGCGTCTTCCGCGACGTCGACGTGCCCAGCTACGACGAGGAGCTCAACGCCCAGATCAATCGGGCGAAGCAGCGCCAGGGTGACGGCAACCTGATGTCCCTGGTCGCGGGCAAGGAGACCTGGACGATCTCCTGATCCCAGGCTGACCGACGTCGACGGAGTCGGCCCCGGTCGCTGGACAGCGATCTCCCGATGGCCGGGGCGGCACACCAGCCGCCCCGGCCATCGTCGTCTCGGGTTCTACCGACTCGTCCGGCAACGGTCAGGCCACGAACTCTGTGCGCAACTCACCCGCCGCGGGAGAGTCGCGGGTCTCCGGTGGAACTATGGTCAGTGACAGGTCCGTTCCATTCGCGAACGGCGGTACGACCGGCCCAGGGACGCGGAGGCGCTACCGGCGATGGATGGCAACCCGGCCCGGTCTGGCGGCGAAGCCGACGGCTGGGGCACAGCCGCCGGCCCGGACGGCGCCGCGCCCGTCCCGGACGACGTCTCTCCGTGGCCGCGGACCGGTGAGTTCACGTTCTCGTACCAGCCCCCGCCCACCGACTTCGGCGGCGGCTTCCTCCCCAGCGAGACGAGCGCCATCCCGCTGGGCCCGCTGTACATGCAGACGCCGTACCGCGACCCGGTCGACGACGTCTCTCCCCCGCCGCCGCCCGCCTATCGGGGGCAGGCATACAGCCAGGCAGGCCACCCGTCACCGCCGTACCCGGCCGCGCCCGCCGATGACGCCGCCCGTCACGAGCCGGTGCCCTCGCCCTGGCTCGAGCAGCCCGAGCCCTGGCCGTCGGCTCCCCCGGAGCGGTCAGGCTGGCCGCAGCACGGCGACACCTGGACGTATCCCGCCCCCGGCCAGGGCCAGGCGTCGGTGCCCGCCGACACCTCCGCCGACTACGGCATCCCTCCGCCGGCGCCCTATGGCCAGTGGGGGTACGACCAGCCCGACCAGGGGGCGGCACCGCCCGGTCCGGGAAGCTGGTTCGCTCCCGCCGACACCGACATTGACACCGGCACCGGCACCGGCACCGGCACCGGCACGATCCCGATCGGCCCGCCCCACGAGCAGGGGCCGCCGCACACGTCGCACCAGTACCCGACCGGCGCGTTCGCCGGGCCACCCTCCCAGCCCTCCGGGCCCTACCAGGACCAGTTCGCTCCGGGCGCCTACKGGCAGGACGCGTACGGGCAGAGCCCGTACGGGCAGAGCCCGCCCTACACCGGCCAGCCGGACCCGGGGCAGCCTCACCAGGTCGCCGGCTACCAGCTCGAGTTCTACGCCTACCAGCGAACGATCTACCAGCAGCCGCCCGGAGTCACGGGAGGGACACCGTTCCCGGGCGCGGCGGATCCCGCGACGCAGACAGGCGCGTTTCCGATCTACTACGCGCCGCCGCCGACCGACTTCGGCGGCGGCGGGTTCGCGGCTACGGACACCAGCGCCATCCCGATCATGCCGGCGGCGCCCGCCTGGTCCGACAGCCGCCTGTCGCCGGCTCCCACCGCGCCGGACCTGACCCGGCCTGACCTGATGCCGCCGGACCCGGCGCCGCCCGGCGCGCCGTGGCCCTATCCGGCGTGGCCGGCGGAGGCGGGCGATCCGTGGCCAGCGACGGCGGCCGCGGCTCCGGAGGTCACGACGGCCTTCCCGGCGGGGACCTGGACTGACGGCTCGTCGCCCTACGACTCGCCCTACGGCTCGCCGCCCTATCACCCGGCGGGCGACGACTCGCCGGCCGACGATCCCGCGGGGGACGACTCGCCGGCCAGCGGGACGGCGGCGGAGCAGCCCGCGGCGGCGAACGGCGAGCCGGCCAAGGCCGCCGCCGTCAGGTCGGCCAGATCCGGCGGCCGCCGGGCCAGGCGGCGTCGCCGCCGGGCCGTGCTGCTCGTGGTCTGCTGCCTTGTCGCCGCCGCGATCGCGGGAACCCTCTCGTTGCGGCTGGCCTCGACCGGCGACGATCAGGGCGGCAAGGACACGCTGGCGGCCGGTGCGCTGGCTCCTGGCACCGCGCAGCCGCGCGCGACGAAGACCTACCCCTTCCCGGTGATCCCCCTGACCCAGCGCGGCGCCACCGGCGCGCCGAGCCCTTCGGCGGTCCGGCCCCTCCCGCCGGGTGGCGCCTTCGGCCAGGCCGTCGGCGCCCCCGTCCTCCCGCTTGCCGCGGGCGCGACGCCCAGTGTCGGGAAGCCACCCGCTCCGGCGGAGGGCGCCGCTCCGACGGCGACCGTGACGCCGGCGGCGCGCGGCAACTGGCCGCCAGCGCCACCGGCTCCGTTCCCGGTCCCGGGGGCCTGACGTCCACTCACCGTTCATTGGGCGTCAGTTGTGTATCGGGCTGGTCGCCGATGGCGATACCCCGGTGCGCGAACGTGACGGATGTCCGATACTGTGTGAGTGCGCGTGGGGGTGCGTGCGGTGTCGCCCGGGGGGGTCCACACCGAACCAAAGCCGGAGGCTCCGTGCATCGCCGTAACAGGCACAGTCGTGACTGGCACAGGCACTACTTCCGTCACCACGGGAACGCGGTCGGGCGCCAACTGGTGCTGGTCGACGCGCTGACGCCCGCTGGAGCGCGACGTGGTTAGCTACGTGGCCGGCCAGCAGGGCTGGACCGATACCCAGGACGCCCCACCGGCCGAAGAACCCTCGGGCTGGCCGTATACCCGCGGCCGGGCCTTCGCCCCTCCGCCGGCCTTCTTGGCACCGCCTCCGGCGCGCCCACCGGTGCTGCCGCCCGGCGAGCTCGACACGGTGACCGGTCCGATCTCCCTGAGCGCCTCCGCGCGCCGGGACCGCGCCGCCGAACGGCAGGGCGGCGGCTACGGGTACGGCTACGAGGGCTACTCGGGCCACGCGGACTCCGCTGGCCAGGGCCACCTCGACTATTCGCGCGGCGACGGCTACCCGGAGGCCTACGGCTACCCGGACGACGGCGGCGGTGACGCCGTCGACGGCCCGTACGCATACGTGGACGACACCGACTACACGGACGACGCCGACTACACGGTCCTCGAGGACGAGCCGTTGTACGGCGTCCCGATCGTTCCGATGGGCACGACGTTCGTCGCCGCCACTCCCGCCGCCTTCTCGTCACGGGGCATCGACACCGGTGGCCTCGCCACCGGAGCCGGCCGTGAGGCGCGTTCCACCGGCAGGCGGGCCTCGCCGGGCGGTGGCGGTACCCGGGCCAGGGGTGAGAAGCCCGAGGGAGGGCAGCGGGCGCCGGGAGCGCACCGGGCGCCCCTCGGACGGCCTGGCAGCGCCAGGGCGAAGCTCGCCATCGCCAGCACGGCCTCGCTCGCCGGCCTTTCCGCGCTCGTCGGCAGCGCGGTGCTCGCCACGGACACCGGCCCGCTGATCATTCCGCCCGGGCCCGGCGCCGGAACGGCGGCGGGCCAGTTCCCAGCCGTCCAGACCTCGGGATCCGACGCGGACACGTCGGCGGCGAGCGCCTCGTCGCCGATCACGCCTGGTCTGACTCCCCAGGTCCCGGTGGTGCCTCTGGTGCCCCGCCAGCCGGGCTCCGGCGGGCAGCAGCCGTCGGACGACGGTGGCGGCCTCGTCGACGCCGCGGGCGCGTACAACCCTCTGGTCGACTCCTACGCCCCGGCGTACGCCCCCTCCGTCGACAGCTCGGTGGATTCCCCGTACCCGACGAACGGCCTCAGCGGCGGCGAGATCCCGGTCATTCCGCTCGCCCCGCGGGACGGGTCCGCGGCCGACCCGACGACCGGTGCCCCGGCCGCCGCGGCGGACCAGCCGGCGACCGGCAGCCCGGTGTTCAACTGGTTCGGGATCGGCGACCTGCCGGGGACCGACACCACCACGCCGCCCCCGGCGCCCACGGACACGCCGGAGCAGGGCGAGGCGACGACTCCCCCGCCGGACGCCACCGCGGACCCCAGCGCCGACCCGACCGCGGCGGCGCCGGGTGACACGGCGCAGCCGCAGGGGACGGACCAGGCCCCCCCGGCCAGCGAGCAGGCCGCGGCGGCCGACCCGACCGCGACCGGCTCAGGGACCCCTTCCGACGCGACCGCCTCGACGACGTCCGCCCCCGCGGACCCGATCACGGTGACGGACCCCGATCCCGAGCCCGACCCCGACCCGCTCGAGAACGCCGACTGGTTCACCAAGGCGACGATCGGCTGGTACTCCTAGGCCTGGCAGGTTCCAGAAAAAAGAACGGCCCCGTACCCGCCTCGGCGGGTACGGGGCCGTTCTCATGCCAGCCCCGGTCGGGCGTCAACCCGTACGGGCGACGACGAAGTCGGCGAGGCTCTCGAGGGCGGTCTTGGCCGAACCCTCCGGGAGCGGAGCCAGGCAGTCGCGCGCGCTTGACGCCCACGAGTTCAGCTGGGCCCGGGCCTCGTCCATCCCGGGGTGGGAGCGCAGGATCTCGATCGCCTCGCCGAGCGCCGCGTCGGAGGCGAAGCCCGCGGCCAGCAGCTCGCGCAGCCGGTCCGCGCCCGCGTCCTGGCCGCGCAGGGCGTACAGCATCGGCAGCGTGCGGACGCCGGCCCGCAGATCGGTGCCGGGAGTCTTGCCGGAGGCCGCGGTCTCCGAGGCGACGTCGATGATGTCGTCGGAGAGCTGGAAGCCGACGCCGATGCGCTCCCCGAAGGTGGCGAGGATGTCGGCCGTCACCGGGTCGGCACCGGCCATCATCGCGCCGAGGCGGCCGGACGCGGCGATCAGCGACGCGGTCTTGCCGGTGACGACCCGAAGGTAGTGCTCGACGGGGTCGTCGTCCGGCATCGGCCCGACGGTCTCGCGGATCTGGCCCTCGCACAGCGTCGCGATCGTCTGGGCGAGGATCCTCGTCGCCTCCGGGCCGAGATCCGCGGTGATCTCCGAGGCGCGGGCGAACAGGTAGTCCCCGACGAGGATCGCCACCGTGTTCGTCCACCGGGCGTTGGCGGACGCGGCCCCGCGTCGGAGCGGGGCCTCGTCCATCACGTCGTCGTGGTACAGCGTCGACAGGTGGGTCAGCTCGATGGCGGCCGCGGCCTGGATCACCTCCGGCGCGGCCGGGTCGGCGAACTGCGCCGCGAGCAGCACCACCATCGGGCGGAAGCGTTTCCCGCCCGCGTCGGTGAGATGTCGCGACGCTTCCGTGACGAACGTGAACTCACTGCGGACCGCGTCGCGCAGCAGTCGCTCGACGTCCGTGAGGCCCGCTCGCACGGCGGATTCGAGATCAGGGTCCGCCCTGATCCCCATGGTGTCCAGCCCGGTTCTGCTCATACCGCCATCAGCGTACGAAGCCTGAGGCCGCCGCGTGACTCGCGAGGTCCAACAAAGGCTGCGGAGCCACACCGAGAAGCAGTGTGACGAGCGCGCCGACGCCCACGGTGGCGTAGGTGAGGCTGGGCCGGGTGACCACGACCGGGCCGTCGACGGGCGGGTCGGAGAAGAACATCAGCACGATCACCCGCACGTAGAAGAACGCGGCGATCGCGCTGCACACCAGCGCGATGACGACCAGCGGGGTGGCGTCGCCCTCGATGGCCGACTGGAACACCGCGAACTTGCCGGTGAAGCCGCTGGTGAGCGGGATGCCCGCCAGCGCGAGCAGCAGGAAGGCGAAGATGCCCGCGAGCCACGGCGAGGTGCGTCCGAGGCCCTGCCACTGGGACAGGTCGCTGGCCTCGCCGTCGCCGGTGCGCACCAGGGAGACGACGGCGAACGCGGCGATCGTCGTGAAGCCATAGGTCACCAGGTAGAACATCGAGCCGGACAGGCCGTCGGTGTTCGCGCTCGCCAGGCCGACGAGCAGGAAGCCGGCGTGCGCGATGGCCGAGTAGGCCAGCATCCGCTTGATGTCGCGCTGGGTCAGGGCCARCACGGCGCCGATGGCCATGGTGAGGATCGCCACGCCCCAGATCACCGGCCGCCAGTCCCACCGCAGGCCGCCGAAGGCGACGTAGAAGACCCGCAGCAGCCCGCCGAACGCGGCGACCTTGGTGGCGGCGGCCATGAAGGCGGTGACCGGCGTCGGCGAGCCCTGGTAGACGTCCGGCGTCCAGGAGTGGAACGGCGCCGCGCCGATCTTGAAGAAGAAGCCGACGGCGAGCAGGCCCATCCCGAGGTAGAGGTAGGTGTCGTTCCCGCTCGCGTTGCCGGCGGCGTCCGCGATGGCGCCGAGGCGCACCGTGCCGGCGTAGCCGTAGATCATCGCCAGGCCGTACAGGAAGAACGCCGACGAGAACGCGCCGAGCAGGAAGTACTTCAGCGCCGCCTCCTGCGAGAGGAGCCGCCGGCGGCGGGCGAGCCCGGCCAGCAGGTAGAGCGGCAGCGAGAGGATCTCCAGCGCGACGAACATCACCAGCAGGTTGTTCGCCGCGACGAACATCAGCATTCCGGAGACCGAGAAGGCCAGCAGCGGGTAGGCCTCGGTCTGGACCTCCTTGGAGGTCTGCATCGCGGTCGACCCGGCCGAGCCGGGCGTGACGGACGCGGCGGCGACGATGGCGCCGCCTGAGGAGTCCAGCCGGCGCTCGGCGACCAGCAGCACCGCGAACAGCCCGAACAGCAGGATCGTGCCCTCGAGGAACAGCGTCGGGCCGTCGATGGCGAGCGCGCCGGACACCAGCGTGGACCGGCGGGAGTGCAGCGCCACGACGGCGATGAACGCCGCGGCGAAGCCCAGGAAGGCGAGCACCGGCTGGATCCGCCGGCGGGCCGCCGACGCCGCGAACGCCTCGACCAGAATGCCGGCGAACGCGAGCCCGAGCACGATCAGCAGCGGGCTGATCGAGGAGTACTCGACGTGCGGCGTCTGGATGGGCGCGACGGTCGTCGCCGACGACGCGGCGAGGACGACGGGAGCGGCGCTCACGAGTGGCCTCCGGTGGTGGTCACGCCGGCTACCGGGACAGTCGGCGCCGGGTCATGGTGCCCGACATCGGTGAACGTGGCCGTGACCRTCGGGCGGATGATGTCGATCAGAGGCTTCGGGTAGACGCCGAGCGCGACGATGAGCGCGACCACCGGGGCGACCACCAGCTTCTCCCGCATGGACAGGTCGGCGACGAGCTTGTTCTCCTCGTGCACGATCGGCCCGGTCATCGTCCGCTTGTACAGGTGCAGCACGTAGATGGCGGCCAGCACGATGCCGCAGGTCGCGACGATCGCCAGCGCCTTGTACTCGGTGAACGTGCCGACCAGGACCAGGAACTCGGAGACGAAGCTGTTCAGGCCGGGCAGCGCCAGTGACGAGAGCCCGGCGATGAGGAACACGCCCGCGAKCAGCGGGGTGACCTTCGCCATGCCGCCGTAGGCGTCGATGTCCCGGCTGCCGCGGCGGGCGACCAGGAAGCCGACCACGAAGAACAGCAGGCCGGTGGAGAGGCCGTGGTTGACCATGTAGAGCACCGCGCCGGTGCCCGCCTGCGAGGTGAAGGCGAAGCAGCCGAGCGCGATGAAGCCGAAGTGCGCGAGCGAGGTGTAGGAGACCAGCCGCTTCATGTCACGCTGCCCGATCGCGAGCAGCGCGCCGTAGAAGATGCCGATCACCGCGAGCGCGAGCACCAGCGGGGCGAAGTAGTCGGCCGCGTCCGGGAACAGCGGGATGCAGTAGCGGATCAGGCCGAAGGTGCCGATCTTGTCCAGCACGCCGACGAGCAGCACCGCGCCGCCGGTGGGCGACTGGGCGCCCGCGTCCGGCAGCCAGGTGTGGAACGGGAACAGCGGCGCCTTGATGGCGAACGCGATGAAGAAGCCGAGGAACAGCCACTTCTGCGTGCCCTCGTCGATGTGCATCTGGCGCAGCGCGGCGAAGTCGAACGTGCCGTGGCCGAGCTGGTGCACCGAGACCACGTAGAGGCCGATGACCGCCGCGAGCATCAGCAGGCCGCCGAACAGGCTGTACAGCAGGAACTTGACCGCCGCGTACGAACGCTGCGTCTGCTCCTTCGGCGCCCCGTAGCTCCCGATGATGAAGTACATCGGGATGAGGATCGCCTCGAAGAAGACGTAGAACAGGAACACGTCGGTGGCCGCGAAGACGCCGACCATGCCGGCCTGCAGCGCGAGCAGCAGCGAGAAGAACGCCCCGACGCCGCGCTTGCCCTGCTCGGACTCGTGCCAGGACGCCAGCACCACGACCGGCATCAGGACCGAGGCCAGCAGGATCAGCACGATCGAGATGCCGTCCGCGCCGACCGAGTAGGACACGCCGAACTGCTTGATCCAGTCGTATCGCTGGGCGAACTGGAAGCCGGCCTTGTCGGGCTCGTAGGCGATGGTCGCCAGGATCGCGAGCACCAGCTCGACGAGCGTGAGGACCAGGGTGGCCTGCTTCGCGAGCCGGCTCGCGCTCTTGGGCAGCAGCGCGACCAGGATCGCGCCCGCGGCCGGGATGACCAGCAGGATCGTCAGCCAGGGAACGGTATGCACGTCAGCCCGCCCTCACCAACAGCAGGGCACCGACCACGAGGATCGTGCCTCCCAACATCGATAGTGCGTAGGTGCGGACGTAGCCGGTCTGGGTGCGCCGCAGCCGGCCGGACAGGCCACCGATGGCCGCCGCGGTCCCGCCGACCAGGCCATCGATGATGATCTTGTCGAACCAGACCAGGAAGCGGACCAGGTAGTTGCCCGGGATCATGAACGCGGCCTCGTTGAAGGTGTTCGCGTACAGGTCGTGGCGGGCGGCGACGGTCAGCGGGCTGACCGCGGCGTCGGGCTTCGCCACCGCGTCCACCGGGCGCAGCTGGTAGCGCAGGACGGCGCCGGCGAGACCGCCGGCGACGACGACGAGGGTGAGCAGCGTGAGCACCGTCGGCGAGATCACGTGGTCGGCCTCGCCGTGCTCGCCGACGACGGGCGCCAGCCAGTCCTGCAGGGTGCCGCCGAGGATGAACAGGCCGCCGGCGGCGACGGAGCCGACCGCCAGCAGGATCATCGGGCCGGTCATCGTGGCGGGCGACTCGTGCGGGTGCTTGGCGTCCTCGCCCTCGTGCTCCCAGCGCGCCTTGCCGTGGAAGGTCATCAGGAACAGCCGCGTCATGTAGAAGGCGGTGATCCCGGCGCCGAGCAGCGCGACGATCCCGAGGATGTAGCCGGACGTCCCGCCCTTGTCGAACGCCGTCTCGATGATCTTGTCCTTGGTGAAGAACCCGGAGAACGGCGGGCAGCCGATGATGGCCAGGTAGCCGAGCCCGAACGTCACCCAGGTGACCTTCATGTACTTCCACAGGCCGCCGTACCTGCGCATGTCCTGCTCGTCGTCCATCGCGTGGATGACCGAGCCGGAGCCGAGGAACAGGCCCGCCTTGAAGAAGCCGTGCGCGAGCAGGTGGGCGATGCCCAGGGCGTAGCCGGCCGGCCCGAGCCCGACGGCCAGGAACATGTAGCCGATCTGGCTGACCGTCGAGTAGGCGAGCACCTTCTTGATGTCGTCGTAAGCGCAGCCGATCACGCACCCGATGAGGATGGTGACGGCGCCGATGATGGCGACGACCGTGYGGGCGTCCTGCGTCTCGTTGAAGACCGGCGCCGCCCGGGCGATCAGGTAGACGCCGGCGGTGACCATCGTCGCCGCGTGGATGAGCGCGGAGATCGGGGTCGGGCCCTCCATGGCGTCCGGGAGCCAGGCCTGCAGCGGGAACTGGCCGGACTTGCCGCAGGCGCCGAGCAGGAGCAGCAGCGCGATCGCGGTGATGGTGCCCTGGCCGATGGCGCCGCCGGCGGCCGCGGTGAAGACGTGGTCGTAGTTCGTCGAGCCGAGCGTGCCGAACATGAACATGATGGCGATCGCGAGGCCCACGTCGCCGACGCGGTTCATGTAGAAGGCCTTGTTCGCCGCGGTGGCGGCGGCCGGCTTGTACTCCCAGAACTTGATGAGCAGGAAGCTCGAGAGGCCGACGAGCTCCCARCCGGCGTAGAGCGCCAGGAAGTTGTTCCCCAGCACCAGCAGCAGCATGGAGGCGAGGAACAGGTTCATGTAGGCGAAGAACTTCCGCCGGCCGGGATCGTGCGCCATGTAGCCGATCGAGTAGATGTGGATCAGCGTGCCCACACCGGTGATCAGCAGGACGAAGACGACCGAGAGCTGGTCGACGAGCAGGCCGGCGTCGACCTGGAAGCCGTTGACCGGGATCCAGGAGAACAGGTGCTGGGAGACGGCACGGTCGGAGCCGTCCCTGCCGACCAGGGTGAAGAAGATGACCAGACCGACGACGAAGCTCGCCAGCGCCGCGAGCGTGCCGAGCACGTGGCCGAACCGGTCGGTGCGCTTCCCGCCCAGCAGCAGCACGGCGGCGCCGGCCAGCGGCAGCGCGATCAGCAGCCACGTCAGGGAGAACGCGCCACTGGCCGCGGCGTAGTGGACGGCGCCTCCCTCGGCGCCCGCGGCAACCGCCGGCGTCATCGCGGACCGGTCCCGAGGTGCGACGGCGTCGCGCCGTCAAGGCCTTCCAGCTTCACTGCAGTTCGTCCGTTCTTCGCTTAGCCGGCAGCGCGCGCGCATGTCGCGCGGGGCCGCGTCGGCCTCGTCCGGATCACTTGTGGGCTTTGGCCCTCTAGTACTTGAGCAGGTTCACGTCGTCGATCGACGCCGACTTGCGCGTTCGGAAGATCGTCAGAATGATCGCGAGCCCGATGACCACCTCGGCGGCGGCCACCACCATCACGAAGAACGCGATGACCTGGCCCTCGAGGTTGCCCTGTATCCGGGAGAAGGTGACCAGCGACAGGTTCACCGCGTTGAGCATCAGCTCGACGCACATGAACACGACGATCGCGTTGCGCCTGACCAGGACCCCGACCGCGCCGATCGCGAACAGCAGCCCGGACAGCACCAGGTAGTTCCCCGGGTTCACAGCCCGCTCCCCTTCCCGGCGCCGACCGGCGCCGCGCCTCCAGCCGCGCCCGGCCCCGTGGCGTCCACCGGGCCGGACGGGTCGTTGCCACCGCCCGCGTCGTCATCGCCGCCACGACCACCCGGCGCACCGTCACCAGGCCCCAGCTCGGACGGCGCGCCGCCGACCAGGCCGCTCGAGCCGCCGGGCAGCGCCGGCAGCTGGTCGACCGAGTCGGTGCGCGCGTACACGCCGGGGCCAGGCATCGGGGTGAGCACGGCGCCGCTCTCGATCCGCCGGCGCAAGGTCTCCCGCTGCGACGGCCTCGGCCCGGTCCGCTCGCGGTGGCTGAGGATCATCGYGCCCACGGCCGCGACGACCAGCAGCGCGGACACCGCCTCGAAGGCGAACACGTAGTCGGTGAACAACAGCCGGGCGATCGCGTGGATGTTGCCGCCGCCGGCCTTGTTCACGTCCGCGACGCCCGCGGCCGGCTGGCCCTTGATGACCTTCCCGAGGGGGAAGACCAGCAGGCCGGCGAACCCGAGGCCGAGCACGGCCGCCGCCAGCCGCTGCCCGCGCAACGTCTCGACGAGGGACTCGGTGGAGTCGACGCCGATCAGCATCAGCACGAACAGGAACAGGACCATGATCGCGCCCGTGTAGACCACGATCTGCACGAAGCCGAGGAACGGCGCGTCCTGCAGCAGATAACAGACCGCCACGCAGAACAGGTTGGCGACCAGCAGCAGGGCGCCGTGCACGGCGTTCTTGGCGAGCACCATGCCCAGGGCGCCGAGTACCGCGATCGGAGCGATGATCCAGAAGGTCAGCGCCTCGCCACCCGAGGTGCTGGTGATCGGCGCCGCCGCGGCGAGAAGGTGCGGGGTCATCAGTGCTCCGAACCGGACCCGCCGTCGCGCGCCAGCTCCTGGAAGGCGGGCAACGGTGTGTTCGGGTCCCAGCGGTAGTAGTCGGTCTCGCTGTCACCGAGGTACATCGGGTGGGGCGCTGCTTCCATCCCCTCCCGCAGCGGCGCGAGCAGCTGCTCCTTGGTGAAGATCAGGTCGTTCCGGCTGTCGTCGGCGAGCTCGTACTCGTTCGTCATGGTCAGCGCCCTGGTCGGGCACGCCTCGATGCACAGCCCGCACATGATGCAGCGCAGGTAGTTGATCTGGTAGACCTTGCCGTACCGCTCACCCGGCGAGAAACGCTCCTCGTCGGTGTTGTCGGCGCCCTCGACGTAGATCGCGTCCGCCGGGCAGGCCCACGCGCACAGCTCGCAGCCGACGCACTTCTCCAGCCCGTCCGGATGCCGGTTGAGCTGGTGACGGCCGTGGAAGCGCGGCGCCGTCTCCTTCTTCTCCTCCGGGTACGACTCCGTGACCGGCTTGCGGAACATGTTGCCGAAGGTGAGGCCGAAGCCCTTGAAAAAATCGAAGGAGCCCATGGTTCAGCTCTCCTGACGCTGGCGCGGGCCAGCCGGCATGACGATGGGTGAAGCGGCGGAGTTCGCGGCGCCCGTCTCGGCGGGCGGGGGCCACGGGATGCGTTCGAGGCTCGGCGGGCCGAGGTCGTCCTCGTCGTCGTCCTCGTCGATCTCGCCTCGCCGGCCACCGAACGCGAACTCGGCGACGACGAACAGACCGAGGATGACGGCCACGGCGATCAGCCAGGGACGCAGGCCCGAGGAGTTGTTGTCCCGCATGGTCCGCAGCGCCGCGATGAACAGCACCCAGACCAGGCCGACCGGGATGAGGATCTTCCAGCCGAAGCTCATGAACTGGTCGTAGCGCAGCCGGGGCAGCGTGCCGCGCAGCCAGACGAAGAAGAACATCACGATCAGCAGCTTGAGGATGAACCAGATCAGCGGGACCCAGCCGTGGTCGAGCCCCGACAGCCCCGGAATGGGCGGGGGCTGCCAGCCGCCGAGGAACAGCGTCGTCATGACCGCAGAGACGGTGACCAGGTTGACGTACTCGGCGAGGTAGAAGAACGCGAACTTGATCGAGCTGTACTCGGTGAGGAAGCCACCGACCAGCTCGCCCTCGGCCTCGGGGAGGTCGAACGGCGTCCGGTTCGTCTCGCCGACCATCGAGATCATGTAGATCACGAACGACGGGAACAGCCCGATGTACCACCAGTCGTGCTGGCTCTCGACGATGCCCGAGGTCGACAGCGTCCCGGAGTACATGAACACGGCGACGAACGCCAGGCCCATCGCGATCTCGTAGGAGATGATCTGCGCGGCCGAGCGCAGCGACCCGAGCAGCGGGTACGTCGACCCGCTGGACCAGCCGGACAGGATCAGCCCGTACACCCCGAGCGACGCCGCCGACAGCAGGTAGAGCACGCCGACCGGCAGGTCCGCGAGCTGCAGCACCGTGTGGTGGCCGAAGATCGAGACCTCGGGCCCGAACGGGATGACCGCGAACGCGATCAGCGCCGGGATGACGGACACCAGCGGCGCGAGGAGGAACACCGGCTTGTCGGCCAGCGCCGGGATGATGTCCTCCTTCAGCATCAGCTTGACGCCGTCGTAGAGGCTCTGCAGCCAGCCCTTCGGCCCGTGCCGGTTCGGGCCGAGCCGCACCTGCATGCGGGCGACGACCTTGCGCTCGAACACGATGCCGAACAGCGTCATGATCATAAGGAAGGCGAAGACCGCCACGCCCTTGATCAGGATCAGCCAGAAGGGGTCAGAGCCGAACCTGGTCAGGTCCGGGTCGGCGCCGGTGCTGCCCGCGGCGAGCAGCACGGTGGAAACCGAGCCGCTCATGCTCCGCCTCCGGCAGTGATGGTGCTTCCGGTTGTGGTCGCCGCCGGCGCCGCGGGCGCGGGCACCATCCCCGGCGCCGCCGCCCGGGCGACCGTGATCTTCACGATGCCGCCGGTGGACCCGGCCAGCGCCCGGCGGACGTGCGAGCCGGGTGAGTGGGTCGGCACCCAGACCACCCGGTCGGGCATGACGGCGATCTCCACCGGGAGTGTCACCGATCCCCGCTCGGTGCTGACGGTCAGCAGGCCACCGTCGGCCACGCCCGCCTCCGCGGCGGTCGCCGCCGACAGCAGCGCCGCGGCCGGGCGGGCGGTGCCGGCGAGGTAGGGCTCGCCGGCCTGCAGCGCGCCGTCGTCGATGAGCTGGTGCCAGCTCGCGAGCACGGCCGTACCGGCCGGCGGGATGACCGGCGCCACGGCCGACGCGGCGGGCGCGGGCACCCGGGCGACCTCGGCGCCGGCCCGGCCAAGCGCGGAGAGCTCGCGGGCCGCGGCGCCGACGTCCCCGACGCCGAGGTCGATGCCCATCTTGGCGGCCAGCAGGTGCAGCACCCGCAGGTCCGGCAGCGCCTGGGTCTCCAGCGCGCGCTGGAACGGGCGCAGCCGCCCCTCCCAGTCGACGAACGAGCCGGCCTTCTCCGCGGCCGGGGCGACCGGGAACACCACGTCGGCCACCTCGGTGACCGCCGAACGGCGGATCTCCAGCGAGACCAAAAACGGCACACTCGCGAGCGTCCGGAGCGCCGCCGCCGGGTCCGGCAGGTCCTCGACGTCGACACCGGCGACGACCAGGCCGTCGAGCCCGGCGTTCTCGAGGGCGGCGGCGGCGAGGATCTCGGCGGTGCTCCGGCCGGGCGCGCCGGGAACCGGGGCCCCCCAGACGGCCTCGACCTCGGCGCGCGCCGCCGGGTCGGCGACCGGGCGGCCACCGGGAAGCAGCGACGGGAAGGCACCGGCGGCGAGCGCGCCGCGCTCGCCCGCCCGGCGCGGCACCCAGCCGAGCCGGGCACCGGTCGCCTCGGCCAGGCGCAGCGCCGCGGTCAGCGTGCCGGGCGCCTCGACGGCCCGCTCGCCGACCAGGATCACCGCGCCGGGAGCGCGCAGCGCCTCGGAGACGCTCGCCGCGAGCTCACCGTCCGGGCCTGGCCGGCCGCCGGCGAGGCCGGCGAGCAGGTCGGCCTCGCCGCCCGGCACCACCGGCAGCAGGGTGCCGGCGAGCTTGCCGAGCGCGCGGGTCGCGACCGGGCCGACGGCGTAGACGGCCGTGCCGTGCTTCTTGGCCGCCTTGCGCAGCCGCAGGAAGACGATCGGCGACTCCTCCTCCGGCTCGAAGGCGACGAGCAGGACGGCGGGGGCGGCCTCCAGGTCGGCGTAGCTCACGCCGATGCCGGTGCCGGCGACCGCGTGCCCGAGGAACGCCTCCTCCTCGGCCGAGTGCGGCCGGGCCCGGAAGTCGATGTCGTTGGTGCGCAGCGCCAGCCGGGCGAACTTCGCGTAGGCGTAGGCGTCCTCGCGGGTGAGCCGGCCGCCGGCCAGCACCCCGACGCCGTAGCGGTCGCGAGTCTCGGCGAGGCCCTGCGCGGCGTACTCGAGCGCCTCGCTCCAGCTCGCCTCGACCAGCTCGCCGGTCTCGTCATCCCGGATGAGCGGGGTGGTGAGCCGGTCGGCCTGGCGGGCGTAGGTGAACGCGAACCGGCCCTTGTCGCAGTTCCACTCCTCGTTCACCGCGCCGTCGTCGCCGGCGAGGCGGCRCATCACCGTGCCGCGCCGGTGGTCGGTGCGCAGCGAGCAGCCCGACGCGCAGTGCTCGCACGCCGTCGGCGTGGAGACCAGGTCGAACGGGCGGGAGCGGAACCGGTAGGCGGCGCTGGTGAGCGCGCCGACCGGGCAGATCTGCACCGTGTTACCGGAGAAGTAGGACGCGAACGGCTCGTCGCTCGCGACCGCGACCTGCTCGGCGGCGCCCCGCTCGAACAGCTCGATGAACGGGTCACCGGCGATCTGCTCGGAGAACCGGGTGCAGCGGGCACAGAGCACGCAGCGCTCCCGGTCGAGCAGGATCTCCGAGGAGATGGCGAGCGGCTTCGGGTAGGTCCGCTTCTCCTCCTTGAACCTGGACTCGCTGCCACCGTTGGCCATCGCCTGGTTCTGCAGCGGGCACTCGCCGCCCTTGTCGCAGACCGGGCAGTCCAGCGGGTGGTTGAGAAGCAGGAACTCCATCGTCCCGGCCTGCGCCTTCTCGGCGACCGGGGAGGTCAGCTGCGTCCTGACCACCATGTCGGCGGCCACGGTCGTCGTGCAGGAGGCGACCGGCTTGCGCTGGCCTTCCACCTCGACGATGCACTGCCGGCAGGCACCCACCGGGTCGAGCAGCGGGTGGTCGCAGAAGCGCGGGACCTCGATGCCCAGCAGCTCGGCGGCCCGGATGATCAGCGTGCCCTTGGGGACGCTGACCGGCAGCCCGTCGATGGTCAGCGTGACGTGGCCCGGCGGCGGGGCGGGAGGCCCGCCCGGTCCGGCCGCGGCGTCCGCGGTGACAGTCATATTCCGACCGCTTCCATGATCAGTGACGATCCCATGTCAGTGCGCTCCCGCCAGCGCGGCAGGCCCGGTGGCGACGCCGTTGCTGGAGCCCTGCGCCGGGTCCGCCGGCCGCGGCTGGGCCGCCGCCGCGAACTCCTCCGGGAAGTGCTTGATRCCGGAGACGATCGGCGAGACCGCACCGTCGGCGAGCGCGCAGAACGCCCGGCCGAAGATGTTGTCGCAGGCATCGGTCAGGGTGTTGATGTCGCTCGGGTCGCCCTGGCCGCGCTCCATCCGGGACAGGATCTGCACCATCCAGGTGGTGCCCTCGCGACACGGCGTGCACTTGCCGCAGGACTCGTGCGCGTAGAACTGGGTGAGCCGGCGGACGACCTTGAGCATGTCCACCGTGTCATCCATGATCATGAGTGCCGCGGTGCCCAGCAGCGAGCCGGCGGCCACCACCCCGTCGAAGTCCAGCGGGACGTCGAGGTGCTCGGCGGTCAGCATCGGCGTCGACGAGCCACCGGGCGTCCAGGCCTTGAGCGCGCGGCCGCCGCGGATGCCGCCGGCCATCTCCAGCAGCTCGCGCAGCGTGGTACCCATCGGCGCCTCGTACTGGCCGGGCCGGGTGACGTGCCCCGAGAGGCTGTAGATCTTGGGGCCGGGCGACTTCTCGGTGCCCATCGAGCGGAACCACTCGACGCCGTTGTTGACGATGAACGGCACCGAGGCGATCGTCTCGACGTTGTTGACCACCGTTGGCGAGTTGTAGAGGCCGTGCGTCGCCGGGAACGGCGGGCGCAGCCGCGGCTGGCCGCGCCGGCCCTCGAGCGAGTCCAGCAGGGCCGTCTCCTCGCCGCAGATGTACGCGCCGGCGCCGGAGTGGATCACCAGGTCGAGGTCGAAGCCGCTGCCCAGGATGTCCTTGCCGAGGTAGCCGGCCCGGTACGCCTCGGCGACCGCGTTGCGCAGCCGCCGGGCGGCGTGCACCAGCTCCCCGCGGACGTAGACGAACGCCCGGTTGGCGCGCACCGCGTACGAGGCGACGATGATGCCCTCGATCAGCGAGTGCGGGTCGATCATCATCAGCGGGGCGTCCTTGCAGGTGCCCGGCTCGCCCTCGTCGGCGTTGATGACCAGGTAGTGCGGCTTGCCGTCGCCCTGCGGGATGAAGCTCCACTTCATCCCGGTCGGGAAGCCGGCGCCGCCGCGGCCGCGCAGCCCGGAGTCCTTGACCATCTTGATGATGTCGTCCGGGCCCAGGTCGAACGCGGCGCGCACGGAGTCGTAGCCGCCGTGGTCCACGAACGTGTCGAGCGTCCAGATGCCCGGCACCTTCCAGCGCGCGGTGAGAACCGGGGTGACGGGCATCGTCACGCCCCCTTCGTCGTCGTCGGGGCGCCGGCGGCCGGGCTGGCACCGGACCGGGCACCGTCCGCGGGCGCCTTGTCCGGCAGCACGTCCTCGACCGGCGCGGCGCCGGCCGGGCCGCCGGCCCTGTCCGTGTGCGCGATCTCGCCCCGCCAGCCGGCCTCCTCGGCGACGGTGAGGCCCACCACCGAGGGCTCGAGCCAGCCGGGGCCGGCGATGCCCTCGGGCCGCGGGTCCTCGAAGCCGGCGAGCTGGCGGGAGACCTCGGCGAACGTGCACAGCGGGCCGCCGCGGGTGGGCGGGGGGCGCTCGCCACGCTGGAGGGCGTCGACGATGCCCTCGGCCGCGCCCTCGTCGACGCCGTCGTAGAACTCGTAGTTGACGGTCATCACCGGGGCGTAGTCGCAGGCCGCCAGGCACTCCGCGTGCTCGAGCGTGATCGAGCCATCCTCGGTCGTCTGGTCATGCCCCACGCCGAGCTTCTTCGAGAGCCGGTCGTAGACCTCCTGGCCGCCCATCAGCGCGCAGGACAGGTTCGTGCAGACCGAGACCAGCCAGTCCCCGACCGGGCGACGCTTGTACATCGTGTAGAAGGTCGCGACCGCGCTGACCTCGGCCGCGGTGATCCCGATCTCGCGCGCGCAGAGGTCGACCCCCTCGGCCGTGACGCAGCCCTCCGCGGCCTGGACCAGGTGCAGCATCGGCAGCAACGCCGAGCGCTCSCGTCCCGCGGGGTAGCGGGCGATGATCTCGCGGGCGGCGGCCCGGGTCTCGTCCGTGAACGGCCCGGTCTTGGCCTGCGGTGACTCAGCCATCAACGATCAACTCCCCCGAGCACCGGGTCGACCGAGGCGACCGCGACGATCACGTCGCCGACCTGCCCGCCCTCGGTCATCGCGGGCACAGCCTGCAGGTTCACGAAGCTTGGGTCGCGCAGATGCACCCGGAACGGCTTGGTCCCACCGTCGCTGACCACGTGCGCGCCGAGCTCGCCGCGCGGGCCCTCGACGGCCGTGTAGACCTGGCCCGGCGRCACCCGGAAGCCCTCGGTGACCAGCTTGAAGTGGTGGATCAGGGCCTCCATCGAGGTGCCCATGATCTTGCGGATGTGGTCGAGCGAGTTGCCCATGCCGTCGGTCCCGATGGACAGCTGCGCCGGCCAGGCGATCTTCTTGTCCGCGACCATGACCGGGCCGGGGCCCAGCCTGCCGAGCCTGTCCAGGCACTGCTCGATGATCTTCAGGGACTCGCCCATCTCCTCCAGCCGCACCAGGTAGCGCGCGAAGGAGTCGGCCTCGGTCGCCGTCGGYACGTCGAACTCGTACGTCTCGTAGCCGCAGTACGGCATGGTCTTGCGCAGGTCCCAGGGCAGGCCCGCGGCCCGCAGGATCGGGCCGGTGATGCCGAGGGCGAGGCAGGACGACGCGTCGAGGTAGTTGACGTCGATCAGCCGGTTCTTCCAGATCGGCTGGCCGGTCAGCAGCCGGTGGTACTCCTTGATCCGCTTCGGCATGTCGACGAGGAACTCGCGGATCGCGCGCTCGGCGCCGTCCGGGAGGTCCTGGGCGAGCCCGCCGGGACGGACGTAGGCGTGGTTCATCCGCAGCCCAGTGATCATCTCGAGCAGGTCGAGGATCTTCTCGCGCTCACGGAAGCCGACGATCATCGCCGTCGTCGCGCCGAGCTCCATGCCGGAGGTGGCGAGGCCCACCAGGTGCGAGGAGATGCGCTGCAGCTCCATCACCAGGACGCGGATGACGGTCGCCCGCTCCGGTACCTGGTCGGTGACGCCGAGCAGCCGCTCCACGGACAGGCAGTAGGCCGTCTCGGTGAACAGCGGGGAGAGGTAGTCCGCCCTGGTCAGGAAGGTGACGGCCTGCGTCCAGGTGCGGAACTCGCTGCTCTTCTCGATGCCGGTGTGCAGGTAGCCGATGACCAGTCTGGTCTGGCGGACCGTCTCACCCTCGATGTCGAGGACCAGCCGCAGGACGCCGTGCGTCGACGGGTGCTGCGGGCCCATGTTGATGACGATCCGCTCGGCGCCCTCCTCACCGGCGCCGAGCACCTGCTCCCAGTCCCCACCGGTGACGGTGTAGACCCGGTTCGCGCCGTCCTCGGTGAAGCCAGCCTCATAGGGGTTCGCCCCGGGCGTGGTGTGCGTGTCGGCCGTCATGACGCACCTTCGTTCAAACACTGGGCGTTCAAAAACTGGGTCACGAGTAGCTCCGACGCTTCTCGGGTGGGGGCACCTGGGCGCCCTTGTACTCCACCGGGATGCCGCCGAGCGGGTAGTCCTTGCGCTGCGGGTGGCCCACCCAGTCGTCCGGCATCATGATCCGGGTCAGCGCGTGGTGGCCCTCGTAGATGATCCCGAAGAGGTCGTAGGCCTCCCGCTCGTGCCAGTCCGCCGTCGGCCAGAGCGAGGTGAGGCTCGGCATCACCGGGTCCTCGGCGGTCACGGACACCTCCACCCGGATCCGGCGCCGGTGGGTCAGCGACACCAGGTGGACCACGGAGTGCAGCCGGCGCCCGGTCGGGTCGTCCAGGTAGTCCGCGCCGGACAGCGAGGACAGCAGCTCGAAGCGCAGCGCCGGGTCGTCCCGCAGGGAGCGCCCGACCGCGAGCAGGTGCTCGCGGCCCACGTACAGCGTCAGCTCGCCGCGGTCGAACACGACCCGCTCGATCGCCTCGTCGAGACCGGGGAACGCCCGCTCCAGCGCGTCGTAGACGGTGTCCGCCTCGTCGTCGCCGAACGGCCGCTCGCTCGAGCCCAGAACCCGCGCCGGGGCGACGAGGCCGCCGAAGCCCGAGGTGTCGCCGCTGCCCTTCGCGCCGAACGCGTCGCGCCGGCGGCCGTCGGCGGCCGCCGACCCGTTCGGTACCAGTTCGCTCATCAGCCCAGGTCCTCGGTGGTCGGTCCGCCGTCCCGCCCGTGTACGTCGTCGGTCGGCTCCGCGTCGAACAGCTCGTCGAGCCTGCCGGTCGTCGACGGCTGCCCGACGACCGGGAGCTGCTTGCGGCGGCCGAACACCGACGGCGGGGTGACCGCGGCCGGCTTGCGCGCGTCGAGCGCCGCGGGCTCGACGGCCCCGCGACCGGCCGGCAGCGGGGCGCCCGCGGGCATCCTGAAGCGCTTGCGGTCGTTGACCGACAGCGTCCGAGTGTCGAGACTGCCCGCCGGCAGCGCCGACTGCGCGGTCGCGACCTCGATGGGCTTCGGGTACGGCGACTCGCCGATCTCGGTGCGGTCCAGCTTGCCGTTCACCGGGCCGGTCTGGATCTTCCGATGCAGCTTCATGATCGCGTCCATGAGCATCTCAGGGCGCGGCGGGCAGCCGGGCAGGTACATGTCGACCGGAACGATGTGGTCGACGCCCTGCACGATCGCGTAGTTGTTGAACATGCCGCCGCTGGAGGCACAGACGCCCATCGACAGCACCCACTTGGGCTCGGCCATCTGGTCGTAGATCTGGCGCAGCACGGGGGCCATCTTCTGACTGACCCGGCCGGCGACGATCATCAGGTCGGCCTGGCGGGGGCTCRCCCGGAAGACCTCCATGCCGAAGCGGGCAAGGTCGTACCGCGCCGCGCCGGTACCCATCATCTCGATGGCGCAGCAGGCGAGGCCGAACGTCACCGGCCACAGCGACGACTTGCGACCCAGTCCCGCGAGCTTCTCGACGCTGGCGAGAAGCACACCGCCGGGCAGCTTCTCTTCTAGTCCCATTCCAGGCCTCCTCGCCGCCAGATGTAGGCGTAGGCGACGAACACCGTAGCCACGAACAGCACCATCTCGACGAGCCCGAAAACGCCGAGCCCACCGAAGGCGACCGCCCACGGGTACATGAAGATGATCTCGATGTCGAACACGATGAAGAGCATCGCGATGAGGTAGAACTTCACCGGGAACCGGCGGGGGCCGGCCTCCTTCGGCGCCGGTTCGATACCGCACTCATAGGCGTCGAGCTTGGCCCGGTTGAACCGCTTCGGCCCGACCAACATGCTGATCACGATCGACCCGCCCGCGAACGCCGTGGCGATCGCGATCAGGACGAGGATCGGCACGTAGTTGGAGAGCATGCCGAGCTCCTCTCCCCAGAGAAAATGTGGCCGGCGGTGCGCCGGGCTCCCTGCCCCGCCTCCGGCCGGTCAGGACCGCTTCCCCCGGAGGCCTGTCTTGGTGATGCCGTCCCGCCGGTCGCGGCGGTGATTCCCCGCCGCCGCCCAACGGGCGAGTTGCCTTCGCTTTCTACACGCACACCCAGGGGACCTACGCGCTCGGTGCCAGCCGGCACAGCGCGTTGATCACCCGGTCGTGCGCATCACCTCCCCGCGGATCGGTGAGGTTCGCCATGATCTTCAACATGAACCTCATCAGCACCGGGTGCGGCAGCCCGTACTTCGTGGCCACCCGCATCACGGTCGGGTTGCCGATGAGGTTCACGAAGACCCGCCCGAGCGTGTAGTAACCGCCGTAGCGGGCCCGCACCGCCTCGGGATACTGGCGTAGCGCCTTCTCCCTGGCGGCGTCGCTCGTCCTGGCCAGCGCCTGCGCGACCACCTCGGCGGCGAGCTCGCCGGACTCCATCGCGTACGCGATGCCCTCGCCGTTGAAGGGATTGACCATCCCGGCCGCGTCGCCGACGAGGAGCACGCCGTCGGCGTAGTGCGGGGTCCGGTTGAAGCCCATCGGCAGCGCGCTGCCGCGGACCGGGCCGGTCGCGTTGTCCTCGGTGTAGCCCCACTCCGGCGGCAGCGCCGACAGCCAGCGGCGCAGCAGGTCGCGGTAGTCGGTGTTACCGAAGGCCGGGGTGGTGTTCAGGATCCCCAGACCGACGTTACTCGTCCCGTCACCCATGCCGAAGATCCAGCCGTAGCCGGGCAGCAGCCGGCTCGCGTTCGGCTTGCCCTCCCAGAGCTCCAGGTGGGACTCGAGGTAGTCGTCATGGGTGCGTGGGCTGCGGTAGTAACGGCGGACCGCGACGCCCAGCGGCCGGTCGTCCCGGCGGCGGATGCCCAGCGAGAGCGCGAGCCGAGCGCTGTTGCCGTCGGCGGCCACGACCACCGGGGCGCGGTAGGTGACGGGCTCGCGGTCCGCGCCGGAGCGGGCCGTGACGCCGACCACCTGGCCGGTCCGCTCCTCGCGGACGACGCCGGCGACCGTCGTGCCCTCGTGCAGCCGGGCGCCGGCCTTCTGCGCGGTACGGGCCAGCAGCTCGTCGAAGTCGGAGCGCGGCCGGACCAGTCCGTAGTCGGGAAAGCTCGCCAGCTCCGGCCATGGCAGCTCGAGGCGCAGGCCGCCGCCGACGATCCGCAGGCCCTTGTTGCGCGCCCAGCCGGAGTCCGCCTCGGCCGCGTCGCTCCCGGTCCCTCCGGCCGGCGCGCCGCTGGCGTCGTCAGCGCCGTCGGCGTCGGTTCCGCCGGATGCCGTGGGTCCGGCCGTCGCCGGGCGGGCGGGGCCGGTGTCGATGCCCATCCGCACGAGGCTCGCGACCGCCCGTGGCGTCAGGCCGTCCCCGCAGACCTTGTCGCGCGGAAAGGACGCCTTCTCCAGCAGGAGCACGTCCAGGCCGGTGTTCGCGAGGTGGTAGGCGGCCGCCGAGCCCGCGGGACCGGCACCGACGACGATCACGTCGGCATCGGCGCGCGTCGCGCCATCCGACCGCGTCGTGGTCTTCGTCGTCACCGATACTCCCCACCGACAACCGACTCTCCAGCAGGTCCCACGCCGATCCGCCTCCCTTGAGGTTCCGCTGTCCCACCACGGATCCTGGGGTGTGGAGYGATGCGTACTCCAGCCGTTCGCCGGTCGTTGACCGCGCGTTCCTCACACGCTCGTGAATTTCTTCACGAGCGTCTCGCCACGGCCGAGTCTAGGCCCTCATACCGCCATTGGCATCAACCAGGATGCGGCGGGCGCTGGGGGTGGGCGTGGAGCACCCACCCCAGCGCCCGCTTGTCGGGCGCGAGTGCCCTCTTTATGTGGTTCCGGGCCGGGGCAGGTGGCGGCAGCCGGCCGGGGGCCGAGCCAGGGAGGTGACAACGTTGACACCGCGTCAGATCAACGTCACGATCCGTCACCCAATAACGCTTCCGCGCAACGGGTAAAACTTCACACCCCACCCCGCGCCCCACCCCACACCGGACGCCCAAATGCCGGCGGCCTCAGGACGGGATGGACCCCTGGTTGTCGCCGTGGTGGAGGGCGACGATGCCGCCGGTGAGGTTGCGCCAGCCCACGCCCGTCCAGCCGGCGGCGCGCAGCGTGTCGGCGAGATCGGACTGCGCGGGCCAGGCGCGGATCGACTCCGCCAGGTAGACGTAGGAGTCCGCGCTGCTGCTGACGCGGCGGGCGACCGCGGGCAGCGCGCGCATCAGGTAGCCCAGGTAGACCCGGCGCAGCGGGCCCCAGGTGGGCTGGCTGAACTCGCACACGACCAGCCGGCCGCCCGGCCGGGTCACCCGGCGCAGCTCGGTCAGGCAGCGGGGCACGTCGGCGACGTTGCGCAGCCCGAACGAGATCGTCACCCGGTCGAACGCGCCGTCCGGGAACGGCAGCCGCAGGCCGTCGCCCGCGACCAGCTCGACGCTGCCCGTCGCGGCCGGCCGCTTCGCCAGCCGTGCCTGGCCGGCGCGCAGCATCCCGACGGAGAAGTCGCAGGCGACCACATCGACGCCGGCCGCCGCGAAGGCGCGCGACGAGGTGGCGGTGCCGGCCGCGAGATCGAGAACCAGCTGGCCCGGTTCAAKACGTAGCGCCTTCGCGGTGGCCCTGCGCCAGCCGCGGTCCATCCCGGCCGAGAGCACCGCGTTGGTCACGTCGTAGCGCCGGGCCACCTGGTCGAACATCGCCGCGACCTCGTCGGGCCGCTTGTCCAGCCCGGCGCGCCCGCCCCTGCCCCTGCCCGAAGCCGAAGTCGACGCCGGCACCTGCTCCGGCAGGTCGGCCTCGCCGGGCGGTTCGTGCGCGTCGGTCGCGGCCGCGGGCGCGGGCCGCGCGGCCACGTCGGGATCGCCTTGCGCCGCCGCCACGGCGGTCAGCTCGCCTGGACGAGCGGGAGGGCGGTGGAGGAGAAGTGCGAGGCGACGCGCTCGTCGAGCGGGTCGTCGGCCGGGTCGCGGTGGACGACCAGGTGGTTGTAGAGGGTGTCGCGCTGGGCGGGGATCCGGTCGGCCGCACGGATCAGGTGGATCAGCTCGGACCGGTTGGTGCGGTGCCGCGCGCCGGCGGAGGAGACCACGTTCTCCTCGAGCATCACCGAGCCCAGGTCGTCGGCGCCCATGTGCAGCGTGAGCTGGCCGACCTCCTTGCCGGTCGTGAGCCACGAGCCCTGCAGGTGGGCGACGTTGTCGAAGAACAGCCGCGCGACGGCGACCAGGCGCAGGTACTCGAACGTCGTCGCCTGGGTGCGACCGCGCAGGTGATTGTTCTCCGGCTGGTAGGTCCACGGGATGAACGAGCGGAATCCACCGGTGYGGTCCTGGACGTCACGGATCATCCRCATGTGTTCGATGCGCTCGGCGTTGGTCTCGCCGGTGCCCATCATGAACGTCGCCGTCGACTCCAGGCCAAGGCCGTGAGCGGTCTCCATGACCGACAGCCAGACGTGGCCGGCCTCCTTGAGCGGGGCGATCGCGGCCCGAGGACGCTCGGTGAGGATCTCGGCGCCCGCGCCGGCGAAGCTGTCCAGGCCCGCCTCGCGCAGCCGGACGATGACCTGCTCGTGCGTCAGCCCGGAGGTGCGGCCGATGTGCACGACCTCGCTCGCGCCGAGCGAGTGCAGCGCCAGCTGTGGATACGCGGCCTTGATGGCGGAGAAGGCGCTCTCGTACCACTCGATGCCGAAGTCCGGATGGTGACCGCCCTGCAGCATGATCTGGGTGGCGCCCAGCTCGACCGCCTCGCCGCACTTGGCGACGATGTCGTCGACGTCGCGGACCCAGCCTTCCGGGTGTTTCGGGGCCCGGTAGAAGGCGCAGAATTTGCAGGCGGTCACACAGACGTTGGTGTAGTTGATGTTGCGGTCGATGATGTAGGTCGCGATGCCGTCCGGGAAGCGGCGCCGACGCACGGCGTCCGCGGCCTGCCCGAGTTCGTGCAGCGGCGCCTGCGTGTAGAGCAGCAGCGCCTCGTCGGGCGTGATCCGGCCGCCGTCGGCGGCCCGGGCCAGCAGGGATCGGATCTCGCTCATCGGCCAGATGCTATTTCATGGTTCGCTCCGTCCGGGCGCGGCGCTACGGCCCCTTCCCTCGCTTCGCTTCGGGAAGGGACCTTCGCGCCGCGTCCTTCTCCGCTCACGGGCGCTCCGGCGACCTCGCTGCGGCCCCACCCACATCGCTTCGCTCGTGGGCAGGGCCTCCGCGAGGCGCGCCTCCGCACCCAGCTCAGTGACGAATGCGTACCGTTACGAACCCAGACCAACGCAGCCGGGGCCGCCGGAGCCACACCCTGGCAAGATCAATAACCGGGGCCGCTGTGGCCAGAGGACGAGCCGCTACCTGAGGACGAGCCGCGGTTGCGGAACTTGTCCTTGAACTGCGTGATCTTCGCCTTGTTCTCCGGCTTCGTAGCCTGAGACTTGACCTTGTTGATCATCTCCTGGGTCTTCGGGTTGTGCAGCATCTCCGAGACCCGCTGCGTGAAGTTCGCCATGACGGGGTTGTACCTGCCAGGCGCCTTCATCATGCGCCCAGAACACTTTCTGTCTGGACTGTCGTCAYCCAGCGCAGGAACTCTCAGGGCGTCCCAGCCGACGGCGAGCCGCTGGTGGCCCTGTCCTCGAACCGGTCCCGCACCTGCCCGGGCAGGTCGCCCACCTGACCCGGCAGGTCCTTGGTCGCGTTGCCGCGCCATTCGTCGAACTGCTGCTCCACCCGATTCACGACACGGTCCCAGACCGCTTGGCGCTGCTTGTCGATCGCGCTCGCGATCCGATCGGCCGCCGAGAGCAGAAGCAGGACGATCAGCACAAAGAGGATCGTCTTCTTGAACGGGATCCGGAGCCGGAAACCGCGACGGCGGCGAGGGGCGCGCTCACGGCGCTGCACCGGCGCGGGAGCGGGCGGCGGCGCTGGCGGCGCCGGACGGGCCGGCGCGGGCGCCGGCGGCTGGTATGGGGGCCGGTAGGGCGCCGGCTCACGGGCGGCCGGCCGCCGGGCCGGCGGGGCGGGCGCGGGGGCCGGGGGCTCCTCGTAGCGGATGTAGCCACCGCCGCGGGCCTTACGGCCAGCGTCTCGCCCGGCCCTGTCCACGGCACCGCCCGCGCCACCCGCGTAGCCGGCGCCCTGCCTGCCGCCGACGCGAGAATCCCCGGGCTGGCCGTAGCGGCCGTCACCGGCGTAGCCAGCGGGCTGGCGAGGGGCGGGCGCCTGCCCGCCCTGGTAGCCGCCGTAACCGGCGGCCGCGCCGGGCCGCTCCCGCGCGCCCGGCCGAGCCGCACCGGCACCGCCCTGGCGCGCGGGGGCCTCCGTAGGGCCGCCGATCCGGGTCGGGTCGAGCCCGGCGGCGCCCTGCTCGACGCCCGGCCACGTGCCGCCGAGCACCCGGGTCGCGGCCGCCCGGACGTTGCCCCGCCCGGTCTCCCCGAGCAGCGTCAGCAGGATCTGGTCCGCCGACGGCCGCAGCCGCGGGTCGCGGCCCAGTGTCGCGGCGACGACGGGGCGCAGGTCGGACGGGAGGCCGGAAAGGTCGGGTTTGCCGACGAGCACCCGTTCGGAGATCTCGTAGAAGGTGCCCTCGCCGTACGGGTGGACGCCCGTCGAGGCGTAGCCGATCAGCAGGCCCCAGGCGAAGATGTCGGTGGCTGGCCCGACCGGGCTGCCCTCCATCTGCTCGGGGGCCATCCAGCCGAGCGACCCGAGCACGATGCCGGAACGGGTACGGTTCGCGACCGCGTCCAGCGCGCGGGCGATCCCGAAGTCGATCACCCGCGGGCCCGAGTAGGACAGCATGACGTTGCTCGGCTTGAGGTCGCGGTGCACGATCCCGGCACCGTGGATCGCGGTCAGCGCGCTGGCCACGCCGATGGCGACACCCTGCAGCGTGGACTTGCCGAGCGGGCCGGACTCCTCGACGACCGTGTCGAGCCGCTTGCCGTCGATGTACTCGGTGACGAGGTACGGCTGCCGGGCGTCCGGGTCGGCGTCGAGCACCTCCGCGGTACAGAAGGGCGCGACCCGCCGGGCGGCCGTCACCTCGTCGCCGAAGCGGGCCCGGAACTCCGGGTCGTTGGCGAGCTCGCCACGGATCACCTTGATCGCGACCCGTCGGCCGCTGGCGTCCCGGGCGAGATAGACGGCGCCCATCCCGCCGGCGCCGAGCCGGCTCAACAGCTCGTACCGGCCGATCATGCGCGGGTCGGAGGAGCGCAGCGGCTCACCGGGAACCGGTGGGCCCGCGGACCGCTCCGTCCAGACCGATCGTTCCGACACTGCCACCCCGCTCGTCGACCTCATTCTATCGTCCACGATCGTCCCGGCATCTGTACCATGATCCGGATCGCATGCCGTTCGACTCTCCGGCGGCTCGAGACTTCGGAGGCCGCGGGACCCACGTTCCGAGTCCATGATCCTGGGACCTCTGGCCTCGTACTGGCCGACGGTAACCCGCCGGCCAGCGGGCCCCGTCAACTTGTCTAAGTTCTGACCTTTCCCGGGCAAACGGCGCGACGATTATCACAGTCCGCCTATCACAGTCCGCCAACCACCGCCAACCACCGCCCACCGCCGACCGCCGACCGCCGACCGCCGACCGCCGGCAGACATCCCATGGACTCGTCGTATGCCAGCCATGGGCTCGTATGCCAGCCGCGCGGCAGCCCGCGACACCGTTCCGGCGACCAGCAAGCGAAGCTCACCTACACCTGGTGACAACGCATCGGCGCAGCGCCAACCCAGCCACGTCGTCAGCTCGGCCCAAGCCCTACCACCGCCATGTGCCAGGGCCCGGAACCACCCGGAGAGGGCGCCCAGCACCCGACACGGGGGGAGCGCGTCCAGCGCTTCCCCCCGACTCTCCGACAAGCCGGATCAGGGCACGTGACCCGGGCGTCGGGCAGTATGAGGGCCCAGGAGTACTCCAGTGGCATCGAACCGTGGCCTGGGGCTCGGCCGGCGGAAGGACTCTGCCAGGCCGGAGCGTTGCCCCCATGGCACGGTCGGGCCACCGGTAGTCCGGGCCCGCCTTGGGCCCGCATTGATCCTCAGGGCCGGGGCCCGGGTGCCAGCGGATGGAGATACGCCATGGGTGACACGTCCGTCGACCATTCGGTCGACATGCTCATCGTCGGAGCCGGCCCGGCCGGGCTGTTTGGCGCCTACTACGCGGGCTTCCGCGGCATGTCGGTCGCGCTGATGGACTCGCTTCCCGAGCCCGGCGGCCAGGTGACCGCGATGTACCCGGAGAAGGTCATCTACGACGTCGCGGGCTTCCCGGCGGTGCGCGGGCGTGAGCTCGTCAACGCGCTCGTCGAGCAGGTGGCCCCGTTCAACCCGACCTACCTGCTCGACCAGCAGGCCGCCGAGATCGAGCACGAACCAGACGCCGTCCTGGTCACCAGCGCGCAGGGCCTGAAGGTCCGCGCCAAGGTCATCGTCATCACCGGCGGCCTCGGCACCTTCACCCCGCGCCCGCTGCCGACCGGCATCGAGCACCTGGGCCGCGGCCTGGTGTACTTCGTGCCCCGCCTCGACGACTACCGCGGCCTCGACGTCGTGGTGGTCGGCGGCGGCGACAGCGCGTTCGACTGGGCACTGGCGCTGGAGCCCCTGGCGAAGTCGGTCACGGTCGTRCACCGCCGGGACAAGTTCCGCGCCCACCAGCACACCGTCGACCGGGTGCACGCCTCCTCCTGCGAGGTGCTGACCTTCACCGAGGTCGCCACCATCAGCGGCGACGAGCGGATCGAGAAGGTCGAGCTGGTCCACAGCAAGACCGGCGAGCGCCAGGTCCGCGAGGCTCAGGCCGTCGTCGCCGCGCTCGGCTTCACCGCCGACCTCGGCCCGCTCACCCGCTGGGGCCTCAACATCGACAAGCGGCACATCGTGGTGGACACGACGATGTACACCGGCGTCGAGCGCATCTTCGCCGCGGGTGACATCACCGAGTACCCCGGCAAGGTCCGCCTGATCGCCACCGGCTTCGGCGAGGTCGCGACCGCCGTCAACAACGCGGCCCCGGTCATCGACCCCACCGCGAAGGTCTTCCCCGGCCACAGCTCCGACGACGGCACCGTTTAGACGGCACGCTCCGTGCGGGCACGGCGCAGACTAGGGGCATGCGTGGGCTGCTGGTCATCGGGCATGGGTCGCGACGGGAAGAGGCCAACGCGACCGTGCGGACCCTCGCGGCGGCGCTGGCGGGCGAGCCGACGGTGACCGCCGAGACGTCCCCGGCGTGGGCCGYGGTGGAACCAGCCTTTCTCGACGTACTCCGGCCGGATATCGCGGACGGGTATGCCGCGCTGGTAGCGGCCGGATGCACCGAGATCGTCGCGCATCCATTCTTCCTGTTCGCGGGAAAGCACACCGCGCGGGACATTCCGGACGCACTGGCGGCGGCACAGGCGAGGCATCCACACACCACCTGGACGGTGACCGAGCCGCTCGGCCTGCATCCCGGGGTCGTCGCGACGGTCCGGGCCCGCATCGCCGACCGTCTCCCCGAGACCGCCCCCAACAGCCATTCATGATCGTCGCGATCGTGTCGTCGCGGTAGTGATTTCACCAAATCCGCGACCGCGACAACACGTCAGCGGTGATCAAGGGCCGGCTCCGGCGCACGCCGTGCCGGCCAGAAGCGGTCACGGCCGACGGTCGTCCTCGGCCGCCAGCCGGCAGAGAGCGGCCACGAGGCCGGCGATGCCGGGCTCGTCGGCGACCGCGTCGACGCGGATGCCGGCCTGGCCGCAGGCGACGACCGTTCGCCGGCCCATGGCGGCCACCAGGAGGCCGGGCGGCAACGGGCCATAGAGATCGGCGGTGATCCGGGCGGCCGTGGACGACGCGAACGCGACGGCGTGCAGCGTGCCGCGGCGCAGCTCTTCCGCGATCATCGGGTCCGGCTCCGCCGGGATGTCGGTCTGCAGGGTGATCCTGCGGACGGTCCGGACGCCCATCGGAGGCGCCGCGGCGGCGCAGACGGCGACCCGCAGGCCGGTCACCGGAATGTCGGTGACGACCACATGCGCCACCCGTACCTCGGCCGAGGAGCGGACGCTGGCGAGCCCAAGCGCGTCCAGGGCCGTCGCGGCCGACTCGGACGCGGACACCAGCGTGAGACCGGCCAGCGCCCGTACGTCATGCCCGGCGCCACGCAGCAGGGTGACCACGGCACCCACCTCGTCCTTGTCGGCGAGGACCAGCGAGTCCGCACCCGGCAGCGCCTCCAGCAGCGCGCCCGCGTCCGGCACCGGCGACAGGCGCGACACCACCGTCTCGACCACGTCGGCGCCCTGGCGTCGCAGGTCGCGCGCGAGCAGGCCGGGGCGGTCCCTGGTACGCGGCACCAGCACCCGCACGCCGGCCAGTGGACCGGTGGCGCCGTTCACCGGCGGCGCGGGCAGCGCCAACCGCTCCGGCTGGCCGGCGTACTCCGGCCGGTTAACGTGCTCCGGCTGGCCTCCGAACTCCGGCTGACCACCGCGCTCGTCCCGGCCGTCCCGCCCGTCCCGCCCGTCCACGTCGTCGTGTTCCTTCCACCCGCCGCCCCGGCCGCCGGCGAGCCCCGGCCCTGCCTGCGGCCGTGGCCTCGTCCCACCCGGAGCCGCGAGGCGGGTCGCGGCGAGGCGCGCCGACGCGGGTCGGGAAGCCGTGCCGCGGGCGTCGATGCGCGCCGCGACATCGCCGACGACGATCACGGCCGGCGAGCGCACTCCCGTCTCGACCGCGTCCGCGCCCAGCGAATCCAGTGTGGTGCGCAGCACTCGCTGGGAGACGGTGGTGGCGCGCTCGACCACGGCGACCGGTGTGCTCGGATCTCGGCCGGCCGCCAACAGCGCGTCCGCGATCGCGACCAGGTGCGCGACGCCCATCATGATCACGACGGTGAGCGATGGCGAGACGAGCGCCGACCAGTCGACGGTCGAGTCCGGATGGCCGGGCGGCAGGTGGCCGGCGATGATCGCGACATCCTGGGCGATGCCCCGGTGGGTGACCGGAATCCCGGCATAGGCCGGGCCGGCGAGCGCGGACGACACTCCCGGCACGACTGTCACGCCGATCCCAGCGGCGGCGCACGCCTCGGACTCCTCGCCGCCCCGGCCCAGCAGGTAGGGGTCGCCCACCTTGAGCCGCACCACCCGGGCGCCGCGCCGCGCGCGGTCGACCAGCACCGCGTTCACCTCGTCCTGGCCGTGCGCGTCGCCATCAGGGCCGACGCGCACGATCTCGGCGCTGGCGCGGGTGTAGCCGTGCAACGGGGCGTCCGCCGCCAGGTCGCTGACGATCACGTCGGCACCCGCCAGCAGCTCGGCGCCACGCACAGTGATCAGGCCAGGGTCACCGGGGCCCGCGCCCACCAGCCAGACATGGCCGCGGCGCCCCGCCCCCGCACCGCCAGGGCGCGGCGACCCTCCGCCGCCACCCGACCCCCCACTGGCCACCCACGGAACGTTACCGACCTAGGGCACCGCAGCACCGACCAGCCGCCGTTCCGCTATCTCAGCTAATGGATTCCGCACTCGGTCTTGGTGCTGCCGGCCCAGCGGCCGGCGCGGCCGGCGCCGCGTTGGGTGCAGGGCCAGCAGCCGACCGACTCGTAGCCGTCGGAGAGCAGCGGGTTGACGATCACGTTGTTCTCGGCGACGTAACGCTCGACGTCCTCGTCCGTCCAGGTCGCGAGCGGATGGATCTTCACCTTGCCGCGGCGCTCGTCCCAGCCGACGACCGGCAGAGCGCGGCGGCCGGCCGACTCGGCCCGCCGTGACCCGGCCGCCCACGCCTTGTACGGGGCGAGCGCCCGGTCCAGCGGGACGACCTTGCGCATCCGGCAGCACAGGTCCGGGTCGCTGGCGTACAGGTCCTTGCCGTGGACGGCGTCCTGGCCGGCGACGGTCAGCTGCGGCCGGACGCTGATCAGCGGCAGGTTGTAGGTGGCGGCCACCGCGTCGCGGGTCCCGACCGTCTCGGCGAAGTGGTAGCCGGTGTCGATGAAGACGACCGGCACGTCGGACCGGATCTTCGCGAGCATGTCGACGAGGACAGCCTCGGCCATCGAGGCGGCGACGACGAGCTTCGTGCCGAACTCGTCGACGGCCCATTGCAGCACCTCTTCGGCGGGTGCGTCGGCGAGGTCCCTGCCGGCGCGCTCCGCGCGGGTCTTCAGTCCGGCGTCCATCAGCCGTTCTCCTCCGGTGCGGTCGTGCCAGTGGTGCGGGGGGTGCCAGTGGCGCCAGGGGTGGTGCCGGTGATCGTGGTGGCGCTGGTGATCGTGGTGGCGCTGGCGAGCGCCGTGAGGCTCAGCCGGAAGGAGCGCTGGCACGCCCGACAGGCCCAGTGGCCGTGCCCCTCGCCGGTCGCGCCTTCCGGGACATCGGGAACGAGGTCCTCTTCGCCGCAGTACGGGCAGTAGAACGGAACCGCGCGACCCGGGGTCCCTGCCGGGCCGGCGGAGCCGGTCTGGGAGGTCCGACTCACGGGTGCGCCATGACCGCGTCGTGGGTGAGGATCGACTCGTCCGCTCGCTCGACCCAGTCGGCGAACGCCTCGCCGTCGGCGCGGTCGGCCTGGTAGGTCTTCAGCAGCCCGACGACGTAGTCGACCAGCTCGCCCGAGGTGATCTTCAGGCCGCGCGACTTGCGGCCCAGCCTCGAGCGGGTGCCGAGGTGGCCGCCGAGGTGCAGCTGGAAGCCCTCGACCATCTCGCCGTCCGGCCCGGGCACGAGCGACCCCTTCAGGCCGATGTCGGCGACCTGGAAACGGGCGCAGGCGTTCGGGCAGCCGTTGATGTTGATCCCGATCGGCTCGTCGAACTCCGGCAGCCGCCGCTCCAGCTCCTCGATGAGGGCGGCGGCGTTGGCCTTGGTCTCGACGATCGCGAGCTTGCAGAACTCGATGCCGGTGCAGGCCATCGTGCCCTGACGGAACACGCTCGGGCGCGCGACCAGGTCGAGCTCGGCGAGCGCCGCCTCCAGCGCCGGCACGTCGCTCTCGGCGACGCCGAGGATGACCAGCTTCTGCGTCGTGGTGGCGCGGATGTGGCCCTGGCCGTACTGGTCGGCGAGGTTCGCGACGGCCGTCAGCGCCGTCCCGGTGAGCCGGCCGGCGCGCGGCGCGAAGCCGACGGCGAACCTGCCGTCCGTCTGCCGGTTGATACCGACGTGGTCGCGCCCTTCGGAGCGCGGCGGCGCCGGCGGCGGGCCGTCCGGCAGCGGCGTGTCCAGGTACTCCTTCTCGAGGGTGGCCCGCACCCACTCGGCGCCCATGTCGTCGACCAGGAACTTCAGGCGGGCGCGGGTACGCATCCGCCGGTAGCCATAGTCACGGAACAGCGAGGCCACGCCGTGCCAGACCTCGGCGACCCGGTCCGGCTGCACGAACGTTCCGAGCCGGACGGCCAGCTTCGGGTTGGTGGACAGGCCACCGCCGACCCACAGGTCGTAGCCGGGGCCGAGTTCGGGATGGACGACGCCGACGAAGGCGACGTCGTTGATCTCGTGGAGCGTGCACTGGTCGGCGCACCCCGACATCGCCGTCTTGAACTTGCGCGGCAGGTTCGCCAGCGACGGGTCGCCCACGAAGCGGCGCACGGTCTCCTCGATCGCCGGGGTGGCGTCGATGATCTCGTCGCTGTCGACGCCGGCCACCGGGCAGCCGACCATGACGCGCGGGGTGTCGCCGCAGGACTCCTCGGTGGTCATGCCGGCGCCCTCAAGCGCGCCCCAGATCGCGGGGACGTCCTCGATGCGGATCCAGTGCAGCTGGATGTTCTGCCGGTCGGTGACGTCGGCGACGTCCCGGCCGTAGCGCGTCGAGATATCGCCGATCACCCGCAGCTGGTCGGACGTCATCCGTCCGCCGTCGAGGCGGATCCGCTGCATGAAGTAGGAGTCCTCGATCTCCTCGGGCTCCAGGATCGCGGTGCGGCCACCGTCGATGCCGGGCTTGCGCTGGGTGTAAAGACCCCACCAGCGGAACCGGCCACGCAGGTCCTGCGGGTCGATGCTGTCGAATCCGGTGTAGGGGTAGCGGTTGAGAATCCGGTCACGGACCTCGAGGCCGCCCTGGTCCTTCTTCATCCGCTCGTTGGCGTTGAGCGGCTCGGTGTAGCCAAGGGCCCACTGGCCCTGGCCCTTCGGGCGGGCCGGGCGTGCGGGCCGTGCAGGAGAAGTCATCTGATCTCTCGCGACGCGGGTGACGGAGCGCCGAACGGCTGGACGGCGCCAGGATCCGGGAACGTCCCGGCGGGCACGACGGACCCAGGGAGACTGGGCCGTGACCGGCGAAAGGGGACGGCGGGGTCAGCAGGCGCGACGACAGCAGGCGCTGGCTACCCGGAGCAGGTCGACGTGCAGCCGCGCGACCAKCAGAAGCTCCGGAACACCCTCAACCACCGGGGCCACTGGCCGCATGGTCGGTTGGGGCGCAGACATGGGACCTATGGTTTCACAGATGTGACCGACGTGCCGCAGTTGTGGCCTAATCGATCCTCTGCACGCTGAGCTAACGACAATTACCCACTAGATGAATCGAGATAGGGCTCTCGGGCGTCAGGATGGCGGTTTGTCCGGGCCCAGCCGGACTCAGGTGTCCGGGCCCAGGGTGTCCGGGCCCGAGGTGTCCGAGCTCAGGATGTCCCGGCTCAGGCCGCGGGTGCCGGGCGCCGGCAGACGGCGCGCAGGCGATCGACGAGCGGGCCTGAGCCCAGACCCTTCTCCATCACGTCGTCGGCGCCAAGGGCGAGCACCTCATCGCGCACCGTGTACGCGGAGAAACCGGTGAAGACCACGACCCGGGCACCCGGCACCAGCCGGCGCACCCTGGGCAGCGCGGCGATCCCGTCGAGCACCGGCATCGCCACGTCGAGGATGACCAGGTCCGGACCGGTCTCGGCGACGAGATCGATCGCCTCGGCGCCGTTGGCGGCCCGGCCCACAACGGTGAAGTCCGGCTCCAGGTCCAGCAGGAGGCAGATCAGGTCGCGCACGCCATCGGCGTCATCCGCGACGACCACCCGCAACGGGCCCGGCCCGCCGTGAGGCACGGCACCGTCGGCGCCGGCACGGCTCGGGCCCGGTCCCGTGGCCAGGGAGAGCTCGGCGGCGCGGGGGCCACCCTCTGGACGCGCGCCACCGTCCGGACGGACGTCGCCGGTGGGGAAGCTGTCCGGACGGAAGCCAACAGGGTGGAGCGCCTCGGTCTCTACCGCCTCGGCGCCCGCCTCGAGGTGCCGGTCCACTCGTACCGTTCTACCGGACCACACAAGGTGTGCCCATCGTCATTCAGGGTGGTATTCGCGCATGGCCCGGGCGGGTCTCGCCCGAGCCCGGCGCGACGGAAACCAATCGCGATGCGCAATCGAATCGCATACACACGGTAATCGATGTGACCATACGCGTATGTGACCTTTGGCCTCTAGCCCTGTGTAGTGCTCGAAGCAATAGACTGATCACCAACAGTGACACGCACGCGAGTCATGCAACGGCCAAATCCCGCCGGTGGGGCCTGCTCGACAGAGCCCTCCCAACGGGGCCTCGTCGAGTGGTCTTCGCGGCATAGTCGCCGCACAGCCTGGCTGCKCGGCGGGCTGCCGCGTGGCGACAGTATGACCGCGGCCGGGACCAGTGGAGCGCAGATGCGGCATTCGGGCAACCGGCAGAGCAGCCGTGGCCCGGAAGACGCGGCCACCGCCGAGGAGATCTTCCATCGGGAGGTCCGTCGTCGCAGGTGCGCCCGCGGACTCTCCCGCGACGATGTCGCGCAGCGAACTGGCTACAGCCGCCAGTACGTCAGCCAGCTGGAGCAGCCGAGCAAGGGCATTCCTCCCCGGCCCGTGGTCGCCGCCGTCGACGCGGTGCTGGGCGCCGACGGAGTGCTGATCGCGTTGCGTGACCAGGCCGTGGTGGCGCGCGCCGAACGGGCCGGCCAGCCGCGCGACCCGGAGCGCGAGTCCCGCCGCCGGGTTCACGACCTGCTGCACAACCGTCGCCGCGACACCGACCTCGACTACCTGGACCGCATGGTGGGCGAGCTGATCGCGATGGCGGACAGCCTCAGCCCGCGGGACGTCTCCAGCCGGGTCCTCGACCAGCAGGAGTTCGTCGACTCCCTGCTGCGCACCCCGATGCTGCCGCATCAGCAGTTCCGGCTCTACATGATCGCCGGGCATCTCGCGGGGCTGCTCGCGATCGCGCAGCTCGACATGGGTGACCTCACCGGCGCGAGCACCTGCTGCCTGGAGGCCGCGGTCTTCACCGAGCTCACCGGTMACGAAGGACTGCGAGCCTGGACGCTGGCGGTCAACCGGCTGGTCGGTGAGGCCGCGCGACACGCGGCGACGCTCATCGACGGCGGTGGTGGGGCGAACCCGCCGTACGGGCCCGACACGGCACAACTCGTCGACCCGGTCGGCTTCACCGACCAGATCCAGCTCGCCGACCACATCGAGCTCGCGGACGGGGCCGAGCTCCCCGACGCCGCGTCGATCTTCCTCGCCGACAGTTACGACGAGCCCAGCCGGATGGACTACGCGGCCACGGCGGGCGCCGCCGAGGCGTCCTCCGACCCGATCGTGCGGCGCGCGGACGAGCTGGCCGCCGGCCGGCCGGCCGGTCACGAGCGGGCGTTTCTCGACGCCGAGCCGACCAGCCCGCCGTGGCGTGGCCTCTCGGACCTGATGACCGCCCCGGGCGGGCGGGCCAGCACGCCGCGCCTGGTCGCGCTGGTCAAGGGCCGGATCGCCCGGTTCGCCACCACCAGTGCTCGCCGCGAGCGCCCGCCATACGGCATTTCCCGCGCTTTCCACCCGCCCGTATGACTCAGCCCGCCCGTATGACTCACCGGTCCAAAGGCGGCGCCGCGCTTCGCGCGCCTTCAGCCTTTGGACGACCGGCCTTTGGACGACCGGTCTTTAGACGTCCGGTCTTTAGACGTCCGCGAAGGTGAGTTCGCGGAGTGCGGGGACGGCGCCGCGGGTGGTGGCGCGGCGGGCGAACTCGGTGATGCCCTCGAGTTGGCGGGGGCCGAGCCGGAAGTCCAGGGTCGTGAAATAGCGGACGAGCGACGCCGGGTCGAAGACCTCCCAGCGCGCCGCGCTGGCCGCGACCGTCGCCACCTCGGAGAGCGCGAGGTCGAGGCTCGCCCGAAAGGCGCCGTGGACCTCCTTGACCAGGCCTGGGTGCGCTCGCGCGAACTCGCGGCGGACCGCCCAGACGGCGAAGACCATCGGCAGGCCGGTCCACTCCCGCCAGGCCGCGCCCAGGTCGAGGACCGCCGGCTGATGGCCCGGGCCGCCCTGCTCGTGCTCGTAGTAGGCGCGCAGGGCGACATCGCCGATCGTCACCGCCGCGTCGGCCTCGCGCAGCATCATCGGCACGTCCGGCGGCATCGTGACGTAGTCGGGACGGACCCCGAAGCGGTCCTCGAGCATCATCCGGGCCAGCAGCACGCTCGTCCGCGACGTGGACCCGAGTGCGACCGAGCGGATCTCGCCGACCGGCACCTGGGTGCTCAGCACCACCGACAGCACCGGCCCGTCCGAGCCGACGGCGATGTCGGGCAGCACGACGAGCTCGTCGGCGTGCCGCAGGTACTCGACGAGGCTGATCGGGCCGATGTCGAGGTCCCCGGCGACGAGCGCCTCACTCAGGTGGTCTGGCGTGTCCTTGAACAGGTCGATGTCGAGCAGCGCGCCCGAGTGGACCAGGCCCCAGTAGAGCGGCAGGCAGTTGAGGAACTGGATGTGCCCGACCCGTGGCCGGCTGGGGACGTCGCCCTCCGCGGTATGTGGGCCGTCGGCCCCGCCCGGCGCCTCCCCCGCGGTCTCGGCGGCGGCGCCGGCGCCGCCCGAGCCGCCTGGGTCCGCCCGCAGCGTCACCGCTGGCCCCGGCGGATCTCGAACGCCCGCTGCGCGGCCCGCCGCTGGCGCAGCGCGAGCGGGAAGCTCATGATCCCGCTGACGACCAGTGCGGCGAAGAACGCGAGCCACCCGTTCACGCCGAGCAGCAGCACCGCCGTCAGCACCGCGCCGAACAGCACGACACGCAGCGCGAAGTAGCGAAGATTGATCGCGAGCAGCCCCGGCGGTTCCTTGGACGAGGACACCAGGCTTGTCTCGGGCTTCATCGGCACGGGCTTGGGCATCGGGCCCCTCCAGTACTTCCGGGATTCTCCGGATCTAACGGCGGCGGGAACGCCTGCGCACCCAGCCCAGCCGGACCAGCACGCTCGGGTAGCAGCCCAGACAGACGATGACCGTCAACAGCCCCAGCAGCGAGGCCGGGCCGAGCGCCAGGCCGAGCGCGTGCGATACCAGGTAGACCAGGACTCCGGGCACCAGGATCACGATGAAGGCGAGCACGAAGATCGACCCGATGCCAGCCTGGCCCGGCCGCGGCGCACCCGGATGCCTCGGGTGGCCCGTCCCCTGGCCCGGGCCAGGGGAAGGCTGGCCGGCCTGCGGGTCGGTCACGTCAGCCCTCGCTCACGCGTCGATCGGTTGGGGGATGTCACGGCGGGCCGGGTCAGGGCCGTCAAAGGTACGGATCACCCGGTAGCGGGTGTCGCGCTCGACCGGCTGGAAGCCGGCGTCGCGGATCACCGCGAGCAGGTCGTCCCGGGTCATCGTGGTCGGCGTGCCGAACCGGTCGGCATCATGAGTGATCTTGTAYTCGACGACCGAGCCGTCCAGGTCGTCCGCGCCGAAGTTCAGCGCGAGCTGTGCGGTAGTCAGACCGTGCATCACCCAGAAACACTTGACGTGGTCGACGTTGTCGAACAGCAGCCGGGAGACGGCGAACGTCTTGAGCGCCTCCGCGCCCGTCGCCATCGGCTGGTTCATCAACCGATTGCGGGGGTCGCCGGCGGCGTCGTGCTGGAAGCGCAGCGGAATGAAGACGGCGAAGCCGCCGGTCTCATCCTGGAGCTCGCGCAGCCGGAGCACATGGTCGACGCGGTGCCGCGGCTGCTCGACGTGGCCGTAGAGCATCGTGCACGGCGTGCGCAGACCCTTGGCATGCGCCAGCCGGTGGATACGCGACCAGTCTTCCCAGTGAGTCTCGTGACCCACGATCTGCTGGCGGATCTCCCAGTCGAAGATCTCCGCGCCGCCGCCGGTCAACGACTCGAGACCGGCGTCGATCAGTTCGTCGAGGATCTCGTCGGCGGTCAGACCGCTGATCTTCTCGAACCAGTGGATCTCGGTGGCGGTGAACGCCTTGAGCGCGACGCCCGGCAGCGCGGCACGCAGCTCGCGCAGCGAGCGCGGGTAGTACCGCCACGGCAGCGTCGGATGCAGGCCGTTGACGATGTGCARCTCGGTGATGCCGGCGGGCTCCATCTCCTTGGCCAGGCGGACGGCCTCTTCGATACGCATCGTGTACGCGTCGGCCTCGCCGGGCTTGCGCTGGAAGGAGCAGTAGGCACAGGAGGCCGAGCAGACGTTTGTCAGGTTGAGATGACGGTTGACGTTGAAGAACGTCTGGTTCCCGTTCTTGCGGGTCCGCACCTCGTGCGCGAGGTTACCGAGCCAGGCCAGGTCATCGGAGGCATAGAGCGCCTCTCCGTCGGCCCGGTCCAGCCGTTCCCCGGCATGAACCTTCTGCTCGATCTCCCGCTTCAGCCCGGCGTCCATACCGACGAGACTAGACCCACGGCCGGCGCGATCATCAACGACGAGACCACCAGCACAAGGGATGCCGTCCCACGGATGCCTTGGCCGAACCGGCCTCCRGGCAGCGGCCGGCGCCCTGTGACGATCGAGCTACTTGGCTGACCTGGCCGACCTCGCCGATCCGGCGGGGTCGCGGCGGGCGACGCGCTTCTGGATGCGCGCGATCGGCCAGGTCACGACGGAGGCCGCGATCATCCCGATCAGCAGCGCCCAGAGAACGTAGAAGCCGACCAGGATGAGGACCACGGTGATCACGGCGAAGACCGCGATCCGGATGAGGAAGTAGGGAAGCGCCGCCCTCAGGTCGGCGGGCTGGTGCGCGGACTTCTCGGGCTTGTCGCCCTTCGCGTTCTTCGGCCCCGCCTTCGGCATAGCCCTCACCGTCGGCACAGGCTTCGCCGCCGCCTTCGGCTTGGCCGGCGCCTTCGGCTGCGCCGCGGCCCCCTGGTTCCGCCCGCGTGCCATCCCGATCTCCCTCAGTCCCCTGGTCCGCCGAGGCGCGGGTCCGTTCCGGTGCCCGCGTCGGCGTCCGCCCCGTTTTCGCCGTTCTCGCCGGTCGGCGTGTCGTCTACTGTGCCAGGTCCCGGCTGGTACGTACGCGCCGCGCCGAGTTCTCCCGCCCACCGCCGGAAAAGCGTGTTGGGCACCCCCGCCGCGTCGAGCACCCGGCCGGCGACGAAATCGACGAGCGCCTGCGCGTCCGCCGCGCCCGCGTAGAAGCCCGGGCTCGCGGCGGCGACCACCGCGCCCGAGTCGTGCAGCGACAGGAGGTGACGCAGGGTGGCGCCGGTGAAGGGCATCTCGCGGGGCACGACGACGAGCCGCCGGCCCTCCTTGAGGGTCACGTCGGCGGCGCGCTGCAGCAGGTCCTTGGACAGGCCGAGCGCGATTCCCGCGATCGACGCGGTGCTGGCCGGCACGACGATCATGCCGCGGGTCGGGTAGGAACCACTGCTCGGCCCAGCGGCCAGATTGTCGGCGCCGTGCACGCGCACCAGGCGGGCCACCTGCCCGGCGATGGGCCCGCGGTCTGGGCGCCCGGCGCCGGCGAGCGTCGTCCCGAGCCACTCCGTGAGCGCCCCCGGCCACGCGCCGTCGCCGTCGCGCCAGGCGATCCCCGTCTCATCCAGCAGGGTGAGCCGCGCGGCCCGGGAGACCACCAGGTCCACCGGCAGGCCGGCGGCCAGCAGGCCGCGCAGCGCCGACGCGGCGTATGGCGTGCCGCTCGCCCCGCTGACCCCGACGACCCACGGCCACCGTCCCGCACCAGGCGCGGCGCCGTCGTGGCCGTCGTGGGTGTCACCTGGCCGCCCGCCGGGGGGCATGGTCACGCGACGAGGCCGCGCGCGATCAGGTCGACGAGCGCGAAGCCGAACAGCGCGATGCCGACGAAGCCGTTCGCCGTGAAGAACGCGCGGTTGACCTTGGACAGGTCGCTCGGAGTGACGATCCTGTGCTCGTAGCCGAACGCGACCGCGGTCAGCCCCAGCCCCACCCACCAGAAGACGCCGAAGTCCTCGGCCAGCCCGAACAGCACGAACAGGGCGAACGTCACGACGTGGGTGACCGCTGATGCGATGAGGGCGGCTCGTACTCCGAACCGGGCCGGCACCGAGTGGACGCCGATCCGACGGTCCACCTCGACGTCCTGGCAGGCRTAGATCAGGTCGAAGCCACCGATCCAGCTGCCGACCGCCAACCCGAGCAGTACGGCGCTCCACGACCAGTGGCCGGTGATCGCGACCCAGGCGCCGATCGGCGCCACCGCCTGCGCGACCCCGAGGACGACCTGCGGGAAGTTCGTGAACCGCTTGGCGTAGGGATAGACGACCAACGGGGCGACGGCCGCCGGAGCGAGCACCAGGCACAGCCAGCCAAGCGCCGCCGCCGCCGCGAGGAACACCACCAGGGCGATGACCGCGCCGATGATCGCGGTACGGACGGCCACCACGCCGGTGACCAGTTCCCGGTGCGCGGTGCGCGGGTTACGGGCGTCGATCTCCCGGTCGATGATCCGGTTGGCCGCCATCGCGAACGTCCGAGCGGCCACCATCGCGACGGTCACCAGCACCAGGTCGGCCCAGTGCACCGACCGCGACACCCGAAACCCCGCCGCCAGCGCCGCCACATAAGCAAACGGCAAAGCAAACACCGAATGCTCGATCGTCACCAACCGCAGAAACGCCCGCGGTCGCGCCATCGGCCTGGGCAACGCCGCCTCAGTCACCGCACACCTCCCGATCCTCGCGATCCCGGCCGGCTCTCACCACAAGGCACCTGACCGACACCCGACGGTTTCGGTGTCCAGCACGGCGATGGGCTGTCGTGCTGGCGAGCACCGTGCGCAACCCAGCCACAGTCGGTAACGGCGCATTGGCGCAGCGCCAACCCAACCACCCCATCAGCCCGGAACCAGGTCAGCCACCGTCATACACCGTGGTCCGAAACCAGGCGGGAGGGCGCCTTGGCGCCCGATGGCATGGCGACGAGGAGGCGCCCCTAGGGCGCCGATTTCGGAGCAAGGCCGTACTCCTTCCAGCGGTCAGTGACCAGGGCACGGGTGGCGTCGTCCATCACGCACTCCGCCGGCCAGCCGCCGGCTCGGCGGTAGCCCTCGGTCGGGAGCTTCCTCGTGGCGTCGATGCCGGCCTTGCCGCCCCAGAACTGCTCGTAGGACGAGTGGTCGAGGTGGTCGACCGGGCCGATCGTGGTGACCAGGTCGTGGGCGTAGTCGACGTTGCCGAACGCCCGCCAGGCGACCTCGGTGTAGTCGTGCACATCACAGTCGGCGTCGACGACGATCACCAGCTTGGACAGCGACAGCAGCCCGGCGCCCCAGACCGCGTGCATGACCTTCTGTGCCTGCTTCGGATAGCGCTTGTCGATCGAGACGATCGCGCAGTTGTGAAAGACGCCGGCCTCGGGAAGGTCGTAGTCGACGATCTCGGGAACCAGCATCCTGATGAGCGGCCGGAAGATGCGCTCGGTGGCCTTTCCCATCGGACCGTCCTCCTGCGGGGGGCGGCCGACGACGATCGTCTGGTAGATCGGGTCCCGTCGCATCGTCATCACCTCGACGTGCAGGGCGGGGAAGGGCTCGACCGGGGTGTAGAAGCCGGTGTGATCGCCGAACGGCCCTTCTGGGCGGCGCTCCCCCGGCTCAAGCCAGCCCTCCAGCACGATCTGCGCGTTGGCCGGGACCTGAAGCGGGACGCTCACGCAGTCGACCAGCTCGACCCGCTCACCGCGGAGGAAGCCGGCGAAGAGGTACTCGTCGATGTCGGCGGGAAGCGGCGCGGACGCGGCGTAGGTGACCGCCGGGTCGCAGCCGAACGCGATCGCGACCGGCAGCCGCTCGCCGCGCCGCTCGGCGACCGCGTGGTGGGCGTTGGAGTCCTTGTGGATCTGCCAGTGCATGCCGACGGTGCGCGCGTCGTGCCGCTGCAGCCGGTACATGCCGAGATTGCGGGCGCCGGTCTCCGGGTGGCGGGTGTGCGTGAGGCCCAGGTTGAGGAACGCGCCGCCGTCGTCCGGCCAGGAGGTGACGGCCGGCAGCCGGAACAGGTCGACCTCGTCGCCCTTGTAGACGACCTCCTGGCAGGGCGCGGTGCGGACCTTCTTCGGCGGCATGTTCGTCAGCCGGGCGGCCTTGCCAAGCGCCTCACGCATGCCGGAGAAGCCCTGCGGCAGCTCCGGGCGCAGCATGTCGGCTATCCGGTCGCCCAGGTCGTCGAGCCGCTCGACGCCGAGCGCCCTCGCCATCCGCTTCTCGGTGCCGAAGACGTTGATGGCCAGCGGCATGTCCGAGCCCGCCGGGTTCTCGAACAGCAACGCCGGACCGCCGGCGCGAACGACTCGCTGGACGATCTCGGTCACCTCCAGCCTCGGGTCCACCGTCGCCGCCACGCGACGCAGCTCACCGTGCTTCTCGAGGTCACGCAGGAACGCCCGCAGATCCGCCCATGCCATACCGCCATCCTCCCAGCGCACATCCTCCCCGCGTCCAGTGCGCTCAGTGCGCTGCGCCGCTTCCTCGTCCGCGGGCACGCGCCGCCCGGCCAGACCGGTCTGGCCCGTCTGGCCGTCTGACGACCTGGTCGGTGGAGCGGAATCGGTCGGCCGGATCGGCGGTTGTCGTCAGTAGCCAGACGCCGCCAGAAGCCAGGGCGCACACTGACTCCTAGGCGACACCCGCCCCTGTGCACCGGATGGGCCATCCCCGCCGCGCCGAAGATGCTGGTCAGCGCGGCGGCGCGGAGACGACCATCGGTCTGGGTGGGTCCCGCTGGCGTCGTAAGGTGGTCAAGTGCCGTGAACGACGCAAGACGAACGGCTAGTAGGAAAGGGGGGCGACGAGCCGGTGGTTCTCCTGCTCTACGTCGTGGTCTGCGCGGCCATGGCCTACGTGATCCTGGACATCGCGCGAGCCCCCCGAAGCGGGATCCGCGTGCTGTCCAAGCCGGTCTGGATCGCGCTTGTTCTTCTGTTCGGCCTGCTGTTCGGCCCGATCAGCTGCGTGCTCTGGTTCATCTTCGGTCGGCCGCGGTCGGCCATCGGCCGCGGCGGCGCACGCGCCCGCCGCGAGCACCCGGCCTACGGCGGTTCCGGCCGGTGGGACGCCATCCCGTCGCACCGTTCCGACGGCCTGGGCCGTGCGCGAGGCCGCGTTCACTGGCTCGAGCAGCCCGACCGCCCGCGCGGCCCCGATGACGATCCCGAGTTCCTGCTCGAGCTCTCGGAGCGCCTGCGCCGCCAGGACCCGGACGGTCCCTCCCCGCGTCCCTGAGGCGTCGTTCCCGAGTCTCAGACCTCCCAGATCGCATCCCCAGATCGCATCGCGATCGGGCAGGAACCATGTCGCCAGTCCCCGGGCAGGGACTCCAAGATCAGGCGCTGAGTGCCCTGCCCGCGGACCATCGAGGCTCGTCACTGGTTCCCCGCCGCTCCGAACGAACAGGCTTCGGGCTGAACTCGTCAGACTCCGGCGTAGGAGTGCAGGCCCGAGATGACGAGGTTCACCAGGTAGTAGTCGACGAACAGGGCGCTGAACGCGACCAGGGAGACGGCGGCGGCCTTGTAGCCGCGCCAGCCAGCGGTCGCCCGCGCATGCAGGTAGGCGGCGTAGCAGACCCAGGTGATGAACGACCAGGTCTCCTTCGGGTCCCAGCCCCAGTAGCGGCCCCAGGCGGCCTCGGCCCAGATCGCGCCGGCGATGACGGCGAACGTCCAGATCGGGAAGCCGAACGCGATCAGCCGGTAGGTCAGCGTGTCGAGCGACGCCGACGCCGGYAGCTTCATGACGATGCCGCCGCGGTTGCGCATCGCGGCCGAGACGGGTGCCCGCCCGGCCGCGACCTCGGCGAGCCGGCGCTCCCACCGGTCCTTGACCAGGAACAGCACCGTGGTGACCGCGGACACCAGGAAGATGCCGCTGGACAGGATCGCGGCGACGACGTGGATCTTCAGCCAGTAGGAGTTCAGCGCCGGCACCAGCGGGCCGGCGGGGACGTAGAGCACCGTCCTGGCGAAGCCCAGGTAGACCAGCGCGGGGAACACCAGGAAGACGCCGAGCCAGCGGACCGGGTAGCGGGTCAGCAGCAGGAGGAACGCCGAGATCGCGATCAGGCAGATCATGGACGAGAACTCGTACATGTTGCCCCACGGCACCCGGTGCGCCGCGAGGCCGCGGGTGACCAGGGAGCCGACGTGCAGCCCCCAGCCGAGCACCGTGAGCACGACGGCGATCCGGCCGATCAGGACCGCCTGCGCCTCCTCTCCTCCACGGGCCGAGCCCGAGCCGCCGGCGGCTTTGCCAACCGTGGCGCCCTTGGCGTCCTTGGCGGCGGGAGCGGCGGTCGAAGCGTCACTCGCGGGGGCGCCCGCCTGGCCGGCCGCGGCACCGACGAGCGCCGGCTCGCGGACCGCGGCCTTCGCCGTTCTCTCGGCCCTCGGCGCCGCCGCCGCGGCCGCGTCCGCCGTCCGGCCGATGCGGTTGAACGCGAACTCGGCCGCGTAGCCCAGCATCGCGACCGCGTAGACGGCCATGGCACCGTCGACGAGATGATCGGACAGGTGGGCGAGGCCCTCGTTGACGGCCATCAAGGCTCCCGTCTGGTGCTGGAGGGGTTGTTCTGATCATCGGGCTCGGCGGATGGTTCCGCCTGCCCGCTGGCTTCCGTGGCACCCGCGGCTCTCGCCGTGGCGGCCGATGGCTGAGCGGGCAGTGGCTGAGCGGCCGATGACTGAGCGGCCGGTGACTGAGCGGCCGATGACTGAGCGGCCGGTGGCGATGCGGCCGCGGGCGGCGGGGTGCGCTCGCCCGGCGCTGGCGCGCCGGGAGGTTCCGTCGCCAGGCGGATCCGGCCGGTGAGGGCGGCCAGTTCGGCCGCGAAGCCCTCGGCGTCCGAGCGGGACAGGCCACCGATCTCGACGGTGCTCCCCGTGCCGGCGCCGGCGACCGGGTGGGCGCGGACCCAGACCCGGCGGCGACGCACCCGCAGGCTCGTCACCAGCCCGACGATGATCGCGATCGCCGCGTAGAGCACCAGGCCCTTGTACGGGTCGGACTTCGTCTCGAAGGTGGCGAACTCGCGCAGACTGTCGACCTCGAGCGACATGCCGTCGGGCAGGCCCGTCATCGTGCGGTTCTTCGGGTCGTTCAGGGCCAACCGCTGGGCGAGCAGCGCCTCACCGCTCGRGCCGTCGGTGCGGAACTGCGTGAGGTCCTTCGTGTCAAGCGCGTAGATGTTCTGCGGGATGCCCTCGTTGACGTGCAGGTTGCCGAGCCAGCCGGTGAGGAACAGCCCCGGCGCGATCGCCGCGGGGTAGACCGACACTGGCCCTTGGACCGGGTCGACGATGGTCGTGGGGGTGAAGAACCCGGTGAAGGCCAGCTGCTGTGGCGACTTGAGCGGCCCCGCGGGTGGCAGTCCAGTGTCAGGGATCTTGACGGTGCAGGTCGACGTGAACATCCCATCCCGTGGGGTGCACGGAACGTAGGACTCCCAGACGGTCTTGCCGCTCTTGTCACGCAGCACGAAGTGCGGCGCGTAGCCATGCCCCAATAGGTAGATCTTGCTGCCGCCGACGTTCAGCGGGTGGTTCACCCGGATCTCGGCATGCTTCGTCGGCGCGCCCAGGTCCTCGGCGTAGTCGACGGTCGCCACGAAGTCCTTGGGCTGGCCGTTCGCCTCATAGGTGGCCTTGAAGTCGTCCAGGTCGAGGGAGAACGGCCGCAGCTTGGCGGTGTCGACCAGCGGGCCGGCGCTGAACTGGTCATAGGAGATCAGCGTGTTCGAGTAGCCGTCGCCCTGGATCACCAGGACGGTGCCCTGGTAGCCGAACCAGGAGCCGAGGCCGACGCCGAGCAGCACGACGACGAGCGCGATGTGGAAGATCAGGTTCCCGGTCTCGCGCAGGTAGCCCTTCTCCGCCGCGACCGAGTAGTCGGGGTCACCGCTGGCGCGGGTCGCGCCGGGGGGCGCCACCGCCACCCGGAACCGCCGGCCTCGCAGCACCTTGCCGGCCGCCGCGACGGCCTCCTCCGGCGCGAGCGTGCTCGCCCAGGATGACCCGCCGGCGAGCCGACTGGGCTTCGCCGGCGCCGCCGGCGGCCGGCCGACGAGCGCTCGCAGGTGCCACTGCACCCGCGACCACAGGCAGCCGATCAGCGAGATGAACAGCAGCAGGTAGATCGCCGCGAACCACGGCGCGCCGAAGACGTGGAAGAGGCTGAGACGGTTCGCCCACGGCGCCCACGTCGGATGGGCGGCGTAGTACTCCTGCACCTTCAGCGGGTTGATGCTGCGCTGCGGGAAGATCGAGCCGGGGATGGCGAACACTGCCAGGAAGAACAGCAGGATCAGCGCGGTGCGCATGCTGGTGAGCACCCGCCACGCCCACCGCGGCAGGTCGAGCAGCCGGGCGAGCCGCCCGCGTTCGCCGGCGCGCGCCTTCCCACCGTCACGACCGGCGCCGTCGCGGTCGCCGCCAGGCGCGGCATTCGACGTTGACTTCGGCTTTGTGGAGGTACGTGCCGCGGACGTTTCCGGGATTGAGAACTCGTCCGGATGAGCGACGATCTGGTCGGTGCCGGCGCCCGCGGCGGGGCTCGGCTCGTCCGAGCCTGGCTCGTTCCCTGCCCGCGCCGTCGGCACGGAGGTCGTCGAGGGTGGCGTCACAGCGGCGTCTCCGCGAATCCGGGGGCGTAGGGGCGCAGCGTCGCGACCAGGTCCGCCCACTGACCGGTCACCTGCAGGACCCCGACGGCGACGAGCAGCACGCCACCCGCGACCGTCAGCAGCCGGGCATGCGAGCGCACGGCGCGCAGGGCGCCGGCGACACGTCGAAAGGCGAGCCCGGTGACGATGAACGRCACCCCTAGGCCGAGGCAGTAGACCGCGGACAGGTACGCGCCGCGGCCGGCGGTGGCACTCTGCACCGCCAGACCCTGCACGGCCGCGAGAGTCGGACCGAGGCATGGCGCCCAGCCGAGGCCGAACAGCGCACCGAGCACCGGCGCGCCGAGCAGGCCCCGGGTGGGTGGTAGCCGGTGGATCCGGAACTCCCGGTTGGCCCAGGAAAACCGGGAGAACACGCCCGCGAACAGCAGGCCCATGACGATCGTGACCGCGCCCAGCACCTGCGCGATCCCGACCTGGTGCACCTTCAGCCACTGCCCGAGCCCGCCGAAGGCGGCGCCGAAGGACACGAACACGATCATGAATCCGAGCACGAACAGCCCGGTCCCGGCAGTGACCCGCCCTGTTCGTCGAAGCCCGCCCAGCCCGTGCCGGACGGCCGTGGCGGTCGTCACCAGCCACGGCCGCTCCGCCGCAGGCTGGCCGTCAGCCGGCTGGTCGTCGACCGGCTGCCCCGTCGACGGCCCGGTGGGCGCCGACAGGTCCGACGTGTGCGCGCCGCGGGCATCGGCGCCGGGCGCCATCGCCGAGGTCACCCCCGCGGTCACGAGCGCTGGCCCGGGCACCGCGTACGCCGGTTCGGCGCCGCCGGCCGGTCCGGCGGTGCCCCGCCGCGATCTGACCCCGCCCGGCTCGCCTTCCAGGTCTGCCCCGGACAGGCCGGTGACGTAGGAGAGGTAGCCCGGGACGAGCGGCAGGACGCACGGCGAGAAGAACGACAACAGACCGGCCGCCGCGGCGACCGGGGTCGCGAGCAGCAGGGGCCCGTCGGAGATCAGCCCGGTGAGGCTCACCCGCGACCCCTCGCGGCGGCCCGACGGCACAGGGCGCTCAAGGGACTCAGGGCGCTCAGGTCGATCACGTCTCGGCCGCCATCTGGTCGAGGACTCCGGCGAGGCCTTCGGACGAGACCGGGCCGGTGAACCGGGCCGCGATCTGGCCCTTGGCGTCGAGCACGACCGTCGAGGGCAGGCCCAGCGAGATCGGCCAGCCCGCCGAGAGGATGCCGTTCTTGTCGGAGATGCTGGGATAGCTGACGGAGTAGTCGCGAGCGAACGCCAGACCCGGCGAGGTGCGCGGCTCCTCGTTCACCCCGACGAACTCGACGCCTGGACGCTGCCTCGCGAGCTCGACGAGATGCGGGGTCTCCTCGCGGCAGGGCGCGCACCAGCTCGCCCAGAAGTTGATCACGACGGGCTTGCCGCGCAACGACGCGACGTCCAGCTTCTCTCCGGTCAGCGTGTCACCGGCCAGCTCGGGCGCCGGCTTCCGCTCGGCGGGTGGGACGAAGTCCTGCCCCGCGGACTGCTGCACGAACCCGAAGCTGCCGCCGCCGGTCGCGTCGACGGGGTTCGAGCCCGTCGAGCAGCCGCTGAGCCCGAGGCCCACCGCCAGCGCCAGGGCGGCCGGCGCACCCGCGAGCCCGACGATTCGCCGCCGCGCCCCCGGCCGCGCGCCGGGCAGTGACGGCCGCCGGCCACGCACACGCGAATCCCGCCGTCGCATCTCCAGCACGCCACCCAGTATGTGCGCCACGCTCGCCGCCCCGACACGGTGTCTACGACCACTCGTAGAACTTCCCCTCCACAGTAAGTCGCGCCCGTCCGACACGCGCCACCCAGCCCCCGCCAATCGCCGCCACGCCAGTGCGTTCGGCCCGCGTGGACCATCGGGTAACGAAGCGAACACGGGGCGCCACGGCCGGGCGTGGCGAAGTTCAYCGCCCGCCCGGAGGCCACCTCACCGGTGGATGTCGTCCATCGATCGGGGGACGCGGCGACCCAACTCCCGGTGGTTCCGCGCCGACCACTCCGACGGAGATCATGGCGGCATGCCAGCGATAGAGATCTCGGCACTGCGTAAGACGTATGACGGGCGGGTCGTCGTCCACGATCTCGACCTGACCATCGAGGCCGGCGAGTGCTTCGCGCTCCTGGGGCCCAACGGGGCGGGCAAGACGACGACCGTCGAGATCCTGGAGGGGTTCCGCTCCAGGGACGGCGGCACGGTCACCGTGCTCGGCCGCGATCCCGCCAGGGCGGACCGGAGGTGGCGGTCACGGATCGGGGTCGTCGCGCAGACGACCGGCGCGGCGCTCGACCTCAGCGTCGCCGAGGCGGTCCGTCACTTCGGTGCCTACCATGCCTCGCCGCGGCCCACCGACGAGCTGATCGAGGCCGTCGGGCTCACGGAGAAGGCGAACACCCGGATCGTCGATCTCTCCGGCGGGCAGCGCCGGCGGCTCGACGTCGCGCTCGGCGTCCAGGGGCGCCCGGAGCTGCTCTTCCTGGACGAGCCGACGACCGGCCTCGACCCTCAGGGCCGCCGGCAGCTCTGGGAGCTGGTCACGAAGCTGCGCGCCGACGGGACGACGATCCTGCTCACCACGCACTACCTGGACGAGGCGGCGCGGCTGTCCGACCGGGTCGGAGCGATCGCGCGCGGACGGCTGCTGGAGGTCGCGCCGACGGCCGAGTTCGGCGGCGAGCTGCGCGACGGCGCGACCGTCCGCTGGCGCACCGGCGGCCTGGTCCACGAGGTCGCCACCCGGACCCCGACGGCGGTCGTCCGCCAGCTGCTGGCCGAGACGCCTGACGACGAGGTCGAGGACCTGGAGATCCGCCGCCCCACCCTCGAGGACATCTACCTGAAACTGATCGCCGCCGCCGACAACGGCGACGCCGACAACGGCGGCGGCGACGCGGCGCACGGCGAGACCGGCCGACCCGCGGGAGAGACCGAGCCGCCATCCGAACCCGAGCTGCCGCGCCAGCCGCGCGCCATCACCAGGAGCAGGTCATGACCACCGCCACCGAACCCGTCACCGTCCGCGGCCCGGTCACGGCGCCGCCGAGCGCGGCCCGGATCGCCAGAGCGCGGGCCGCTCTGGAGCTCCGGCTCTACGTCCGCGCCCGCCAGGCAATGGTCTTCTCCTTCCTCTACCCGATCATCATGCTGGTGATCTTCGGGTCGATCAGCATCGACGACACGGTCGCTGGCGACGTCACCTACGTCCAGTACTTCACCGCCGGGATCGCCGCGACCGGCATCATCCTCAACACGTTCCAGCAGCTGGGTATCCGGATCGCGAACGAGCGGGACGCCGGCGAGCTCGCCCGGCTGCAGGCACTCGGCACACCCGCGATCTCCTACCTGGCCGGCAAGGCGGCGCAGGTGCTGGTGACGACCGCCTCCCAGCTGGCCATCCTGGTCGTGGTGGCGCGCTACGCCTTCGACGTCCCGTTCCCGGTGGACGCCGCCCACTGGATGACGTTCGTCTGGGTGGCGCTGCTGGGCACGCTGGCCGGGACGGTGCTCGGCTTCGCCGTGTCGCTGCTGCCGAAATCGGCGAAGAACGCGGACACGGTCATCGTGCCGATCGCGCTGGTGCTGCAGTTCTTCTCCGGGGTCTTCTTCGTCTACAGCGACCTTCCCGGCTGGATGCAGACGATCGCCAGCGTCTTTCCGCTGAAGTGGCTGACGCAGGGGATGCGCTCGGTGTTCCTGCCCGACGCGGCCGCGAGCGCCGAGGTGGCCGGCGGCTGGGAGCATGGCCGGACGGTGCTCGTCCTCGCCGCCTGGATCGTCGTCGGCATCGCCGTCTGCGCCCGCAGCTTCCGCTGGCGCCGCGTCTCCTAACCTTTAGTCCCTTTCCCTGAATCGTTAGACCGGCAGCCATAGACCAGCTGTCGTAGACCAGCTGTCGTAGACCAGCTGTCGTAGACCAGCTGTCGTAGACCAGCTGTCGTGGTGGCATGAGCCGAGAACGGAGGTCACGGTGAGCTCGGACGCGGCACTGGCGACGACGAGGCCCGCGGCAACACGGCTCGCGGCAACACGGCTCTGGCGCGGCGTCGGCTCGTTCCTGCTCCCCAACCAGGCCGACCCGTCGACGCACGAGGGGCCTCCCCTGGGAGCGCGCGTCTGGCGCCGGGTGCTGGTCGGCCTGCACGCGTCCTTCGTGATCCTCGCGGCGCTCGCCGTGCTCACGATCCTGACCAACGAGCTGTCCGAGTCCTGGTGCCGGCCGGCGGCGCTGACCGCGATCGGCGCGATCGTGCTCGCCTACGCGGTAGCCGGCCGGATGGGCCTGACGGCGGCGAGGGTGTCACGCCGCGGTCGCGCGCTCATCGTCGTCTACCTGGTCGTGCTCGTCGCCGGAATCGGCGTACTGGCCAGGACTGAGCCGGACACCCTGTTCATCTTCTTCATCGTCTACGCCCAGGTGTGGTCCCTGGTCGATCGGCCCCTGCCGGGCACCTTCTGGTCGCTCATGCTGGTCACCGCCAGCATCGTCGGGATGGCGCTGCGCCCGGCGCGGGACCGGCCGGATCTCGTCAGCCTGATCGCCAACCAGGCCATCGGGGTCGCGTTCGCCCTGCTGATGGGCATCTGGGTCCACAGCCTGTTCGACCGCAGCCGCGAGCAGGCCCGCCTGATCGAGAAGCTGGAGAGCGCGCGGGCGGAGGTCGCGGCGCTGGAGCGCGAACGCGGCGCGCAGGCCGAACGGGAGCGGATGGCCCGCGACGTCCACGACACCCTCGCGCAGGGCTACACGAGCATCCTGATGCTGGYCCGCACCGCGATCGCCCAGCTCGGCGCGGACCCGGCGGCCGCGCGCGAGCGCCTCGAGCTGGTCGAGGAGGTCGCGAGCGAGAACCTGGCGCAGGCGCGGGCCCTGGTGGCGGCCCAGTCTCCGGTCGAGCTGGACGGCACCAGCCTGCGCGACGCGCTCACCCAGCTCGCCGGCCGCTTCACCCGGGAGACCGGCATCGAGGTCGACATCCGGTTGGCTCCCGAGCCCGCCGGCGACGGTACCGGCGCCGCCGGGCCGTCCGGCCTGCGCCCGGCCGAGGAGCTCATGCTGCTGCGCACCGCCCAGGAGGCCCTGACCAACGCCCGCCGGCACGCCTCACCCACCAGGGTCAGCCTCACCCTGGCCACGGCCCGCCCGGGCGAGGCGACGCTGCGGGTCGTGGACGACGGGGTCGGCTTCGCGGCGGGCACCGAGACCGGCAGCGGCCTCATCGGCCTGCGCCGCCGGGTGGAGGAGGGTGGAGGCGAGCTGCTGGTCACCTCGGCACCGGGCGCCGGCACGCAGGTGGTCGCCCGGGTCGTGCGCGCGCGATGACGCCACCGGGCCAGCCACGCAGACGAAGGCGGACATCGTGACGGCCGACGGGGAGCGAGCGACAGCCGGGGAACGAGCGACGGACAGGGAACGAGTGACAGGCGGGGAACAGGCCACGGACGGGGAACGGGCGACGATCGGGGTCCTGGTCGCCGACGACCACCCGGTGGTGCGGTCGGGGCTGGTCGGGATGCTCGCCAGCCAGCCCGGCCTGCGCGTCGTCGGCACCGCCGCCGACGGCGAGCAGGCCGTCGCCCGGACCGCCGAACTGCTGCCCGACGTCGTGCTGATGGACCTGCGGATGCCGCGGCTGGACGGCGTCGCGGCCATCGAGCGGATCGGTGTGAGCCAGCCCGGCGTCGCCGTGCTCGTGCTGACCACCTACGACAGCGACGCCGACATCGTCCGTGCCGTCGCGGCCGGCGCCGCCGGCTACCTGCTCAAGGACGCCCCGCTCGACACGCTCGCCGAGGCGATCCGCGCGGCGGCCCGCGGCGAGACCGTGCTCGCCCCGCCCGTCGCCGCCCGGCTGGCCTCCCGGCTGCGCGCGCCCGAGCCGGTCACCCTGACCCGCCGCGAGACCCAGGTGCTCGCGGCGGTCGCCCGCGGCGGCACCAACGCCGAGATCGCCCGCGAGCTGTTCATCGGCGAGGCCACCGTGAAGACCCACCTGGTGCGCGTCTTCGCCAAGCTCCAGGTCGACGACCGCACCCACGCCGTCACCGTCGCCCTCGAACGCGGCCTGCTCCCACCCATCACCCCAGGCTGACCCGAATTCGCCCCGATCTGATCCGCACGTTCCTGAGACAGGCCTCGTCGTCGCTCACGGCCGGGCGGGGCACGCACACGGGCGGAAAACCCCAGACGAGCGACAGGTCGGCCGTGGGAAGCCGTCTCCGATTTCGACCACGGTGACGCAGGCTGGCGGCGTCTAGAATTCGGGTGTGCACCTCCTTCAGATCTACGGCTGACACGGACGGGGCCGCGTCCCCGTCCCGCGCGCCTGTGGGCGTGCTCCACGGCAGACCCTGGCCGTCGCGAGCAGCGATCCACTGGTTCGCCGTGTCCTTGTTCGCCGCAGATATGAATCGAGTGAACTCCTATGTCTCGTCGGCGTTCCCACGTCGCGATGGTCGGCGTTCCCGCCGTCAGCCACGTCCTTCCCAGCCTTGAGATCATCCGCGAGCTGGTCGCCCGCGGCCATCGGGTGACCTACGCGAACGACCCGGCCATGGCCGACCTGATCACGGCCACCGGAGCCGAGCTTGTCCCGTTCTCATCGGGGCTGCCCGTCGCCGACAACGACTGGCCGGACGACCCCATCGCCGCGATGGGTGTCTTCCTCGACGACGCCATCGCGGTGCTCCCGCGGCTGCGCGCCGCCTACGGCCACGACCCCGCCGATCTCTACCTGTACGACATCGGTGGCTACGCCGCACGTGCGCTCGGCGAGGCCCAGGGCCGGCCCGTCCTGCAACTGTCGCCGACGTTCGTGGCCTGGGACGGCTATGAAAGGGAGACGGCGGATCTCTGGAGCCTGCCCGGCGCCGACGCGTTTCGGGCCAGGTTCGCCACGTGGCTCGCGACCTGCGGGGCGACCACGACGGACGTCGACACGTTCTCCGGACGTCCCCCGCGCGCGCTGGCGCTCATCCCCAGGGCGATGCAGCCCCACGCGGACCGGGTCGACACCGACACCGTGACGTTCATCGGCCCCTGCTTCGGCACCCGGGCGGACCAGGACGGATGGGTACGCCCCGATGACGCCGAGAACCTGCTGCTCATCTCCCTGGGCTCGGCCTACACCCGCCAGCCGGAGTTCTACCGTCGCTGTCTCGCCGCCTACGGCGACCTGCCCGGCTGGCACGTCGTCCTCCAGATCGGGAAGTACACCGACCCCAGCGAACTCGGCGCCATCCCGGCCAACATCGAGGTGCATTCCTGGGTGCCRCAGCTCGCGATCCTGGAGCATGCCGACGCGTTCGTCACCCATGCCGGGATGGGCGGCAGCAGCGAGGGGCTCTACACCGGTACCCCTATGATCGCCGTCCCACAGGCCGTCGACCAGTTCGCCAACGCCGACCGTCTCGTGGAGCTCGGGGTGGCGCGCCGGCTGGACACGGCGGACGCCACCCCCGACGCCCTGCGCGACGCTCTGACCAGCCTCGTCGCCGACGCGGAGGTCGCCCGCCGCGCCGCACTGCTTCGCGCCGAGACCCGGGCCGAGGGCGGCACGATCCGAGCCGCCGACCTCATCGAGGACATGCTGCCCTGACCGCGGACAGCTGACTGCCGACCTCTGACTACGGACGGCTGCCCTCTGCCATCAGACCTCGGACCTCGGACCTCAGGCCGCCGGCCTTGAACGTTGGACGTGCCCTCGCCACCCCGGCGACACCGCCGCCCCGTCCGTCTCTCCCGGCCAGGCTCAGCCGGCGGCCGTGGGTGGCGGGGTCGGGGCGAGCCGGGGGCCCAGGAGGCTCCCGCCGTCTACTACCAGAACCTCGCCGGTGATCCAGGAGGCCGCGTCGCTGACCAGGAACAGGGCGGCCGACGCGACGTCGGGAGGCTGGCCGATACGGCCCAGCGCCCAGCCGTAGTCGGCCTCAGGGCCGGCCCCCGTCCACAGATAGCGGGCGAAGTCGGTCTGGACCAGGCCTGGCGCGATCGCGTTGACGCGCACGCCGGGTCCCAGCTCGGTCGCCAGATGGCGCGTCTGGTAGATCAGCGCCGCCTTCGTCATGTCGTAGGCGCCGAGCGGCCCGCCGTGCTTCAGCCCTCCGATGGAGGCGATGTTCAGCACCGTACCGCCGTGCTCGCGCAGCCGCGCCCGCCAGGCCGCCTGCGTCCAGACCAGCGGGCCGCGCACGTTGACCTCGATGGTCTTGTCCAGCCTCGGCAGGTCGATGTCGATCAGCGGGCCGGCGTACGGGTTGGTCGCGGCGTTGTTGACCAGGATGTCGAGCCCGCCGAACCGCTCGACCGTCGCGGCCACCGCGGCCTCGGCCCCCTCCGGGCTACCAGCGTGGGCCGCGAACACCGCCACCTCGCCGGCCCCGTCGACGTCCGCGAGGCCGCCGGAGATCTCCGCGGCCGCTTCCGCCAGCACGGGCGGCTTGCGGGCGGTCAGCATCACCCGCGCACCGTTCTGGGCGAGCGCCCGCGCGATGGCGAGCCCGATCCCCCGCGACGCCCCGGTGACCAGCGCCACGCGCCCGTCCAGCTCCACCCGCATGCTTCCTCCTCGTTCAAGGCAGGACGGCTCCCTGTCCAGAGCCAAGAGAGGAATCATCGGACCGCCGAGCGTCCGGACGCCAAGATCGGCACGGGACGCCACCCGAACGCAGCGCCCCGTGGTCGAGCCCTCGACGCGACACCAACAAGATCATCGGTTGTGCCCTCTGGTGGTCACGATCTGGGGCAACCGCCCTTGGATTCGCGTGCAGCAGGCAGGGACTGGCAGATGYAGCAGAATGGTAGTCTGGACTGTGGCTGACTGGCATCCATAGATGCGTGAGCGTGGTAGTCCGGTTGCCGCATGGAGAATCCGAGGTGGTTGTGGACAGGTCCTATCTGCCTCGGCTGGTGGATGCTCGGATCAGCGAGATGCTCTCCGAGCTGCCGGCCGTGCTGATCGTCGGGCCGCGGGCGACAGGCAAGACCACCACGGCGGCGCGGCATGCGCGGACCGTGATCCGCCTCGACGAACCCGCCGAGGCGGTCGCCTTCGCGGCGGATCCCGACGCGGCGCTGCGCCAGTTCCCCGAGCCTGTGCTGCTCGACGAGTGGCAGGCCGTTCCGGGTGTGCTGGGCGCGATCAAACGAACCGTGGACGTCAGCCCCACGCCCGGCCGGTTCCTGGTCGCCGGCTCCGTGCGCGCCGACCTGCAGGCCGAGAGCTGGCCCGGCACCGGCCGTCTGGTCCGGATCGCGATGACCGGCCTGTCCATGCGCGAAATCGACGGCCAGATCGACGGGCCGACGTTTGTCGACCGGATCGCCGAGAGCGGTCTGGATGCGCTGCCTACGCCGACTGACCCGCCGGACCTGCCCGGTTACCTCGAACTGGCATTGCGCAGCGGCTTCCCCGAGCCCGCGCTGCGCCTCTCACCCACTCGCCGCGAGGAGTGGCTCGAAAGCTACCTCGACCAGCTTCTCACCCGCGACGTCGAACTCCTCGGCGAGTCCCGCGACCCTAACCGCCTACGCCGATTCTTCGAGGCTCTGGCACTGAACTCCGCTGGCATCGTCACCAACAAGACCGTGTTTGAAGCAGCCAGAATCAATGCCAAGACCGCCGACGCCTACGAAAGCCTGTTCAAGAACCTGCTCGTCGTCGACAGTCTGCCCTCCTGGTGGACCAACCGCCTCAAGCGACTGGTCCAGGTCCCCAAGCGGTACGTCACCGACCCCGGCCTCATCGGCGCCGCGCTGCGCGTCGACGTCCGCGCCGTCCTGCGCGACGGCGACCTTCTCGGCCGCATCCTCGACACCTTCGTCGTCGCCCAGTTGCGCACCGACATCCCGGTCAGCGTCAGCCGCCCACGCCTTTACCACCTCCGTCAGGAAGGCGGCCGCCACGAGATCGACATCCTCATCGAACTCGGCGGCGGACGCGTCATCGCCCTCGAGGTCAAAGCCGACGCCGCACCCAACCGCGACGCCGGCCGCCACCTCGCCTGGCTCCGCGACGAACTCGACGACCGGTTCGTCGCCGGTCTCGTCCTCCACACCGGCAAACGCACCTACCCCCTCGGCACCAACATCACCGCCGCCCCGATCGCCACCCTGTGGAGCTGACCCGGCCCAGCGGCAAGATCACAGAAATCCGCCTGGTGCCGCCGCACTCCGTGACTGTTCGACGGCCGGACCGTCGGTCGTCGGTCGTCGGTGGTCGGAAGCGTCAGGCGCCGACGGAGCCGGCGCCGGTCGAGGTGGGGCCGTTGGGTTCTGCGTAGTCGACGCGCAGCAGGGCGCCGTCGGCGGCGTAGACGGCGGAGGTGACGCTGGCCAGGGCGCACTGGCGGCGGTCGGGGCGGTGGAAGAGGCGCAGGCCCTCGAGTGCCCGACGGGCGGTCCAGACGGGCAGCTGGTGGCTGACCAGTACGACGTGCCGGCCGGGGAAGGTGTCGCGCCACTCGGCGGCGGCGCGCAGCATCCGCTCGGCGATCTCGGTGTAGGGCTCGCCCCAGGATGGGCGCAGCGGGTTGCGCAGCACCGACCACATCTTCGGGTCCCGCAGCAGGCGGGGGCTCGCCTCGAACGCCCTGCCCTCGAAGAAGTTGCGGCTCTCGATCAGCCGGTGGTCGGTGATCACGGCCAGCCGGTGGGCGGCGGCGATCGGCGCGGCGGTCTGCTGGGCACGCAACAGCGGGCTCGCGATGACGGCCGCGACGTCGAAGCCGGCGAGGAACTCCGCGGTGACCTTCGCCTGCTGCTCCCCCGTCTCGGAGAGCCGGTAGTTCGGCAGCCGGCCGTAGAGGATCTTCTCGGGGTTGAAGACCTCGCCGTGACGCACCAGGTGGACGGTCGTCGTCCCCGGCTCACCGGCCGCCCTGGGCGACGCGTCGGCCACGGCAACAGCGTCGCCAAGGCCAGCACCAGCACCAACACCACCGACACCGACACCGGCACCGGCACCGACACCGACACCGRCACCGGCACCGGCACCGGCACCGGCACCGGTGACAGAACCAGCAACGGCACCAGTACCGGCGCTCTCGCCGCCCTGCCGGGCCGTGCTCTCGGTCTCGGCATCCGGCGTCCGCTCCACCGCCTCGCTCACGGCGCCCCCGCCTCGCTCGCGCCGGCGGCGACCGGCGGGTCGGCGACCGCCGCGGCGGCGCGGGCGGCGGCCGGGGCCGCGTCGGCGAGGCGGTTGACGGCCTCGTCGTCATGCGCGGCGGAGACGAACCAGGCCTCGAAGGCGGACGGAGGCAGGTAGATGCCGGCGTCGAGCATGCTGTGGAAGAAGGCGGCGTAACGGGCGGTGTGCTGGGCGGCGGCGCCCGCGTAGTCGATGACGGCGGCCGCGTCGGTGAAGAAGAAGCTGAACAGGTTGCCGGCGCTGGCGGGCAGGTGCGCGACGCCGGCCTCGGTCAGGGCGGTGGAGATGATGCCGGCGACGTCGGCGGCGCGGGCGTCGACGGTGGCGTAGACCTCGTCCGTGCAGGAGCGCAACGTGGCCAGCCCCGCGGCGACGGCCAGCGGGTTGCCGGACAGGGTGCCGGCCTGGTAGACGGGGCCGGCCGGCGCCAGCCGGGCCATCACCTCGGCGCGGCCGCCGAAGGCGGCGGCGGGCAGCCCGCCGCCCATGACCTTGCCGAAGGTGAACAGGTCGGGGGCCCAGCCCTCGGTGGCGCCTTCCAGGCCCCACCAGCCGGCGCGGGAGACCCGGAAGCCGGTCATGACCTCGTCGAAGATGAACAGTGCCCCGTACTGGTCGCACAGCCGGCGAAGGCCGGCGTTGAAGCCGGGCAGGGGCGGGACGACGCCCATGTTCGCCGCCACGGCCTCGGTGATGACCGCCGCGATCGCGTCGCCGTGCTCGGAGAAGGCGGCCTCGACCAGGGCCAGGTCGTTGTAGGGCAGGACGATGGTGTCGGCGGTGGCCGCGCCGGTCACCCCGGGGGTGTCGGGCAGCCCGAGGGTGGCGATGCCCGAGCCCGCGGCGGCCAGCAGGGAGTCGACGTGGCCGTGGTAGCAGCCGGCGAACTTCACGATCTTCGGCCGGCCGGTGAACCCGCGGGCCAGCCGGATCGCGCTCATCGTCGCCTCGGTGCCGGAGTTGACGAGGCGGACCTGTGCCAACGGCGCCACCCGGTCGACGAGCGTCTCGGCGAGCTCGACCTCACCCGGGGTCGGGGTGCCGAAGCTGGTGCCGCCGGCGGCGGCCCGGTGCAGCGCGTCGACGACGTCCGGATGCGCGTGGCCGAGGATCATCGGCCCCCAGGAGCAGACCAGGTCGACGTAGCGCCGGCCGTCCGCGTCCGTCAGGTAGGCGCCCTTGCCGGACACCATGAACCGCGGCACGCCCCCGACCGCCCGGAACGCTCGGACCGGGGAGTTGACGCCACCTGGGATGACCCGCCCGGCGCGGGCGAACAGATGCTCGGAAGCCGGTGCCGCGGACGGGTTCACCGTGCCGGCCGCTGGAACGTGCATGCCCCGATCCTCGCAGGTCCGTCGGGCACGGCTCACGACCTGCTCGCCTTTGAGTCCTTTCCCTCGACGATCGGCTCCCTCGACGATCGACTCGGTGGTTGGCCGCCGCGTCGACGTTCGCGCCCCGGGGCTCAGGAGGCCAGGGCGGCCGTGACCCGGCCGACAAGGCGCGATTCCTGATCGCGCTGGCGGAAGGCTCATCCCCGAGCCCTCGGGACGTGAGACAGCTCACAGTTGGCCGGTGCGGCCGGGCCTGGGCACCGTGGCGGCGCGCGGACCGGTCCGCGATAGTGGCAGGCGCCGCTCACCGCGCCACAACACCGCTCGCGTCCCGGCGTAGCTTGCTCGCGCCTGCGCGGGCCGGACGATCGGAGTCGCCATGCGCATCGGGACCCTGCTATCGAGCCCGGAGGGGTCGGACGCGTTCGCGAAGCTGCGCGACGCGCTGGCCCGCGCCGCCGACGACGGGCTCGCGTCGGCCTGGATGTCGAACATCTTCGGCCTGGACGCGCTGACGGCGCTGGCCGTCGTCGGCAGCCAGGTGCCCGGGATCGAGGTGGGCACGGCGGTGGTGCCGACGTACCCGCGGCATCCGGTCGCGCTCGCGCAGCAGGCGTTGACGACGGCGCTGGCGGCCGGCGGCCGGCTCACCCTCGGCATCGGCCTGTCACACAAGGTCGTGATCGAGGACATGCTGGGCTACAGCTTCGAGCGACCGGCGCGCCACATGTCGGAGTACCTGTCGGTGCTCGTGCCGCTGCTCGAGGGCAAGCCCGTGGACGTGAAGGGCGAGACGCTGCGGGCCGCGGCTGGGCTCTCGACGCCCCGGCTCGGGCGGGTGCCCGTGCTGGTCGCGGCCCTCGGGCCGGCGATGCTGCGGCTGGCGGGCGCGCACGCCGACGGCACCGTGCTGTGGATGACGGGGCCCGCGACCATACGTGATCACATCGTGCCGACGATCGGGACGGCGGCCGCGGCGGCCGGCCGGCCCGAGCCCCGGGTGGTCGCCTCCCTGCCGGTCTGCGTCACCGACGACCCGGCCACCGCCCACGCCCAGGCCGGCAAGATCTTCGCGATCTACGGCAATCTGCCGTCCTACCGGGCGATGCTCGACAGGGAGGGCGCCGCCGGGCCCGCGGACGTCGCGATCATCGGCGACGAGGACACCGTCTCGGCACGGATCGCCGATCTCGCGGCCGCCGGTACGACCGACTTCGTGGCCAACGTTTTCGCCGCTCCCGACACCGCCGAGGAGCGGCGCACCCGCACCCTGCTGAGCGCCCTCGCCCAGGGCTAGCGCTTCGCGCCAGCCCGCTGATACGCCGTCACGAGACGAGCCAGGGCACTAGATCAGTCGAAGGCGACGGGTGTCCCCTCGTCCGGCGACGTTCGCCCCGCGCACGCATGAGGCCCTACGCCCACCTGTCCGGCGTCGCGGGAAATCGCGTCAGACATCAGGGGCACGACCAGCATCGTTACGTGGCCCTGATGTCTGACAGGACGCCTGAGATCTTCGGCGTCCGGCGACAGGCGTCAGGAGCTGGCGTCGTGGAAGGACGAGAAGTCGCCGTCGCCGCCGAACCCGCCGTCGGTGTGGCTCGCCTCGTGCGCCCAGGCATCCTCGTGGCCGGTGTGGACGTGATCGGCGGCGTTGTAGGTGTCGTAGCCAGAACCGTCGTAACCGGAGCCGGAGCCGTCCGGGCCCTCGGTGCCATCCGTGTGGGGGCTTTCGGTGCCATCCGCGTGGAGGTGCCCCGGGTCGGTGTGGCTCGTCGCCGGGCCGGGCCCGGCCTTGTCCTGGCTGTCGTGGTCCGCGTCGGCCGCGGTCGTCTCGGTGAAGAGCTGATGGGCCTGCGAGCCGGCCGTTCTCCCGAGGATGTCGGTCTCGTGGCCGGCCGCCGTGGCCCCGGCGTGACCGCCGGCGGCCAGCCGGTGACTGGACTCCGCGTCCCAGCCGTCGTCCCAGCCGTCTCCCCAGCCAGCGCCCCAGGCGTCGGCATGCCCGTGAGCGTTCGCTTCCTGGGCGTTCGCTCCGTGAGCATCCGCGCCGTGAGTGTCCGCGCCGTGAGCATCCGCGCCGTCGACGCCCTGGGACCCGGTGTCGCCCGCCTCATGGGCCGCCGCGTTCTCCGGGCCGGCGTGCGCCTTGGCCATGGCGTCCGCGTGGCCGTCCGGGTGGGCGTCCGCGTGGCCGTCCGGGTGGCCGTCCGGGTGGCCGTCCGGGTGGCCGTCCGGGTGGGGATCGGCGTGCGCGTCGTGATGGGCGCCCGCGCCCGCGTCGCCGTCGAAGAACGCGTCGACGGCGGCCGCCGCGGCGAGGCCGGCGACGACCCCGCCCGCCGCCAGGGCCGCGACCACCCCGCCGGCGAGGAGCCCTCCGCCGCCGGTGGCGGCCCCCCGGGGCGTTCGCCAGGTCGTGTCGTCGGGCCGGCCGGTGTAGAGGCCCGTATAGACCCGGGCCTGGTCGAACTGGCTCGTGAAGATGGACATCACGGCTCCCTCGCGGCTGAGCAGGAGGCCAAAGGGTGCGCGAATATGCTCTTCCTTCGCGGACCCGGTGGCCGTAGTACCGATGAGCACAGGGCCGAAGGGTGCGCGAACATGCTCTTCCTTCGCATACCCGACGGCCATTGTTCCGGAGTCACTGTGGGAATCAGAAGTCGACGAACCGGGGGGTGCTGACCGAGTCGCGCGCGGCACGAAGATGGTGCGCGATCTCGCCACGGGTGAGCCGGATGCCAGTGCCCGCCGGATAGCGACGCAGCACGTCGAGACGGGCGAGCCGGCGGGCGACCCCACCCATCGCGGCCCCACGCGTCGCCGGTGCCGCGTGCCGCAGCTCATCGGCGAGCCGACGGGCGGTCTCCCAGCGCAAGGCGAACAGGTTCTCGGTCAGCACATAGCCGAGCACCGGGACCGTGGTGGCGACCAGCGTGTTCCACCGGTCGAGGGCGCTCGCCCAGCCGCTCACCGCCTGCGCGCTCATCTGAGCCGACCGCTGCGCCCGCTGGTTGTACTGGTTGAACGCCTGGGTGGCGCCCGAAACCAGGAACACCGGGTTCAGCAGTGCCGCTCCAAGCGCGACCGCGGCGCCCGCGTAGTTGGCCTTCGGCAGCGCGGACGGGTCGAGGTCCATCAGGCGCTGCACCTGCGCCGACAGCGCCCCGGTCTCGGCCGCCGCGCGCTGCGCGGGGGCGAGCGCCGCCCGCAGCCGGGTCTCCTGGGCCTTCAGCCACTCCGGCTCCGCCCGTCCGCCGGTGGCCGGCGCCAGCAGCAGCGCGTCACGGTGACGGATGAAGGCGGGCAGAACCGAGCCGACCTGGTCGAGGTGGCGCCGCAGCTCGTCGAGGCCCTCCGACAGCGCCGCGGCGGTGCGCAGCTGGCCCTCGTCGTCCGCCGGCAGCGCCACCGGGGCGGCCAGGTCACCCGCGGCCGCGTCGCCGAGCAGGGCGGCGTGCAGCTCGTAGAACGGACCGAAGATCGTGTAGAGGAAGTAGTCGTCCTCGAGGCCCGCCGCCGCCCGCAGCATGTCGGGAAGGTGGCGCGGGTCCTCGGTGGCGTAGTTGCCGGCGACGATGTCCGTGTGCAGCGCGCGGACCAGCTCCAGCTGGCCGACGACCGTGACGTCCGCGCTCGCGGCCGCCACCCGCAGGCTGGCGCGCGCCGCGTCGGCGGTGCCCTCGACGGACTGGATCTCCGAGAACGGCACCCGGAGGTCGGCACCAGGGCCCTTCACCCGCAACGCGCCGGCCGCGACCGCGCAGGCCACCGGCCCGCCGTCCGCCAGCTCGGCCGGGTAGGGGCCGGCCGCCAGCGTCCGCTCGGCCGCCGCCCGCACCCCGGGGTGGGCCCCCACCCGCTGGCCGAAGGCCTCCGAGTCGCTTTCCACGACCACCGGGCCGTGCTCCGGGTCGAAGATGACGAACCGCTGCGCCGACCCGGCCACCCGCAGCCGGGAGTCGGTCAGCTCGAAGCGGGTCAGCGCCGTGGCGCTCTCCCGCGGCTGCAGCTCCAGCACGGTGTCACCGAGCACGCAGTCCGCCCGGCCCCGTGCCGCGTCGCCGCCCAGCCCACTCGCCCACACCGGCGCGGAGGTTCCGATGGCCGCGGGCTCGGCCTCGCGCCGCTCGGCGCGCGCGGCGGTCAGGAAGGCGGCGAGCACCTCCGGGGTGGCCAGGTGCAGCGTCACGCCGTCGAGGAACCGGCCGGCGAGCACGGCACCGCCCCGCACCGCCGCGCTCGTGGGACCGGCCTGCTCGACGGCGACCCGGTTCAGCGGCCAATCGATCATCGACTGGCCGCGGGAGCGCAGCTCGAGCCGGCCGCCCTTCACGACGACGTAGGCGGTGAGCTCCCCGTCGGGAGCGGCGGGGGCACCCGCCTGCCCCTCGCTCGCGGACGTGCCGCGGGCGGCGGCCGCGACCTTGGCGGCGGCGCCCCTGACGGTCGCGGCGGAGAGCCCGCCGGCGGTCGCCTCGACGGGAGGTGGCGTCACGGCGACCGGGGGCGCGGCGGCCTTGAGGGTGGCGTCAGCGCCCGGGTCCCGCTCGTAGTGCGGCGTGACGGACATGGCGCAGGGGCTGACGAACGCCGTCGACCACACGTCCGGCTGCAGGCGGCCGAACAGGCCGGTGAGCGCGGCGCGCAGCTCCGGCGGCAGCGGGGTGACGGTCGCGGCCTGGTAGGTCCGCCCGTCGGGGAACGCGATGTCGACGGCGAGTCGCGTGCTGCCCTCGTGAAGCTCGACCGTCGCGACGGGGTCGAAGGCGGGTTCCAGCGTGCTCAGGACCGCGGCGCCGAACCCGCCGGTGTCGTGCACGTACACCGCCGGCAGGTCGGTGAGCAGCAGCTGGCGGCTGCCGATCATCGAGAAGCCACTGGTCCGCCCCTCCCGCAGCGGGCACCACGCGCTGTCGAACACGACCCGGCCCCGCACCTGCGCCCAGTGCGCGGGCACCGGTGCGGCGGCGCCCCCGCCGCCCCACGGCGCGGCGCCCGGGGGCGGCGGAGGGGGCGGAGGGGGCGGCGCTGGCGGGGGCGGCGGGCCGGCGATCGTGGGCGCGCTGGCGTGCCAGGGAGCGATCGGGGGGCCCGCGACCTGCCCTGGCGCGGGAGCGGGAGCGGCCACGCCGACGACCGGTGGATGGATGGGCGGCGGCTGCGGGGGATGGATGGGCGGCGGCGGGTGGATGGGCTGCGGCGGGGCGCCCTCGACCGGCCTGTCGGCCGGGCCGGGGGTGGTCGGTGGCCAGTTCCAGCCCGCCGGCTGGCCGGCCTGCTGGGAATCGCCGGGATCGCCGTTCACGTGGTTTCGCCGCCCCCATCCGGATAGGACGTGACCGGCCGCGCGCCCGGCGCGCGTGAGGTTTCCGATCGGATAACGGTGGCGGGGCGCGCCCGGTCGCGGCCTTTCCTGGAAAGTACCGGCTTATCGGATCCTTTGCGCAAGCTGGCGGGCGCCGCCGCTATCGAGGGTCGTGGCCGGTGGCCGACGAGGTGGGTTCCGGGCCCTCGTCGACAGGGTTGCGCTGGCCGACCACGGCGCCACGGACCTGGCCCGGAGCGCTGATCCGATCACGGATGGGCGGCTGCTCGGGGAGCAGAAGCCGGCGCAGCGCGTCGATCTGGTCCACAGCGGGCTCGATGGCACGGGCGGGCCCCGCGTCCGCGGTGGTGGCCGGGACGCCGTAGGTACGGCCCTTCCAGGCGGCGCCGCGGCCGGCGCGGTGGCGGCGGGCCGAGTCGAGAGTCATCGCCAGGTAGAACATCGCCGTCAGCGGAAGCAGCAGCGCCGCGGGCGGCGGCTGGCGGTAGTAGCGGATCATCGGCAGGTAGGTGCCGGCAAGCACCAGCCAGCCGGCCGCTCCAAGCGCCGCCAGCACCGGATCACCGGCCGCGAGCCCGGTCACCGCCGCCGCCACCGGCACGGCGAACAGCAGCAGCATGCCGACCGTGGTCGCGGCGAGCAGCGCGATCGAGTGGCGCAGCTGGGTGTAGGCGGTGCGGGCGATCATGTTCCACAGGTCGGCGAGCGCCGGGTAGGGCCGCACGCTGTCGACCCGGTCGGCGAGGCCGAGCCACGTCCGCCCGCCGGCCTTCTTGACCAGCCGGGCGATCGCCACATCGTCGATGACCGCGCCGCGCACCGCCGCGAGCCCGCCCGCCTCGACCAGCACCCCGCGGCGGACGAGCGAACAGCCGCCCGCGGCCGCCGCGATCGCCGACCGCGGCCGGTTCGACCAGCGGAACGGGTAGAGCATCGCGAAAAAGTACACGAAGGCCGGGACGACGAGCCGCTCCCAGCGGGTGGCGACGTTCAGCCGGGCCATCTGGGAGACCATGTCCAGCCGGTGCGTCGTCGCCGCCTCGACGAGCGCGCGCAGCGAGCCCGGCCGGTGCGCGATGTCGGCGTCGGTGAGCAGCACGAACTCGGCCTCACCCGCGAACTCCACGCCGTGCTGGAGCGCCCACAGCTTGCCGGTCCAGCCAGGCGGCGGTGGGGTGGACGCGAGCACGGTCAGCCCGACGCCGCCGAGCGCGGCGGGGTCGCCGGCGTCGCGCGCCTCGGCCCGGCGGGCGAGCTCCCGCGCGCCGAGGTCGCGGGCGACCTCGGCGGTGCTGTCGGTGCTCGCGTCGTCGACGAGAACCAGCGTCACCGGGCCCGGGTAGTCCTGGGCGAGCAGGGTCGGCAGCGTCAGCGGCAGCACCGCCGCCTCGTCCCTGGCGGGCACGATGATCGCGACCGCGGGCCACTTGGCCGGCGTGCGCCGGGACGGCAATCGTTGGTCGGTCCGCCAGTACCCGCCCCAGCAGGTCGCCAGCGAGACCCAGGAGGCCAGCGCGACGATCGCCACGCCCGTCAGCACCGTCAGCACCGTCTGCCCCGTCACCCTCCGTAGCGTGCCACGCTCGCGCAGTCGCCGCTCGTACACGACGGCGCCCCCGCACGCCCTGGCTGGTAGCGGTCCCTACCTACCCGAGCATGCGCGACCGAGAGGTACCAGACGGCTCGCGTACGCGGCCGAGTCCGTCAGAGCGAACGGCCGAGCTGGCGCGGAGGCGCGCCTCGCGGAGGCCCAGCCCACGAGCGAAGCGACGTGCCACCTATGTGAGTGGTGCGGTTTTGGGTTGGTGACGTTCAGCGCGACGCAACCGTGCTGGGCGCGGAGGCGCGCCTCGCGGAGGCCCAGCCCACGAGCGAAGCGACGTG
>NZ_MOMC01000028.1 GCF_001983105.1 Pseudofrankia asymbiotica | reverse complement strand
GTGCGGTTTTGGGTTGGTGACGTTCAGCGCGACGCAACCGTGCTGGGCGCGGAGGCGCGCCTCGCGGAGGCCCAGCCCACGAGCGAAGCGACGTGGGTTGGGCCGCAGCGAGGTCGCCGGAGCGCCCGTGAGCGCAGGAGGACACGGCGCGGAGGTCCCTTGGGAGCGAAGCGAGTAAGGGGCCGTAGCGCCGTGCCCGCACGGAGCGAACCATGTCACAGAGAGCGCAGGTAGCCGCGGAAGGCGCGGACCGCGACCGCCGAGGCCAGACCGGCCATCGAGAAGAGCACGAGGAAGTAGCCCAGCACCGACAACCAGTCGGGATGTGCCTCAAGGGCGGTTCGCGAGCCGGTAACCGCCCAGTTCGCCGGGTTGTAGGCGGACGCCACGCGGATCCAGTGAGGCAGCAGGTGCGCGGGCATCATCGCGCTCGACAGGAACGTCAGGGGCAGCACCAGGAAGTTCGCCGCCGCGATCAGCGCCTCCCGCCGACGCACCACCAGCGCGAGCGCGCCCGACAGCGCCGTCACCACCGAGCTCAGCGTGACCGCCATGGCGATCATCACCAGCACGCCCACGACACCGGAGCGGAAGCTCGCGCCCAACGCCCAGCCGAGCAGCGCCACCAGAGTCACCTGCACGGCGACGAGCAGCGCCTGGTAGGCGAGCATGCTGCCGACCATCGCCCATCGTTTGGTCGGCGAGGCGAGCAGCCGCTCCATCACCCCGCTCTCCATGTCGTCGATGAACCGGATCCCCGCCCAGCCAGCCGAGAACAGCACGCTCATCGTCGCCACGCCGGGAGTCAGGTAGTCGATGTAGTTCCCGCCGCCGAAGCCGGGGATCGTCGCCACGCCGTGGAACAGCGACCCGAACAGAGGCAGCCAGACCACCGCCTGCACGAGCGTGATCGCGAGGAACGCCGGATGGCGCAGCATCGCGCGCACCATGCGCGCCGTGAGTGCGCCGAACTGTCGCCACCCGCCCGGGTAGGGGGTGTCGGCCTCGAACGCGCCGGCGGAGCCCGCCGCGACCGAGGCCGACGGGGCCGGCGACGCGATCTCAGGAATCTGGGACAGATCCCACACCGTGGCGTCGTCCAGCACCGCCGCGTCGTCCAGCACCACGGCGTCGTCCAGCACCGCCGCGTCGTCCATCGCCACGGCGTCGTCCATCGCCGGGGCCGGCTGGTCCGGGGCCCGCTCCGCCGCCGTCGCCATCAGGCCACCTCCTCGCGCCGGCCGAGCCGGTGACCGGCATGGCGCAGGTAGACGTCGTCCAGGGACGGCCGCGCCACGGTGGCCGCCACGACGGACAGGCCCGCTCCGTCCACCGCCGCGAAGATCGCTGGCAGTTTCGCGGCGCCCTCGTCGACCCGGGTCCGCACCGCCCAGCCGTCGAACACGACCTCCACCACGCCTGGCAGGGCGGTGAGCCGGGCACGCAGGTCCTCCGCCTGCGCGGCGGTCGGCTCCGCGTCCAGGTCCACGTCGACGGCGTCACCGCGCAGCTCGCTCTTGAGCGCGTCCGGGGTGCCCTCCACGACGACCTGGCCGCTGTCGATGATCGCGACCTGGGTGGCGAGCCGGTCGGCCTCCTCGAGGTAGTGGGTGGTGAGCAGGATCGTCAGCCCGTCGGCGGTGAGCGCCTCGATCTCGTCCCACATCACCGCCCGCGCGTGCGGGTCGAGACCGGTCGTCGGCTCGTCGAGGAAGAGCACGGCCGGGCGCTGGACGAGGCCGATCGCCACGTCGAGGCGGCGCAGCATGCCGCCGGAGTAGGTCCGGGCCAGCCGGTCGGCCGCGCCGACGAGGTCGAAACGCGCGAGCAGCTCGTCGGCGCGACGGGCGAGCGGGGCACCGCCGAGGCCGTAGAGCCTGCCCTGCAGCAGCAGGTTCTCCCGGCCGGACGCGTCGAGGTCGGCACCGCTCTTCTGCGACACGATCCCGATCGCGCGCCGGACGTTCCACGGGCTGCGCAGCAGATCATGGCCGGCGACGGTGGCCGACCCGCTGTCCGGCCGCGAAAGCGTCGCGAGCATCCGTACCGTGGTCGACTTGCCGGCGCCGTTCGGGCCGAGCAGGCCGAAGATCGTGCCGGCGGGAACGCTCAGGCTGACGCCACGAACGGCCCGAATCGGCGGATCACCGCGGCGACGGCCTCGGTAGGACTTGACCAGCTCGTGCGCGTCGATCGCCCACACTGACTCGCCACCCCCCGCCATGCGAGGCTTCGCCGCCGCCCCGCCTTCGGTGGGGGCCTTCTCATCAGTCTCGGTCGCGACCGCCTGTGGTTGCGCCGAAATGCCGTCTTCGACACCGACCACGGCATCGGCGTCGGCAGCGGCGTCGGCGTCGGCGTCGGCCACACCGGACCCGGCCGTCGCCCCGCCTTCGGCGGGGAGCTGCTGGTCTTCCGGGGCTCGCTGGTCATCCTCCGCGGGTTCGGGGGGTAGCTCCGGCTCAGTCACCGAAGCGGCTAGTTCTGTCGATGGCGCGGGTCCGCGCGCCGGATGGGTCGTGGTCATGGCCGCGTCTCGGTGATCCTCCGCTCGGCGGACCARCCCAACGGCCAGCCCGGCGCCCCCTGATCAGCGCGGGCTGCGGCCCGCTCCGTRGATCCGACCGAAGTATGCCGATCCCATTCCGGACCGCAGCAGACATGCCACCAAGGACTACGTCGTGGTACCCCTCTGTGCCGTTGCGTACGCAAACGTAAGCGTTCCAGCGGCCGGAGGGAACCCGCTTCGTCACCAAAAGTCGGTAAAGACCACCGTCAGGCTGAAACGGCGGAGCGGCGCGCGAAGCGACGCAGCCGAAGGCTGTTCGAGACGACGAACAGTGAGCTGAACGCCATCGCCGCACCGGCGATCATCGGGTTGAGCAGCCCGAGAGCCGCGACCGGCAGCGCCGCCACGTTGTACGCGAACGCCCAGAAGAGGTTGCCGCGGATCGTGCGCAGCGTCGCCCTGGACAGCCGGATCGCGTCGGCCGCCGACGTCGGGTCGCCGCCGACGAGCACCAGGTCGCCCGCTTCGATCGCGACGTCACTGCCCGTACCCATCGCGAGTCCCAGGTCTGCCCGCGCGAGCGCCGGAGCGTCGTTCACCCCGTCACCGAGCATGGCCACGACCAGCCCCTGGGCCTGCAGCCCGCGTACGGTCTCGACCTTGCCCGCCGGCAGCACGCCCGCGACGACGTCCGCCGCGTCGATCCCGACCTCGGCGGCGACGGCCCGCGCGACCGGCTCCGCGTCGCCGGTCACGAGCATCGGCCGCAGCCCCAGCCCGCGCAGCGCGGCGACCGCGCCGGCGGCGCTCGGGCGCACGGTGTCCGCGACCACGACGGCGCCCCGGGCACGCGGGCCCGCCCCGTCACCCGCGGCGCTCGCGGCACCCGGGGCACCCGGGGCACCCGGGGCACCCGCGGCACCAGGGCCACTGGCATCGTCAGGCTCCGGCGTCTGGACCGGTGCCGGGCCCCAGGCGACGAGCACCACGGTGCGGCCGGCGGCCTCGGTGGCCGCCTGCCACACGGCGAGGTCCTCGTCGACCGGCACGCCCCGCTCCGCGAGCAGCCGGGCCTGGCCGACGAGCACGCGACGCCCGTCGACTGTCCCGGCGGCACCGAGACCGGGCAGCGCGACGAAGTCCGTCACCACCGGCACGGCAGGGGCCGAGCCGTCCGGCTCGGTTACGCGGGCGGCCGCGGCGATCGCCTGGGCGATCGGGTGCTCGCTGGCCGCCTCGACGGCGCCCGCCAGGCGCAGCACCTCGCCCGCGGTGGCGCCCGCGGCCGCGGGTCCGGAGGCTGGGCGCACGTCGACGACGCTCATCCGGCCGGCGGTGACCGTGCCCGTCTTGTCGAGCACGACGACCTGGGCCCGCCGGGTCGACTCCAGCACCTCCGGCCCGCGGATCAGGATGCCGAGCTGGGCGCCGCGCCCGGTGCCGACCAGCAGGGCCATCGGCGTCGCGAGGCCCAGCGCGCAGGGGCAGGCGACGATCAGCACGGCGACGGCGGCGGTGAAGGCGGCGGTCACCGGCTGCCCGATGGCCAGCCAGGTGACGAGCGTCGCGACGGCGAGCACGAGGACGACCGGGACGAAGACCGCCGACACCCGGTCGGCCAGCCGGGCGATCTCGGCCTTGCCCGACTGGGCGGCGGCGAGCATCCTGGCCATCTGCGCGAGCTGGGTGTCCGCGCCGACGCGGGTGGCCCGCACGACGAGCCGGCCCCCGGCCGCGACGGTCCCGCCGGTCACCGCCGCGCCCGGCCCGACGTCGACGGGCACCGGCTCGCCGGTGACCAGGCTGGTGTCGATCGCGGCCGATCCCTCGGCGACGATCCCGTCGGTGGCGATCCGCTCCCCCGGCCTGGCCACGAACAGGTCGCCGACGGCGAGCGTCTCGACGGCTACCCGCCGCTCGGCCCCGTCCGGGCCCATCACGGCGACGTCCCGGGCCCCGTGCTCCAGCAGCGCCCGCAGCGACGCCCCGGCCCGCCTGCGCGACCGCAGCTCCAGGTACCGGCCGACGAGCAGGAACACGGTGACGCCGGCCGCCACCTCGAAGTAGATCGTGTCGAGGCTCTCCCCGGGGCCGCCGCCCGTCCAGCCGACGGTCAGGTCGAAGCCGTGCCGCATGCCGATCATGCCGGCGTCCCCGAACACCAGCGCGTACAGGGACCAGCCGAAGGCGGCCAGCGTGCCCAGCGAGATCAGCGTGTCCATCGTGACCGTGCCGTGGCGGGCGCCCCGCCAGGTGGCCCGGTGAAACGGCAGGCCGCCCCAGCCGACCACGGGCGCGGCGAGCGCCAGCGACACCCACTGCCAGCCGGGAAACTGCGCCGGCGGCACCATCGCCAGCACGATCACCGGGACGGCGAGCGAGGCGCTCACCCACAGCCGCGTCCACGACCGGCGGGTCTCGGCGGCCTCCCGCGCCTCGGCCTCGGCGATCGCGTCGACGGTCGGCGGGCTCGCCACGTCGAACCCGGATCCGTGATCGTGACCGTCCTGAGGATGACCGTCCTGAGGATGGCCACGGTGCCCGTCGGGACCAGGGCTGTCCGCCGGCCGGTACGTGCCGGCCGGGATGAGGGGCGCGGCCGTGTAGCCGGCGGCCTCGACCGCCTCGACGAGGTCGGCGACGGTCGGCGCGCTGCCGGCCGCGCCGCCGCTGCCAGCGCCGCCGCCAGCGCCGTCGGCCGTCGTCGCGCTCTCGCGCTCTCCGTTTCCGGCGCGCGCGTCGGCGGGCGGGCGGGCGTCGTGGCCGACCAGCCGGACGGTCGCACGCTCGGTCGCGTAGTTCACCGCCGCGTCGACGCCCGGCAGCCTGTTCAGCCTGCGCTGCACCCGGGCCGCGCAGGAGGCGCAGGTCATCCCGCCGACCATCAGCTCGACGGTGTCGCCCGCGCCCATCGGGTCGAGTTCCCGGATCGCCGCCATCATGCTCCCCCAGCCTCTGGCATGCGTGGTCGTGGCCACACGTCACACGAGCTGATAACCAGCCTCTTCGACCGCGGCCCGCACCGCCTCGCGATCAAGGGGGGCCTCGCTGACCACCTCGGCCGTGCCGGACGCGAGGTTGACCAGGACCCCGGTGACGYCTGGAAGATGGGAGAGCTCCTCGGTCACGGCGTTCACACAGTGCCCGCAGGTCATCCCGGTCACGGTGTAGGTGCTGTCGACCATGGCTTTCCTCCTGTTTCGTACCCGGTCCCGCCRGCATTCCGACGACCTCCCAAAGGTACCCCCAGGGGGTACCTGTGAACCAGAGACGCGTGCCTTCGCGGTGTCCGTTGAGCGTCACGTCACGTCATGTCACGACGTGACGTGACGTGACGTGACGAGGTGACCAGAAGGTGATGGGAGACCGCATGGGCCGGGTCAACMCAGCGGAAAAGCTCCGGCGGCCTCGGCGGGTATCGCCGAGGCCGCCGGAGGAGTCGAGCGGGAATGCGGTGAGCGCCCCTTCGAGGGAGCGAAGCCGTCCGGCCAGCCGGCCGGACGCGGGGTCAGCCGCGAGAGAGCCTGGTGGCGACCTCGGTGGCCCAGTAGGTGAGGATGATGTCGGCGCCGGCGCGGTGGATCGCGGTGAGCGTCTCGTCGATGATCCGGTCACGGTCGACCCAGCCGTTCGCGGCGGCGGCCTCGACCATCGCGTACTCCCCGGAGACCTGGTAGGCCGCCACCGGCACGTCCACCGTGTCGGCCACCGCCCGCAGGATGTCCAGGTACGCCAGCGCCGGCTTGATCATCACCGCGTCCGCGCCCTCGGCCAGGTCCAGCGCCACCTCCCGCAGCGCCTCRCCGACCGAGCGCGCCGGGTCCTGCTGGTAGCCCGCCCGGTCGCCGAACTGGGGCGCGCACTCGGCGGCCTCCCGGAACGGGCCGTAGAACGCCGACGCGTACTTCACCGAGTACGCCAGGATCGGCAGGTCGCGGTAGCCGGCGCCGTCCAGGGCGGCGCGGATCGCGCCGACCTGGCCGTCCATCATCCCGCTCGGCGCGACCACCTCGACACCAGCGTTCGCCTGCGCCACCGCGATCGAGGCGTACCGCTCCAGGGTGGCGTCGTTGTCGACGTCGCCGGTCTCGGTGAGCAGCCCGCAGTGGCCGTGGTCGGTGTACTCGTCCAGGCAGAGGTCGGCCATGATCGCGACCGATCCGCCGACCTCGGCGACGAGGTCGGCGATCGCGAGCTGGACGATCCCGTCCGGGTCGTCCGCCGCGGAACCACGGCCGTCCTTCACCGCGGGCACGCCGAACAGGATGATCCCGCCGACGCCGGCCTCGGCCGCCTGGGCGGCGGCCTTGCGCAGCGAGTCGCGGGTGTGCTGGACGACGCCCGGCATGGACGTCACCGGCACCGGCTCGGTCACACCCTCCTTGACGAACACCGGCAGGATCAGGTCCGCCGGGTGCAGCCGGACATCCGCGACGAGGCGACGCAGCGCGGGGGTGCGCCGCAACCGCCGCGGCCGCGCCAGCGGGAAGCCCGCGCCGCCGCCCAGCCCGGCCGCGGCGCTCACCGGTCGTCCCTCAACAGCCCAACCGGAACGGCACGACGGCAGGCGACCATCAGGCCGGAACTCATTCGCATCCGCCAGCCCCCGGCCGCCAGGCGACCCGACCACAACGCGACCGGAACCCAACAGTCAGACCCGAACCGATCGCAAGGAGGCCGTAGAAGCCGACCAACAGCCCAACCGGAACCGCACGACGGCAGGCGACCACAGGATTCATCGCCGGCCCCGCCGGGGCTTGGGCAGGCGGGCGGCCAGCGGGCCGACCTTGCCCAGCTCCTCGCGGTGCTCGGCGGCGAACTCCGCGAGCGCGCCGACCAGCGCGGGGATCGTCGACTCCGCTGCCTGCACGTCGACCCGCAGGCCCAGCTCCTGGGCCGTCTCGGCGGTCTTCGGACCGATGCACGCGATCACGGTCGTCTCGTGCGGCTTGCCGGCGATGCCGACCAGGTTGCGCACCGTGGAGGACGAGGTGAAGACCACGGCGTCGACCCGGCCGCCCTTGAGGGCCTCGCGGATCGGCGCGGGCGGCGGCGCGGCGCGCACCGTCCGGTAGGCGGTGACGTCGTCGACCTGCCAGCCACGCTCCTTGAGCCCGGCCTCCAGGATCTCGGTGGCGATGTCGGCCCTGGGCAGCAGCACCCGGTCGAGCAGGTCCAGCGAGCTGTCATACGGCGGCCAGTCGGCGAGCAGCCCCTCACTGGTCTGCTGGCCGGAGGGCACCAGGTCCGGCCTGATGCCGAAGGCCCGCAGCGCGTCCGCCGTCGCCTCGCCGATCGCGGCGACCTTCACACCGGCGAACGAGCGGGCGTCCAGGCTGCGCTCCTCGACCTTCTCCTGCACGGCTTTGACCGCGTTGACGGACGTGAACGCCACCCACTGGTAACGGCCGGAGACCAGGCCGGTGATCGCGCGCTCCATCGGGGCGGCGGTCCGCGGCGGCTCGACGGCGATCGTCGGCACCTCCAGCGGGCTCGCACCGTGCGAGCGCAGCAGGTCCGACAGGACCGCCGCCTGCTCCTTCGTCCGCGGGACCAGGACGGTCCAGCCGAACAGCGCGCGGGTCTCCCACCAGGACAGCTTGGCGCGGGTCGCGACCACGGGACCGATCGACAGGACGATCTGGGTCGGCGGCTGGCTCGAGTTGGCCAGCAGCGGCGCGCAGTCGGCCTCGATCCGGTCGAGGGTGGAGCTGACGGTGCGCTGGTCGGTGGTGGTGCCGTCGACCGTGACGGCCGTCGGGGTGTCGCCCGGCCGGCCATGCTCGACGAGCGCCGCGGCGACCTTACCGATCTCGCTCGGCGCCGCAGTGATCACCAGTGTGCCCGGGGCCTGGGCGAGGCCGGCCCAGTCCAGGTCGGACATGCCCGCGACGGTCCCGCCGCCCAGGCCACCGAACCCGCCGCCCATGGCAAGGCCGCCGCCCAGGCCGCCACCAAGCCCACCGCCCAGGCCGCCGGAGCCCAGGCTTCCGGAGCCGAGGCCGCCACCGAGGCCGCCGCCAAGCCCACCACCCAGGGTGCCGCCGAGCGGGCGGCCGATCAGCCCGCGCGACGACCCGAACGGCGACGAGCCGAGGCCGACGGCGTCGGGCCCGAACGGCGAGGCGACCGGCAGCTCTCCGCTGGATGAGAACACCCCGCTGGTGCTGGCGAAGGTCACCGGCAGGCCGGGGGCGACGCCCGCGTACGTGGAGACGGCCGCGCCGGTCGCGACACCGGGAATGACCTTGTACGGGATCTTGGCCTTCGCCAGCGACTGCGCGTCGTTCGCGCCGATCCGGGTCAGCCACGGGTCGGACGCGTAGAGCCGGACGACCTTGTCGCCGGCTCGCGCCCGGCTGACGACCGCCGCGGTGGCGGCCTCCGCGTCCCGGATCGGCTTCGGCGCGTCCAGGTCGCCGATCCGCAGCACCTCGGCGGTGAGCGGCTCGAGGATGCCGGGGGCGACATCCGGGTCGGCGACGACGACGTCGGCGGCCTGGAGGGTCTCGACGGCCAGCACGGTCAGCAGGCCGGGGTCACGGGGCCCGGCGCCCACGAGGGCTACCGGGGACACGGGCTTTTTCGTTCGTCGGGTGGCCATGACGTCAGCGGGTTCCCATCAGCGTGTGTGCTCCGGCGGACAGCAGGTCGTCCGCGAGGCGCCTGCCGAGCGCCTCCGGGTCGGCGGTCGGGCCGATGAGCTCGCGCCGCAGGACGGTCCCACCGTCCGGCGACGCGACCACCGCGCGCAGGCGAACCTCGCCGGCGCGAAGGGGCTGGCCGCTTCCGCCTGCTGGCCAACTCGAGCCAGCCGCGGGCACGACCCGCGCCAACGCGCCGACCGGCGCGGTGCAACCCGCCTCGATCGCCGCCAAAAACGCGCGTTCCGCCCTGACCGCCACGGACGACGGTGCATCGTCGAGCACAAACCGTAGCAGCCCGGCAAGCGGAGCCCCAACTCCGCTTCCAGGAGTAGCCGACCCGCCGGCTCCCGTCACATCCCCGTCCGGAACGACCGGGCAACCTGTCGTCACACCCGTCGGAGCCACCGCCGAGGTCAGGCACTCGATGGCGAGCGCGCCCTGTCCCGGCGACGGAAGCATCACGTCCGGGTCCAGGATCTCGGTCACCGCGTCCAGCCGGGCGAGGCGGGCGAGCCCCGCCTTGGCCAGCACGACGGCGTCCACCTCGCCGTCGATCGCCTTCTTGATCCGGGTATCCACGTTGCCGCGGATGGGCACCACTTCCAGGCCGAGGCCGAGCGCGAGCAGCTGCGCGGCCCGCCGCGGCGCGCCGGTGCCGATCCGCGCGCCGGGGCCAAGCTCCGCGAGCCGCCGGCCACTCGGCGAGATCAGCACGTCACGGACGTCCTCGCGTGGCGGGATGGCGGCGAGCGTGATCCCCGCCGGCGTGACCGTGGGCAGGTCCTTGAGCGAGTGCACGGCGAGGTCGATCTCGCCGGCGAGCAGGGCGTCGCGCAGGGCGCTCACGAACACCCCGGTACCGCTCAGCTGGTTGATCGCGGCCTTGTTCCGGTCGCCCTCGGTCACGATGTGCACCAGCTCGACCTCGACCCCGAGCCGGGCCCGCAGCTCGTCGGCCACCATCCCGGACTGGGCGAGCGCCAGCGCCGAGCGCCGGGTGCCCAGCCGCAGCCGGGCGGGCGGCCCACCGGGTGCGAGCGTTCCGTCGGGCGACGCGAGCGTCACCGACGCGAGCGACGACAGGGCGGCGGGTGACGGGGATGAGGGTGTCAAGGCTGCTCCAGCAGATCGGGGGCAGAGACGACGGCCGGGACCTCACGGGGGAGGTCGAACAGCTCGCGTAGTGCCTCGGCGTAGGAATCGCCGGCGGGACCGTTCGCCAGCTGCTGGACCCGCACCGTGGGGGCGTGCAACAGCTTGTCGACCACCCGGCGGACGGTGCCGGTCACCATCTCCCACTCGCGGGCATCCAGGCCGGGGAGCCGGCCGCGTAGTCGGTCGAGCTCGTCCTGCGCGATCGCGGCGGCCTGGGCGCGCAGGGCCACGACCGTCGGCGCGACCCGGACGGCGCCGCGCCGGTTGAGGAAGCCGGTCACCTCGGCCGAGACCAGCGATCGCACCGCCTCGACGTCGTGCGAGACCTCCGCGCCCTCGAGCGCGGCGCGCAGGGACTCCAGGTCGACGAGCACGACGCCGGGCAGCTCCCGCACCATCGGGTCGATGTCATGCGGCAGCGCCAGGTCGAGGAACACCAGCGGCCGGCCCGCCCGGGCGGCGAGCGCCGCCTCGACCATCTCGTAGCTGACCACCAGCCCGGTCGCGTCCGTGGAGGAGACGACCAGGTCGGCCTGGGCGATCTCGTGCGGCAGGTCCGCGAGGCCGACGATCTGGGCGCCGTGGTTCTCGGCGATCGAGGCCGCGCGGGCCGGCGTCCGGTTGGCGACCACCAGCTCCGCCGCGCCCGCCCGTCGGACGGTGGCCGCCGTCAGGCCGCCGACCGCGCCAGCCCCGATGATCAGTACTCGGCAGCCGGCCAGCGGCAGGTCCGCCTGAGGCGCCCCGGCGGCCTGGCCGGACCAGCCGCGGACCTCTCCGATCACGACCTCCCCGATCGGCTCCGCCGATCCGGCAGGCACCCCGTCCGCAAGCTTCGCCGATCGGACAGGAACCCCGGACTCGTCCGGTTGGCGTTGGCCGACGAGCGCGCCCGCGACCAGCGAGGTGGCGTCCGTCGAGAGCCGCTCGGGGCGGCGGACCTCCAGGCTGCCGGCCGCGATCTGCAGGCCCACCGAGACGATCGAGGCGCCGGCGGCGTCGATCGACGTCTCGCTGTGTGCCCGCTTGCCGACCCGCAGGGCCGTCTGGAACAGCGCGGCCAGCGACCCACCGGCGGCTCCGGTGCCCTGGGCACCTCGAAACGCCGTCCGGACCTGCCCGAGGATCTGGCTCTCGCCGACGAGCATCGAGTCCAGCCCGCAGACGACGGTGAACAGGTGCCCGACCGCGCGCGCCTCGTGGTGCACGTACAGGTGCGGCGACAGCTCGCTCAGGTCGACGCCACAGACCCGGGACAGCTGGTCGGACACGTCAGCGAGGCCGCCGTGGAAGGTGTCGACCTCGGCGTAGATCTCGGTGCGGTTGCACGTGGACAGGACCACGGCCTCGAGCACGTGGTCGGCCTGGACGAGATCGCTGAGCACCTTCGGAACGTCGTCGCCCGACACCGCGGCGAGCTCCAGTAACGAGTTCGGCGCCGTCCGGTGGTTGAGGCCGACCGCGAGCACGCTCACGCGCTCTCACTTCCCGTGCCCGACGACGCGCCGGCACCAGCCGAAGACGCGGCGATCTCACCGCCGGCACCGGGCACCTCGTCCAGGCGAGGCTCTTTCTGCCGCCGTGCCGCTGTGATCCGTTGCATGCGCACGATCCCGTCCGTCCTGCCGCCGGTGCCCGCGCCGTCCGCCTCGGCGCCCTGTTCTTCAACGCCACCGACGACCGCATCCGTCCCGCCGCGGGTGAGGCCACAACTACTCAGGCCACCCTCACCGGAGCCGCCGTCGTCAGGGGCGATGTCCTCGTGGCCGCCGGCCTCGTACCCATCGGTGGCCGCGTGGTTCTCGCGCGGCGTTCCCACCGGCAGCGTCCCCAGGGCCGAGGGCCGGACACGTCCACCGGTGGCCGGGCGCTTGCGCGCCTCGTGGAACGACAGGATCTGGAGTTCGACCGCCAGATCGACCTTACGCACATCAACCCCTTCGGGAACGGTCAGGACGACCGGCGCGAAGTTGAGGATGCTGGTGACACCGGCGGCGACCAGTCGCTCGCAGACCCGCTGCGCCGCCCCGGCCGGGGTGCAGATCACACCGATTGTCACCCGGAAGTCCTCGACCAGTCTTTCCAACTCGTCCACGGGGCGGATCCGCACACCGCCGACGACCTCGTCGGCGCGCGCCGGGTCGGCGTCGACGAGCGCGGCGATCCGGAACCCTCGAGCCGGGAACCCGCCGTAACGCGCCAGCGCGTGCCCGAGATTGCCCACACCTATCAACATCACGGCCCGGTCCTCGGTCAGCCCGAGGCGCGCCGAGATGCGGTCGAGCAGGACGTCGACGTCGTAGCCGACTCCTCTGGTCCCGTAGGAACCCAGATGTGAGAGGTCCTTGCGGACCTTCGCCGGAGTGACCCCGGCGGCGGCGGCGAGCGTGTCCGACGACACGGTCGAGACGCCCTCGTCCCCCAACGAGGTGAGCACCCGCAGGTAGAGCGGGAGACGGGCGACAGTCGCCTCAGGGACGGCGCTGGCTCGGTTCTCCCGGGCTGTACGCCGGGGCTTGCTCATGGCGCGCGGCTCCCGTCGCATCGATCCGGCCGCGGCAGGCTGGCGCTGCGCGCCAACTGCCGGACGCCGCGTCGGGAGACCGAGGCCGCCCAGGATCCGTCGAGTCTACGACTTCGTGAAAGGCTTCACAAAGTTTGCGCCGACAACTCGGCAGACGCACCCGTCCGCGCCGGCAACGGATGGGGACCAAGGTCAGACATACCTGGGTCGAAGGCCCTTCGACGCCCGGACGAAAAGCCACCACCTGGCCAGCCGGGCGCCGGTGGGACTGGCCCCCATGGGACTGGCGGCGGCGGACGACCCGCTCAGCGCAGCGACCAGCGGCGCCCGCCCAGGGCGTCGCGCAACCGGGCCTCCTCGACCCGCCAGTAACCGTGCTCCCTGCCGTCGACCAGAACGACGGGCACCCGGTCGCCGTACTCGTCCGCGCGAGCCGGCTCGGCGTCCACGTCCAGCTCCCGCCAGCCGGCGCCGGTCTGCTCCGCCACTCGGACGACCGCCGCGCGCGCGTCGTCGCACAGGTGGCAGCCCACCCTAGTCAGCAGCGTGATCCGAGGCTCGCCACCGGCCGCCTCGCCCACCGCGTCAGTCCCGCCCATCGGCCCAGCCCTCCAACCCGGTCATCACCCTCACCATTTATGCATCGATGAGGTAACGGGGATCGGTCGGGTAGCCGACCTGCGACGAACACCGGCGGGGGCGCCGTACGCTCAGGTGCGCATGTCCGCACCTGACCACCCGGGCCGCGGGCGGCCTGGCCAGCGGGCCGCCGAAGCGACGGGGCGGACCGGCGTCGTCGCCGGCACCGGCGGGCCGGCTGCCCCACGCAGCCGTCGGTGGACGGGTTACCAGCGGCCCGTGTCGTGGTGGGTGACGCGCCGTACGACACCCGCGACGCATCGCGGGCATACGCGACCATGGTCACGACGCGCCGTGGACAGCCGGGAGATGAGATGTGGTTGCGACCACGCAAGGATGAGCCGATCCACACGGACGAGGCGGCCGCCGACGCCGCCGCCACGGCCGCGTTGAAGACAGCGGCGGAGGCGTCGCCCAAGCCGCCGCCCGACCCGACGGCGGCCGCGTTCTTCGACGTGGACAACACGATGATGGCCGGCGCGTCGATCTTCTACTTCGCCCGCGGCCTCGCCGCCCGCGACTTCTTCGACTCCCGCGACCTGCTGAAGTTCGGCTGGCAGCACGTCAGCTATCGGCTGCGGGGTCTCGAGGACCCGAACGGCATGCACAACGCCAAGGAGGCGGCGCTCGCCTTCGTCGCCGGCCGGGAGGTCAGCGAGATCGTCCGCTACGGCGAGGAGATCTACGACGAGCGGATGGCCGAGCAGATCTACTCGGGCACCCTCGCCCTCGCCCAGCAGCATCTGGACGCCGGCCACCGGGTGTGGCTGGTCACGGCCACACCGGTGGAACTCGCGTCGATCATCGCTCGGYGGCTGGGGCTGACCGGCGCTCTCGGGACGGTCTCCGAGGTGATCGACGGCCGCTACACCGGCCACCTGGTCGGCGACCCGCTGCATGGCCCGGGCAAGGCCGCGGCCGTGCGGGCGCTCGCGGACCGCGAGCACCTGGACCTGGCCCGCTGCTGGGCCTACTCGGACTCGATCAACGACCTGCCGATGCTGTCCCTGGTGGGCAACCCGGTCGCGGTGAACCCCGATCCGGACCTGAAGACGGCGGCCAGGGAACGCGACTGGGCGATCAAGGACTTCCGCACCGCCCGCAAGGCGGCCAAGGTCGGCATCCCCACCGCCGCCGGCATGGGCGCCCTGGCCGGCGGCGTCGCCGCCGGCATGGCCCTCAAGCGCCGCTACCAGCTACCCGACTGACTGTCAGAAGAAGACCGAGCGGCGCTGCATGAGCAGGCCGTAGAGGGTGTGCTGGATGGTCTCACGGATGCGGTCCGTCAGCTCGAAGACGAGCATCGGGTCCTCGGCGGCGGCCGGGGTGAACGGAGCGGTCGGCACCGGCTCACCGAACTCGATCAGCCACTTCGACGGCAGCGGGACCATGCCGAGCAGGCCGAGCCACGGGAACGTCGGGGTCAGCGGGAAGTAGGGCAGGCCAAGCAGCCGGGCGACCGCCTTGGCGTTGCCGAGCATCGGGTAGATCTCCTCGGCGCCCACGATGGTGCACGGGATGATCGGCACTCCGGTGCGCAGCGCGGCGGAGACGAAACCGCCGCGGCCGAAGCGCTGCAGCTTGTAGCGCTCGCTGAACGGCTTACCCACACCCTTGAAGCCCTCCGGCCAGACGCCGACCAGCTCGCCCTTGCCAAGCAGCCGTTCGGCGTCGGCCTGACACGCCAGGGTGTTGCCGGTCTTACGGGCGATCGGGGCGATGAACGGCAGCGAGAACACCAGGTCGGCCGCGAGCATCCGCAGGTAGCGGTGCGCGGGGTGGTGGTCGAGCAGCGCGACGGCGGTCATCAGCGCGTCGATCGGCAGAGTCCCGGAGTGGTTCGCCACGACCAGCGCGCCGCCGGTGTCGGGCACGTTCTCCAGCCCGCGTGTCTCGACCCGGAAGTAGTTCCGGTAGACCGGCCGCAGCAGCGGGGCGACGACGTGTTCGGTCAGGTCCGCGTCGAAGCCGAGCTCATCGACCTCGTAGTCGCCGGTGATCCGCCGGCGCAGGAAGGCGAGCATTCCGGCGAGCGCCCGTTCAAGACCAGCGGCCTGCGCCATCGGCTCCCCCGAGGCGTCCGGGACCGGGCCCGCGTCCGCCGCGTCGGCGGTGACCTCCGCGCCGGCGCCGAGGGCCGCACCGTCGTCGCGCTCGCCGTCTCGGTGCTCGCCGTCTCGGTACTGCCCCGCCGGGCGGCCCAGCAGCCGTTCGACCCGGTTCTCGGGATGTTCCGGCTCTCCGCCTGACACCGCCGTGGCCGGACGGCCCCGCCCGGTGCCGGTCCTGGCGGGGCGCGCGCCGGCCGCCTTCGCGGCGCGCGCACGCGGCGCGTCCCCGGCGCCGGTCCGTTCCGTCGCGGTCTCTCCCGCGGTGGCGCGCCTGGCGGCGGTCCTGGCGGGGGCGGTCCTGGCGGGGGCGGTCTTGGTGGGGGCGGATTTGGCGGGAGCGGATTTGGCGGGGGTGGCCTTGGCACCGGAGTCCTGAGCGTCTTGAGCCGGCGGGGGCTGGGCCGTATCCGCTGAAGCGGGGGCCCCGCGTGCCGCCGCCGAGTCCTGCGGGGTGTCCCCGTCCTCGGCGGGGGCGGGGGCGACCGGACGGGCGGTCCGTGACCGGGTCGAGCCCGTCCGCGCCGCCTCAGCCGCGGCGCTGGTCCGTCCGGCGGGGCGGCCCGAGGTGGAGCGCCTGGCCCTGGGGCGGGCCGGCTCGCCGTCCGCCCTCGGTCCGATCGACTGCACCGGGCTCGGGGGCGACGCGGCACCGCCGGCCGGCGGCTCGCCGTCGGCGCGCGCCCGGCTTGCGGACGGCCCGGGATCCGGCTGCTCGGTCCGCGTCCGCTCATCGCTGGGCCGCCCGCCACCGGGCTTCGCGGCGCCGAGCGGCTCGCCACCGGACCGGTTGACGCCGGTGCGCCCGGCCGCCGCGCCGCGGCGGGCCGGCCGCGCCAGTGGGATGATCTGTGCCTCGCCCGACGGCGGTTCGGCGGTGGTCACGACGCACCTACCAGACGGCGGCGGGCCATCAGGTCGAGCAGCGTGCGCTCGACCTGGACGACCCGTTCGGAATCGATCGTCGGACGCAGCCCGCGCTCACGCACGAAGCTGTCGAAGGCGGCGGCCGTCGTATACCGAGGGGTGTAGCCGAAGACCTCGCGCAGGCGGGTGGTGTCGACCGCGCGGCCGTGCGCCAGGAAGCCGACCTGCTCGGGTGGGAAGTCCACGATCCGCAGGCGGCTGGCGAGCCGGGACAGCGAGCTGACCGCCGGGAACGGCACCGGCACCGGCGGCCGGCCGGCTCGGCGGATCGCCTGGGAGAGAAGCAGGATCCCGTCGCCGGCGACGTTGAAGGTGCCGGCGTGGCCGCCGGCGGCGGCGCGTAGCAACACCGCGAGCGCGTCGCTGGAGTGCAGCAGCTGGATGCGCGGGTCGAAGCCGAGCACGGTCGGCACGACGGGGAACTCGAAATAGCGCGCCAGCGGGCTGTCGACCCCGGGGCCAAGAATGTTCGCGAACCGCAGCACGGTGACCGCGATATCCGGCCGGCGGCGGCTGAAACCCCGCACGTAGCCCTCGACCTCGACCGCGTCCTTGCCGTAGCCACCGCGCGGCAGCGAGCGCGGTTCCATGTCCTCGGTGAACAGCGCCGGGTCACGCGGCGACGAGCCGTAGATGGTCGTCGTCGACCGGACCACCAGTCGGGAGACGGTGTCGGATTTCTGGCAGGCGGCGAGCAGCTGCATCGTCCCGATGACGTTGATCTCCTTCATCGCCGTCCGGCCGCCGGCCGCGACCGGGTTCGCGATGAGGTTGAGATGCAGCACCGTGTCGATCGCGGACGTGGTGATCACTTTGGCGATCAGCGGGTTGCGGATGTCAGCGCGCACGAACCTCGTACGGCCGAGATCATCGTTCGGGGGGACGGTGTCGACTCCGAYCACCGTCTCGACCCGGGGGCTCGCGGCGAGCGCTCGGGCCACGTCTGCGCCGAGGGGACGGGACACACCGGTGACAAGCACGCGGCGTGGTCTCATGTGGGCTCCCGGGACGCCGGTCGGCTGCGGTCCGTGTGGTCATCGTACGCCTGCCCACGGCCTGCTCCGCTGCGTAGCGTTACCAGATTTCCCGTCGCCGTCTCCGCGTCACCGGCCCGCCACCTGACAGGTCAGGTCAGGTCAGCGCTGGCAGCCGCGCGACCGGGGCGGCGGCCCTGGTCGCGGCCGGATTCGGCTCGCGCGGAAGTTGGCCGATGACCACCGCGTCCCCACGCCGCAACCGCAGCAGGTCACTGGCACGACCGCAGTTGACCGCGAGCATCACCCGGCGCAGCGAGTCCTCGCACAACGCCACCTGACCGACCGGGACGTCGCCGTAGGTGTAGGTGAAAGGGAGGGTCGCCTCCCGGCCGGCGGCGCGGATCTCGACCCGGTCGCCGAGCAGCATGCCGGCGGCCTCCAGGTCGACCCTGGTCACGTTGAGTGACAGATTGCCGAAGTGGTCGACGGCCAGCACCTGTGCGTGGACATGGTCGTCGTCCACGACGCAGGACGGCCGGGTGAACCGGACGAGCGAGTCCGCGTCTATGCGCGGCCCGACCTCGGCGAGAGCGAGCCCCGCCGCGATCCGGGCGGCGACCGGTGCGTAGACGTCCCGGCCGCGGAACACCGCGCTCGGCAACGGCAGCCACAGTGCCGGGTTGGAGATCTCATGCGCGGCCACCACCCCGCCGAGAACGTCCCAGGCGAGTGACGTGAGCCCGTTGTCCGGGGCGACGAACGTCGACCCGTCGGCGGTACGGATCGCGACGCCCCGCGCCCCGGCCGTGACCGCGGAAAGGACCTCGCGAGCCGGGATTCCGGGAGCGCCGTCCGTGTTCGGGGGGCCCGCCGGGTCCAGCCGCTCGACGACGGCGAGATGCACACCGACCGGCAGGTAGCACACGCTGTCCGCCAGCAGCCCCGCGCCGTGCTCGATGTCCTGCTGGGCGACGGAGTGGCAGACGTCGAGCACGCGCACCTGCGGCGCGTGCCGGGCGATGACCCCGTGACACACCCCGACGCACGTGTCCTCGAGCCCGTAGTCGGAGAGGAAGCTGATCCACCCCAGCGGTCGCGCCGCGGCACCGTCCACCGCGTCCGTCATCACCCCGGCCGATGCCATCGCGCACTCCCCGAACCCACCCCGGGGCGGCCCCGTTGCCGCCTGTCAGGCAGCCTCCCACAGGGCCAGGGCCTCAACCGTCGAGGCCACTGCGAGGAAACCAGTTGGATACATGGGCGGCCCCTGACGGGCGCGCCGCGCCCGTCAGGTACCAGCCTTACTTCTTGTTACGACGCTGCACGCGGGTCCGCTTGAGAAGTTTGCGGTGCTTCTTCTTCGCCATCCGCTTGCGACGCTTCTTGATAACAGAACCCACGAATACGACCGATCTGTGTGGAGGAGAGCTACCGAGCGAGCCTACCGCCCAGCACCGGTGTGGATGGGTGGCCGCCTCGACACGGCATGCGGTGGTCGGACGGTACCACCGAGTTCGGGACGGGCCGCCCAGCGCGGTTGGTGGCTAGCTGGAGCGACCGAGCTCGGCCGAGCGGTCCCGGGCGGCCGTGAGGGCGTCGAGAATGGCCGCGCGCACGGCCCGGYGGTCGAGCTCGAGCAGCGCGGCGGCGGTGGTCCCGGCGGGTGAGGTCACCGCCTCGCGCAGCAGGGCCGGATGCTCGCCGGTCTCCCGGAGCATGCGAGCCGATCCCAGCGCCGTCTGCACCATCAGCTCGGCCGCGAGGGGCCGAGGCAGGCCGAGCAGCACCCCCGCCTCGACCATGGCGTCGAGCAGGTAGAAGAAGTACGCCGGGCCGCTGCCGGACAGGGCGGTGATGGCGTCCAGCTGCGTCTCGGGAACCCGGACCACCCGGCCGACGGCGCCGAGCAGGGCCTCGGTCCGGTCCAGGTGCTCGTCGCCCGCGTGCCGGCCGGCGCACAGGGCCGACATCGCCTCGCCGACCAGCAGCGGAGTGTTCGTCATCACGCGCACCACCGGCGTTCCGGCCGGCAACGCGTCCTGCAGCGCGGTAAGCGTGATCCCCGCCGCCAACGACACGACGAGCGTGCCAGGCTCGAGCACCCCGCCGATGTCCGCCAGCAACGCGGCCGTGTCGTGCGGCTTGACGGCCACGACGACAACGTCCGCGCCGGCCACGGCCTCCTTCGGCGCGCCCCCCGCGACGCCGTGCTCAGCCGACACCGCCGCCGCCCTGGCCGGGTCCTTCTCGGCGACGACGATCTCCTTCGGCTCGACGCCGGCGCGCAGCAGCCCGGCCAGGAACGCCTCCCCCAGCCGTCCTACGCCCACGATCGCCACAGTCATGCCCACTCCTCCGCCCAAACGCGCCCAACCGCCCGCCACGCTACGGGTCCCGGTACCTGATCAGGGCCGGCGGGCGACGACGAGCACGGTGCGGAAGGGCTCCTCGATGATCCCGTCGGGAAAGGCGCGCAGCATCGAGCGGCGCTCGGCGTCCAGGAAGTCCGCCAACCGGTCGCCGATCTCGGCGACGTAGGACTTCGACCGCAGCCACGTCAGGTACGTGTCGACATCGATCCGGCGGGCCCACCGGCCGGCGAGCGTGACGACGTCGGCGAACTGGCCGGTCCAGCGCAGCTCGTCGGCCCACGGCCGGGCCCGGTAGCCGCGCTGGTAGGCGGGGTTCATCGCCTCCAGCCGGTCCTGCTGGCGGCCCCACCAGTGCTCGTCCTCGGCGTCGACGTCGTTCCACCAGACGGCGAGCGCCCCGCCGGGGCGCAGCACCCGAGCCGCCTCCGCGGCCGCCGCCGGTACCCGCGTCCAGTGCCATGCCTGCGCGTAGCAGACGAGGTCGGCCACGCCGGCGCGCAACGGCAGCGCCTCCGCGTCCGCCAGCACGGCGGGGATCCCCGGAGTGCGTTCCCGCAGCCGCGCGAGCATCCCCGGGCCGATGTCGAAAGGCACCACCCGCGCGCCGCGGCCGAGCAGGGACCGGGTCGCGATGCCGGTGCCCGCGCCTACCTCCACCACGTCCGCGCCCGCGAGCGGGCGTCCGGCCAGCCGGGCGAGATCGTCGAACAGGGCGTCCGGGTAGGTGGGTCGTGCCGCGTCATAGGCGTCGACCAGCGGATCGAACAGCGAACGTGAACCCATGCCTCGATCGTGGCACCACGTATCAGAGGCGGGCAACGCCCGCGGCGTCACCGGAGATGGGACCACGCCCACGGCACACGGAGAGGGCGATGGGCGGCCCGGGAGGCGTCAGTGCCTGGCCGCGCCCGAGGGGCTCGCGGTGGCGGGGGCCGCGAGGTTGAGGCGGGTGAAGGCGAGTGCCTCGGCGAGGTCGATCTCGCGCTGCGCCCGCGTCTCGGCGCGACGGGTGTTGATCTCGACGACGACCGTGCCGTCGAAGCCCCGGGTCGCGAGCCGCTCGAGCAGCTGCGCGCACGGCTGGTTGCCTCGCCCGGGCACCAGGTGCTCGTCCTTCGCGGAGCCGGAGCCGTCGGCGAGGTGGACGTGCGCGAGCCGGTCGCCGAGCGCGTCGRCCATGGCCAGCGCGTCCGAACGGGAGACGGAGGTGTGCGACAGGTCGAGCGTCACGTGCCGGTAGCCGTCCTCGACGGGCGACCAGTCCGGCAGGTAGGCCGACACCTCACGGCCGCGGGCTCGCAGCGGGAACATGTTCTCCACCGCGAAGCGGACGTCGGTCTCCTGCGCCATCCGCTCGATGCCGGCGACGAAGTCGCGGCCGTAGTCGCGTTGCCAGCGGAACGGTGGGTGGACGACCACGGTCGACGCGCCAAGGGCCTCGGCCGCGGCGCGGGCCCGCACGAGCTTCCCCCACGGGTCGGTGCCCCAGACCCGCTGCGTCAGCAGCAGGCACGGCGAGTGGATCGCGACCACGGGGATGCCGTGGTAGTCGACCAGCCGGCGAAGCGCCTGGGTGTCCTGGCTGACCGGATCCGTCCAGACCATGATCTCGATGCCGTCATAACCCAGACGGGCCGCCATCTCGAAGGCGGCGGGCGTCGACTCGGGGTAGGTCGACGCGGTGGACAGCGCGATCTTCGCCGCCGGGATGCGCGCGACCCGATCCGATCCGTTACGGACAGCGACGATTTTTCGTGGCTCCGAGCCGTTCACCTCATCCGACGGCCGGGTGCGCGACGTCGCGGCGTGACTCGCGCCATCCGCGTCGGCCACGGCCGCCGCCGGGGTGGTCTCCCGTCCAAGGTTGCGTATCACCCGCACCCGAACACCCTCCTCCCCTCCCGGCCCCACGGTCGCGCCCCCACGCGGCCGTCCGGCCCATGTCTCAGGCTAGGCCATCGAGCGGAGCAGGCCCGGCCGGCCGCTCGCGGACGATCTCACGCTGCGTGTCAATGGGGGGAGCGGAGCCGCCGGACGGCGAGCGAGCGGACGGACCCGGGAGGGCGGCGGGAGCGGGTGGCGGCCAGCGGGCCGCCAGGTCAGCCGAAGTTGAGGGTGTCCAGCCGGCGCAGGATGATGCCCTCCCGCAGTGCCCACGGGCAGATCTCGACCTCGTCGACGGAAAGCAGGTCCATCGTCTCCGCGGCGACCACCGCGCCGGCCGCGAGCTGGCCCGCGCGGGAGGCGGAGACCCCGGGCAACGAGACCCGCGCGGCCGACGGCATCCGGCAGACCGTCTTCACCACGGCCTCCAGGTCGGTCCGGCGCAGCACCCGGCGCACATAGGGACCACGGCTGTATGGCTCCGCACCGGCGATCCTGGCCAGCGAGCGGAACGTCTTCGAGGTGGCGACGGCCCTGGTCGGCTCGCCGACGTGGTACAGCTTGCCAACGACCGGCGCGATCTGGGCCCGCACATAGCGGCGCAGCTCGGCCAGCTGCCGATGGGTCGGCGGGTCCGTCGACAGCCAGTCCCTGGTCAGCCGGCTCGCGCCCAGCGGCAGCGAGGCGACGACATCCGGTTCCTCGTCCATCCCGGCGCCGATCTCCAGCGAGCCGCCGCCGATGTCCATCGCCAGCAGTCGTCCCGCGCTCCAGCCGAGCCAGCGGCGCACCGCGAGGAAGGTCAGCCGGGCCTCGTCCTCACCGGGCAGCACCTCGACCGCCACGCCCGTCACGGAGCGCAGCCGGGCAAGCACCTGGTCACTGTTCGTGGCATCGCGCAGGGCCGACGTGGCGAACGCCACGAGATCGAAGACGGCGAGCTCCTCGGCCTGCCTGCGCAGGTCGCGAATGCAGTCGATCAGCGCGTGCTCGCCGCTCACCGACAGTGCGCCGCCTCCATCCAGCAGCTCGACGAGCCGCAGGGGCACCCGTTCGCTCGCCGCGGGCCGCGGCGCCGCGCCGTGATGGGCGTCGACGACCAACAGGTGCACGGTGTTCGAACCGATGTCGATGACACCGAGGCGTAGCGGCTGGGCGGGCGGCGCAGGCAGGGCGACCGCTGGGGCACGCCGCTGGCCGGGCGGCGCGGCGCTCACCGGCACTATCGCGCCAGAACCCGCCGCGCCCATGGAACCGCCGACGGGACCCGCTGGCACGAGCGATGCCGACGCGACCATCGACCGGCGCGGCACCACGGCCGTACCCGGCACGATCCGCGGCGTGTCGCCGGGATCCTCCGCGGGCACCTCCGCGTTCCTGGCCGCCGACGAGAACCTCAGCCGCATCGCTCGTCCCCCAATGTCTGCCGCGAGGCTCCGCCATCGTCGCCCGACACCCACGTACCAGGCGTCGAGCAACGAACGAGGCTACGCGCCGGCCTCGGCGCCCCGCCGCGGACACGGCACACCGTCACTGCGCGCTCACCGTGCCAACCACACAGTGACCGCGCAGCTCAAGCGTGACGTATCAGCGGAACGCCGACAGAAGTCGGCACGCGTACGGGCCGTCTACGGCTCGAACTTGTAGCCAAGTCCTCTGACGGTCACCAGGTGCCGCGGGTTGCCCGGCTCGGACTCGATCTTCGCCCGCAGGCGCTTGACGTGGACGTCGAGCGTCTTGGTGTCACCGACGTAGTCCGACCCCCAGACCCGGTCGATCAGCTGTCCTCGGGTCAGTACCCGGCCGGTGTTCCGCAGGAACATCTCCAGCAGCTCAAACTCCTTGAGCGGCAGGGCGACCTGCGCTCCGTGCACGGTCACGACGTGCCGCTCGACGTCCATCCGCACGCCGCCGGCCTCCAGGGTGACGGGCGCGGCCTCGTCCGGCTCACTGCCCCGTCGCCGCAGCACGGCCCGGATCCGGGCGACGAGCTCACGCGCGGAGAACGGCTTGGTGACGTAGTCGTCGGCTCCGAGCTCCAGGCCGAGCACCTTGTCGATCTCGCTGTCCTTGGCGGTGAGCATGATCACCGGCACCGAGGACTTCTGCCGCAGCGCCCGGCACACTTCGGTGCCAGACAGGCCCGGCAGCATGACGTCGAGCAGCACGAGGTCGGCACCGTGACGTTCGAAGTCCGACAGCGCGGTGTGCCCGTCCGCCGCCACGGCGACGTCGAAACCCTCACGTTCCAACATGAAGGACAGAGCCTCCGAGAAGGACTCCTCGTCCTCCACCACGAGCAGGCGGGTCACCGGTCACTCTTCCTTTCGCGAACCGTCGCCGGGGTGATCACGCGTGACCGAGCCGACGACGGCCGATGTTCTCTGGTGGTCACTGCTCGAGGACTTGCTGATCTGCTGGCAGGTCGTTCACGGCCCACCCAACTGTTGACTGATTGTCACGGGTCGCGGAGTCCCTTGTGGCTTGTTCCTCGGGCTCGTGGCCGCCGGATGGGTCCTGTCCGGACGACGGCGCGGGAGGGCGGGCCGCTGGCGCGTCGTCCCGATGGTCCGCCGTCGCGGCCGCGCYGTCAGCCGGATCACCGAGATCGGTGGTCTCCGGCTGGACGTCCCCCTGCCCGTAGGACTCGGTATCCAGCTCCTCGTCGTCCGCCGGGTCGTCAAGATCCGCGTCCTGGTTGTCGGCCTGATCGTCCAGATAGGTGGGCAGGCGCAGAGTGAAGGTCGAGCCGGCGCCCTCCGCGCTCCAGACCCCGACCGAACCGCCGTGGTTGGTCACGATGTGCTTGACGATCGCGAGGCCCAGCCCGGTACCGCCGGTCTCCCGGGAACGCGCCGGATCGGCGCGGTAGAAGCGCTCGAAGACCCGCTCCAGGTCCTTCTCCGCGATTCCGATGCCCTCGTCCGCGACGGAGATCTCCACGGTCCCGCCGACGCTGCGGACGCCGAGTCCGACTCTGGTGCCTCGCGGCGAGTAGCTCACCGCGTTCTCCAGCAGGTTGGCCACCGCGGTCACCAGCTGGGACTCGTCCCCGAGCACCCCGGCGTCGGTCTCCCCGATGACGGCCACCGAGATCCCCTGGCTCTGCGCCGCCAACCGGTTGCGGTCCACCGCCTCCTCGACCACATTGATCACCGCGACCGGCTTCATCACCGGCAACGGGTCGGCACCCTGCAGCCGGGAGAGGTGAATGATCTCCTGCACCAGCCGGGCCAGCCGGGCCGACTCGTGCGTCATCCGGTCGGCGAACCGGCGCACGGCCACCGGGTCCTCGCTGGCCGCCTGCACGGCCTCGGCGAGCACGTGCAGCGCGCCGACCGGGGTCTTCAGCTCGTGGCTCACGTTGGCGACGAAGTCGCGGCGGACGGCCTCGACCCGCCGGGACTCGGTGACATCGTCGAGAATGACGGCTATATGACCTCCGTCACCCAACGGCCGGGTTCGCGCCCGCACGGCCACCGCCCCCTGATCGGGGCGCGGCCGGGTGAGCGGGGGCGGCGGCACCGGCGGCAGGTCCAGCTCACCGTCGAGCCCGGCGCCGACCTCACGGGTGCGCTGTACCAGGTCCAGCACCGACGCGACGGCGACCTTGCTGCCGGTGACCACGCCCATCGCGTGCGCCGCCTGGTTCGCCAGCGCGACCTCGTCGTCCGCGCTCAGTACGACCACGCCGGACGGCAGCGCCGCGACCAGCCGGCGCAGCTGGCCGGCGGGCAGCGTGACGTCGAGGTCGTCGACCAGCGCACTGGGTTGGGAGACGGGCGCCCTGCGCATCGGCGACCGCCGGTCCGCCGGCTGTGCCAGCCCGGCGGGCGGTGGCATCGGTGAGGTCATCCGCGCACCGCCGCGAGACGGCCGGCCGCCACCCGGCGTCCGGCGGCATCCCGCCGGATGATGCGACGCACATCGCCTGATGTCGACGCGGCGAGGCAGGCGGGCGCGGGCGGAACTGCGCAGAGTAGCATGCTTGTCACATCATTCACCGACCTGTCGCCCACGCGCCGAATGTTAGGTGCCCCCTCGCCCTCCGCGGGCCGCCGAACAGGTCAGCTCGGCGGTTCGTCGCCAGGTGTTCATCCCCGCTAACGTCATCGTTCACCGGGTCGCGGTGAGGTCACCGCATCTTCGACCAATCAGAAGAGCAGTGAGCTTGGGTCCACGAGTCCCGAGTCCGTGCCACGGCGCAGCCGTGGGTCCGGCATCGCCGTCGACAGCGGCGCCCCGGTTACCGCGGTGAGCGACCAGGCAAAGCAGGCCGGGCGGGCACCTGAACCCGAACGACGATCACGACATAGATCATGAAGAGGAGTCCGCCCGTGCGGGACGTCTTCCGCGAGGAGCTCGAGGGCATCACGGCCTCGCTCGTCGAGATGRCAAACCTGGTCGCGTCCGCCATGGCACGCGCRACCACGGCGCTGCTCGACGCCGATCTCCGGCTCGCCGAGCAGGTCATCACGGCCGACGAGACCGTCGACCTGCTGCGCAACGAGCTCGAGGAGCGTGCCTTCGACATCCTGGCCCGCCAGGCCCCGGTCGCGACCGACGCCCGGGTGATCGTCACCACCCTGCGCATCGTGGCCGACCTGGAGCGGATGGGCGATCTGGCTCTGCATGTGGCGAAGGTGGCAAGGCGCCGCTACCCAGGCGGGGCCGTTCCGCCGGAGCTGCGCGGCACGATCACGGAGATGGGCCAGGTCGCGCAGCGGATCGTCGCCAAGGCCGGCTCCGTCATCGCCAGCCGTGACACCGACCTCGCCCGCGAGCTCGAAGCCGACGACGACGCGATGGACACCCTGCACCGTCAGGTGTTCCACATCCTGCTGGAGCGGCCGTGGTCGCACGGCATGGAGGCCGCGATCGACATCACGCTGTGCGGCCGGTTCTACGAGCGCTATGCCGACCACGCGGTCTCGGTCGCCCGTCGCGTCGTCTACCTCGTCACCGGCATCAAGGAATAAGGCGGATCGGGTCGGGCCGGGGCGTTAACGCCCCGGCCCGCCGTCCACCAGGCGTGGTTACTTCTTCTTGCCCTGAGCCGCGACGGCGGCGGCCGCCAGCTCCGCGGCGTCCGGGTCGAGATAGGCGGACGAGATCACCTTCAGGTCGGCGTCCAGCTCATAGCGCAGCGGGATGCCGGTCGGGATGTTGAGACCGGCGATGTCCGCGTCGCTGATCCCGTCGAGGTGCTTGACCAGCGCGCGCAGCGAGTTGCCGTGCGCGGCGACCAGGACGGTCCGCCCGGCCCGCAGGTCCGGCACGATCGCGTCGTACCAGTAGGGCAGCATCCGGATGACGACGTCCTTGAGGCACTCGGTCTTCGGAACGAGGTCCGGCGCCAGTTCCGCGTAGCGCTCGTCGACCCCGCTTTCCCGGCCTTCGGTGATCTCCGGTGGCGGGGTGTCGTACGAGCGGCGCCAGAGCATGAACTGCTCCTCGCCGTACTTCTCCGCTGTCTCGGCCTTGTCGAGGCCCTGCAGGTCGCCGTAGTGCCGCTCGTTGAGCCGCCAGCTGCGGCGGACCGGGATCCACAGCCGCCCGGCGGCGTCGAGGGCGATCCAGGCCGTCCGCATCGCTCTGGTGAGCAGGGACGTGTGCAGGACGTCCGGCAGCACGCCGGCCTCGCGCAGCAGCTCGCCGCCGCGGGTGGCCTCCTTGACGCCCTTCTCGGACAGGTCGACGTCCACCCAGCCGGTGAACAGATTCTTCTGGTTCCAGGTGCTTTCGCCATGGCGGAGCAGGACGAGAGTCGGCATGGCCTCGATCCTGCCCGCTGCTCCCCGCCTCCGGCCAGACCCGTCCGGTGTCCGCGTGACGTGACGTCCGCCGACCTGGCGTGACACGCGCCACCCGCCGGCACGCGAAGGACGACAAGCCGGACACGAACCGGACACGAAAGGTTTCGGGAACGTGAAACCCCCGGGTACTTCCGCGTCGGTGCTTGGCACACGACGCGGGCCGTCGGGACTACGACGGCACCCGGGGGCCCGGTAACTGCCTGGTACTCGCCGGCCGGGGCTCATGGGCACCCGGATCGGGACGGTGTCCCGCTCGGTGAGGACCACGAGACCGGCTAGCTGACAGTCACCTCACGAGTCCAAGAACTACACAACTTTGGACCACCTCCCTTCTCGTGTACCGACGACGCTACGCGCGACCGGGGCAGGACGGCAACGCCTTTTTCGCGCGTGCCGGACCGCTCTCGTCGGGCGGGTCCGCGGGAAACCGCCGGTCGCCGCGGCCCCGTACGCGGCGGGACCGCGGAGCGTCCCGGCGTGACCGCCTCGCCTTAGACTTGACGGCATGGCCGCAGAGGTCTATCGGCAGTCGATGACATCAACCAGCACGGCGCACGTGCACGCGGCGCAGGCCTCCAGCGCGCCGGCCTCCGACGCACCGGCCGAGGTCTCGACCGCCGACGGGCGGGATGGCTGGCAGTCTCGGCTGCGCGGCCGCGGGTACCGGCTGACGCCGCAGCGCCAGCTCGTGCTGGAGGCCGTCGCGACGCTCGGCCACGCGACGCCGGAGGCGATCGTCACCGAGGTGCGCCGCACCGCCACCGCCGTCAACATCTCGACCGTCTACCGCACCCTGGACCTGCTCGAGGAGCTCGGGCTGGTCTCGCACGCCCACCTCACCCACGGCGCGCCGACATACCACGTCGCCGGGCAGGACCGGCACATCCACCTGGTCTGCGGCGGCTGCGGGACGATCAGCGAGCTGTCCCCCGACCGGCTCGCGGGGCTGGTCGACGCGCTGCGCGAGGAGCTCGGGTTCACCGTGAACGTCGACCACGTCGCGCTGGCCGGCCGATGCGCGGACTGTTCCGCGCGTGCCCACGGTTGACTACGGACATGAGCAGCTCCCCGGCCGATGCCATCGCCGACTCCGCCGCGGCGACAGCCGCCGACTACCGCTCCCCACTGCTCGACCTGCCCGGGGCGGTCGCCGCGGACGGCCCGGACGCCGGAGTGGCCGCGCACTACGGTGACCCGCTGCGCGAGCAGCGCCGGGCGGCGGCCGGCGCCGCCCTCGTGGACCGCTCGCACCGCGGCGTGCTGCGCGTCGGCGGTGCCGACCGGCTGACCTGGCTGCACAGCCTGACGTCGCAGCACCTGAGCGCGCTGCGCCCGATGCGTGGCACCGAGGCGCTGCTGCTCTCGCCACACGGCCACGTCGAGCACCACCTGGTTCTCGCGGATGACGGCGCCACCACCTGGATCGACGTGGAGCCCGGACCGGCGGGCGCCGCCGGCGGCTCCAGCGAGGCTGACTCGCTGCTGGCGTTCCTGGAGTCGATGCGTTTCCTGCTGCGGGTGGAGCCCGCGGACGCGACGGCGACGACGGCCGTGCTCTCGGTCCTCGGCCCGCGAGCCGCGGCGGCGGTCGCGGGCGCGCTGGGTGGTGACACGCCGGGTGGCGACGCTCTGGGCGGCAAGACCGACGATGGCGGCGTACCGGCGGACTGGGCCGCGCCGCCGGCCGGGGGCGCGGCCGGCCTCCCGGCGGAGGCGGGCCCCTACCCGCTTGCCCGGTTCGGACCCGGTGTGCTGGCCCGGCGGATGCCGTACGGCGTGGACCTGCTGGTCGAAAGAGCCCAGCTCGGGGACGTCGCGGCCCGGCTGCGAGCCGCCGGCGTGGAGCCGGCCGGCGTCGAGGCCTTCGAGGCCGAGCGCGTCGCCGCCCACCGGCCGCGGCTCGGCGTCGACACCGACCACCGCACGATCCCGAACGAGGTCAGCTGGCTCACCAGTGCGGTGCACCTGGACAAGGGCTGCTACCGCGGCCAGGAGACGGTCGCCCGCGTCCAGAACCTCGGCCGCCCGCCGCGCCGGCTGGTGCTGCTGCACCTCGACGGGGCGCTGGCCGCGCCCGGGTCTCCCGTGACGGCCGCCGGCCGCCAGGTCGGGTTCGCCGGCTCGTCCCGTATGCACGCCGAGCTCGGTCCCATCGCGCTGGCGATGCTCAAGCGCACGGTGCCGGACGACGCCGCCCTCGTCGTCGCCGACCCGGATGGTCACGAGGTCGCCGCCCAGATCGACCCGGACTCCGGTCCCGTGCGCCCGGACCGTCCCGCCGGTCACGTTCTGCGCTGACGGCACCGATCGCATCTACGGCGGAACACCGCTGACTGGCACGGCCGGACCGATCGCTGCCCCTGCCAGGGATCATTTCTGCCACGGAATCCGGTTTTTGATCACGCACCGTGACGTCGGTTCCGGTGGACGTATGTGGCGACAGCCGGAGACCGTTCACCAGAACCGGAGAACTGGCTCAGAAAAACTCCTCTTGGCGACAAGTGGCCCGCGAGTGCCACTGCGCCCGAGACCACGGTCAACCGGGTCCTTCGGCCCCGTGCAGTGACCACTTGGGACTACACGGTCTCGCCACGCCGCCAGGCGCCCCCCGACGAGGGCGATCGTGGCACCGTCCGGCCCGGTCAGCGGCCTGAAGACCGCCGCCGACCGACTGGACGCAGAGCGTCCCTTAACCGGGGRTGTGCAATACAGACCCCCGAGTGGGCTCCTTGCGACACCAATGCACGCATCGCACCGCGCCCAGCGCTATCGATGACAGATGTCGCGACATAGCGTTRCCATGCGCCTACGAAACGTCCATCAGGCGACAGACAGCGACCGTCACGGAGCGCATGCGCTCCGAGTTCCGACGATCGCGGGAGCGGCCAGGCCGACGGCGTCCTGCCTGCCCTTCGGCACAGCTGTCGCCAACGGACAACCGTGCACGCATATCCGAGGAGATCGTCGATGCTGACGGAGAACGCTCAGGCCTGCGCACACCCGCTGGCCTTCGTCCGCGCCCAGCGAGGCTGGTCGTACCAGAAACTCGCTCGCGTCGTCGCCAAGAGAGCCCGTGACCTGGGCGTGGCGAACATGGCCGCCGAGCGGCAGAAGGTGTGGCGCTGGGAGCACCGCGGCGTCGTCCCCGACAGGGTGTCCCAGCTCGCGCTCGCCACCGAACTCGGCGTGCCCACCGAGCGGCTGGAATCCCACCCCTGGCCGTCCTGGCTTCCGACCGGTGACCACGTCCGCACCGACTACCCCTGGACCCAGTCCGGCAGCCTGTCCGCGCTGACCGACGTCGTCCAGGACGCGCTGACCGACCGCCGCGGATTCCTCACCATCAGCGGATCCGGGGTCGCGAGCCTCGCCACCGAGTGGCTCAGCCTGGAACCGGCCCGCCTCACGGGCGCGCTGGACGGAGGCCTGGTCGACGAGCAGATCGTGCACCGGATCGCCCACAACATCCCCGGGCTCCGCGTGATGGACGATCGTCTGGGCGGTGAGAGCGTGCGCCGCCTGGTCGACGCGGAGCTGGGCGTCGTCGCCGAGCTTCTCGCTCGCGGCCGCTACCCGGAGAAGATCGGCCGGGAGCTGCACGTCGTCGCCGCCGAGCTCGCCCGCTTCGCCGGCTGGGTGTCGTTCGACGCCGGCTACCAGACCGCCGCCCAGCGCTACTGGGTGACCGCCCTGCACGCGGCGCACGTCGGCGGCGACCGTCTGCTCGGCGCCAACGTGCTGAAGAACATGTCGCTGCAGTGCGTCGACTTCTCCCGGCCCGCCGAGGCCATCGAACTGGCCGAGGCCGCGGTCCGCACCGCCGGCGCCACCACCGGCCGGGTCGGCGCGATGCTGCACATGCGCAAGGCCCGGGCGCACGCGGCGCTCGGCGACCAGGTCGCCTGCACGCGCGAGCTCGCCGTCGCCGAGGCCGCGTTCAGCCGCGCCCGGCCGCAGGAGCCGTCGTGGGCGGTCTACTTCGACGAGGCCGAGTTCCAGGCCCAGGTCGGCTGCTGCTACATCGACCTCGGCCATCTGCCCTCGGCCGACCGCTGGCTCGGCAACGCCCTGGCCAGCCACCCGGCCGAGAAGGTCCGCGACCACGCGACCTACCTGCTGCGCCGCGCGGGCGTCCAGATCGACCTCGGCAACCTCGACGCCGGCTGCGCCCTGGCCGCCGAGGCCGTCCCGCTGCTGACCGTCACCAGGTCCCGGCGCAACGCCCGCCGCGCCGACGAGGTCCGCCGCCGCCTGCGCCGCCACGCCACCGTCCCCGCCGCCCGCGACCTCGACCAGCGGCTCGCCGAGATGGTCTAGCTGGCCTCGGCTACCTGGGCCAGGGCGTCGGCGGTGGCGCGGGGTTCGGTGATCATCAGGTCGTGGCCCGTGTCTATGTCCCAGAGGCGGCCGTCGGCGCGAGCCTTCGCCATCAGGTCCGGGTCCCTGGTGGCGAGCGTGGACGTGCAGACGATGTGGTACCGCGGGATCGCCCACAGCGCTGCCTCGTTGGTGAGCGTCAGCGGCTGCTCGAAGCATCGCCAGGGGTGCGGGGTCAGCCGCTCGGCCATCCAGACGAGGTCGTCGGGGTCGGTCACCCCGTAGAAGGCGCCAGCCTCGGGGAACGGGATGAGCACGAGCTCGACGCCGTCGACCACCTGTCCCGTCGGGCGGGTCGCCTCGATGATCGGCCCGGCGACGTCGACCAGCGACTGGCCGTTGACCGGGTTCGCCGCGTCCAGGTACACGAGGCGCCCGACCCGGTCGGCGGCCCGGTCCGCGATGCCGGTGATGACCATTCCGCCGTAGCTGTGCCCGACGAGGATCACGTCGCGCAGGTTCTCGCAGTGCAGCAGGGCGACGACGTCCTGGATGTGCAGGTCGAGGTCGACGTGCGGGCCGACCAGGTGCGCCCGCTCCCCTAACCCGGTCAGCGTGGGGGTGTGCACCTCGTGTCCGGCCGCCCGCAGCAGCCGGGCGACGGGCTGGTAGCACCAGCCGCCATGGCCACCCCCGTGTACCAGGACATATGTCGCCATGATCCAGCCTCCTCCGCAATGACGGCGCTCGCGCCGCCTGGTCTGCCGCGCACAGGCCCGCCGCATGGTGGGAGCGGCTAGTCGACGCCGATCAGCGCTCCGTCGCCGGTGAAGAAGGCCAGAGCGGTGGCCGGGGCTGTCAGCGTGACCGGGGCCCCGGCACGCGTCGCGTCCGGGGTTCCCGCCACGTCGGTCTGGCGCGCGGAGACGCGGACGGCCACGGCACCGGCCGCGGTCTGCACGTAGACCACCCGCTCGGCGCCCAGGCGTTCGGAGACGACGACGTTGCCCGCGATGCGCAGCGAGCCGTCCAGCCGGGCGGCCGGTGGCGCGCCGGGCGCGGCCGGCGCGCCACCGGGGGACCCGGCCGCCGCGGGGGCGAGCTCGAGGCCCTCGGGGCGCACACCCACAGCGGCGGCACCCGCGGGGGCCGCGACGGCGAACCCAGGACCGCGCAGCATGCCCTCGGTGAGGGCACCGTCGAGGACGGTCATCGGCGGGCTGCCGACGAAGGTGGCGACAAAGCGGGTCGCGGGACGGTCGTAGATCTCGTCGGGAGTGCCCAGCTGTTCCAGGCGGCCCCCGTTGAGGACGGCGACCCGGTCGCCGACGGCCATCGCCTCCGACTGGTCATGGGTCACGAACAGCGCCGTCGAGCCGAGCCGGCGCAGCAGCGCGACGATCTCGACCCGCAGCTCGACACGCAGCTTCGCGTCCAGGCCGGACATCGGCTCGTCGAGCAGCACCACCCGGGCGCGCCGGGCCAGCGCCCGGCCGATCGCGACCCGCTGACGCTGGCCGCCGGACATCTGCGCCGGCCTGCGGTCGGCGAGTGCCCCGATACCCAGCATCTCCAGGGTCTCGCGGGCGCGCGCCACGGCCGCGGACCTGGACATCCTGCGGCCGTAGCGCAGCGCCAGCGTCAGGTTGTCCAGCGCCGACAGGTGCGGGTAGAGCGCGTAGTGCTGGAACACCAGGGCGACGTCCCGCTGGTGCGGGGCGAGGCCGGCCTGGTCCACACCGGCGAACAGCAGCCGGCCGGAGGTGGGGGCCTCCAGGCCGGCGCAGATGCGCAGCAGGGTCGACTTGCCGGAGCCGGACGGGCCGAGCAGCGCGACGATCTCCCCCGGGCGCACGGACATGGACATCTCGGCGAGTGCCCTGACCGGACCGAAGTCCCGGCCGAGGCTCTCCATGTCGATCGGCACGCCCGCGGTGCCGGCGGCGGTCGCCGCCAGCGCGTCGTCGTCAGGCCGCACGGCCAGCTCGGTCACTCCAGCTCCTTGTCGCTCCCGCGGCTTCGTTCCCGCGGCTTCGTTCGCTGCCGGCCGGCCGACGGCGCCCAGGATGCCGAATCCCCGCCGGATCCCGGGGCCGGCGCCGGCGCGCGCCCCCGGTCAGGAGGTCAGCTCGGCGGCCTTGGCCTGGGCGTCGCGCATCGCGGTCGCCGGATCGCTACCCGTCATCGCGCGGATGACCTGGTCCGTGATCGCCTGCGGCACCTCGCCGCCGCGGCTGCCCGCCCAGGCCGGCGGCGGGATCAGCGAGCCGGCCAGTTCCCTGAACGGAGCCAGCTCCGGGAACTCCTGGTAGAACCCGGCGAGCTGGGTCRCCGCGGCGGTGTCGACCGGCAGGTAGCTGAGCGACTCGACGCTGGCGGCGACGACGTCCGGCGCCAGCAGCGAGACCAGCAGCTCGGTCGCCATCTCCTTCTGGCACTGGTCGGTCGAGAGCACGGTCAGCGCGTTGCCGCCGGCCACCGGGTGCTGGGTGCCGCCCGGCAGGGTCGGGAAGGGCACGACGCCGGCCTTGAAGCCGTTCGCCCCCTGGCCGCGGATGAAACGCAGGCCGGCGGCGATCGAGTTCACCGATGCGCTCACCATCGCGGTCTGCCGCTGGATACCGAAGCGCAGCAGTCCGTTCTGGGCCGGCGAGTCGGACTGCGTGCCGTACGTCCCGACCTTCGCGAGGAACTGGGTGGCCTCGAGGGCGGCTGGGGTGGTCAGGTTCGGCGTGCCGTCGGGCTTCTCGATCGGGCTGCCCTTCGACGCGGCGAGCGTGCTCAGGTACCACTGGCCGAACTGCTCGCCGGTCGGCAGGTCGATCGCCTGGACGCTGGCGCCGGAAGACTTGATCTTCGCGGCGGCGGCGAGGACGCCGTCGGTCGTGGTCAGCGTCTTCGGGTCGACGCCGGCCTTGGCCAGGATGTCGGCGTTGTAGATCAGCACGGGCATCGACACCTGGGCCGGGATGCCGATCTGCTTCCCGTCGACCTGGCCGAGCTTGAGGAACCGCTGGTCATAGGTGGAACGCAGCAGGTTGGGCGACAGCGTCTGGGCGCCGAGCTGCCGGGAGTAGACGGGAAGCAGGTCGAACCCGGCGACGGCGACGTCGGTCTGCTTGCCGGCGGCCCGGTCGGCGGAGATCTGCTGGACGAGCGCCACGTAGGTCGGCGCGGTCGAGTTCAGCTGCACGGTGAGGCCCGGGTGCGCCTTCTCCATGTACGCCTTGCCGGACTTGGCCACGTCGCTGAGCGACGCGACGCCATAGAACGTCAGCGTCTTCACCTTGGACGCGCACTCGGCCGACGCGGTCGCGCCGTTGACGCCCGCGACCCCGGCGTCCGCCGTGCGCACGGTCGGCCGCAGATCGGGGACGTCGGAGCTGTCGCCGCCACCGCCGCAGGCCGCGGTGGCCAGGGCGATGGTCGCCGTGAGCAGCACCGGCGCCTGCCTGAGACCAGCCAGCCTGGCTCGGCCCCGGCGCGCCGGGGCCGCTCCGGCATGGCCGGACCTGTCGATGCGGATCACGGTCTATCCCTCCACTGCGCTGGCTGGCACGGTCTGCGCACGGTGTGCCTGGTCGAGGACGAGACGTACATGGTCGACGAGACGCCCAGATCGATGCTGAGGTTGCGGGCTGAGGACATTGGTCAGCCGCCGGCTCCGGTGCCGGTGAGGCCGGCGGTGAGGCGACGCTGGGCGACGAGGAACACGGCGAGGGTCGGYAGGCTGATGATCAGCGCTCCGGCCGACAGCTCGGCGAAGTCAGGCAGGCCCGACGGGGGCGAGGCCACCAGGCTGGCCAGCGCCAGCGGTGGGGTGGCGATCTCCGGTGAGCGGGCTTCCAGCAGCGGCCAGAGGTACTCGTTGAACGACAGCAGGAAGCTGAACACCGACACCGTGGCGATCGCGGGCGCCGACAGCGGCACCACGATGGTCCGCAGCGTACGAACCAGGCCGAGGCCGTCCATCCGGGCGRCTTCCAGGACGGATACCGGGATGGTCGTCATGTACTGGCGCAGTAGGAAGATCGACGCCGCGCTCGTCATGAACGGCAGCACCAGGCCGACGCGGGTGTTCGACAGGCCCAACGCGGAGATCGTCACGTAGTTCGGGATCGCGGTCACCTGGCTCGGGACCAGCAGCGTTGCCAGCACCAGCCCGAACACCACGCCGCGCCCGCGGAAAGGCAGCCAGGCGAACACGTACGCGGCCGGGATGGCGGTCAACAGCTGCAGCAGCAGGATCGCCAGGCTGACGAGGATCCCGGTGAGCAGCGCCCTTCCGAGATGGCCGTCCCGGAAGGCGCGCGTGAAGGCGTCGAAGCTGACGGACTTCGGAATCGGGTTCGACGAGAGGGCCAACGCCGACTGAGACGGCCCGAACGCGGTGCGGACCATCCAGACGAAGGGCAGCAGGGCGAAGAACACGCCGACCGTCAGGACGACGGCTCGCCCGGCGAGCCCCGCGAACCGACCGCTGTTCGGCCCGCCCGTCCGGCCGCTGTTCGGCCCGCCCGTCCGGCCACCCGTCCGTGCGGCGCGATGCGCGTGTCTACCAGTCGGGGCGGCCGGCACAGGGCTGTCCGCCCGCGGCTGGCCCGTCACCGGCTCGGTCATCGCCGGCTCGGTCATCGCCGGCTCGCTCACGGCGGGTTCGTCGGTCGGCGGTTGACTGATGGGCGATGGCCCGGGAGGTGGTTGGCTCATCGGGCCGCCTCCGCCGCCGGGGCGGCCGCGCCGGCGACGCCGAGGCCCACCAGAGCGGCGCCCGATGCGCCGTCCACCCCGGCGTCGGCCCCGTCGCTCTCGACGCGGGCGGCCCGTGCCCTGGCCCGCCTGCCGAGCACCGAGCCGAGGACCCCGATGAGGACGATGCCCAGGATCAGCAGCAGCGCGATCGCCGAGGCGTAGCCGATCCGGAACGAGCCGGTGAACCCGACCTCGTAGATGTAGTAGATGATCGTCGCGCTGGACCGGAACGGCCCGCCGTGCGTCAGCACAGCGACCGTCTCGAAGGTCTGCAGCGTGAGGATCGTCGTGAACACCGCGAGGAAGATCGTGGTGGGCGCGAGCAGCGGCAGCGTGACGTGCCGCAGCCGGGCGAAGCCGCGGATCCCGTCGACCTCGGCCGCCTCGTACACCGAGGCCGGGATGGTCGTGAGGCCCGCGAGGTAGACGACGAAGACGAAGCTGGTCAGCCGCCAGCCGCCGACCAGCGCGACCACCGGCAGTGAGGTCGCCTCGTCTCCCAGCCAGTTGCGTGGCCCGGCGCCGAACCAGCCGATGACCGTGTTGGCGAGCCCGTGACCACTCGGGTCGAACATGTACGCGAAGACCACCGCGATGGCCACCAGGTTCGCGCTGACCGGCAGGAACAACGCCAGCCGCAGGGCACCCGAGCCGCGGGTCACCTTCTGCGTCGCCAGTRCCAGCGCGAGCCCGACGACCACCGCGGGGATGACCGTCAGCACGCAGTACAGCAGCGTGTTGCGGACGGACCTGCCAAAGTCCGGGTCGCCGAACGCCTCGCGGAGGTTCGCCGTGCCGACCCAGTGAAAACTCGGCCCTGTCAGGGTTTTGTCGGTCCCCGCCGCGAAGGCGGAGACCAGCGCGGGGCCGAGGATGAACACGGTCAGCCCCAGYAGAGCGGGCAACAGCAGCGCCCCGATCCGCCAACCGCCGGCTCCGGTCCGCGGTCCGGCCCCCGTCCTTCTCGTCACGCTTACGCATCTTGGACTGCCGCGCGTCACCTGCCTAGAAGGGCGGCTGACATGGAGGTGAACACGACCGGTCCGGGCCATGACGGTGATGGGGTTGAAGCCGGATCCCCGGCGGGGATCCCACTCTGGCCCGATGCCTGCAAGAATGGCAGGCAACCTGATGTCGATCTTGGGACTGCGATGAGTGACGGGACCGGCTCCGAGTGGGGACGAGTCGCCGACGACGGCACCGTCTACGTACGGACGTCCGAAGGCGAACGCGCTGTCGGCTCGTGGCGGGCCGGCAGCCCTGACGAAGGGCTCGCGCACTTCGTGCGCCGCTATGAAGACCTTTCCGCCGAGGTGGTGCTGCTGGAACGGCGGGTGACGATCGCCGGGGTCGACCCGGTGGGGATCGCCGCCAGCGCGCGGAGGCTGCTCGACGGGCTGCCGACGGCCGCCGTCGTGGGCGACCTCGACGCGCTGCGCGGCCGGCTGACGGCGCTGCTCGGCGTGACCGAGGAACGCAAGTCGCAGGCGCAGGCCGAACGGGCCGCCCGCGCGGCGCAGGCGGTCGCCGCGAAGGAGGAGCTGGTCGCCGAGGCCGAGCGGCTGGCGAAGAGCTCCGACTGGAAGACGGTCAGCGAGCGATTCCGGACGATCGGCGACGAGTTCCGCGCGATCACCGGCGTCGACAAGCGGACCGACTCCGGGCTGTGGCGTCGGATCGCCGCCGCGCGCGAGGAGTTCGCCCGCCGCCGGACGGCGCACTTCGCCGCGCTCGACACCCAGCGCGCCACGTCGAAGGAGCGCAAGGAGGCGTTGATCGCCGAGGCCGAGTCGCTCGCCACCTCCACCGACTGGGGGCCGACGAGCACGAGGTTCCGCGAGCTGATGGCCGAGTGGAAGACGGCGGGTCGCGCGGCCAAGGACGTCGACGACGAGCTGTGGACGCGGTTCCGGGCGACACAGGACGCGTTCTTCAGCCGGCGCAACGCGGTGAACGCCGAGCGCGACGCCCAGGCGCGGGCGAACCAGACCGCCAAGGAGGCGCTGCTGGCCGAGGCGGCCGAGCTCGACCCGGCCGACACCGATCGGTCGGCGCGCAGACTGCGCGAGATCCAGGAGCGTTGGGACGCCATCGGCAAGGTGCCGCGTGAGGTGGTCGGCCAGCTGGAGCGACAGCTGGCCACGATCGGCGATCGCATCCGCGAGGCCTCCGACGCCCGCTGGTCGCGCCATGACGGGGAGACCTCCCTGTTCGCCGCGAAGATGCGCGAGAACATCCGCCGGCTCGAGGAGAAGCTGCAGAAGGCCAGGGCCGCGGGCCGGGAGAAGGACGTCGCCCGGCTCGAGGGCGAGCTCGCCAACCACCGGGCTCTGCTGCCGGGCAGCGACCGCTAGGCCGCACCCCCAGGCCCTCGCACCACCGCGACGAAGCCCGCCGACCAGCAGGTTGGCGGGCTTCGTCGCGTTCGGAGTGGTCGCCCACACACGTGTGATGTGCTAACTGTCCGCTTGCCATAGTTAGCACCGTGACGTAGCGTCGCCGTAGTCGGTACGGTGTGCATCGCGCGACGACGCGCCGACGCGGCCGGTGAGTTGGCTGTTCCCCCTTCAGCCACCGGCTGGCTCGACGCGACGGCGGTGTCGACGGTCTGGCGAGGAGGTCGAGAAGCCTGTGGCGGCTCTGAACGTCCGTGAACTCGGCGATTTCATCCGGGACCAGCGGCGCACGGCGCAGATCTCGCTGCGACAGCTGGCGAAGCAGGCGGGAGTCAGCAACCCGTACCTGAGCCAGATCGAGCGCGGCCTGCGCAAGCCGTCGGCGGAGATCCTGCAGCAGATCGCCAAGGCGCTGCGCATCTCCGCCGAGGTCCTGTACGTGCAGGCGGGGATCCTGGAGGAGCGCGAGGGCGGCGAGGACGTGCACGCCGCGGTGCTCGCCGACGAGTTCCTCACCGCCCGCCAGAAGCAGGTCATTCTCGACATCTACGAGGCGTTCCGCCGGGAGAACGCGGTCGCCGCCGCCGCCGTCGCCGCTGGCGGCGCTGGCGGCGCTGGCGACACGCCCGGCGCGGCTGTCAGGGAGCCCGGCACGGTGACCAGGCCACCGGCCCCCCAGCCGTCCACCGCGGGTGGCACGAACGCGGCGAGCACCACCGCCGCGCCCACGCGGGCGGTCCCGAAGCCGGCGGCGGCGGAGACAACCGCCGAGACCGCCGGGCGGCCGACGACGGGGCGCCCACGACGCGCCGCGGCCTCGGCCACGGGGTCAGCCCCGACCACCCGGGCCACGGCCCGCCGGCCGCGCGCGACGTCCGCCGACAAGACAGCCGCCGACAAGACAGCCACCGGCGACACGGCCACGGCCCAGCCCGCGCGGCGGACCACCACCCGGCGCGCGGCGACCCGGCGTCCGCCGGCGGATGCCCCCGCCGCGGGCACCCCGGGCACCGCGGGCACCCCGGGCGGGCCGAGCGCGAGCGCGGAGCCCTCGGGCAACGCCTCGCCGACGGCTCCCCAGTCGTAGCTCGGCGAGCTGCCCGGCTCGCCGACGGTTGCTCCAGATGACGGTGTGTCCCGACTGCCCCTGAAAGCGGTGCACCGCCCTTAGACGACAACAGCAGACACATGCGCGGTGGGACCGCTGGTCCCGATCGCGAAGGAGGTCAGATGGCTACCGAACGGACCACGACCACGACCACGGCCAAGGCCAGGCGCACCAGCACCGCGGCGTCCTCGAAGACCTCGGCCACCGGCGGCGCGAAGAGCGCGCACGCGACCGGCGGCACGACGCGCGGCACAGGCACGAGCGCCTCCGCCGGGACGGGGGCGGCCAGCTCGCGGACCACTCCGGCCCAGCGGCGCGCCCAGATGTCCGAGGTCCGCAAGCCGCTCTACGCCTACGTCGGCGCGGCGGACCTGGCTGTCGAGAAGCTGCGTGCCCTGCCGGCCACGGCCAGCCGGCTGTCGGACCGGGTTGGCGAGCTGACGGTCGAGGCGGCGAAGGTCCCGACCCAGGTCGGCACCACGGTCCGCGGCCTGCCGGAGACCGTCGGCGCCCAGCTGTCGGGCCTGCAGGGCCGCGCGGCCCAGCTCTACAACGCATGGATCGACCGCGGGGAGAAGCGGGTCACCGAGATCCGCCGCAGCCCCGCGACCGAGGAGGCGGTCACGCGCACGAGGACCGCGGTCAGCCGGACCAAGGCGGCCAGCACGTCGGCGCGCCGGGCCGCGGACGCGGTCAGCAAGGCCGCCGTCAGCCAGGCCCCGCTCTCCGGTCGGCCCTCCTCCCGCTAGGACTGGCCCGGGGCGGGGCGCCGCGCGTCCCGCCCCGGGCAGCGGGCACCTCGCCGTGACGACCGGGCGGACGGCCGACCGAGAGGGGAATCGCCGGACCGGGCGTCCGGCGATCGTGGTCCGGGTGTTGTATGGCGGTCATGCGCTACCGTCCCTTGGGCAACTCGGGCCTTCTGGTCTCCGTCGTCGGTCTCGGCTGCAACAACTTCGGGTCGAGGGTCGACCTGGGCGGCACCCGCGCCGTCGTCGACGCGGCGATCGAGGCCGGCATCAACTTCTTCGACACGGCCGACACCTACGGCAACAAGGGCGGCTCGGAGACCCTGCTCGGGCACGTGCTGCGGTCCCGCCGGGATGACGTCGTGCTCGCCACCAAGTTCGGCAACGACATGGGCGGCGTCTRCGGCCCGGACTACGGGGCGCGCGCGTCGCGCCGCTACATCCGCAAGGCCATCGAGGGGTCGCTCAGCAGGCTGCAGACCGACTACATCGACCTTTACCAGCTGCACACCCTCGACGGCGTCACGCCGATCGAGGAGACGCTTGAGGCCCTCGACGAGCTGGTCAAGGAGGGCAAGGTCCGCTACGTCGGGTCCTGCAACCTCGACGGCTGGGAGGCCGCGGACGCCGAGTGGACGGCGCGGACCGCGGGCCACACCCGGTTCATCTCGGCGCAGAACCACTACAACCTGCTGGAGCGTGGTGTCGAGGCCGAGCTGGTGCCGGCGGCACTGAGGTACGGGATCGGCATCCTGCCCTACTTCCCGCTCGCCAACGGCATCCTGACCGGCAAGTACACCCGTGACGAGCCACCGGCACCCGGCACCCGGATGGCCGGCAGGCAGGACGAGCTGACCGACGAGGTCTTCGACCAGATCGAAACCCTCGAGACGTTCGCCAGAGAACGGGACCGTTCGCTGCTGGACGTCGCGATCGGCGGCCTCGCCGCGCAGCCCGCCGTCACCTCCGTCATCGCCGGCGCGACCAGCGCCGCCCAGGTCCAGGCGAACGTGACAGCCGGCGCCTGGCAGCCCCGCCCGGACGACCTCGCCGTCCTCGACAAGATCGCCCCCACCTACCGCCCGCGGGACTAGATTTCTGGTTCGCTCCGTGCGCGCACGGAGCGAACCAGAAGTACAGCGGCGCCCGCCGACCTATCGGCGGAAAGGTACGCCGGTGGGCACCGCGCACCTCTCAGCCTGCCCACGCCCACCCGCCGCGAAGCCGTTTCCCAGGATGAACCGTGCTGGCCAGCCCTAGCGGACCTCGGGTGGGGGCCAGCGGAGGGTCAGCTCGCCGAGGCGCCAGCGGCGCGGCGTTCGGTGGATGGGCCAGCCCTCGGCGTGGAGGGCGGACACGGCCTGGGACCAGCGGGTCCGGGGGCCGAACGGGGCGTAGCTGGCGGCACGCTCCCAGGCAGCGTCAAGGGCGACGAACAGGGCGTGGATGGGCTCGCCGGGGGTGTTGCGGGCGATCAGAGCCTTGGGGAGGCGCTCGGCCAGCTCGGAGGGGCGTTCGAGGCTGGGCAGGTGCGCGGAGAGCGTCAGCGTTCCCGGGCCATCGGCGGGCAGCGCGAACCAGCAGGCGCGGCGGCCGATCTCGTCACAGGTGCCCTCGAGGAGCAGGCCGCCGGGCGCGAGCCGGGAACGCAGGGTCCGCCAGGCGGGCTCGACGTCGTGCTCGGCATACTGCCGCAGCACGTTCATCGCCCGGATGACGAACGGGCGCCGGCCGGCGAGCTCGAACCCACCGCGGGCGAAGGCGAGGCCGGGCGGACGGGCGGCGGCCTGGGCGGCGGCGACCCGCTCCGGGTCCAGCTCGAGGCCGAGCACCCGTACCGACGGGCAGACGGCACGCAGCCGGTCGTGGAGCTCGATCGCGGTGACCGGCGACGCCCCGTATCCGAGGTCGACGACGAGCGGGTCATCCGCGGCGCGCAGCAGGGCCGCCTGGGTTCCCGTCAGCCACCGGTCGACCCGGCGCAGCCGGTTCGGCGCCGTCGTGCCCCGGGTCGGCAGGCCGAGCGCCCGGGCCCGGCCCGCCGCCAGTCGCGGGGGGCGCCCGCCGGGCACCGTCGCCGTCACCCCTCCACCTTGACAGACGGCGCCGGACCGCCTGGGCGGCGCGGTCCCGCCTTCGCCCGTCCGGGACAGGCCGGGGATGACCACTGACCGTCAGGGGGATACAGGTTGCTGCCAACGTGAGGAGGATCGCGCCCGCCAAAACAGCCGAAGTGGTGTCACAACCCGCCTAAGGTGGGCAGTCGGCCTACCGGGACGGGCCGCCCGCGGCCGGTCGCCCTGGCCGCCGAGACGGCCCGGGCATGCCTGGCCAGATGCGTATGTTGCACCTTCCCGGGTCAGCAATATTCGAGTAACAAATCGCTGAAGCGGTCTGACAACGGGGCAGCGCCCGCCGGCCGGTTCGCGGTAGGTGCGTGGAGGTGGTCGTGCAGCTGGTCGCAGGCGGAGGCGAACCGTCCCCGAGCCACCAACGGCACGCCCGGCCTCGTGTACCCCGCCGAGTCGCGATGCTGTCGATGCACACCTCGCCGCTCGAGCAGCCCGGTACCGGCGACGCTGGCGGCCTCAACGTCTACGTCGTCGAGCTCTCCCGCCAGCTCGCCGCGCTGGGCACCGAGGTCGAGGTGTTCACCAGGGCGACGAGCAGCAGCCTGCCTCCGATCGCGCGGCTCCATCCCGGCGTGACGGTCCGGCACGTGCCGGCCGGCCCCTTCGAGGAGATGCAGCGCGCCGAGCTGCCCGCCTGGATCTGCGCCTTCACCGCGGACGTGCTGCGGGCCGAGGCGGAGCGTGAGCCCGGCTGGTTCGACGTCGTCCACTCGCACTACTGGCTCTCCGGCCAGGTGGGGCTGACGGCGGCCCGCCGCTGGGGCGCTCCGCTCATCCACACCGCGCACACCCTGGCGAAGGTCAAGAACCGCTCGCTGGCCGCCGGGGACCTTCCGGAGCCGACGGCGCGGGTGCTCGGCGAGCAGGAGGTGGTGGCGGCCGCGACCCGGCTGGTGGCCTCGACCACCGAGGAGGCCCGCCACCTCGTCGAGCTCTACGGGGCGGATCCGCACGCGGTCGACGTGGTCGCGCCCGGCGTCGACCTGGAGGTGTTCCGGMCCGGCGAGCAGGCCGCGGCGCGTCGACGGATCGGCGTCCGGGCGGACGGTCACCTGCTGCTGTTCGTCGGGCGTATCCAGCCGCTGAAGGCGCCCGACCTGCTGTTGCACGCCACAGCCGAGCTGCTGCGTCGCGACGGGCGGCTGCGCGAGTCGCTCACCGTCGCCGTGGTCGGCGGGCCGAGCGGCACCGGGCTGGACCGCCCGGACGCGCTGGTGAAGCTCGCCGCCGACCTTGGCATCTCCGATGTCATGCTGTTTCGCCCGCCGGTGCCGCGCGCCGAGCTCGCCGACTGGTTCCGCGCGGCCACCGCCGTCATCGTCCCCAGCCACAGCGAGAGCTTCGGGCTGGTCGCGATCGAGGCGCAGGCCTGTGGCACGCCGGTGGTCGCCGCCGCCGTCGGCGGGCTGCGCACCGCCGTCGCCGACGGGCATTCGGGGGTGCTGATCGGGGACCGCGCCCCGGCCGCGTACGCGGATGTGCTGGCGAGGCTGCTGGCCCAGCCCGACTGGCGCCGCCGGCTGTCGGCCGGCGCCCGGGCGCACGCGTCCGGGTTCGGTTGGTCGGCGACCGCCGCGGGCGTGCTCGCCGCCTACGACGCCGCCCTGTCCCCCGCACCGGGTGTAGCGGTGCCGATGCCCATGCCGGTGACGCGGTCGCGCGGACGGCGCAGGCTGACTGGCAGCCCACACTGACTGACAGCGCACGCCGCCTGACTGGCAGCGCACACTGAACAGCACGCCGAACGTCGAGTGGTTCACGTCCGGTCAGGCACACCGCTGGCGACCAGGACCGGCAGTATGAGCGGTCAAAACCAGGGAAGGTTGTCGGTCATGACCGTGACGTCTGTGGGCACAGTGGGGCGGATCGACGAGGCTGAGCGCGCCCGGCTGGACGAAGTGATCAAGGATGCGCTCGACGATCTGGGGCTGGCCTATGAGCACCCCAGAGTCGGAACGTTCCTGGTCACGCTTGAAGGCGAACACAAGCTGCGGACGATGACCTGGGTCGTCGTCCAGGACCACACGCTGCTCGTCGAGGCGTTCTTCATGCGCAAACCGGCGGAGAACGTCGCCGGGACCTACGGGTTCCTGCTCAGCCGCAACGCGAAGACCTACGGCGTGCACTTCTCCATTGACCGCATCGGCGACATCTTCCTCACCGGCCAGGTACCGCTGCTGGCGGTCAACGCCGACGAGATCGACCGACTGCTCGGCTGCGCCCGCACCTACGCCGACGAGAACTTCGACCCGGCGATCGCGCTCGGCTTCGCCCAGGCGGTCGCCCGGGAGAAGGCCTGGCGCGCCAAGGTCGCCGCCGAGGCCCGAGCCGCCCGCGCCCAGGACTAGGGCAGGCCCCCCGGCCGCCCCTGTCCGAGCCGGCCGGTCAGTCCTCGGCTCAGTCCTCGATCTTTCGGAGCCGGGCGGACAGGTGGGGCTGAAGCGGCTTGCCGCTGGCTTCCATGTCGATCGCGTAGGCGAGGTCGCCGCCCTCGACGATGCCGTAGAGCCGGACCGAACGCGTGACGTCGCGGGCGGTGGCGGTCCGGATGACGACGTTCGAGTCCAGCTCGATCCTGGTGCCGTCCAGCGTGCCAACGTAGATCTCGGCGATGCCGAACGGGTGYGCGAGGGAGACCTCGACGATCCTGCCGCCGGGCTTGTCCGGGTCGTCCTGCACCCGCCAGAAGCCGGTCTCGGTGGCCAGGGGGCTCCCCGGCTCGCGGCCGTCGCGCGGCTCGTCGGCCCACCAGGTCGTCGACGCGTAGGCGAGCGCCGGCCGGCCGGTCGACAGGAAGGTGATCTCCTGCTCATAGCGGAAGTCCGGCAGGTCCTCGTAGCCGCCGACACCCTCGCCGTGCCAGGTGCCGACCAGGAAGGCCAGCGGTGCGAGGCTGGGGTGCGGGTCGGGGACCGACGCCCCGCTCCGCGCTGGGCCGGTCGTGCTCGTCACCTGAGTTCTCCTCGTGTCACGGCGCCTGTCGGCGGCATCTGGGGCCCGCCCGAGAGGCAGGATCACGTCCCGTTCGGGCAGGCGGCTTCGGGCAGGTCAGCGTCAGCGCTGGCCCTGGTAGAGCCTGTAGGCCACATACGCCGAGCACCACGCGATCAGCAGCGCGRCCGCCGCCAACAGTCCTGTGAAGACGTACTGCACGGCTCTCCCGCCAAATCTGCCGGAACGGCGTAGTCGGGCGACGTCACGACCTTAAGGGACCGGGATCCCGGTGGTGGCGACCGGGAAGCCTGTGTTGCTGGTTCGTGCCGCGCGACCGGCGCGCTCCGGCCTCGTACTCGCCTCGCTCGTACGGGCGTTGCCGGGAATTCCGTCGCGGCCGGCGGTCATTGTGGGTGTCGTGACAGGACTGTGGGCGCTGGTGGCGGCGGTCGTCGTCGCGACCGGGATTGGGGTGACGCTGCGGCACCGCGACGGCCGCTTCCGTCCGTCTCGGGTCGCGCGGCTCGATCCTCCGCGGGCCCCCGCCAGCCCGTCGGGGGCGGCGACCGGGGAGCAGGCGCCAGGTGAGGGGGACGATCTGGCCGGGCCCAGTGACACGGAGCGGCCTGGGGCGATCCCGAGCCCGGTTGCCCCCCCGGGCGCCACGACGCTGACGCCCGGGGGGACCGCCGCGGTCGGGGAGCAGCCGATGGAGCCCTCGACGGGGTCGCTCGCGGCGGAGCTGGCGGCGCTCGGACGGCCGGGCGGGCAGCGGGGCACGCTGTTGCAGTTCTCCACCGCGTTCTGCGCGCCCTGCCGAACGACCCGGACAGTGCTTGCCGACGTGGCTCGGATCGTGCCGGGCGTGGCGCATGTCGAGGTCGACGCGGAGGACAACCTCGAGCTGGTGCGGCGGCTGGGGATCCGCCGGACGCCGACGGTGCTCGTCCTCGACGGCCATGCGCGGGAGATCAGCAGGGCGAGCGGCGCGCCGCCGAGCCGGGCGGCCGTGATCGCCGCGTTGGGCCCGGTCGCGTCCGAGTCCGAACCCATCGAGCCTTGGTGACGTGGTTGAGTCCGGCGCGAACCATCCAGACACTCACTCACCGGCCACTCCAGCCACTCTGGTCGCCCGCTCCTGGGCGGACGCCGCGGGAGATCGGGCAGCACCCCACCCCCGGGCGATCGTCGCGGGACGGCCTCTGGAAAAATCACTCGATTCGGGCCGCAACTGTTAACACCTGCGTGACGTTCGCTGCTAACGTGGCACCGTTATGTTCTCGACACACCTGATCAAGCGCCGCGCGGTGGATCTTTGCCGCGTGAGCAGCTGCTTGTGTCGACTTTCCTGATTGGGCACTAGCCCAGGCATGCCCGCAACCCGCGGGTGCCCGCCAGACCAACGCCAAGGTTCCCGCTAGATCGGCGAAGCCGAACCAGCGGGTAGGCGCTCTGGGGGCCAGCGGGCGGGCACCCGCCACAGCGACGGCAGACCCGGCCTCACCTGTCTCCGCCCCGCCTGTCAGGAGAAGATCCCTGTGGTTGACCCCAGAGGTCTGCGGTTTGCCGCGACCATCACCGCGGTCGTCCTGTCCGTCGCCCTCGTCACCGGCAATCCATGGGTGCTGCTGGCGCAGCTGGTGGTCTTCGCCGTCGGCGCGGTCGGCGGTGTACGCCGCGCACCGTACGCGCTGGTCTTCCGGCGCCTGATCAGGCCGCGGCTGGGACCCCCGGCCACCACCGAGGACCCTGCCCCGCCTCGGTTCGCCCAGGCCGTCGGGGCCGTCTTCGCCGCCGTCGGCGTCGTCGGGTTCCTGACCGGGCTCGACGTTCTGGGCTATGTGGCGACGGCCTTCGCCTTCGCCGCCGCGTTCCTGAACGCCGCGTTCGAATTTTGTCTCGGTTGTCACCTTTACCTGTTCATCAGAACCACTACTGCGAGAGGAGCGCGCGCATGAGCCGCGAGCAGGCGCTGGTCGACGCGACATGGGCCGAGGCGCACCTGACCGACCCGTCGGTCGTGTTCGTCGAGGTCGACGAGGACGTGTCCGCCTACGACAAGGGCCACATCCCGGGCGCCGTCCGGGTGGACTGGAAGTCCGAGCTACAGGACCCGGTCATCCGTGACTTCGTCGACAAKGCGGCCTTCGAGGCCCTCCTGTCCAGCAAGGGCGTCTCCAACGACCAGACCGTCGTGCTTTACGGCGGGAACAACAACTGGTTCGCCGCGTACGCCTACTGGTACTTCAGCCTCTACGGGCACGCCGACGTCCGGCTGCTCAACGGCGGCCGCAAGAAGTGGGAGCTCGACAGCCGCGAGCTGACCACAGAGGTCGTGGCGCGGCCGGCGACCCAGTACAAGGCCAAGGAGGCGCGCACCGACATCCGCGCCTTCCGTGACGAGGTCATCGCCGCGATCGGCGAGAAGGCGCTCGTCGACGTGCGGTCGCCAGACGAGTTCTCCGGCAAGCTGCTCGCCCCGGCGCACCTCCCGCAGGAGCAGTCRCAGAAGGCCGGGCACATCCCGACCGCGAAGAACATCCCGTGGGCGAAGACCGCCAACGAGGACGGCACTTTCAAGAGCAACGACGAGCTGACCGCCCTCTACAACGAGGCGGGCGTCGACCTCTCCAAGGAGATCATCGCCTACTGCCGGATCGGTGAGCGCTCCGCGCACACCTGGTTCGCGCTGCACGAGCTGCTCGGCCTGCAGGGCGTGAAGAACTACGACGGCTCCTGGACCGAGTACGGCTCGCTGGTCGGCGTGCCGATCGAGAAGGGCGCCTGAGCATGTGCGGAGCCATCGCTGGCGGGCCGTCGACGGAAGGAATTGACGTGGCCAAGGAGACCGTGATCCAGGGAATCGTCGTCAAGGGCGGCGAGCCGGTGTCGTCCGGCTACGCGAGGCTGYTCGACGAGGGCGGCGACTTCACCGCCGAGGTTCCGCTGTCCGCCACCGGCCAGTTCCGGTTCTTCGCCCGCCCGGGCACATGGACCGTGCGCGCCCTGGTGCCGGGTGGAAGCGGCGAGCAGAAGGTGTTCGCCCGCCAGGGCGAACCCGTCGACGCCCGCGTCGAGGTCTCTGTTTGATCTCGGGCCAGGACCCTGGCCGGGTTTTGTAGGCAGGAAAGGCGAAGGCGGTAGAGGGCGACCCTCTACCGCCTTCGTTCTGTTTCAGCTCCCCCCGGCCGCCGCTGCCGCGGCGCGCCCGCTCGAGGAAGATCCACGAGAGTTCGCCTAGGTGGGGCGGCGCGGGGCGGGGATCGAGGGGGGTCCGGGCGGGGCCGCGAGGACCATCGGGCGGACCGTGAAATGTCGCATCTCATTGTCGACGGCGAATGTGGCGGCGGCTCCACGGTCGGGAAAGGGCGCGACCACCTGCCGGACGTCCTGGCGTCCGGCGCCGTCGTACTGAATCACCGCGTACAGACTCTGCGCCTCGGACATCATATGATCATCTAACCTCATCCACGCAAAGTCACGGGATGGGCACCGAGTGTCCCCGCTGTGGTCCGTATCAGTGCGACCAGGCCCGTCGATCAACAGGAGAAGCCAAAACCCGCCCGTCAATAGACAAGGGCCTGCGCGCCGTCTTCCATGGCCTCGGCGACGAAGGCGGCGGCGCCCGCGATCCGGATTCCGTCGATCACGTCGTCCGGGCCGATCGAGCGGCGAGCCGCGCATTGCGTACACAGCGTGACCCGACCGGCCRAGAGCACCACCTCGAGGAGGTCGGGCAGCGGTGCCGCTTCCGGCAGGCTGAACTCGGCCGCCCRGCCCGGCAACGCGAACCAGGCCGACTCACCGGTCAACCACAGCGATACGTCCACCCCGCTGCTGGCCGCCACGGAGGCGACGGTGAACGCCTGTGAGCAGCGCTCCGGCGCGTCCGTCCCGGCGGTCACCTTGATGACGAGCGATCGACTCATACGACCAGTCTCCACCGACGCCGCCTTCCACTGACGTCGCCCGCGGTCTAGCCCGCGGGCGACGGCGTCGCGGCACCTGCCGGGATGGTTGTCGTATCGAGGATGACGTGCTCGCCCGCGGCGCTGAAACGCATGCGGTCGGGCAGAACATCGACGGCCGTCAGCTTCAGGTTGAAGGGCAGCCCCTCGACCGGGATCCTGACGGTCAGCAGCTTGATGATCTGGTCGTGCCACTCGGGTGGGAGCACCGAGGTGACGCTCTGGGCCAGTTCCCGTGGGGTGATGGTGAAGGCCGCCGGCTCCACGCCGATGCTCGCCGTGCCCTCCACCGGGTAGTCCGTTCCGAACACGTTCGCCGTGCCGCCGATCCGGATCGCCGAACCTGCCGGGGCAACCGTCAACTTCATGCCCTGAGCGGCCAGATAGGCGTTGAGGTCGGTGTAGGTCACCTCCACGTCGGCGTCGAGCCTGTCGACCGGGATCTTCTTGACGTCGCCGCCGATGATGTCGGACAGCGGGATGTGCACGCCGTCCAGATGCGAACGCACCCGATCGACCCGCAGGCCGTTCTGGACGCTGCCACGCACGTCGATGTCGATGTCCCGGTAGTCGCCCCTCACGACCTGAGGCAGGAAGAGCACGCCACCGATGGACACCGACGGTTTGGTCGGCAGGTTCTGGCTGCGTTGCGCCTCGGTCGCTATCTGGCCGGAGACCACCCGGACCGCGACCCTGTCTCCGATGAACAACAGCACCAGCAGAACGACAACGACGCCAACTGTGATCCGAATTGCCCGACTGCCCACCGGATCATCCTTACAGATGCCGTCCGACCAGATAGATGAGCGGTGCCGCGATGGTCAGCGGAGCCACCGCCGCGAGCAACGCCGTCGCAACCGGCCTGGCCGCGATCGGGCCGACGCGAACCCCGCCCAACAGCAGCGGCGCGGCTGGTGAACGCAGATCGCCAAGCGCGCCGCGGCCGGCCCGCCACACCCGCGCTCCCGCGCTCCCGGACGCGGCGGCTGGCCGCGCGGCCGGGACCGGTCGCGTCTCGTCGGCCGGCGCAGCCGCCGCACCCGCCGATGAGCGGGACGCGGTCGCCGGTACCGGTGCTGGTGTTGGTGAGGAGGCGCTGGCACGCGCGATCAGCACGCCCATCACCGCCGCCGCGAGCGCGCCGGCCGCGGCGAGCAGCGCGCCCGAGCCAGCCGACAGCTCGTCCGCGTATGCGCCGTAGACGGCGCCCATCCCCGTACCAGCGGAGAGGCCCAGCCCAGCGGCCACCAGCGTCCCAGCGCCCAGCAGGCCGGTCAGCCAGGCGACGAGCACGGCTCCACCGGCCCCGGCCAGCCCGACGGCGACGAGAAGGTCACCCGGCGCGGCCGACCCAGGCTGAGCCCGCAGCGCGAGCAGCCCGGCGAGAAACGCCACGAGCGTGCCGCCGCCGAGCGCGGCCGCGAGCTCACCCGTCACCCGAGCCGGCGTCGGCGTCGGCGTCGGCGTCGGCGTCGGCGGAGCGGACATGCCGGGCGCGGGCGGCGCCATCCGCGCCGTCGGTGCCGAGCCCTCCGGTGAGGCCGATGGTGTCGCGGTGGGTCCGGCGCCGGCGCGCTGGCGCCGGATGAGCTGGTAGACGATCACCACGGCGATCCCGGCGCCGACGACGCCCGCGAGGCTGCCGAGGTCGTGCCGCGCCGCGCCGAGCACAGCGCCGTCGGCGGTCAGCGCCGCCGCGGTGAGCAGGAGCACTGTCGGCCGGGAGGCGCGCAGGACGACGACCCAGGCCCAGCCGAACGCCAGTTGTTCGGCGAGCAGCACGGCGGCCAGCGCCGGGGTTCCGGCCATGGCGGCCGCGGCCGGGAGGGCGGCGGCCAGTGCCGCGCCGAGCAGCGCGGCCGTCACCCACCATCCGCCGGCACGGGCGGTCCGCCCCGAAGCTCTGGCCGGCAAGGCCGACGAGTCCGGGAACGAGGGGTCTGGTGAAGGCTCGGCGCCCGCCGATCCGGCGGGCGCGCAGGTCCGTGGATCGCGGGCACGCACCCCCTCATGCTGTCACGTCACCCGCTGGCCGCCTGCCCGACATCCTCTATCGATCATCGATGGCCCGAGGCCGGCCCCAGACCGCCTGCCAGGACGCTTGTTCTGAGCCACCCCTGAACGCGAGCGCCACCCGGCGGGCCGGCGGGCGCGGTCACCGAACACCAGGACCGAACAGGACCGAACAGGTCAGTCAGGCCGGCTCAGTCGCCTCTCAGCCGCCGGCGAAGGGCGGAAGGGCCTCCACGACACTGCCAGGCCGCAGCGCCAGCGTGGCCGGGTCGCGCCGGCCCGCGGGCTTCTCGTCGATGAGGAACGAGCACCGGGTCAGCACCTCGGCGAGCCGCGGGCCGTGCCGGTCGACGGCGGCCTCGATCACCGCGGCCAGCGTCTCGGCCATCAGGCGCTCCTCGGCCACCCCGGCCGCGTCACGCGCGGCCGCCCAGTACCGGACAGTAACTTCCGTCACACCCGACAAGTAGCCCATCACCCTTCCGCGGCCGGAGTACCTGGCACCACTGGACTTAACTCCGCCACAGGGTGGCGCGCTTCCCATGCGGCGGCCTCAGGAGCACGGAGACCGACGTCGCGTCTCCTCGCGCCCCCTCACGTCATCCGCGCGGTTCGTCTCGCTCGGGGCCRCCTGGGCCGCCTGGGCCGCCCGACGCGGCGCGCGGCGTCATGACTGGACGGCGACGCTGGACGGCGACCCGAGACCGTTGCCGATATGTTTCACTGGCGTTTCCCAGGCGTTATCCGCACTGAACATGGAGTCATGCCGGTGGCCGTCCAGGAGGTACGGAAGATACCTCCCGATCCGGTCGACGAGCCCCGGCACCACGCCCGTCTCCGCGTGCCCGAAACCGGGGACGATCCAGAGCCGGGCCCGCGGGCCGGCCGCCGCGGCGAGCGCCCGCGGATGATCCAGGGTGAAGTACCCGTCCAGGTCGCCATGCACRATCAACAGGGGCGTCGGTGCCACCTTGCCGATCAGGTCGACCGGCGCCGGCGGATGCTCGGCGGGAAGCTCCGGCCAGGGCCGCGGCGAGATACGCACCCCGAAGGCGATTCTCGCGATCAACCGCCCGATCCGCGTCTCGGCCATCCAGAGAATGCGCCGAAGCGGAGCGGTGTCGCGCACGAACCACCGACTGGTCGCGCTGACGGTGATCACCGCGTCCGGAAGATTGCGCAGTCGGTGCCCATAAATGTGAGTTCCCGAACTCGCGAGCGCCGCGTGCCGGACGACCGCGGCACCACCCATCGACCAGCCGACGGTCACGACCCGCTCGTGCCCGAGCCGCCTGGCCTCACCGACGGCCGCGTCGACGTCGAGGACCTCGCGGTCGCCGAACGTGCACACCCCCGTCGACCTGCCGTGACCGCGCGTCTCGACCATGACCACGCCCGCGTGCCACCGCAGCCCCTCCGCCACGGACCGTACAGCCCGCCGGCGGGTCGTCCCGGAGAAGCCCGGGACCAGCACGACCGCGGGCGGCGGGACGGCGGACCCCACCAAAGGGCTGTGATCAAGAAAGGCAGTGGCCAGGATCTCAGCATCGGCCGTCGGGAGAACCCGGTAGACGGTGGGAGCGTGGTGGAACACTCCGCTATCCTCCTCACGTACCGATGTGCGTTTCATGCCCATGACGGTCGTGAGACGCCGAGGTTCGACTTGTGCCTTCTGAGGTCAAGTGCGAACCGCACGGCACACCTGGGTCGACGCTGCCCCACCACACATCCGCCGCACATGGAGGAGCCGTCTTGAGCGTCGTCCTTTTGCTCACCAACGCACCCGGTCCGTCTGCCGAGTCCTTCCCCTCGCTCGGACTACTCACTCATACGGTGCGCGTCGCCCCGCTGGAGGCCAGCGCCCTGCTCGACGCCCCGCCGGTCGACGTCATCGCTGTCGACGGTCGCCGTGAGCTCGTCATCGCCCGCGGCCTGTGCCGCCTGCTGCGCACGACCGGCCTCACCACCCCGCTGCTCGCCCTGGTCACCGAGGGCGGCCTGGCCGCCGTCTCGGCGGACTGGGGAGTCGACGACGTGGTGCTCGACACGGCCGGCCCGGCGGAGGTCGAGGCCCGGCTGCGGCTGGCGATCGGCCGGGTGGCGGCCGCAGGCGGTACCGCGGAGGCCGGCGTCATCCGCTCGGGCGACCTCTCGGTGGACGAGACGACCTACTCGGCGAAGCTGCGTGGCCGGCCCCTCGAGCTCACCTTCAAGGAGTTCGAGCTGCTCAAGTACCTCGCTCAGCACCCTGGCCGGGTCTTCACCCGGGCCCAGCTGCTGCAGGAGGTCTGGGGCTACGACTACTACGGCGGCACCCGCACGGTGGACGTCCACGTCCGCCGGCTGCGCGCCAAGCTGGGTGCCGAGCACGAGTCGATGATCGGCACCGTGCGCCACGTCGGCTACAAGTTCGTCGCCCCGCCGATCACCCCACTGCCCGAGTCGAACGGCGCCGGGCGCCTCGACCGCGATGAGCTCCGCACCCCCGAGCGCGTCTGAGGCTGGCGCTTCTGGCGCTTCGCGACCGTGTTTCTGGGACGCGCGGACTGTCCGCGCGTCCCAGAAACACGGTCGTCTTGGCTTGCGTGCCTGGTGGGTGCGCCTCGCCGCCAGGGTGACTACCGTCTGCTTGTGACCTCTTTGGGCTGGTCGGACAGTCTCACCGCGGCCGAGTCCGACGCGGTGCGGTCGGTCGTCGCGGCCGCGCACGCCGCCGACGGCGTCGGACCGGTCTCCGATGACGTCGCCCTGACGGTCCGGCCGGGATCAGGCGCGGCGCCAGGCCGATTCCACCTGCTCGCGGCCGACCCCACGGCGGCGGGGCCGGCCGCGGCCGCGAGTGACGTCGCCGGGTATGCGCACCTCGCCCATGCGGGAGGTGGGGCGTGGGAGGCGGAGCTGGTCGTCCGCCCGGACCGGCGGCGCCGGGGAGTCGGGTCAGCCCTCGTCGAGGCCCTCGTCCAACGGGTGGCCAGCGAGTCACCGGCCGAGGAGTCCGCCGCCGCGAGCCCGGCGACGCTGGACATCTGGGCACACGGCGACTCGGCGGCCGCCGCCGCGCTCGCCACGCGCAGGGGGTTCGAGCGTGGCCGGGTGCTGCTGCAGCTACGCCGATCCCTGGTCACCGACGCGAAGTCCGCCGACGAGGAACTACCCGAGCCGACGTGGCCGGCGGACGTGACCGTGAGGCGTTTCGAACCGGGCCGTGACGAGCGGGCCTGGCTCGCGCTCAACGCCCTGGCGTTCGCCAGCCACCCAGAGCAGGGCCGCTGGACCGAGCAGGACCTGCTACCGCGCGAAGCGGAGCCGTGGTTCGATCCGGCGGGCTTCTTCCTGGCCGAACGGGACGGCGAGCTGGTCGGTTTCCACTGGACGAAGGTGCACGCCGAGGACCCGACACCGCCCGGCGGCCAGGCCGGGCCGGACGGGGCGCTCCCGATCGGAGAGGTCTACGTCGTCGGGGTCGACCCCTCCCGCGCGGGTGGGGGGCTGGGCCGCGCCCTGACCCTGGCCGGGCTGCGCCATCTGCGCGCCCGTGGCCTCACCGCGGTGATGCTCTACACCGATGAGGACAACGCCCGCGCGGTGCGGATGTACGAGCGTCTCGGCTTCACCCGGCACACCGTCGACGCGCAGTACCGCTGGCACGCCGCCGCCGCCGACCGGCTCGGTCACTGACACGGTCGGTCACCGACACGGCCGGTCACCGACACGGCCGGTCACTGACACACTGACCGCGCGCCGACGGTGCCGGCCGCCAGATCGCCGGCTCTGTCACTCGGAGCTCGCCACCAGCCGCGGCGTCATGCCCATCAGGCATCCCCCGGGATCAGGCTCGGCTCGGTACGAGATCGGGCTCCCCTACCAGGTCACTCGCCACGGGTGGCGCGCGACGCGGCAGCGGCGGCAGCCGCCGTCGGACGCTCGCCCACCCCGCCCTCGACGTCGAGCACGGTGGTCAGGTTCGTCACGTGCAGCAGACGTCGGGCCATGTCGTTGAGGTTGCGCAGGATCAGCCGACCACCGCTGGAACGCTGCCGTCGGTGGGCGTAAAGGATGACAGCAAGGCCCTGCGAGTCCAGGAACCCCACGTCGGTGAAGTCAACGACGATTTCGCTGACACCCGCCATCCGGGCGTCCATGAGGGCTTCTCGCAGAGGATCGAGGGAGGAGTAATCGACGTCTCCCTCGGGCCAGATCACGATTGCATGCGGACCCGTAACTTCGACACGCACTCTCAGGATCATTGCTCCCGCCTCGGCTTCCGTCCGGGTCGTCCCCGGCCGGACATACGGCCCTGTCCTGGCGGCGCGGGGAGCGGCCGGAACAGCCTCGCGTCGCGCACGCCCCGAGCGGGCGTGATCCAGCTCCCCACCGTTGTCAGCCCATCTCCAGGCAACGGCGCCTGCGCGGCCGACGACGGAACGGCGAAACCACCGGCCCGGGTCACCGTAGTCGTGACGGTGATCGGGCTCAGACACTTCGATCGGGTGACGTAGCGGGACGCAAGGCCCGTCAACCATGCAGCGTCGTACCCCTCTCGACTGGGCTCACACCCCGTCAGCAGAGTTCACCCATCGTTTTGACGCTGGGTGCACGACAGGGGACCACCCGTCGATCCTCGGCCTCCCGCTGTTCGTCTGGCCGGACGCGACCGACCGCGAAAAGCTCCCCGCCGCGCGGGGTGGGATGGGGCAGCCGGGGATGCGATCTTTGGGCCATGCGCGATGAACAGGCCCTCGTCCCCCGGCCGGGCACCCCCAGGGAGCCACTCACCCTCGTGAGCCAGCTCGACGGGAGCGTCGTCACGGTCGGCACCCAACCGGGCATCGACGGCGGCGCCCGCGTCATCGTCATGCGGCTGCAGTCGTCCTTGCTGGACGTCCTGAACGCGGTGTACCTGCTGCCGGTGGAGGCTCAACGGCTGGCGGACTCGTTGTCGTCCGCCGCCACAATGGCCGGCACCGGCACCGGCACTGCCGCGCCCGCGGACCGCTTCCCGGCCCGCGTGCCGGACGAGGGTCCATATCCGTATGACCTCGTCGACGCCGAGCCGGCGAGCCTGGAAGCCGACGCGGTTGACGGGGACGGGAACGGGGACGGCGTCGTTCCGGACGGGAACAGCGCGATGGACGGCATGGCCGCGATGCACACGGTCACGGCCAGCGAAGGGGCGAGCGCCGGCGAGCTGCGCGACGCGCTCGGCACCCTGCCGTCGTCCGCGGAGCTGGTCGACTTCGGCGCCGACGCTGACGTCATCCTGGTCTTCGCGACCACATCGCGTTCGAGGCCCTAGYGAACCCGCGGGATCCCAGGGATCCCGGAAGGGGTTCGGCGGGAGGTCTCTACGCGGGGTCGGCGGATCCGCTGCCTGGCCCCGCCTGGCTAGAAGCGAGCCGAGCGTCCAGCTCCGCCCGGTCGTCGACCCAGTACGGCCCCTCGTCCTCCACCACGTCCGCCATGATCACATGATGGCGGCCGGCGTGCCCGGCCGGAAGCAGGCAGGTCAGCCCCTCCGCCCGGCAGCTCGAGATCACGACGGTCTTCGGCATGGTCCAGAGCAGCCACACCTCGTCGTCGCCCCAGCCCTGCAGCACGGCCGTGTGGCTGCCCTCGTGACCGCCTTCCAGCGCGCAGGTCACCTCGTCAGGCACCTCGTAGGCGGCACCGGGCACGTCGCCCAGCCGCTGCACTATCTCCTCCGGCACCCGCTGCCACTCGCCGCAGGCACCGTCGTCCACGGTCTCACCCATGTCCCGGCTCCCTTTGCCCTTCCCGGAGACCTCCGTCGGCCCGGCCGCGCGGTCCTCGCAACCCGATACCCAGCACCGCCGACCCACTCGACGCACAGATATAAGCACGTGGGGTCGGTAGACCCGGACACCGGGTCGAAACACTCCGTATGGATAAAGTCACCCATCGAACACAAGAGGAAGTTTTCGACCGACCTAGACCCGGTCCGCCGGCGAGGTGTCAACGAGAGAGATGCCGAGGGCGGCGGCAAGCGACGGCGCCAGGCCCATGAGGTCGCCGGCGCCGATCTCGGCGCCGGCGAGGCCACTCGCGCCCGTCACCCGGTCGAACCGGCAGCCGGCGAAGCGGGCCGCGGTGACGGTCGCGCCGGTGAAGTCCGCGCCGGTCAGGTCACAGCGAACGAACTCGACGTGGTCAAGCCGGGCGCGGGTCAGGTCCAGGCCGGTCAGGTCGCAGCCCTCGAACCGAGAGCGGTGCAACCGGCAGAACCGCAGGGTCAGGCCGTCCGCCCGTACGTCGGTCAGCCGCGCGTCGCGGATCTCGCCATCCACCCAGACGGCTCCCGAGAGCCGGCCGCCATCGACCGTCACCCTGGTCGCCGCGCCGCCGTCGACTATGGTTCCGGCGAGCGCGACGTCCCGTATCGCGACGTCCCGCAGGGTCACGCCGGCGAGCTGGCCGCCGACCACCCGCAGCGCGACCACCCGCAGCGCGGCCAGCCGGACGCCGGCCAGCCGGACGTCGCGCCCGGCACTGTCGCCCGCCGCTGCGAGCAGCTCCGCCAGCTCGACGAGCTCCGCCGGCCCCCGGCCACCGTCGATCGGCCGGGCTGGCTCGGCCGGCAGATCCGGTGCCACCGGAGTCCAGGGGTCGTTGCGTCGCCGCGTGCTCGCCATGGCCTCAGCATCCCGGACGCTTCCGACGCCTTCGGCCCGGCCTCCGCCGCGCGGCTCAGCCGCGGATCACGTCGATGAGGCTCAGGATCGCCAGGATCACGAAGGCAGCCGCCGCGATCCTGGTGATGATCTTGACCGGAACGATCCGCAACAGGCCGCGGCCACCGGCGATCGCGATCGCCGCCACCGACCACAGCGCGAGCAGCGCGCCGAGCCAGACCGTCACCGGTGAGTCGAACCGGGCGGCCAGGTTCGCCGTGGAGATCTGCGTCAGGTCGCCCATCTCGGCCACGAAGATGACGGTGAACGAGGTCGCCGCCACCCGCCAGAACCCGCGGGATGCGGAGCTTTCCCGCTCCTCGGACGCGACCCCGAGGTCACTGGGCGCTGGCTCACCGGCCGACGGATGAGCCGCGTCCGGCGCCGCGGTCGGCTCACCGGCGATGCCGGACGCGCCGCCGCCCCTCGGCGTCGCCGTGGGCGCGCCCGCCGCCGTGGGCGCGCCCGCCGCGACGGTGCCCGCCGGGACGCTCCCGCGGCTCTCGCGGGTCATATCGGTCTCGCCCGTCTCGCCCGTCTCGCCGGTCTCGCCCGTCTCCTCGCGGCCYTCGCGGCCCTCGCGGTAGACGAGCACGGCGCCGACGGCGAACAGGACCAGCGCGATCGCGTCGACGACGCGGTGCGGCAGCAGCGTGAGTACGCTGCCGGCGACGACGGCCAACGTGACATGCACGAGGAACGCGGCGGCCACCCCTGCCCAGACGTAGAGAGGCCGGTAGCGGCTGCCCATCACGATGCTCGCGACCATGGTCTTGTCGGGCAGCTCGGCGAGAAAAATGATGCCGAAGGTAATGAACGCGGCGGTAAGGCTCACGGCCTGGTCCCTCTTCTCGGGCCGGGCCGGGGGCGCGAGTCCCTTCGACCCGGCAGGCGAACCGGATCGAAGGTCTCGCCCACCCGGTCGACCGCAAGATCAACCAGGCCCGGCCGCCGGGCCTGCGCCGCTGGGTCTCGGCCGATCTAGATCGGCCTGACGCGCGACGCCGCCAGTATGTCGACGACCGGGCTGTCCAGCACCTCGGCGCCGGACAGCAGGGCTACTCCCCTTCGGGGGCCACCCTACCGGAGGAACCGGAGCCAACCGGCTGTCAAGGGGCACAGGCCGCTATGACATCATCGCTCGGCCGAGTCTGTGCGAATGTCGCACCGAGGCGCAGCTAGAGGCGTACAGCTCGTTGTCGAGGAGAGGCGCATGGCTTCCAAGAAACAAGTCAAGGCATACGCCGACCAGGCGAAGACGACCCTGCGCAAGGCGGTGCAGCAGACCGGCTTCGACGTCGTCCGCCGCCGTCCCGGGCTCGACTCCGCTGGCATGGATGCGCTGGCGATCGCGACCATCCGCGAGACGTCGCCCTACACGATGACCGACCCGACGAAGGTGTTCGGCCTCATCCAGGCCGTCCGCTACCTGGTGACGAACAAGATCCCCGGCAACATCGTCGAGTGCGGTGTGTGGGCCGGCGGCTCGTCAATGGCGGCCGCGCGCACGTTGCTGCAGCTCGGCGACACCTCCCGCCACCTCTACCTGTTCGACACCTTCGAAGGCATGACGCCGCCGACCGGCGCCGACATCGCGCCGGACGGGCAGACCGCCGAGCACCTGCTCGCGAACTCCGACCCGGACGACCCGGCTTCGGCCTGGTCGATCGTGCCGCTGGAGCAGGTCAAGGAGAACGTCGCGCGGATCGGCTACCCCGCCGACAAGATCCACTTTGTCAAGGGCATGGTCGAGGAGACGGTGCCGGCCGGAGCCCCGGAGCAGATCGCGCTGCTGCGCCTGGACACCGACTGGTTCGAGTCGACCCGGCACGAGATGGAGCACCTGTTCCCGCGGATCAGCCCCAGCGGGGTACTGATCATCGACGACTACGGCTGGTGGAAGGGCTCCCAGCAGGCCGTCGACGCCTACATCGCGAACCACCAGATCCCGCTGCTGCTGACCCGCCTCGGCCCGGAGGGCGGCGCGATCGGCGTGGTCCCAGCCACCGGCGCGGCTACCACCCTGACGAAGCCCCCGTCGTACTCCGCCAGCGCCCAGGCTTGAGTTTCCGGTTCGGCTCCCGTCCCGGCCGACATAGTCGAGCCGGGTCGGGCGGGAAGGTTGTCCCCGGTTCGCTCCGTCCGGGCACGGCGCTACGGCCCCGTACTCGCTTCGCTCCCACGGGACCTCCGCGCCGTGTCCTCCTGCGCTCACGGGCGCTGCGGCGACCTCGCTGCGGCCCGACCCACTTCGCTTCGCTCGTGGGTCGGGCCTCCGCGAGGTGCGCCTCCGCGCCCAGCGCGGTTGCGTGCCGCTGAAGCGTCACCAAACCGGGTGCGGGCCGGGCACTGGAAACTACGTGAACAGGGCGCTTGCCCAGTGGTCGCCGGTCTTGACGCCGGGGGGGATGGCGAAGACGGCGCTGCTGGTGTGCTTGATGTACTCGTTGAGGGCGTCGGTCATCGCAAGCCGTCGCTGGAGCGGGATGAATCCGGTGCGCGGGTCGCGCTGGAACGCGATGAAGAACAGGCCCGCGTCGAGCTGGCCGGTCTCCTGGTCGACCCCGTCGGTATAGGAGTAGCCGCGCCGCAGGATGGAGACGCCGCCGTTGGCCGACGGCGCGGCGAGGCGGATGTGGGCGTCCTCGGGGACGACCAGGGCGCCGTCCTCGTTCTTGGCCGTCAGCGGGACAGGGTCGAACTCGCCGGTCGCGCCCAGTGGCGCGCCGTTCCCCTTGTGACGCCCGATGACGTCCTCCTGGTCGGCGAGGAAGTCCCGGTCCCAGGCCTCCAGCAGCATCCGGATCCGGCGGGTCACGACGTAGGTGCCGCCGCGCATCCACGCCTGGTCGGTGTCCGCGCCGACCCAGACAAAGGAGTCGAGGGCCTTCGCGTCCTCACGCTTGATGTTGTTGGTGYCGTCCTTGAAGCCCATCAGGTTGCGCGGGGTCTGCTGGGCGTCGCTGGTGGTGCTGGTCCGGCCGAACCCCAGCTGGAACCAGCGCAGCACGGCGCTGCCCTGGGCCAGCCGGCGGAGGTTGCGGACGGCGTGGAACGCGACCTGCGGATCGTCGGCGCAGGCCTGGATACACAGGTCACCGCCGCCGCGGTTCGGTTCGAGGGCGTCGCGGGGCATGAACGGGATGTCGACGAGAGCGGCCGGGCGGCGGGCGCCCAGGCCGAAGCGGTCGTCGAACAGCGTCGGGCCAACCCCGAAGGTGATGGTCAGGTTGGCCGCGGACAGGCCGATCGCCTCTCCGGTGTCCCGTGGCGGTGACTGGGGCGCCGTCTCGACGTCGCTCACGGGCTGCCCGGCGGCCATCCGGCCAGCCGCGTCGGTCCAGACCCGCAGCAGGTCACGCAGGCCGTCGCGACTCACTCCGGCCGAGACATCGAAGGCCGCGAAGGCCAGCCGGTCCTGGGCGACCGTGGTGATACCGGCCTGCTGGCGGCCGTAGAACGGAATGACGGCGCTCGGCGGGGTGGAAGCGGCGGGCGCCGCGTCATCCGAGCAGCCGGCCACGGTCGTGGCCGCACCCGCCCCGGCCAGACCAGCCGCGCCCAGCAACGCCCGGCGTCGCGACAGTCCTCGATACTCGGCCATCGCCGCATGTCCTTCTCGTCTGGTTTCCGGCGGACGTTCGACGAACGCCGCCGCCTGCTACCGATGGCTGCCCGGGCCTGGCCCGGGCAGCCATCGGCCGTTACTCCTGACGCACGACCGGCCGCGCCGGTCCTACTGCACGACCGTGCCGGCCACCTGCGACAGCGGCTCGGCGAGAGCGTCGACGGTCTGCGTCAGCGCGCGCCGCTGGTCCTCGGTGACCTTGTCGTACGAGACGTAGCCCGTGCCTTCCTTGTACGGGTCGAGCGCCTTGTACATGTCGGTGAAGCGGGCCCGGACGTTCGTGGCCAGCGTCGGGTCCAGCTTCTGGAGCGCCGGCTCCAGCAGGGTGAAAGCCTTGTCCGCTCCGTCGATGTTGCCCTGCATGTCGAGGAGGTCGAGGAGGCTGTACCGCTCCTCCTCGCCGGTGACCTTCGTCAGGCCCACCTCGTCGAGCAGCTCGGTCGCGCCGTTGGCCACCTGCGCGGGCTGGAAGGTGGTCGTGGCGACGAGCGTGTTGAGCTTGCCCACGTCGGCCGCGAGCTGGTCGGCGATCGGCGACATCCCGTCGAGCGACTTGTCGGCGAAGATGGCCTTCTCGAGGCGGTGGAAGCCGGTCCAGGTCGCCGGGTCGGGAGCGTCGTCGATCCGGGCGTCGATGGCGGGGTCGAGGTCCCCGAACGACTCGGCGACCGGCTCGATCCGCTCGTAGTTCAGGCGGGGGACGCCGTAGAGCTCCGCGGCCTTGGCGATGTCACCGGCCTTGACAGCCGCGACGAACGGCGCGGTGTTGGTCACCAGCTCGGCGACCTGGGCGCGCACGTAGACGGCGTAGTCGGTGGCCGCCTTGTTGAGCTGTTCGGTCACCCCCGCCGGCAACGTCGCCTTGGCCGTGGCTCCGGCCTTGGCCGCGGTGACGACGAAGTCGGTCTTCTCCTTGTCCTCGCCGCCCTCGGCTCCCGGGCAGTAGAGCTGGTACTTGCCCTCCTTGACGTTCAGCGAGAAGGTGCCCGACAGGCCGGGCGTCAGGTTCTCCTTCTCGCCGAGGATCGTGTCGCCGTTGAGCAGCTCGACCTCGGTGATGGCGTCGGCGTCCTTGTTGGCGATCTTGAATGTCGTCGGGCCGGCCGGGATGGTCGCCGGATCCGCCGTACACCCCTGCGGGGTGATCGTCACGGCGACGGTCTGTTTGCCGCCGTCAGCCGTGTCGGAGTCCGACGAGTCGCTGCCACAGGCGGCGGCGCTCACGGCGACGACGGCGGCGATGGCACTGAGCGCGAGTGGTGCGCGACGCACGAAAGTACCCCCAGATCGAAAATGAGAACAGTCATCGGAAGGGCGCCCGGAAGAACCACGCCCGGGCGGCCCGGCTCTACGGCGTCGTTGCCGAGGCGTCACGCGGGAGGGGCCGTGCCCCGGCCCGCTGGTCCTCGGTGACCGCCGAGGAACCTTCCCCGGCCGCGGCGGGCTCCGCCGCGGCGGAGCGCGGCGGGCGTCGTCGCGCGGGCCAGGCGACGAACAGCGCCAGCGGGACCAGGTAGACGATCCAGGCGATGAACTCCGCGACCACTGGCCGGGGCTGCAGGCCCAGCACGCCGGTCAGCACGCTCGCCAGCGGTGTGCCCGGTCTCACCAGCCAGGACAGGTCGAAGAGCCTCTTCTGGCCGGCGTCGAGCCAGCCGGCCTCGTGGCCGGTGTGGGCGGCGGTCGCCAGCAGCCCGGCGGCGACCAGGACGAGGACCAGCCCGGTGACGCGGAAGAAGCGAGACAGGTTGATGTGCACGCCGCCCCGGTAGATACCGACGCCCACGACGACCGCGACCAGCACGCCGAGCAGCGCCCCGCCGCCGGCGGCCGCCGGCGACGTGCTGGCGTTGAAGGCGGCGATCAGGAACACCGCGGTCTCGAAGCCCTCCCGCAGCACCGCGAGAAAGGCCATGACCACCAGGGCCCTGGTCGACCCCGTCTCCAGGGCGGACGCGGTCGCGGTCTCCAGCGAGCGCTTCAGGTCCCGCGAGTGCCGCCGCATCCAGACAACCATGTATGTGACCATCGCCACGGCGATAAGCCCGATGACGGTCTCCAGCTCCTCCTGCTGGCGCTGCGGCAGCTCCCGGTCCAGCGCCTGCAGGGCGATGCCGATGCCCAGGCAGAGCAGGACGGCCAGCGCGACGCCGATCCACACCTGCCGCAGGGCGTCACGTCGGCCACTCTGGCGAAGGAACGCCGCCACGATGCCAACGATCAGAGAGGCTTCCAGCCCCTCGCGCAGGCCGATCACAAAGGTCGGAAGCACCGACGGTCCTCCCTCACGATTTACTCAGGACTAGTACGTCGACGGCCGCTCGCGACTCGCTGACGAGCAAAAACTATGGTTAACCTTGCCAAAATTAGGCTTACCTAAGGGCAGGCGCAAGGTACCCGCGGGCCGACACAACGGGACCCGCACCTATGGGCCAGTCGGACACCACGCGACGCCGCCACGCCGAGACGCCCACAGCGTTGCCCTGATCGAACACATGTGCGACCGTTGAGCCTGTGGAAGTGCGGATCGTGATCGACGGCCAGACGTTCGAGCTGCCGGCCGACACCGACCCGGACGAGCTCCGCGGACGCGTCGCCCAGGCGGTCTTCCGCTGCGAGGTCGAGCAGCTCTACCTGGCGGACGGCCACACGATGCTCGTCAACTGGCGCTCGGTCCGCACCATCCAGATCCGCACCGGCCCCGCCGCTCCCGACCGCCCCACCCCCGGCCCCAGCACCACCCCGTTCGGCGAGCCGCCGATCCCCTAGACGGACCACGGCCGTGTGGTGGCCCGGGCGGGACCTAGGGCCACCTTCCCCCGCACGGCCGTGGTCCCCTGACAACCCAGCCACCGCGTCCTGTCTCCTGGCGTGGCGTCTCCCCGCTCGGCGGAGGCGGTGGGGGCCGTGGTCAGATGAGGCCATGCCAGCCGCCACCCCCGGCGTGCCCGCCGGCCCGTCCACCCAGGAGCCTTTCGGCGGCGTACCGGCCGAGCTCACCGCCGACGTCGCGGGACGGGTACGGGCGTTGATGCCGCGCGTCCGCGACGAGCTCGCCGAGCTCGTCGCCATCCCGACCGTCTTCGATCCCCGGCTGGGGCCGTCGGCGGACTGCGTGCGCTGCGCGGGCCTGGTCGCGGACGCGCTGCGCGACGCCGGGCTGCCGGACGTGCGGCTGGTGGAGACGCCGGACGGCTCCACAGCGGTGATCGGCCACCGGCCGGCGCCCCCCGGCGCGCCGACCGTGCTGTTCTACGCCCACTACGACGTCCAGCCTCCGGGCGACGAGGCGAGCTGGGACAGCCCGCCCTTCACGCTGACCGAGCGGGACGGCCGCTGGTATGGCCGGGGCGCCTCCGACTGCAAGGGCAACCTGATGGCCCACCTCACCGCGCTGCGGGCGGTCGGGGCCGCGCCGCCGGTCGGCATCAAGGTCGTCGTCGAAGGCTCCGAGGAGCAGGGCACCGGGGGGCTCGAGCGGTTCGTCGAGCAGAACCCGGGCCCGCTGGCCGCGGACACGATCGTGATCTGCGACTCGGGCAACGTAGCCGTGGGCGTGCCGACGTTGACGACGGTGCTGCGCGGCCTGGTGAGCGCCGTCGTCCGCGTGACGACCGGTACCAGCGGCATGCACAGCGGCATGTTCGGCGGCCCCACGCCGGACGCCCTGCTGGCGCTGGTCGCGATGCTCGCGACACTGCACAACGAGGCGGGCGACGTCACCATCCCCGGGCTCGCCAACGGCGGGGTGTGGAACGGCGAGCCGTACCCCGAGGAGCGGCTACGGGCCGACGCGCACGTGCTGCCCGACGTGGGCCTGCTCGGAAGCGGCACCGTCGCCGACCAGCTGTGGGCCCGGCCGGCGCTGACGGTCATCGGCATGGAGGTGCCCCCGCTGACCGGTGCGCCGTCGGCGGTGCAGCCGGCCGCCGCGGCCCGGCTGAACCTGCGGGTCCCGCCGGGCGTCGACCCGGAGGCCGCCTACGGCCTGCTCGCCGAGCATCTGCGCGCGGTCGCTCCGTGGCGTGTCCGGGTGGAGGTCGAGCTGGAGGGCATCGGCGCGTCGTTTCGGGCCGAGACCGACGGGCCTGGCTACCGCGCGATGACAGCGGCGCTGGCGGCTGCCTACGGGCGGCCGGTCACCACCGCGGGGCAGGGCGRCGGCATCCCGCTGTGTGACACGTTCGCGCGGACCTACCCGGACGCCGAGATCGTGCTGATCGGGGTCTCCGAGCCGGCCTGCCTCATCCATGCCCCCAACGAGAGCGTCGCCCCCAGCGAGATCGAGCAGATCGCCCTCGCCGAGGCCCTCTTCCTGCTCGGCCATCCCACAACGGGCTGACCAGCGGGAGAGACGGATCATGATCGACATAGGGCGGGTACCACAATCACCTCGCAAGACGGGCAACCCAGCTCCGCGCCTGGCGTCGCGCGGTGCCATTCTTGGGGGTCATGGGACCGCGGGGGGACGAGGCCACGTCGGCCATGCCCCTGGAACCCCCGCCGGTGAAGGCGCCGCCCCCGGATCCCCAGTCGGTGAAGCACCAGCCCACGCAGCCCCAGCCCCAGCCCGTCCAGCCCGCGCCTACCGGCCAGGCGTCCACCCAGCCCGCGCCCCCCGCGGCCCTGTCGCCCACAACCGCGTCACCCACGACCGCGCCGCCCGTGCCTGTGTCACCCACGCCCGCGTCCGTCACCTCTCCCGAGCCCGCGGTGGCCCAGGCCTTGACGACCGGGACCCAGCCGGCCTCGCCGGCCCCGGCGGCTGAGACCGAGGCCGTGCCCGCGGTGCCGGCCCGCAAGCGGGCTCCTCGGCGCGCGCCGGCCAAGACGCCGGCCGTGAAGGGCACGACGGTCTCGACGGTGGCGCCGGCCGACCAGGCCACGGCCGACGAGACACCGACTGTGCGGCAGCCGGCTCCCTCGGCGGCCAAGGCGACCCGAGCCCGGCCAGCCCGCGCCAAGGCCGCGCCCGCCACGGCGACAGCGCGGTCGCCGCTGCCGGAGGCGACGGCTGGTCCCGCGCCGGGCAGGGCCGCCCAGCGGGCCGGCGCTGGAATGGCCGGACTCGCCGACGCGACGCCGGAGCCGGTCGAGACCCGGGTCTCCTCACCGCTCAGCCCGACGGGCACGGGGGATCTCAGTGAGCTGATCCGTCTGCTGATCCCGGATGACCCGACGACCGGCCCGGTCCCGATCCCGACACCCCCCCTGGACACCGGCCCCCTGATCCTCCCCCCGATCGACGGCCCGTTCCTGACGCCTATGGCCGGCGAGACAGGGCCGCTCACCGTTCCGCTCGCCTACCGCGGGTGGGACAGCCCGACCGCTCCTGGCGGCGCGCCGGACGATGCCACCGCATCGACGAGTCCTGGGGGTGCTGACCCAGCCGACCGGGCCACCGCGGCTCCAGTCGGTAGGAGCGCCACCGGTAGGAGCGCCACCGGTGAGAGCACCACCGGTGGGAGCGCCACCGGTGGGAGCGCCACCGTGGCCGCCGCGGAGCGGTCCGCCGCGGCGGCCGACACGACCTGGCCGGGCGTGGCCGAGGCCGACGAGGGGTTCGCGGTCGTCGGGGTGCTGCGGCGCCGGCCGCGCCGGTGGCCCTGGAACGACTGGCGGGGGGCAGGCCTCCCACTGCCCGCGACCTGGTCACGGTCGGGGCGGGAGCCATCCTCGCGGCGCGGGCCGCGGGCGCTGCGCTGGTCGCTGGACATGAGCTGGGAGCGGACGCTGCGCCAGCCGCGGTTTCGGCGCTGGCTCCCCGCCGTGGACTGGGAGGAGACCGCGGCCCGGCCGCGGGGCCGATACCTGCTGCCCGCCCTGATCTGGCCGGCGGCTCCACCCCGGCCGTCCGAGCGGCGCTGGCAGGCGGCCGGACGCTCACGGTCCCGGCCGGCCTGGGCCAGGGGCAACATCGACCGGCGGTTCGCGCCGGTCTACGCGGTGGCCTTCTCGCCGGACGGGCGGCGGCTCGCGACGGCGAGCGGCGACGGCCTCGTCCGGTTGTGGAACGTCGCCGATCCGGGCGTGCCCGCGCGGATGTGGGAGGTCTCGACGAGGTTCGCGGCCGGGCCGGTCGTGGCGTTCTCACCCGACGGCACGTGGCTGGCCACGGGCCATGACGACACCAACGCGGTGCTCTGGGAGATCGAGGAGCTGGCCGGACCTGTTCCGCGCGGGCTGCTCGCCCATCCCGGGGGGCTGACCGGGCTGCACTTCTCGGCGGACGGGCGACGGCTCGCCGCCGCCTTCGCCGCGGAGGCCGCCCGGATCTGGGACGTCGCCGACCCCACCCACCCCCGCCCGCTGGGCCGCGCGGGTGACTCACGCCTGATCCGCGCCGCCGCGATCTTCCCGGACGGCCACTGGCTCGCGACCGCGGGCGAGCGGATCGAGTTCTGGGAGGTCTCGGCCACGCCGGTGCGCCGCATGCACCTGACGGCCGGCGAGGGCCCGCTGTTCGCCGTGGCGGTCGCGCCGGACGGCCGGACCATGGCGGTGGGACGCCTCGACGGCGCCGTCGACCTCTGGCACACGATCGACCCGTCGGCGCCGGCGCCGCGGGCCTCGATCGACGCGCACGCCGGCTGGGTCACGTCGGTCACCTTCAGCGCGGACAGCCGGTGGCTGGCCACCGTGAGCGCGGAGCACGTCGCGCTGTGGGACCTGCGGGACCCGACCGCGGCGGTCGGGCGGATACGTACCCGGCTGCCGGTGACCGCCGTCGCGTTCGCCCCCGAGCGCGAGCTGCTCGCCGTCGCGAGCCTCGATGGATCGGTGACCCTGCTGCGCCCGACGGCGCTGGCCGCGCCCGAGCGGGACGCTCATGAGCCGGCCAGCGCGGATGGCCGCGCGGCGGCGGACACCGACGCGGCGCGGGCCGACGCGGAGACCGACGCCGTGGGGAAGACCAGGACCGCGGTCGGGGTCGAGCCGCTCAGGACCCTCCGCCCGACGGCGCACGCGCCGGCCACCGCGGGCATCGAGCTGCCGGGCAGGCGCCGCCGCGAGCGGCGGACGAACGGTCGGGCGGCGGTCGTCGGGGGCATCGCGATCGGCCTGAGCTGTCTGCTTGTCTTTGGTCACCAGCTGGGGCTGCCCCCGGTGCTGCTGTTGGCCACGGGGCTGATCGTCGTGCTGGCACTGGTCGCGGCGATGGGGGTGGCGCTGGCGGCGGCCGTCTGGGCGCCGTCGGCCGTCGGCCCACACCAGGCGGCCGGCGCGGGTCCGCCCGCCGGCCGGTCCGCTGGCCGGCGGACGCGCGGCGCGCACACGCGCTCGGCGAGCCGCCCGGTCCGGCCGGGGCCGCGGACGACGCCCGACCTGACGGCGCCCGACCTGACGGCGCCCGACCCGACGGCGCCCGACCCGACGACGGCGCGAACGAACGCCGCCGAGCCGAGCTGGGAGCAGTCGCGAGACGCGGGCGCCGACCCGCCGAGCTCCACGCTCCCGCTCGGCCTCGTCGGCGCCGATGCCGTCAGGGCCGAGGACGACGGGATGGGCGGCTACGCGGACGGCGAGTCCGAAACCGTCGTCACCAGTCCTTGGAACGTGTCCGAATCAACGCACCCGGCACCATAAGAAACGTGCACGTCACCTAAAGCGCCCGCGCTGGCCGCCTGCGTCATCTAGGCTGCGCGGCTGGTACGCCATGGCGCATAAGGGCAACTGACGCTGTCCGCGGTCGTTGTGTGGCCTGACTACCGCCGAACCCGACATCGACAGGAGACTCCGATGCCAGCGCTGGCTCCGGTTCCCGACACCTCGGCCGGGTGCTGAGATGGCGACCCCCACGGTGGGCCAGCAGGCCCCCGACTTCACCCTTTCCGGCCTGGTCGTCCACGAGGGCGAGACCATCCGTTCCGATTACACCCTTTCCGTCGCCAAGGGCACCCCGATCGTGCTCGCGTTCTACCCCGGCGACGAGACGCCGGTCTGCACGAAGCAGCTGTGCTCGTATGCGGACAGCATGGAGGTGTTCTCGGGCGTCGGCGCCCAGGTCTGGGGCATCAGCCCGCAGGACCTCGACAGCCACGAGCGGTTCGCCAGGAATCGCGCCCTGTCCTTCCCGCTGCTGGCCGACCCGGACCGTGCCGTGATCCGCCAGTACGGGATCGCGATGCCCGGTCTTGGGCTGCGCCGTTCGGTGTTCCTCGTGGACGCTGACGGCGTGCTGCGCTGGAAGAACGTCGGACTGATCGGCGTCACCTATGCCACCGCCGCCGAGATCGGCAAGGAGCTCGCCCGGCTGGGGTGACCGACGGCCGGCCGTCGTCCCGGCCGCGAGGCTCCGCCGTCGTCTCCGCGCGCCCCGGCGGAGCTTCCATCCCCTGCCCCGCTGAGCCCCGGCCAGCGAGGCCGCCGAGAACCGTTTCGGCCTGGCGCGGTCGACGTGCCGGGTTCGGGCCAACTGTCGTAAAGTCACCGGCGAGGCCGCCGGTCTTCGGTATTCGGAACTCGACAGTGAGGTGGGGGCAGCCTTGTTCACCGCCCGACGGGATCCGGACGCGTCCGCGAAGGATGCGGCCACGGCTGCCCCGAGCACCGTCCTCCAGATCGGGGATGTGGCCCGGCAGGTAGGTCTGTCTCTGCGCACGGTCCGCTTCTACGAGGAGGCCGGGCTGCTGACCCCGGTCGGACGGACTCAGGGTGGCTTCCGTCTCTACGACGAGGACGCCCTGGACCGGCTGCTTCTGATCAAGCGGATGAAGCCCCTCGGCTTCACGCTGGAGGAGATGCGCTCCCTGCTCGCGGTGCGTGACGAGCTTCGCMTGCCGGACCTGACCGCGGACCGTCAGCATGAGCTGCGGGAGCGGCTGAGGACTTGGGCGACGCTCGCGGAGGAGAAGCTCGCCGACCTGCGGGCACGGGCCGGGATCGCGGCGGACTTCGTCGCGGGCCTGCACGACGACGCGTCCCGCCTGCCCGACAACCCGGACGACCTCACGGACATCGTCCCCCACTCCGGTGCCACCGACACCGCCCCCATCGCCGGTGAGAGCGCCGCGACCTGCGACGATGGTGACAGTGACGGCATGGTGCGCGCCGCCACCACTCACCACCCAGACGGCCCCAAGCACGACGCGCCTTCGACCGAGACGAGCCCCGACCGGACCTGACCGTTCGCGCCGCCGGCGCCGCCACGAGCGGTCACCAGCCGACGCGTAACGGACGCCGGGTGCGCCCACGCCCGGCCAGCGGCACCCGCCGAGCCCACCCGTCCCGCCTCCAGCATCGATAAGGGTTCAGTTGTCCAGCACGCATAGCATCCCGTCCGCCGCCAGCGCCGGACCCGAGGTCTACCCGATCGGCGACGTAGCGGACAAGGTCACCCTGTCGTTGCGCACGACGCGCTTCTACGCCGAGGCCGGCCTGCTCGCCGCCGTCGCCGAGGACGGAGCCGGGGCGCCGCTGTACGACGAGGACGCCGTCGACCGTCTCCTCCTGGTCAAGAAGATGAAGCCGCTCGGCTTCGCCCTCGACGAGATGCGCGCTCTCATCGCCCTGCGCGACGAGGCGACGAGCGCCGGCACTCCTCCCGAGCGGCGCGAGGAGCTCCTCGACCGGCTGCACACCTGGGTCGCCCTCGGCGAGGAGAAGCTGCGTTCCCTCGAGGAGCAGGTCCGCATCGCCGAGTCGTTCCTGCATGGCCTGCACGACGACGCTCACCGGGCCCGCCGCGCGGCCGGCGACTAGTCCTCGCGGCTTTCCACCTCCGCCGCCGCCTGGCCGTGCGCCGGCCGGCTCCCAGCGAAGTCGGACGACGAGGTTGGGGCGATGATGGTCCGCATGCCGACTTTTATTCAGAAGCCGACCATCGTCGAAGCGGCGGGCACCCTACCGAAGATCATCCGCGAGTACGTGGGCAAGGTGAACACCGGCTCGTCCGGCGTGAGCATCGCGCACATGACCAGCCCCTCCGGCTGGGAGGAGCCTGGCCAGCGGCCCGAGTTCGACGAGTACACGCTGGTGCTGCGCGGCGCACTCACCGTTGAGCACTCGGACGGGGTGATCGAGGTCGGTGCCGGCGAGGCCGTCCACACGGCGGCCGGCGAGTGGGTGCGGTACAGCACTCGCGGCGCGGACGGGGCCGACTACATCTCGGTCTGCCTGCCCGCCTTCGCTCCGGACACCGTCCACCGCGACGCCTGAACTCCATCCGCCACCGGAGCACCGGATCGGACGCGGACTTCCACGTCGGGGTCGCGGCGGGACCGGCGCCGACTACGATCAGGGGAAACCGTCGCGGCGCCTTCCCGGCTGGCTGGCTGGCTCTGGAAGGCGAACGCGACGAGGCTGGTGGCGGCGGGAGGCGACGGATGACGACATCGAGTGAGTCACCGCCGCTGTTGCGCCGGCTGGTCGGGGACGCCCTACGCGACTACCGGATGAGCCAGGGCCGGACGCTGCGTGATGTGGCGGCCGCGGCGCGGGTTTCCGTCCCCTACCTGTCCGAGGTGGAGCGTGGCCGCAAGGAGGCGTCGTCCGAGGTGCTCGCCGCGGTATGCCGCGGGCTGGGCATCCGCCTGAGCGACCTGCTCGAGCAGGTACGCCGCGAGCTGGTGGAGCGGGAGCCCCGCCAGCAGCCTTCCCGGGCACCGGTTCGGCCGGTCGCCGGCTCGGCGCCCACCCGCCCGGTGGCGGGCGCGAAGGCGCCGGTCGCCAGGCCGGCCGCGGCGGCACGGCCGCTGTCTCCCGCGGCCCCGGTTCGGATCGTGCGCGCCGCCGAGCAGGCCGTCCCGACTCCGCCCATCCAGCCGGGCCCGACCTGCCACGTCGGCGCCGCGCACACGCCACCCGCTCGGCCACTGCGCGCGCTTCGGGGCCGGGGGCGACACGGGCGACCGGGCGGCTTCGGTCCGCGCCAGGCTCTGGCACCGATCGTCCCCACGGCCCCGGGCCGGACTCCCGCTCTGGCGGCCCGGTCCGGGTGCGCGGCGGGCCGGCGCGTCTCGGGGCACCCTCGCGCGGCCGGGCACGCCCCTCGCCGTGTCGGCGGCCTGGCGGTCTGGGCGACAGTCACGCTCTGAGCGGCCCGCGGCCGCTGCCCGACTCGCGGCAGCTGACCCGGCCACGGCCGCCGTCGGGCTTGAGTGGCCGCTGTTGGGCCAGTGCGGTGGACTACCAGCGCGGCGGGCTAGACGGCGCTGTCCCCGTTTACCGTTACCGTTACCGCCCGCGGGCCCGGCCCGGTCGTGTGGCGCCGCGGCCAGCCCTGGCTACGACGGTGTCCCCGCATCCGCCCGCCTCCGGACGATCGCGGGAATGACGGCCCAGAGCAGGACAAGAACCAGCAAGGTCAGCGCACCGGCGACGATCCCCCCGGTGGTGCCGACGACGACGTCGAAGATGAGGGTGACGACGCCGGCGACGGCGAGCGCGAGCAGCCCGAGCCCCGCCTGCGCCAGCGCGTTCGCCGCCTGGATGAGCAGTTCCTTCTGGTGACGGCGGAACACCGCCCGATGCAGGCTGACCGRCATCAGCAGAAGGCCCGTCGCCGCGACCGCGAGCAGCACGACGACCAGGTAGAGCACCCGCTGGTTCGAGGTGAGGTCCGAGAACTTCTCCTGGAACGGGAGCGCCAACAGAAAGGCTGTAAGCAGTTGCACGCCCGTCTGCGCGACGCGGAGCTCCTGTAGCAGCTCGGTCCAGTTCCGGTCACGCCGGTGGTCCAGCGTCTCCCCGGAGTGGCCGGCGGCACTGTCGACGCTCATGCCGTCCCATCCTGCCCGCCCCAGGCAGAGGCGTCATCATCTGCGCAATCGCCAGACCGGGCCGCCCCGGACCACCATGGCATGCGATCCACGTCCCACGACGTGAGATTCTCCGCGCCGAACCGCCCCATCCGCCCGGCTTGCGAGCATGGGGACGTGACGCACACACCGGACGGCGAGGGCACGAGCTCGCCGCCACACAGCGGCAGGCACCATCCGAAGGTCTTCAACGAGCGAATGCTGCTCGCGCAGCGCCGGACCGGTCAGGAGCGGTTCGCCGACGCCGTCACCGGCTTCGCCGGCTCGATGTCGTTCGTCTACCTGCACCTCGTCTGGTTCACCGGCTGGATCCTGCTCAACCAGGGCGCCTTTGGCGACAGGATAATCTTCGACCCGTTTCCCTACGGCCTGTTGACGATGGTCGTCAGTCTGGAGGCGATCTTCCTGTCTACGTTCGTGATGATCAGCCAGAACCGGGACACCCGCCGCCAGAACGTGCGCGCGGACCTGGACTACGCGACCACCGTCCGGTCCGAGGTCTGGTCGTCGCACATCGGCCGGCAACTGGGCATCGACCCGGCCGCGGTCGAGGTCCGCGTCCAGGAGATCCTCCGCCAGACCGGCACGCCCGCGCCCTGAGGCCGGCCGACTGACCGCCCGCCGCACTGACAGCCCGCCGCACTGACCACCGGCCGCACTGACCACCGGCCGCACTGACACCCGCCGCGCTGACCGCCGACTGCTGACCGCTGACCGGCCTCAGGCCGCGGGCGGCTCGTCGGAGTCGACGGCCAGCGCGGCCAGTACGGCGTCGGTGACCTCGCGGCGCCGGGCCTCGCCGACGACCTCGGCGCCGTCAGGCTCCTGGATGTAGAAGGCGTCCACGACGTCGAGACCGATGGTCGCGACGATCGCCGTCCGCACGTCGACGCCGACCTCGGCGAGCGCACCCACGATCCGGAACAGCACCCCGGCCCGGTCGGGGGCGCGCACCTCCAGCACCGTCCTCGACCCGGAGTCGTCGAACGTCGCCCGCGGCGCGCCAGGGGTGCGCCACGGACGGCGGGTCGCGTAGGCCTCCTCCCGGGCGGCGAGCTGGCCGCCGACGTCGAGCCGGCCCTCCAGCCCGCGGCGCAGGTCGGCGAGCAGCCGGCTCGCGTCGGGCTCACGACCGTGCCGCCCGGCGACGGCGGCCTGCAGCAGCGCCCGTCCGTTCGCGCCACGGGCCGAGGCGCGCCGGACGTCGAGGCGGTTGAGCGCGAGCACCCCGGTCGTGACGGCGAGCAGGCCCACGTGGTCCGGCGCGAGCACGACGATCTCGTACATGCCCTCGTCGGGCAGCCCGTTGACCTGGACGAGGTGCTCGTCGGGCAGCTCGAGCAGGGCGCGCTGGCGGTCGGTCAGCTCGCCGGGGTACGGCACCGGGCCACCGCCGAGGACGGCCAGCGCGCGGGTGACCAGGTCGTTGATGAGGCGGGCCTTCCAGGCGCTCCACGCCGTCGCGCCGGTCGCCTGGGAGTCGGCCTGGGTCAGCTTGTGCAGCAGGGTGAGCACCTGCGCGCTGCCGGCCGCCGCCGCGACCGCCTCGATCGTGGCCGGGTCGTCGATGTCGCGGTGGGTCGCGGCGTCCGGCAGCAGCAGGTGGTGGCGGACCATCGCGATCAGCACGTCCACGTCGGCCGGCGGCAGGCCGAGGCGGGGCCCCAGCTTCTCGACGATGACGATGCCGGCGTCGGTGTGGTCGCCGGGATAGCCCTTGCCGATGTCGTGCAGCAGCGCGCCCAGCAGCAGCAGGTCGGGGCGGTCGACGTCGCGGGTGTGGTCGGCCGCCCGCGCCGCCGCCTCCAGCAGGTGCCGGTCGACGGTGTAACGGTGGTACGGGTTGCGCTGGGGCCGGCTGCGCACCGCGGCCCACTCCGGCAGGATCCGGGTGAGCAGGCCGACCTGGTCGAGCGACTCCAGCACCGGCACGGCGTTGTCGCCGGCGGCGAGCAGCGCGACGAAGGCGTCCCTGGCCGCGTCCGGCCACGGGTCCGGCATCGGCGGCGTCTCGCGGGCGAACCGGTCGACCGCGAACCGGCCGAGCGGGATGCCGGCGCGGGCGGCGGCCGCCGCGGCCCGCAGCACCAGCGTCGGGTCGGTGGCGGGATCCGCGTCCCTGGCGAGCAGGACCTCGCCGTCCTGCTCGACGACCCCGGCGGCGAGCGGGCGGCGTATCGGCCGGCGCGAGCGCCAGCGCGACTGGGAGCGCAGCGCCGCGGACACCCGGTGCCACGTGGTGTCCCACGTCCACGAGATCGTCCGGCCGGCGTCGGCGATGGCGTGCGCGAGGGCGAACGAGTCCGGTTCACCGAGCGCGCCTGGCCTGCCCAGTTCGGCCGGCTCGCCGGGCTGGGCGGGTTCGCCGGGCTGGGCGGGTTCGCGATCGTCGGTCTCGGTCTCGGCCGGCCTGGCCCGGTAGCCGAGCGCCGCGGCGACCGAGGTGCCGTCCTGGAGCAGCAGCCGGTCCTGGTCACGGCCGGCGGCGAGCCGGCGGACCTCGCCGCGGACGTCGAGCAGCATTCGCTGGGCGGCGAGCACCCGCTCGCCAGGAGCCTCGGCGACCCAGGCGGCGGCGAGCGCGCGCAACGCCTGCGCGTCGCGCAGCCCGCCGCGGGACTCCTTGAGGTCGGGCTCCAGCAGGAACGCGACCTCACCACACCGGCGGGCGCGTTCGGCGTGCAGCTCGGCGAGCTCGGGCAGCCTGCGGCTGGCCTTGGCGCGCCAGCGGGCCCGCACAGTCTCGGTGAGCCTGGCCGCGAGCGCCTCGTCACCGGCGATCAGGCGGGCGTCGAGCAGGCCGAGGGCCGCCTTCATGTCACCATCGGCGACCGATACGGCCTGCTCGACCGTGCGGACGCTGTGGTCGAGGCCGACACCCGCGTCCCAGATCGGGTACCAGATCCCGTCGGCGACCTCGGCGACGGGACGCGCGCCGCGCCGGCCGTCGTGCAGCAGCACGAGGTCGAGGTCGGTACCGAAGGCCGGCTCGCCGCGGCCGTAGCCACCCACGGCGAGCAGGGCGGCGCCGGGGCCCGGATCGCCGAACAGGGCCCGCAGCGCGGCGTCGGCACGCTCGGTGAGCGCCGCCCGCAGCGGAGCCCCGATCAGATCTGGGAACGCGTCGTCCCGCCCGCGCAGCGCCGCGAGCCCGGCCGCCACGTCCACCCCGTGCTCCACCGCGCGCCCACCTCCAGATCCGTCATACAAGTCAGATCCTTACGCGACGGACACCTGTGCCGCCTGTCAACAAGGACGGCGGTAGGCGCCGGCGCAGCGCGACGAGCGGACAAGGCGGGGGTAGGCCAGTCCTGGCCTACCCCCGCCCATCACGGTCGGTCGCGCTACCGAAGCAGAGAAGGAGCGATCAGAACTTCTCGCGGGGTCGGACCCGGAGGCTCCGGCGCTCCTCGGTGCTACAGGGCGTCGGAGCCGCGCTCACCGGTCCGTACACGGATGACCGTTTCGACCGGGACCACCCAGACCTTGCCGTCACCGATCTTGCCGGTCTGCGCCGCGGTGGTGATCGCGGTAACGAGACCATCGACGGCCTCGTCATCGGCAACAACCTCGATCTTGATCTTCGGAACGAAGTCGACCTTGTACTCGGCGCCTCGGTAGACCTCCGTGTGCCCCTTCTGCCGACCGTAGCCCTGAACCTCGGAGATAGTCAGTCCGTGCACACCCAGGGCCTCCAGCGCCGCCTTGACGTCGTCGACCTTGAACGGCTTGATCACCGCGGTGACAAGCTTGGTCATTACTTTTCCTCCTCTTTTTGACAGACCTGTGCCCCCTCGCTCAGGTCTGCGTCCTCTCGGGTATCTTGACCGATTTGACGGCGGCGACGCTACCGTCATCGCCGGACAAAGTCAGCCAGTTCGCTTCTTCTTTTCGCCACGRCCGGCCGGCCCTGATCGGCTCCCCATCCCCGCCGTTTCGCGAGAGCCGAGAGATTGGCTTGAAGCGCGCGGCTGGTGAACGTTCCKGCAGCCGGGTCCGAAGAGCGGCGACCGCCAGGCCAGCATGCCTGACATGATTCTTACGACGCTCCCCCGGGCCGGTCACCGCCTTCCGGATCGCCAGCGCGAGAACCAGTGTGACGGCGGCTGAGTAACCAACCGTGGACACGACCGCGAGCACCTGTCTGCCGAGCAGCCCCCATGACCCCCCGTAGACGAGGCCTTCGTTGATCGAGCCGCCTGTGTCCGCCGTCGCGAAGAAGCCGACGAGCAGGGTGCCGAGCACACCGCCGACGAGGTGGACGGCGCCGACGTCGAACGCGTCGTCGATCCCGGCCCTGCCCGTGAGAGCCGTGGTGAAAGCGCAGGCGACCCCGGCGAGCGCCCCGATCGCCAACGCGCCCATCGGCGCCACGAAACCGCTCGCGGGGGTGATGGCGACCAGCCCGGCGATGGCGCCGGATGCCGCGCCGACCGGGGTCGTCCGGCCGTCACGCGACCACTCGACGATCAGCCAGCAGACCATCCCGGCGGCGGCGGCGAGCTGCGTGTTCAGGAACGCCCAGCCGGCGAGCTCGCCCGAGCCGAGCGCCGAGCCCGCCGTGACCCCGAACCAGCCGACCCAGACGATGCCCGCGCCGACCAGCGCCAGCGGCACGTTGTGCGGCAGCCCTCTGAACATGCCTGGCGAACGCCTGGAGACGCCGCCCGGTCGCGCCGCGGCGCCGCTGCCCGGCGCCAGGGCCGCGCCGCGCGCGGGGCGCCCCGCGCCCCGCCACACACCCCGCGGGCCAGGACGGGGGCCGAGCACGGCCGCGAGCACGACGCCAGCGGCGCCGGCGCTCGCGTGGATCGTGGTACCGCCGGCGAAGTCCAGCGCGCCGAGCCGGAACAGCCAGCCGTGCGGGCTCCAGACCCAGTGCGCGACCGGCGCGTAGACCAATGCCAGCCACAGCGCGACGAGAAGGGCGAGCGCGCCGAGCCGAAGCCGCCCAGCCGTCGCCCCGGTGACCAGCGCGGCGGCGAGGAGCGCCAGCATCAGCTGGAAGGTGAGGACGATCACCGTCGGGGTGCCACCGCCCTCGGCGGTGTAGGGCGCTGTCACCGGATCGCCGAGGTGGCGCAGCGCGAAGGCGCCGAGACCGCCCCACGCCCCGTTGCCGCCGGGCCCGAACGCGATCGTGTAGCCGACCAGCACCCACAGCAGCGTGCCGGCCCCGACGCAGACCAGGTTCTGCGTCAGGACGCCCAGGACGTGCCCGGTACGGGCCAGGCCGCCGTGGAAAAGAGCCAGACCCAGTACCGCGAACATCGCGAGCGCACAGCTCACCAGCAACCAGGCGCCGTTCGCGGACAGATGGGCGTCAACGATCGCTCCGTGCAACCGCGGATCAACGATGTGCGCGTTCATGTGCCTCCCCCGATCACGCGCCAGCTCCGGGCAGCATGCCCGGGAGTGTGTGCATCCTCCTCACTGGGTGCTCAAAGGGCACGTGGCCCCGTACCGGGGCGCGTCGGACGATCGACGCGAACCGACGGGACCGCGACCGGGCCGATACAGCAAGGTGGGGGTGCGCCGGCTGGTACCGACGCACCCCCACCTTCTGTGCTGTATGCCTACCGGGCGGCGACGAGACGAGCTCGTCCGCCTCCGTCAGACTCGCGGCGCTGGCCCGTCAGTTCAGGCCTGCGCCTCTTCGGGCACCTTGACCGGGGAGACGGCCGACGAGAGGGAACCCCCGCCGCCGACCGAGCTGAACCGGTACGCGGTCTCGCCGTGCTGCGCCTCGTCGAGGCCGATCTCCTCGTGCTCATCGCTGAGGCGACCGTTCAGGACGTACTTGACGAACAGGGCGAGGATCGCGGTACCAACGGCCGAGTAGCCGACAGTGGCACCGACGGTCATCGCCTGGTAGCCGAGAACGCTCCACGGACCGCCGTAGAAGAGGCCGTCCTTGCCAGCCGCGTTCACGTCGACCGTGCCGAAGAAGCCGATCAGCAGGGCGCCGAGAACACCGCCGACCAGGTGGACGGCACCGACATCGAGCGCGTCGTCGATCCCGACCTTGCCCTTGATGGCCGTGGCCAGGGCGCAGACRGCACCGGCGATCGCGCCGATCGCGATGGAGCCCATCGGCGAGACGAAACCACAGGCCGGGGTGATGGCGACCAGACCGGCGACCGCACCGGAGGCAGCACCCAGGGTGGTCGGCTTGCCGTCACGCAGCCACTCGACCGCGACCCACGCGAGCGAGGCGACACCGGTGGCGATCTGGGTGTTCAGGAACGCCCACGCGGCCAGCGAGCCGGAGCCCAGGGCCGAACCGGCGTTGAACCCGAACCAGCCGAACCACAGGATGCTCGCGCCGAGGACGACGTACGGCACGTTGTGCGGACGGAAGTCCCCACCCGGCCAGCCCTTGCGACGGCCGAGCACGAGTGCCAGGACGACACCCGCGGCACCGGCGTTCGCGTGGACGACCGTGYCGCCGGCGAAGTCGAGCGCGCCCTTCTGGAACAGCCAGCCGTTCACGTTCCAGACCCAGTACGCGATCGGCGAGTAGATCAGGATCGACCACAGGGCGATGAAGACGACGAACGCGCCGAACTTGATGCGGTCCGCRCTCGCACCGGTGATCAGCGCCGGCGTGATGATGGCGAACATCATCTGGAAGGCGATGAAGACGACGGTGTGAACGCCGCCGCCCTCGGGGTTGTACACGGCCGTGACGTGGTCGCCGATGTTCTGCAGCGCGGCGAAGTCGAAGCCTCCGAAGAAGCCGTTCGTCGCCGGCCCGAAGGCGATGCTGTAGCCGACCAGCGTCCAGAGCAGGGTCACGATTCCGATGCAGAAGAAGTTCTGCATCAGCATGCCCAGGACGTGCTTGGTGCGGACCATGCCACCGTAGAAGAAGGCGAGACCCGGCGTCATGAAGAGCACCAGCGCCGCGCTGGTGAGCAACCACGCGTCGTTGGCGGACAGCCCCGCGTTGGTGACAGCGTCCGTTAGTTCCTKTTGGGACATATCTCTCCCGTCGTTCTTCCCCCCGCGCGAGCGGYCGCGCGGACTGCGTCCACCGGTTCGCTGCCCGCGGCACTCGTCCCGGATCCTCCGGAGTCGAAGGTTCTTCAGGGCGTGTTCCGGACCAGTGACCGCCCTGTTTCTTGTGTGTGAATTCGCCAAATTGGGCGCGTCGTGGTCGACTCGGGTGTGCCGGCTGTAGATCCTTCGGAACCCTACGTGTCACCCGGCGCGGATGCGTGACTGTCCAACTTCAGACAGTTAGCGTGACGCGCCGTGCGCACCACGCCATCGGAGGGCTCCCATAGGGGCAGTGGTCCGTCTCAAAGCTCACTGAGGACAAGGAGTTGGCTCGAACGGGCCGTGTCGCGGCCCGTACGGCCCTCGCGGCACGGCCGGCCGGCCGGCGTCCGGGTGTCGGTGGGTTTCCTGATCTCCGGATGGCTGTTCCTCGCCCCCGGCATGGCCCCCGCGTGGGCGAGCCCTGTCACTCCGTCGGCCGACGGAAGCACCTCGGCGGGAGGCGACGATGGCTCATCCGACACGATCGACGGGATCATGGCCCAGATCGCGGCGGCCCGCGGCCAGCTCGCGGATCTCGACGCCAAGCTGTCGGAGGCGACCGAGGCGTTCGACGCGGGTCGGATCCGGCTCGGTCAGGCGAGAGCCGCGGTCGACGACGCCGAGGGGCGCGTCGACCGGGCCGACGCCGCGGTCCAGGACGCCGTCCAGGAAAGGCGCGGGCTCGCGGCATCCGCGTACCGCGCCGGCGGGCTGGACACGCTGTCGGCGATCCTCACCGGCGATCCGGGCGGCGCACTGGACCGGGCCGGCGCGCTGAACGCGCTGTCGCGCAGGGCCGGACTCGCCGAGACCCGGGAACGGCTGGCCCGCGTCGACCTGACCGAGGCACGCGCCACCGCCCGCACGACGATGGCGGACGCGCAGAGCGCCCTCGACGCCGTCACCGATCAGAAAAAGATCATCGAGACGTCGGCTGGCTCGCAGCGCACCCTGCTCGACGGCCTGATCGTCAAGCAGGCCGACCTGGAACGGCAGGCCAGAGCGCGGGAGGCCGCGGCGCGGCAGGCGCGGCAGCAGGCCGCGGCCGCCGAGGCCGCGCGGGTCGCCCAGGCCGCCGCCGCCGAGCAGACGAGGCTGCGCCAGCAGTCCAGCCTGGTCCAGCAGGCGACCGACACCTTCGCCGCGACCCCGGTCACGCCGGCCGCCCCGGTCACGCCCGCCAGCCCCGCCCCGCCCGTACCGGCGGCAGCGGCTGGCGCGCCTCCGCCGCCGCCACCGCCCGCGGTAGCCGGGAGCGGCGGCGCGGCGACCGCCGTCGCCGAGGCGTACCGGCAGATCGGCAAGCCATACGTGTGGGGGGCGGAGGGGCCGAACGAGTTCGACTGCTCGGGCCTGACGCAGTGGGTGTGGGCGAAGGCCGGCGTCCATCTTCCGCACTACACCGGTGACCAGTGGAACGCCGGCCGGCACGTGTCCCGTGACCAGCTCATCCCTGGCGACCTGGTGTTCTTCAACGGATCTCTGGATCACGTCGGCATCTACATCGGCAACGACCAGATGATCCACGCTCCACACACCGGCGCCGTCGTCCGCGTGGAGAGCGTGTGGTGGTCCAGCTTCCAGGGGGCCGTCCGCCCATTCGGCTGAGYCCACCCACCCGGTCCAGCGCTGGCCGCGCCGGCGCCGGCCGGGACCCGCGGAACCAGGCTCMGGGAGTCATCCAGATTCGGGTGGACGCCGGAACCCTGGACGCGCTACCCGAACTGCTCGGCCATGTCGATGAGTTCCTTGCAGCGCGGGCAGACCGGGAATCGCTGAGGATCCCGGACGGGTTCGAACTTGTACCCACACAGGGCGGTCACCCGGCCGCCTTCGATGGACGCACGGACGATCTCCTCGCGGCGGGCGAAGTGGGCGTGGTCGTCACCCTCGCCGGTGCGCGTATCGGACGTCTCTGGCCGGATCTGCGTCGTGCTCACCCGTCGAGTGTAGGTCGCGGCGGCCCGCCTGCCACCCCTGGGCCGCCGCGCGGCCGGAACGCGGGGCAGAATTCGCGCGCGAGGACGCGCGGACACGAGGACACGGGACGCGAGGACCAGTCGGCACCACCGACGCGGCCCACTCGACTCTTGCCTCAGCGGAAGGCGGCGTACTCTTAGGAGTGGACGAAGGAGACCGGTGACTGCACTGATCGACAGTACCGAGATGTACCTCCGTACCCTGTACGAGCTACGGGAAGAGGGCATCCCGCCGCTACGGGCACGCTTGGTAGAGCGGCTGCACGTCAGCGCCCCCRCCGCGAGCGAGTCCACGGCTCGGCTGGCACACGAGGGACTGGTGTCCCTCGCTGAGGACCGGACGGTCCAGTTCACCGAGAAGGGGCTCCTCCGGGCCACCGCGGTGATGCGCAAGCACCGGCTCGCCGAGCTGCTGCTCACGAAGATCATCGGCCTCGACTGGGCGCTGGTCCACAACGAGGCCTGCCGCTGGGAGCACGTGATCTCCGACGAGGTCGAAGCCCGGCTCACGGTGATCCTCGGCGATCCCAAGCGATGCCCGTTCGGGAACGAGATCCCACCCCCCATCGACCAGCTCATGGGCGGCAACGGCTCCCCGACCAGCCTCCTCGCCAGCGCGGACCTCGCCGGCGGCAAGAGCAGGCCGGTCACGGTGGGCTGGATCTCCGAGCGGCTACAGGCTCATGAGGGCACGATGCGACGACTGCAGGAGAACGGGATCATCCCCGGCGCCCCGATCGTCGTCGAGTCCCACGGCGACCTCGTCAGCATCCGCCAGGAGACCGACAGGCCCTCCGAGATCGACCGCCGCACCGCCTCCCTGGTCTACGTCGACCCCTGACCGCGCCCGGCCCGTGGCGCGAGACCCCACGGCCCCCGGTCTCGCGCTCCGAGCCCACGTAGAACGACCATGCCCCCGATCCGCCACCCGGGCGGCGTATCCTTGCCTGGTCACCGTGAACCCAAGATCGCCCCACCCGGGACGATCTCCGTGGCCGCGGAGACCGCCAGGCCCTCGTAGCTCAGTGGATAGAGCGACCGCCTCCTAAGCGGTAGGCCGCAGGTCCGATTCCTGCCGGGGGCACTCGCAAAAGCCCAGGTCGYAAGCACGACTCAGCGAGCACTCAAGGGTCGATTTAGGCCTGACCGCCGGTTACCCAGACACGTGGCCGTCCGGAGATGGCACCAGTATGATCTCCTGCCAGCTCCAGGTGCAGGTCGACGGCGGGCAGCGAGCCGGCGGCAACAAGATCATGTCGACAGTCAAGGAAATGTAACTCTAAATGTAACCCTCGCAGTTACATTTGGGGTTACATTTAGGCGTGCCTCAAGACGTGGACAAGATGATCAGGCGGCTGCGCGCGGCCGGCGGCGACAGTACCGAGGTCGAGGTCAAGTCCGCYGCAGGCGGTCTGCCTAGCTCGTTGACCTCGACGCTCAGCGCGCTGGCGAACCAGCCAGGCGGCGGGACGATCATTTTGGGCCTCGACGAGAAGACCGGCTTCCGCGCTGTCGGCCTGCATGACGTGCAGACGCTCAAGCAGGGCCTCGCCGCCAAGGCCCGCGCCTTCACCCCGCCGGTCCGTCTCACCATCGACGATGCCGAGGTAGACGGCGCCCCTGTCATCGTGGCGCAGGTCCACGAGTGCGACCGGTCAACCAAGCCGTGTCGCGTCACCGCTACAGGCACCGCATACCTGCGCGCATACGACGGCGACTACGCCCTGTCCGACCTCGAGGAGCAAGGCTTCCTCGCGGGACGCCGCCCACCGCACTTTGATCGATCACCTGTCGACGACGGCACCTTGGACGACCTCGACATCGAACTCGTGGACGCGTTCCTCGCTTCGGTGCGGGATCGCGACCCGTCCGGCCTCGGCCGCTTCCGCGACGACGCCGAACTGCTGCGAAGAGCTGGTGTGACAGTCGGCGCGGGGCAGCCCACCGTCGCCGGACTCCTCGCGCTGGGAGTTCATCCGCAGCAGTGGTTTCCTCGGTACGTCGTCCAAGCCGCCGCGCAGCCACTGCCAACCGACTCGGCCGCGACGAGGGYACGCAACCAGATCACGATCAGCGGGCCGATCCCCCGCATGCTCGACACGGCACTCTCATGGGCTCGCCGCACCTTCGACACCGCCATCGTCGCCGAGATGGACGGATCGGTCCATGACCGTCCGGTCTATCCGCTCGTCGCGTTTCGTGAGCTGGTAGCCAACGCGCTGATTCACCGGGACCTCGATCATTGGTCAGCCGGACTCGCCGTCGAGGTGCGCCTGCTACGAGACCGGCTCGTCGTCGGCAACCCCGGCGGTCTGTACGGCATTACGGTTGACCGTCTCGGCCGCGATGCCGTGACCTCGGCCCGGAACGCCAGGCTCATCTCTATTTGCCAGCACGTCCGAGCCCCAGAAACCGGTGCACGCGTCGTCGAGGCCCTCGCCACTGGCATACCCACCATCAACGAGGCCCTCGCCGAAAATGGACTTCCGCCCGCCCACTACATCGACAGCGGTATTCGCTTCACCGTCGTCCTCCACGCGCACGCGCCTGACGTCGCCAAGGCTTCCGAGGTGCCGACAGCCGCCACGTTGAAGCTGGGACCAACAGAGGGCCGCGTCTACGACTCCCTCGCTACCCGGGCGAAAACCGTCGACGAACTCTCCGACGAGCTAGGACTCTCCGCACCGAACCTCCGCAAAACCCTGCGCCGCCTCCGCGATCGTGGGCTGGTGCTTCAACGGGGCGGCAAGGGCCAGGTGACCGTCTACCAGCGAGCGCCTAAGTGGCCTGCACCACGCGAAGTATCGTCCAGCCAGACAGGGCCATAGCCTGACCGGCTTACTTGCTGGTCTCAGTCTTGGTCTCGTTCAGGACAGTTCAGGCACGGTCGGGACCACGTCGTGGCATCGTCTCGGGTGCATCGCGGACCGCCACGAAGCCCGGCGGACGTGCCACCGTGGCACTCCTAAGCGGTAGGCCGCAGGTCCGATTCCTGCCGGGGGCACAGAAGAATGATCTTCGTGTGGCTATTGTGCTGGTCAAGCATGGTGAGCGATATCGCGGCCAGCTTTGGCCGCTCCGGCCTGCGGCGGACCGCACCCGTGGMCACCGGCAGTTTTGCTGACTACGAGCAGGCGCAGGTTCGTGCCCTACGGGGTAACCGCAGCAAGCACCTCGACGGCCAGCCGAACCTCCGACTTACTTCGGCCGGCGGCTGGGGCATCGGGTGCTGTTGCTCGACTCGTCCCACGAGAGCGCTACTGCACATGATCGTCGAGTCTTGGTGCCCAGCGCCCGCCGACGCCGGATCGCCCGCACGATCACCAGATCGGGCCTCAGCTCAGGGGAACTTTCCCGCAGCCGAGTTGCTTCTCGCCCGCGGGGTCTCGGGGCTCCGGTCAGCATGAACGCCTGAGCGGGTCAGGGCTTGCCGTCAGTGGTCGGCGCCGTGCGGGCGGTAGCCCGCACTCGGGGTGATCAGGCCGGTCTCGTAGGCGAAGGCGACGGTCTGGACGCGGTCGCGCAGGCCCAGCTTCGCCAGGATGCGCCCGACGTGGACCTTGACCGTGGCCTCGGAGACGTGCAGCTCATCGGCGATCTCGCGGTTGGTGCGGGCCTGGGCCACCAGGAGCAGCACGTCGTGCTCGCGGTCGGTGAGGGCGGCGAGCGTGGCGGCCCTGGCGTCGGCCTGTTCGGGGGTCGGCATTAGGGCGTGTATTTGGTTGTGATCATTGGGTGGATTGTGCGAGTTCCTTGATCCAGATCATGGAGGCGCGGAGGTGGAGGCCTGCGAGGTAGCTGCCTGGTGTCTTGTCGTAGCGGGTGGCGATCCCTCGCCAGGCCTTCAGCCTGTCGATCAGCCGTTCGACGGTGTTCCTCTCCTTGTAGAGCTCGGCGTCGTGGCGGACGGGCCGCCCACCGCCGCGTCCCTTCTTCCTGCGGTTCGCGGCCTGGTCGACCTTCTCGGGGATGACCGCGGTGATCCCACGTCCACGCAGGTAGGCACGGTTACCGCGAGACGAGTACGCCTTGTCTCCGGCGACCGCACCGGGCCGGGTCCGAGGCCGACCGGCAGGCCCGGGAACGCGGACCTTCGCCAGCACCGGGATGAACTGCGGGCTGTCCGCGGCCTGACCCGCGCTCAGCACGAACGCCAACGGCCGACACCGCCGGTCGGCGGCGAGATGGACCTTGCTGGTCTGCCCACCCCGCGACCGTCCCAGCAACGCGGCACCCAGCCGGACCCGGCGTCGACGCCGCACCCGTCGTCGACTCTCCCGCCCGGGGTCCTCTATGGCGTCCGGCCCGTTTTGTCCTTCCGTGTCGCCCCCTTTTCCCGAGCCTTCTCCTCCTGGTCGGCCGCGGCCTTCTCCAACGCGGTGATCACGTCCTCGGTCAGATGCATCCCGGCCGCGTCGTGGTGAGYCCGGGCCGTGGTCGAGTCCACGCTGACCAGCGACAGATCCACCACCCCACGCCGCCCCGCCTCGGCGATCATCCCCTCGAGCAGGGCCACGAAGACCCCGGCGTCCCGCCACTGCCGAAACCGGTTGTGCACCGTCGACCAGGCACCGAACTCGCCCGGGATCTCCCGCCACTGGCTACCCGTCCGAAACCGCCACACCACACCCTCGAACTGCGCCCGCAACCGCGCCGGGTACGGGCCGAACTCCCCGATCGGCAGATACGGCTCGATGAACGCCCACTCCTGGTCCGTCAGCTGCACCCGCGTCATACATCACGATCTACCCGACCCTGATCCACCACGAAGACGGATCACGAAGAGAGATCACAACCAGATACGCGCCCTAGCTGGGCGCGCGGGGCCGTGTCGTGATCTTGAGATAGCCCGTCAGCCGCCCAAGGAGGTCGACAGCGCGGTCAGCGCCTGCTTCTCGGTGGCGGGGTCGGGGTTGGATGCCCGCAGTGCGGTCAGGGCGTCGTCGATCCGACCGTCGAGGAACGTCCAGGCGTTACCGTCCAGGGGCTTGAGCTTGGACTCGTCGTCGTCCCAGGTCGTCTCGAGATCCTTGATCCGAGCCGTGGCTCCGCTCTGGTCGCCCGCGTCCACCTTGGTGAGCGTGTCGTCGACGACCGTCTTGAGGCTCGCGACATCGGCCGGTGGGAAGTGGGCGGTTGCCTGAGCAGGCGTGAGCTGGATGTTGTTGGAGGCTGATCCGCCGGACTCCTCCGCGGCGAGCGGAGAGGCGTGCGGGGTCTGCGCGGTGTGGTGGAGCAGGAGCCCGGCGGCGATCGCAGCCGCGGCGTAGAGACCGAGGGCGAGTCGTTCTCGGCCCGGGCCGGCGCCGTGGACGCCGGTCTCCGCGGCCTCGGACGCGGGGATGACGTCCGCCTTCGACC
>NZ_MOMC01000027.1 GCF_001983105.1 Pseudofrankia asymbiotica | reverse complement strand
CCCGGCTCGCCCGGCTGCTTGCCACGGGGCCGGCCCGACGCCGTCCGCGACGACCGCTTCGGCGCCTTCGTGAACGGGCTGTCCGACGACGGCGGACGCGACGACGTCGAACTGTCCGTCCCGAGCCGGCGTTCGAGCTCCGCGACCCGCGCCGCCAACTCCTCGGCCCGCGCGGTCAGCCCCTCGATCAGCGCCGCCTGCCGTTCGATCAGCGCGRCCTGCCCGGCGATGACAGCCACCTGCTCCGCGACCAGACGCTCAAGCTCCTCATAGCTCGGCCGGCCCGCAAACTCCACCCCCGCAACCTAGCCGATCTTGCCCCGCCGCCCGACAACCAGGAGACCGATCACCACACAAGATCCGGAAGACAGCCGCTCAACCGAGCTGAACAGCTACGATCGCCCCGGCTCTGCACGCCTGGCGGAAGGCCCGGCTCGACCGCCGGCCCACCGGCCAACCCGCCTCCGTCGACCTCCGTGAAGTCTTCAACGCGATCCTCTACCTCAACCGGACCGGCGTCCCGTGGAAATACCTGCCCCACGACTTCCCGCCACACGGCACCGTCTACTTCTACTTCGCAGCCTGGCGMGACGAGGGCATTCTTGCCCAGCTCGGCTATGAGCTGACCGGCCTGGCCCGCGCCGCCGAGGGCCGCGAGCCGGAGCCGACCGCGTGCATCCTCGACACCCAGACCGTCAAGACCTCCACCGATGTTCCCCTTGCCAGCCAGGGGATCGACGCCGGCAAGAAGATTGTCGGACGGAAGCGGGGCGTGGTCACCGACACCCTCGGCCTGCTGCTCGCCGTGACCGTCACCGCCGCCCACCTGTCCGACAACGCTCTCGGCATACGCCTGCTCGACCAGGCCAAAAACACCTGGCAGTCCCTGTCGAAAACCTGGGTCGACAAAGGCTTCAAGAACACCGTGGTCGAGCACGGGGCCACCCTCGGTGTCGACGTCGAAGTTGTCTCCAGAAGCACCGGGGCCCGCGGTTTCCACGTCGTGAAACGGCGTTGGGTCGTCGAGCGGACTCTGGGCTGGCTGATGTTCCACCGCCGTCTGGCCCGTGACTATGAGACCCTGCCCGCCAGCTCCGAAGCGATGATCCACATCGCCATGATCGACAACACGGCCAGGCGCGTAACAGGCGAAGCCACACCAACCTGGCGAGACCTTCAATAGAAGAGGAACCACAATCAAGTCAAATCAAACATCCAGTGACTACCGGCTGAGCCTGCTCGGCGCCGAACCCGGAACCGGTCCCGTCGATGCCATGGTCGAACTGGGGTGACGGCCGCCGCAGGACCGCAACCTTTGTCTCCTACCAGGACCTGGCGACAATCCTGACCCGCTGGCAACGCTCGGGCGAGTGCCTCGGCGGCCGGTACTTCTGGGTCTTCGACCAGATCCTCGCCGCGCATACCACCCCTGGCGCCCTCGACCGCATCGTCGCCGATCTCGTCCACACCGGCGACATCGACGACGCCTTCCCCGCCCTGCGCATCACGACAGACGATCTCCTCTGCGACGGGGACCTTCCCGCCGGCTTCTCCTACCCCGCACAGTTCATGCGGCTCGTCGAAGACGGCCCGGCCAGCCTGCAGCCCTGGCACCTCCTGACCGGCAACCTCCTACACGACTSCCACGCCGGCCTCACCGAACGCCGCTCAGACYGGATCCTGGTCCCCTTCGCCCACCGGCAGAACACCGACGACGTCGCCTGCTTCGACATCGAGACCAACCACATCGCCGTTATCCACGAGCACAGCGACCCCCACACCCTCTGTGTCAGTCTCGGGTGAGACACCCGCTGGGTGCGGGTTGGCTACAGGGGGCGTGATCGGAGATCCTTGTGTTTGTATCGACCCATCGCTGGGGACAGCGAGCTGGCCGAGGCGGTCAAGGTCCTTGCCCGCACACATCAGAACCTGATCTGGTCGCGGCAGCGGCAGGCGAACCTGCTGCGCTCGACACTGCGGGAGTTCTACCCGGCCGCGCTGGTCGCGTTCACCGATGAGCTCGCCGGCCGCGACGCCCTGGCCGTGTTGGAGATCGCGCCGACCCCGACCCGAGGGCGGGGACTGTCGATGGCGCGGATCGTCTCCGCGCTGCGCCGCGCCGGCCGCCAGCGCTACCTCGACAAACGGGCCGGGGAGATCCGCGATGCCCTGCGCACCGAACAGCTACAGGCCGCACCGCTGATCGCGGACGCCTACGGCCACACCGTGACCGCCCTCGTCGCCGTCCTCGCGACCCTCGTCGCCCAGATCGAGCAGGTCGAAGGCGAGCTGAGCTCGTGTTTTGACCAGCACCCGGACGCGAAGATCCTGCTCTCCCAGCCAGGACTGGGACCGGTCCTCGCCGCCCGGGTGCTCGCCGAGTTCGGAGACGACCCGACCCGCTACACCGACGCGAAAGCACGCAAGAACTACGCCGGCACCGCCCCGATCACCCGCGCCTCCGGCACGAGACGCGTCATGCTAGCCCGCGTCGCCTGCAACAAACGGCTACGCGACGCCCTCTACCTACAAGCCTTCGCCGCCCTGAACGCCTCGCCCGGCGCGAGGGTCTACTACGACGCCCACCGCGCCCGCGGCGCCACCCACCACAAGGCACTACGCTCCCTCGCGAACCGGCTCGTCGGCGTCCTGCACGGCTGCCTACGCCACCGCGCCTGCTACGACGAAGCCACCGCCTGGCCCAACCAGAACACCGACCTGAAGATCGCCGCTTGACAGTTGGAACCGTGGGATATCTAGCCAGGACCACGGCCCGGGTGGGGCGGGCGGTGGCGCAGCCCGTTACACGGGGCCGACAGGACGTGGTGCCAAGGCCACGATCTCGTCCCGGATCGACCGCAGGCCGCAGGGTCTCAGCGGTGGAGGGTCGTTACGATACGGCGTAGTTCGGGTCGTATGTGTCGTGGTGAGCCCCGTGATGCGAGATGCACAGGGCTCGCCGTACCCGTGGTGGGGCGCCACGGGCGGAGGGGGTTAAGGGTCAGTGACTGACAGCGATGATGTCCCGGGTTGGGACTTCTCATCGGCGGCGGCCGGCGAGGAGATCATCGGTTCTGGTGGTACGTCGGTCGATCTGAAGACCGACGTACCACACTCCGCCCGCCTCTACGACTACTACCTCGGAGGCAAGGACAACTTCCCCGCGGATCGGGAGGCTGCGCAGAAGGTGATCGCCGCGGCGCCGGAAGCGCCGCTGATGGCCCGGGAAAACCGTGGCTTCATGCATCGTGCCGTTGCGCACCTCGCCTCAGAAGTCGGGATCCGTCAGTTCCTGGACGTCGGGACCGGTATTCCGACGCGCCCGAATCTGCACGAGGTGGCCCAGGGAATCGCGCCTGACGTGCGGGTCGTATACGCCGACAATGATCCGATCGTGCTCGTCCACGCCCGCGCTCTGCTGGGTGRCACGCCGCAGGGCCGTACCGCCTACCTTGACGCCGATGTTCGGGATCCGGCGAGCATTCTGGCCTCATCCGAGGTGCGGGACTGCCTGGACCTCACGCAGCCGGTCGCGCTGTGCCTGGTCTCGATCCTGCACTTCATCGCGGACGACGACGATCCCTACGGCATCGTACGTGCGCTGCTCGACGCTCTTGTACCGGGCAGTTACCTGGTTCTCTCGCACGCCACGACCGACACACAGGCACGGGGAGTGTCCGACGTCGTGTCGACCTACGGCCGCTCGTCATCGTCGCTGACCGTCCGCAGCAACAGCCAGATCATGGCCTTCTTCGACGGGCTGCACATGCTTGAGCCCGGCCTGACGCTGGTCCCGGCGTGGCGACCCACCAGCGATCTGCCCAAGGGCCACGAGCTGGTATGGATTGCCGGTGGTGTAGGCCGTCTGCCCTGACCGGCTCCCCGCAGCGTCAGGCCAAGGGTCACGGGGGTTGTGTTTGGCGACCACACCTGTGGCGGCGTTCTGGATAGCAGCGCAGCGCAGCGCCGCGCGCCGAGGTGCGCCGCGCCTCCAAATGCAGAACCCCGAAGCGGGTGCGTACGACCCGACTTGTAACGGTCCGCTCGTGCTCGTCCACGCCCGCGCGTTGCTCGCCAGCAGCCCGGAAGGACGGACCGCCTACCTCAACGCGGACGTCCGTGACGTGAATGTGTGACCTTTTGGTTGAATTCGAGGACATGCACTTGTGGCTGTGAGCACACGACGGGCCATACGCTGCCGCGTCCCACCTGTCTCAACGAGCCGGATTTTCGCGAAGTTGGCGACGCCTTGCGACCGTCCCGGCGAAATATGCGACGAAAAACATAATTTCTACAAGAAGAATACTCCGTGCAAGCGAGTCCTGCGAGTCCGGTCCGAGCGCCCACAGTACCTGTTCGACACCATCGAACACATCATCGAGCAGCGACAGCTTCAACCGGTCACCCGCGCCACCATGTTCGGCACCTCCCGCACCATCGGCTGACCGCGGCGCATCCGGACATGGCTTAGCGACCGAAAGGCCCCCCAGCCACTAGCTCAGTTGGAGCGGCGTCACGGTCGGGGGGCTCAGCTGAGGTCAGCGGAGCGTGCGACGAGTGGTCCAGGCAGGTACTGGGCGATCCCTCAGGAGAAGTCTGCTGCGGTGATGCCGTCGGGATGTCCGAACGGCCACTCCACCAGCTCGATCCGGTAACCGTCCGGGTCGGTGAGCCACGACGTCTTCGGGCCGTGAGGGCCGCCCGGATACTGGATAGGCTCCGGCTCCAGGCCGGCTTCGGCCAGCGTCTTCAGGGTGACAGTCAGCGTGTCGACCTGGATCGCGAGGTGGTCGATTCCGCTGCCCACGTCGACGCGTCCATCGGCGGGACGGTAGACCAGTTCGAGCGAGGCCGCCGGTTCGCCGGGGAACTTGAGGATCACAAGACGGCTCCCGTCACCGACCTCGACCCTGCCCAGTTCGACGTAGCCCAAAGCGGTGTAGAAACCGAGCGAGCGATCCAGATCGGTGACGCGGTAGGCGACGAAGAGCGTCTTCATGCGGCTTCCTCGGGTCGGCGCACTCGGTAGCGGAGGTGCGTGACGTCTCGATCCTCGAGTCGTCGGACGAGGTCGAGTTCGATGTGATCACCACCGAGGTGGTCGAACAGCCGTCGGCCGTCCCCGAGGAGGACTGGCACCAGGTGGATCTCCATCTCGTCCATCTGCCCGGATCGGAGAAGCGCTTGGGCCGCCCCCGCCCCATGGACCATGACCGGCCGGTCTCCGGCGGCGGCGCGAGCCTGACGAGCGCATTCCTCGACGTCAGTGACGAAACACGCGTGGCCGGGTGGCACGTCCCCGTCATCCACCTGGTGGGTCAGGACGAGGATCGGCACGCCGTCGTGATGGTCGCCCTGCCAGCGCCCCGCGAGTTCGAAGGTCCGTCGGCCGGAAATCACCGCGCCGGTCGCCAGCGCTTCACGGTAAACCTCGCCGCTCGGACCGTCGGATTCCCGATCGTCAAGCCAGTCGAAAAGCCGTCCGCCGCCGCGTCCGAGCTCCTGACCTGGCCGATCGTCCGGCCCGGCGATGTAGCCGTCGAGCGACATCGACATGTACAGCCGAATCGGATTGTGCATCCTGGCCCCATCTCTCCTCCATGACACCGGGACCCGCCGCTGCCTGATCCGCCGACGGGGGGCGGGCATGCCACAAAAAAGACCTCAGGCAACCGACAAACTCATCGGCCTGACGCGCCGGCCCACCTGCCCAGAGCGCAATGGCCGTCGCTTAAGTGATCGACTGGCTGTCGGGCTTACTGTGGCCAGCGTCACTCGAAGCCTGTGACCTGGCCTTCTACGCCGGCCGAGTTCCGCGGCCGTGACTTACATCACGACCGGTCGGACCAAAGCTACGGCCATTGGCCCAGAGCGCGCGGGCGGGGAGTTGCAGTCACGATCGTGGATGAGTCGAGGTCGTTCAGGCCGCGTGCCTCTCGAGACGGTTCGACGAGGCGGCCGGGCTCGAAGCGGGCTCCGGCACGGACGACGGCGACGAGGTCGGGTGCGTTCACGGCTCGCCAGCGGGCAAAGGGTGGAGTCAACGATCTTGCGCACCATCGCCAGGGCGGCGGCGCGGGAACCAGCCCCTTTGGTGACCTTGGTCCGCAGCCGGACGACGGATGGACCCCGAACAGCGAGAAGGTTAAAAATCAAGCTAACTTGACGTTCCCGGCAAGTGCGGCGGAGATCGAGTCGAGGAACTCCGCCGCGGCGCCGGTGTCCGGATGGTCGTCGCCCAACACCAGCCGTCTGCGGGTGTAGGTGTCCCGGGCGAGGGTCCGCGCRGCCTGATGATCGCCAAGTTCGATCAGGTAACGGGCAAGACGGGCCGCCGCAGCAAGCGTGTGGTTGTGGTCGTCGCCGTACAGCCACCGCCTACGGGCCAACGTACGTTCGGTCAGGTCACGGGCGGTCCTCAGATCGCCGATGGCGGCCATCGCCACCGCGAAGGTGGTGGGCAGGGCCTGGTGATCGGGAACGTCGTCGCCATACCGCCGCCGGGCGGTAAGCGGACCATCGACGGAGTCTCTGATCAGAAGGGCCTGGCCAAGTTCGGCCCGTGTGCTGGCCAGGCCGGCCGCGCCGCTGGGAAACGACCAGTCATCGCCGACGAGTGCCTGCCATCGTGTCCAGGCGTCCTCCACGAGTGTGCGCGCCTGCTGCGGCTCACCGACCGCGGCGAGCTGAACGGCAAGGTTGGCAGCGGTGGTCAGGGCGTTGGGATGGTCGTCACCAAGCAGCCGGYACCAGCGCTCGAGAAGGTCCTCGGCTAGGGGACGCGCGGCGTGGTGTTCACCGAGCAGTCCAAGTTGGACGAGGAAGTCGACGCCGGAAGCGAGGGTCTCCGGGTGGTCGTCGCCAAGCAGACGCCGACGGCGTGCGTACACGTCCTCGGACAAGGCGCGCGCTTCCTCGTGCTCGCGCAGTGAGTCGCACGCGACGACCAGCAGGCTGGCGACGGTGAGACTGTCCGGATGATCGGGGCCGTGTGTCCTCGACCACCTGGCCAGGGTCGCTCCGGCGAGCGAGTGCGCGKCTCGATGCTGCCCAGTCAAGCAGATGTACCAGATGGTCCGCACGAGCAGGCGGCGGAACCCGTCGGGCTCCACGACACCGAAAGTCACATCCAGATGTCCAGTGACAGCTTTGACATGCGGCGTCAGCCACGCATAGGCGGGCCACGAGTCAAGGTCCTTGGGGTCGCCGAGCCGCGCGGTGCCGAGCAGTCGCATCGCGCCTTCCACCGCCTCCTGGCGTCGCGCGTCGCTGCAGGATGCCCGCAGCAGGGCGTGGACGAGTCGGTGGAGCTGCAGGCCCGAGCCGGAGCGGCGGGCCAGCGCCAGCTCGCTGATTGCCGCGATKTGTAAAGAGGTGGTCACCGGGTCGGCGACCACCAGCATGCCCGCGGCGCCCGGGGTCGCGGCCGTGTTCGTCGTGGCCGGGACGCTGGTGAGAGGGACGAGCTCGGGCGCGAGGAACGCCAGCTTGTCCAGCAGGAGGGCTGCGTCGGGACGGTGGCCGGCGAGGCGGTCACGGGCGGTACTCACCGTGGCCGCGAGGCCTGGGTGGCTGAGTGTCTCGCCGGCCAGGACGGCATGCGGCTGGTCCGCGAGCACCTGCAGGTAGACGTCTGCATCCATCCCCGTCTGGGCGAGGAAGGCGCCTGCCTGGTCCACCGCGAGCGGTAGGTCGCCCAACTCCTCGGCCAGTCTGTCCCGCACGTCCTCGGCCAGATCCTGGACATGACGGCCTAGCAGAAGGCGGGATTCGTCGCGGTCGAACGCCTCGACCTCGACGGTCGAAATGCCGAGGCGGCGTACGCCGGGGTCTCGACACGTCACGATCAGCTGTCCTCTCGGCGGAGGGAGGTAACGGGCCAACACCGCAACGTCGGAGACGTTGTCGAAGACGAGCAGCCAACGGTCACGGCGCCCGAGCTCGGCCAGCACCCGCGCCACCTGGCTCGGCACGTCCGGGGCGGCGATGTCGAGTTCGGCCGCGAGTGCGGCCAGCCCGGCGGCGAAACCGTCCGGGGTCTCGGCATCGACCCACCACACCAGGGAGTGCTCGACACAGTGCCGCCACACGTGCTCAGTCGCGAGCTGGGTCTTGCCGACCCCGCCGAGACCGTGCAGCGCCACATAGCCCGTTGCCGCCCCGCCGCCGACCAGGCGGTCCCGTATCTCGCCAAGCAGCTGTTCTCGACCGGTGAACATCTGGTTCTGCGCCGGCACTGGCCCCCAGACCGGCGGCAGCTGCCCTGGGAACGCCGCCGGTCGCATGAGGTCCGTGGGGCTGGTCCACTCACCAGGAAAGGGCACCGGCCCGGGTCGACGAGCCGCCGCGCCAACTTCCTCAAGAAGTCGGCTCCGGGCCCTCTCCTCTGGCAATCCGGTCAGGTCGATCCGCGACAGCGACCGGTACAGCACCGGAATCTGCTGTTCGTCGCATCGTCTCACGACGACGGGCACCAGGCGCCCACCCCGCTCCTGGCTGTGCGCGAGCAGGGCGCTGCCGGCCAGGACGTTCCACATCTGATTGAAGTAGTCCGGAGTCAGCAGCACGACCACCTGATCGRCATGGGTAATCGCCCGCTCGGTCGCCGCGACCCTGTCGGTGCCCGCGGGCCAGTGCCACAGGTCCAGCTCCACCTGGTAGTTGGCCTGCGTCAGTTCCCAGGCCACCCACTCGGCCCACTGCCGGTCTGCTTCCACGTAGGAGACAAAGAAGTCGAAGCTACCGGGCGGGCGATTCCGCGGCGCGACCTCGACGAACCCCGAACCGCCAGACCCCATGCCCACAAGCATTCCATCTCCGAGTGGCGTGCCCCGACCCGGGCACTCGCCATTGACGGGCCACGCCAAGGCCACTGAATCCCGATCCACCGCCGGTTATGGGATGCCTGAACGCGTAAATGCCCTCCGAGTCGCCCGGGCCCTTCGGGCGGCCGCGCGAGCGCGGAAATTTTGGGGGTGGCTCGTTCGGGTGGTCTGTCCGGGCGGGGTGCGGCGTGGGTGGCGCGGCTCGGGATGATGTTGTCCGAGTCGTCCGCCGATGCCGGTCATTTCCTGCCGCCTCGTTGAGGCCGTCTCTGGGTCTGACTCTGGGGGCCTGATTGTCGGGCTGTGCACTGCGCTTCGAGCGCGCGTTCCAGAGTGGGTTTTCTGCCCTGGCTCCCCGGGCGGCTCGCTGTGTCCCTGTCGGTGGTGCGGAGCGAACCACACCGCGTGCACATAGACGAAACGCATCGTCCCGGCGAACCTGGAGATCGCGTCCGCGGACCCGGTCGGGCGACCCCGCGAAGGCCTCTCGCTCGTGGCGCAACGCAACGACCGGCCGGTGATGCCCAGCGTCCCCGCCCTCGCAAGACGGCGCCTGCATCGTGCTGACCGGGTTGYCTCGGAGCGTGGGTCATGACGCCACTCCACGCCGGCCTGTCGCGTCGGCGCCCTTCTCCAGGGCGGCCCCGGCCCCAGGTGCACAGGGATGCGCAGATCGCGAAACAGTGGATAGCAGCGATCGACATGACTTCGGATTACGCGGCGCCGTCAGAAGCCGGCGGCGTCCAGGACGCGCAGAAACGCGGGACGGCGCCGGTTGCCGGCGCGCAACTTCTGCAGGTAGGTGGCGAAGGCGTCGGGGTCGCCGTGCCGTTCGTAGGCGGCGCGTAGAGGCGGCAGCAGCGCCTGGGCTTTCTGGTAGCGGTGCTTGTCGTAGGAATCGGCGTGCAGGTGGGTCTCGACGAGACGCTCGTAGTGGCCGATGACGTCGCCCGGATGGCCTTCGGCCCGCCGGGCTTCCAGCAGTTCGGTCAGCAGGCTGGGCGTCAGCACGTCGACGTGCGCGTTCCCGATCTGCCACGCCTCGGCGGGCCGCCCTTCGGCCAGCAGCACACGGACGAGAGTCGCCGCCGCGGCCGGCTGGCGGGCGACCCTGGCCCGCAGCGTGTCGACGGCCCAGTCCGCGAGCCCCGACCGGCCCACCCGGGCGCCAGTCTCGACCAGCGCCCGGAAGGTATCGAGCGTGGGATGGCGCTCGAACTCGGCCTGCCGTTCCGCGACCGCCGCCGCACCGTCGTCGAACCGCACAAGCAGCTCGACACAGGCGTCGCGCAGCGCCCCGGCGCTCGGCCGCGTGCCATGCTCCGCGAGACCCCGGCGGGCCCAGTCCAGCGCCTCACGCGGGCCCGCCCCTCCAGCGTCAAGGCTGCTCACGCATCGCCTACGGCGACCGGGTCCCTTCCGGGGCCCACGGGCCCTGACCCCGGAGCCTCTGCGAACCCGCGGGCAGCACACAACGGCAGGCACAGCTGCCTGCCCCTCCCACACGCCGCCGACCCCACGGCGGCCAACCCCCGCACGCCCACAACCAGCCAAAACAGATCCCAGCATCGTCTTGACCGGCCCCGCTCCTTCAGGGATGACCAGCGAAAACCCCGCCTGATCAGGCCTTTGCCAGGTGCCGGCTGATCACCAGCCGCTGGATCTGATTGGTCCCCTCAAAAATTTGCATGACCTTGGCTTCGCGCATGTAGCGCTCTACCGGGTAGTCCTTGGTGTAACCAGCACCCCCAAGAACCTGAACGGCGTCCTCGGTGACCTTCATGGCCGCGTCGGTGGCGACGAGTTTCGCGATGCTCGCCGATCTGGAGAACGGCAGGCCGGCGTCGCGCAGGCGAGCCGCGGCGAGCGTCGTCGCCCGGGCCRACTCCACAGCTGCCGCCATGTCCGCGAGCAGGAAACCCAGGCCCTGGTGGTCGATGATGGGCCGGCCGAACGATTCCCGTTCCTTGGCGTAGGCGACGGCGTCGTCGAGTGCCCGCTGGGCGAGGCCCGTCGCCGCGGCCGCGATACCGAGCCGGCCGGAGTCCAGCGCCGACAGCGCGATGGTGAGTCCCTGGCCTTCGACGCCGATCAGCCGGCTCGCCGGCACGGCGGCGTTCTCGAACCCGATCTGGGTGGTCGGGGACGCGGTGAGGCCCATCTTGCGTTCGGGCGCGTGCGCGGTCATGCCCGGGGTGGCCGCGTCGACGAGGAAGCAGGAGATCCCGCCGTGGCCCTCGCCGGTGCGGGCGAACACGGTGTAGAAGTCGGCGGCGCCGCCGTGCGTCACCCAGGCCTTGGTGCCGGACAGGACATAGTCGCCGCCGGTCTCCGTCGGCGGGGTGGCCGTGGTCCTCAGAGCCGCCGGGTCCGAGCCGGCGTGCGGCTCGGACAGGCAGTAGGCGCCGAGCAGGTCGCCGAAGAGCAGACGCGCCAGGTGTTCCTCGCGCTGGGCGTCGGTGCCGAAGTTCGCCAGCGGATAGCAGGAGAGGGCGTGCACGCTGACACCCACGGCGACGGACGCCGACCGGTAGGCGATCTCCTCCAGGACCTGGAGGTACACCTCGAACGGCTGCGCGCCGCCGCCGAACCGCTCCGGGTACGGCAGGCTCAGCAGCCCCGCCTGACCGAGCGTCGTGAACACCTCGCGCGGGAAGTGCGCCTCGGCCTCGTCCCGCGCGATGCGCGGCTCGAGTTCCTTGGCGCAGATGTCCGTGGCGAGCGCGACCAGTTCACGCGCCTCGTCGGACGGCAACAGACGCTCCGCCGGCACGGCGACCACCCCTTTTCGGCGACCAGCCCTCCGGGCGCGACCTCGCACCCGGCCGGCTGAACAGTACCAGGAGCGGTACCCGGGTACTACCTCCGGTCTTCACATTCACGATCACCGGCGGGCATGGACGGCATGCCGGACAACGGCCCGGCCGAACCCGACGGGGCGAACTGGTGGCGACGATCCGGTCCGTCAGCTCTCAGCGTCGAGCACGGCGGCGGCGGGAACACCGGGCAGGCCGTGGGCCTCGGCCACCGGCGCGCAGGTGACGTCGCCGGCGTGGGTGTTGAGCCCGCGAGCCAGCGCCGGGTCGAGGCGCATGGCGCCGCGCCAGCCGTGGTCGGCGAGCGCGACGGCGTAGGGCAGGGTGGCGTTGGTCAGGGCGTGGGTGGAGGTGCGCGGAACGGCGCCGGGCATGTTCGCGACGCAGTAGAAGACGGCGTCGTGCACCTTGTAGGTCGGGTTGTCGTGCGTCGTCGGTCGGGTGTCCTCGAAGCAGCCGCCCTGGTCGACGGAGATGTCGACGAGCACCGCGCCGGGCCGCATCCGGGCGACCATGGCGTTCGTGACCAGCTTCGGCGCCCGGGTCCCCGGTACCAGCACCGCGCCGATCACCAGGTCGGCGTCGAGCACCGCCCGCTCGATCTCGTAGGCGTTGGCGGCGATCGTGCGCACCCGGCCCTCGAAGCGGGCGTCGGCGGCGCGCAGCCGGCCGAGGTCGCGGTCGAGCAGGGTCACGTCCGCGCGCATGCCGGCCGCGATCGACGTCGCGCCCTGCCCGGCCACGCCCGCGCCGATGACGACGACCCTCGCCGGGTCCACCCCCGGGACGCCGCCGAGCAGCACACCCCGCCCGCCGGCCGCCGCGAGCAGCGCCTGGGCGCCGACCTGCGGCGCGAGCCGGCCGGCCACCTCCGACATCGGCGCGAGCAGCGGCAGCGACCGGTCCGTGAGCTCGACGGTCTCGTAGGCGACCGTGGTGACCCGCGCGTCGAGCAGCGCCCGGGTACACGGCAGGGACGCGGCCAGGTGCAGGTAGGTGAACAGCACCAGGCCGGGGCGCAGCCGGTGGAACTCCTCCTCGACCGGCTCCTTGACCTTGAGGACCAGGTCGCCCGAGGCCCAGGTCGCGTCGGCGCCCTCGACGATCTTCGCGCCGGCCGCCGCGTACTCGGCATCCATGATCATGGAGCCGGCGCCCGCACCAGCCTCGACGAACACGTCGTGGTTGTGCCGGGTCAGCTCGTGGACGCCGGCGGGGGTGGCGGCCACCCGGTACTCGTGGTTCTTGACCTCGCGGGGGATCGCGATCCTCACAGCTGGGCTCCCTTGTGACGGCGCCATGCCGACGCGGCTCGGTTCACCAGGCCGCGGTCCGGCCGACACGGGACCGCAATACGGGAACCGTTGCCATGTCGATCATACGCTTCGGAAACACTCGCACAGTGGCTGCTGTTCCGCGATAACCGTATGATGAGGCGCATCTTATGACGCAACGTCGGTGACCACTGCCGGCCAGGCGGAAGGACAGCAGTGACAGCCTTCGGCACCGCGACCGACCCCATCCCCTCCACCGGCGCGCTCGCCCGGTCGGCCGCGGCCCACCTGTGGCCGCACTTCTCCCGGCTGTCGTCGCTCGCCGCGGGCGAGATGCCCGTCATCGTGCGCGGAGAGGGCGCCTACATCTGGGACGCGAACGGTCACAGGGTGCTCGACGGGCTCGCGGGGCTCTTCGTCGTCCAGGTCGGCCACGGCCGCGCCGAGCTCGCCGAGGCCGCGCGCAAGCAGTCCGAGCAGCTGGCCTTCTTCCCGCTCTGGTCGCACGCGCACCCGAGCGCCATCGAGCTCGCCGAGCGGGTCGCGGGCCTGGCGCCCGGCGACCTGAACCGGATCTTCTTCACCACCGGCGGCGGCGAGGCCGTCGAGTCGGCCTGGAAGCTCGCCAAGCAGTACTTCAAGCTCGTCGGCAAGCCACTCAAGCACAAGGTGATCAGCCGGACGACCGCCTACCACGGCACCACCCAGGGGGCGCTCGCGATCACCGGCATCCCGTCGCTCAAGCAGATGTTCGAGCCGCTGGTGCCCGGTGGGTTCCGGGCCGCGAACACGAACTTCTACCGGGCTCCCGAGCACGGCGACGACCTGGTGGCGTTCGGCCGCTGGGCCGCCGACCAGATCGCCGTCGCGATCGAGGCGGAGGGCCCGGACACCGTCGCCGCCGTCTTCCTGGAGCCGGTGCAGAACTCCGGTGGCTGCTTCCCGCCGCCGCACGGGTACTTCCAGCGGGTCCGCGAGATCTGCGACCAGTACGACGTGCTGCTGGTCTCCGACGAGGTGATCTGCGGGTTCGGCCGGACCGGCGCGATGTTCGGTGCGCAGCGCTACGGCTACCAGCCCGACATCATCACCTGCGCGAAGGGCCTGACGTCCGGCTACGCACCGCTTGGCGCCATGATCGTCAGCGACCGGCTCGTCGAGCCGTTCCTGCACGGCACGGCCAGCTTCGCCCACGGCTACACCTTCGGCGGCCACCCCGTGTCGACGGCCGTGGCCATGGCGAACCTGGACATCTTCGAGCGCGAGGACCTCGTCGGCCACGTCGACCGCAACGCCGCCGCGTTCCGCGCCACCCTGGAGAAGCTCTCCGACCTGCCGATCGTCGGCGATGTCCGCGGCGACGGCTTCTTCTACGGCATCGAGCTGGTCAAGGACAAGGCGACCAAGACGAGCTTCACCGACGACGAGTCCGAGCGGCTGCTGCGCGGGTTCATGTCCGGCGCGCTCTACGAGGCCGGCCTGTACTGCCGCGCCGACGACCGCGGCGACCCGGTCATCCAGCTCTCCCCGCCGCTGATCTGCGAGCAGAGCCACTTCGACGAGATCGAGTCCATCCTGCGCTCCGTCCTCACCGAGGCCTGGGCCAGAATCTGAGCCCCGGCCCGGCCCGGCCGGCCTAAGGCCAGGCCAGCCCGGCCCTGCGGCGAAGCAGGACAACAAAGCAACAGCGCGATACAGCGAAGGCCGGCAGCATGGCTGCCGGCCTTCGCTGTCATAGGTGCGACCCCCTGATTGCCGCGCCTGTGACGTCGGTCAGAAGAAGACCCCGAGCCGCGGCGGGAGCGAGAGCGAACGGTCCGCGGAGGAACCGGCTTCGCCCCGCCGGCCCGGCGCCCTGGAGGCGACGATCCAGTCCGGGACGTCACCCTCGCCGCTGGTCGCGCCGTGGGTGGCGTCGGCGGAGTGAGTCAGGCCGCGGAGCGCGCCACCGATCCGGGACATCGACGGGAATGAGCGCGTCATTGGGCTCCCCTGCTTTCTGTGGCGTGCCCCGCGGCCCATGACCGCGGCGGACTTCTTTCCGGTGCGCCTCGGCGTTGGGGCGCATCGCCATGAAAGCCCGGCCGGAGGCGTCCCGTCCCCCGGTCGACGCCCGGCTGACACGCCCCGCGCGTAGCCGACACCTTTTCTGACGCCCGGCCGACAGTTCCGGCCGGCGACGCGCCCAGCCCGGTCCGCTCAGCCGACGACGTCGCCACCGACGGGATTGAGGCCGGCCTCCGCGGCGGTCAGCGCGCCATAGCAGCGAGCGGCGTCGAGCGGGTGGCCGACATAGTCGAACAGCCGGCCGGCGGCGACGAGCAGCGCGCCCGCCCGTTCCGTGTCACCCTCCAGCCGGGCGACATACGCCTCGGCCTCCTGCGTCGCCGCCTGCCAGGCGGTGCCGTCCCACAGCACGGCAGCCGAACGCGCGACGACGAGGTGGCGGTGGGCACGTGCCAGGTCACCCCACCGGGCCGCCGCGACGGTCGCCGGCACGGCCGAGGTCACCGAGCAGAACACGCAGCCGTCCTCGACGCCGAGCGTCTCCTCCACTCTGGTGAGCGCGGCCGCGGCGGCCGCGGCGTCCGGTGCGGCGGCGATCAGCGTTCCGTGGATGCGGTGCAGCAGGTGGGCGGCGATCGGCGACCAGCGCGCCAGCGGCAGGGCGCGCAGCAGCAGKCGGTTGGCGTCGGCGGCGTCGCCGCGCGCGAGCCTCGCCTCGGCCAGCCGCTGCAACGAGTGCGCCTCCCCCGACGTCGCGCCGATGCCGCGGTGCAGGTCGACCGCCTCGGCGAGCCGCCGCTCGGCGCGTTCGAGGTCACCGCTGAGCAGCCTCGCCTCGCCGGCGAGGCAGGCGGCGAACGCCAGCCCCCTGGCCGCGCCCGCCTGCTCGGCCGCCTCGGCCAGCCGGTCCGCGATGCTGACCACCTCGGTGTAGGGCGTCGGCCCGTAGAGCATGATCTCGGCGACGCACAGATGGGCGTCGAAGACGGTCGTCGCGAGCCCCGGCAGGCGGCTGCTGTGCCGCAGGTCCGCGGTCAGCTGCGCGAAGTACTCGCCACGGCTGTGCGAGACGAGTCCCCGCAGGCTGATGAGGTCGAAGCCGAACCGGGTCGTCGGGGCGGACACGAACCGACGGCCGCCCTCGTCGGCGATCGCGGCGGCTTCGTCGATGTCACCCCGGAAGTAGGCGAGGTGTCCCCGCCCCAGCAGGATCGCGAGGTCCGCGGGGCCGCCGTCCGGCTCCAGCCCGTCGAGCGCGGCGGCGGCTCCGTCGAGGTCGCCGGCCACGAGCAGGGCACGGGCGAGGCGGGCACGCGGTATCCGCGCGTCGGCTGGCGAGCAGAGCGCGATCGCCGCCCGGTAGGCGTCCGGGGCACTCGGGTCGGCGAGCGCGACCAGCAGGTCCGCGCGCAGCGCGGCGAGCGCCGCGGCGTCGGCGCCGGTGGCGTACTCGCGGACCTCGTCGAGCCGGGTGAGCGCGTCGCGGTAGGCGCCGAGTGCCGCGGCCGTCTCGACGGCGCGCAGCACGAACGGCACGGCGCGGGCGCGCTCCCCGGCCTGGACCAGGTGGTGCCCGACCCGGCCCGCCGGTCCGCCCGCCGCGGCGAGCCGGTCGGCCACCTCACGGTGTGCCATCCGCAGCCGGTGTGGCGCCAGGTCGGCGAGCAGCCCGTGACGGACCGCCTGATGGCGGAACCGGAAGCCACCCCCGGTCCGGTCGAGGACTCCACGGTCGAGCAGGTCGTCGAGCAGCGCGTACGCGTCGGGCTCGGAGCGGCCGGACAGGGCGACGAACTCGTCCGTGTCGAACGAGTCGCCGGCGACGGCGAGCAGGCACAGCAGGTCGCGGGCCGCGCGCGCGAGACCGGCGATCACCGCGGTGTCGAGGGCCAGCGGGTTCTCCGGGTCAAGCGCCGCTCGCCGGGCGAGCTGGAGGGCGGTGGACGGCAGGCCGCCCGACACCTCCCAGATCCGCTCGACCAGCGGGCCGGCGAGAGTGGACTCTCGGGTGACAAGCGCGGCGGTGGTCGCCTGGTCGAGCGGGGCGAGGTCGACCGCGACGGCGGCGCCTCTACCCAGAAGGCTCGCGCGGATCTCGGCGAGGACCGCCGGAGCGGCACCGAGCGGACGGTGGGCGAGCAACAGCACGACGGGCCGGCCCGAGAGCGAGCGGACCAGGTAGTGCGCCAGCCGCAGGCTCGCGTCGTCGGCGTCCTGCAGGTCGTCGACGACGAGCAGCACGCCCCGGCGGGTGCCAGGCGCGACGGGAAGGCCGGGGTGAGCGGAGCCGACGAGGCCGGCGGGGCCAGGGGGATGGGCAGAGCCAGCGGGATCAGCCGCGCCAGCGGGACCAGTGTGACTGGCATCGTCGGCGCGGCTGGCGGAGCCGGCGAGGTCGGCACCCTCGGCCGCGGCCCGCAGAAGTTCGGCGGCGGCGATGAACAGCCGCTGGTGCCCGCCGGCACCCGGCCACTCGAGGTCGCGGCCGGACATGGCGCGCTCCAGCTCGGAGCGGAAGCGCTCGTCGATCTCGCCGAGGAGCGCCGGGCGGCGGCGGCACAGGTCGGCGAGGGCCTCCAGGACCGGTGCGTAGGGCCAGGCGCCCTCGACCGCCGCTGCCGTGCCCACGCCGACCTGCCAGCCCACGGCGGCGGCACGGCGGGTCACGGCGTCGAGCAGCGCCGACTTCCCCACGCCCGCCGGGCCGCCGACCAGCACCGCGGCGGCGCCCCCGTGGCCGGCGGCACCCGCCGCCACGGTCGCGCCGCCGCTGTCAGCGCCGAAGCCCCCGCCGACGCGGTCGAGTACCCGCTCGACCAGGCGCAGCTCCGCGTCCCGCCCAACCAGGCCGGCCACCGCGGCCGCGCCGCGGGGACGCGGCGCACCAGCCTCCCGACCCACCTCGGCACCGCGGCGGCCGTCGGTCCCCTCGCCCGCCCGCCGCGCGCCGTCAGACCGTTCGCCGTCGGCCCGTTCTCCGCTGGACCGTTCACCGCCGGACCGTTCACCGCCGGACCGTTCACCGGCAGGGCGCTGGCCGCCGGCGGCCAGCGCCTCCGCCTCCGGCGCCCGCGCGGCTGGCACCTGGTTCGCGGCAGCGGCAGCGGCCGGCCGGGCCGCCGATGTCCCAGCCGCGGGCGGACGGGCGACCGCCACGGCGGTGGCCGGCGGCGGTGCCGATGCCGGAAGCGGGGGCGGAGGCTGAGGCGCTGAGGCCGACGGCGAGGGCAGCGTCCGCGGGTCGAGCAGGGCCGCGGCGCGCAGCGCGAGCGCGTCAGGCCCGGGGCCGACGCCAAGCTCGCGGCGCAACGCCCGGTCCATCCGCTCGAACTGGCGCAGCGCCGCGTGCCGCTCACCGCGGGCGATGTACCCGCGCATCAGCGTCAGATGGGCTTCCTCGTCCGCCGGGTCCTCGGCGAGCACCCGCTCCCATCGGCCGGCGGCGCGCAGCAGCCGCAGGTAGAGCAGCCGGAGCCGGTCGCGGTCGGCCTGTGTCCACGGCTCGTACAGGTCGTCCGGCAGCAGCGCCCCGCCGTACGCGTTCGCCGCGTGGGCGGCGGCGTCACCCGCCGGGCTCCCGCCGGTGCCGGCGGGCCCGAGGGCCCGCTCGGCCAGATCCTCGAAGACCCGGACGTCGATGGTCGCGTCCCGGTCGGGGCAGAGCGTGACGACCTCACCGCGCAGGAGGACGCCCTCCGGATCGCGCAGCGCGCGGCGGGCGTAGTGCGCCGCCTTGTGCAGCCGGGGCGCCGCCTCGTCGACGGGAACGTCGGGCCAGAGCGCGTCGAGCACCCGCTCCCGGTGCAGTCTCCGCCCCGGCGCCAGCGCCAGCAGCTTCACCAGCGCCGCCGCCTGCCGCCGGCGCCACACCTCCTCCGGCAGCACCTCGGGAAGCCCTCGGCCGCCGCCGTCCCGACCGGCCCGCAGCGTCACCTCGAACCCGCCCAGCAGCCGGATCTCCACCTCGGGCCGCGCCGAGGCAACCGGTACCCGTTCCGCCAGCGTCATGACGACGATTGTCGGCCGAGGCGGGGCCAGTCCGATCCACCGCGAAACCCCGGCGGCCGTCGCCTTCCCGACACCCTCGGCACCGCCACCGGGCGCGTCCACCTGCGTCTTCCCGGCTGGCCACCCGGGTAAGCCCTACGTGGGCGCGCCTTCTCTGGACCTTCCCCGCCGTGGTCGCGGCCCCGACAGCCCGCAAGAAGGCCGGCGGAAGCAACCGTCCCTAGCTTCAGCTGCATCCGGTCCGGCACTCCACGCCGGGCGCCGATGAGCCTCTCCGACGAGAGATTTCATGAAAGGAGACGTCCGATGACGTCCTTCCCCGCGGTCACGCACGTCGCCGTCACGGTCACCGACCTCGAGACCAGCGTCCCCTGGTACACCCGCCTGTTCGGCGCCGAGCCGGTCCTGGACGAGGACACCGGTCCGTTCCGCCACGTCGTCTACGCCCTGGACGGCGGGCAGCTGTTCGGCCTGCACCACTTCCCTGAGGGCGTCTGGGCGGGCGAGTTCAGCCCGCGGCGGGTCGGCCTCGACCACGTGGCGTTCGGCTGCGCGGACCGCGCCGAGCTGGAGAGCTGGTGCGACCGGTTGGACGGGCTCGACATCAAGCACGGCGACATCGTCGACGCGCACTACGGCTCCGGCCTCGCCGTCAAGGACCCGGACGGCATCGCGCTGGAGTTCTTCGCTCCGCCGGCGGCCTGAGCGGGCGCGGGCCTGGCGGCCAGACGAGCGCCGCGGTGGTCGTGGCGCCCCTCATCCCACGACCACCGCGCACCCCGTCACCAGGCGGGCGACAGGTGTGCCACGTGGCGCACGGCGCCCAGCGGCGCGAACGGATCTAGCGTCGGCGACGGGCAGACCGCCCAGGTTCACAGCAACGCACGGGGGCGGCGCCGACGGGGCGACGAGTCCCGTCAGGGGAAGGTGAGGGGGGACCGTGACCTTGTCACTGTCCGACGCACGCCGGGTCATCGCGGCGGGCGAGCGGCGGGCGCGCGAGCTCAGCCAGCCGATGAACATCGCGGTCGTCGACGACGGGGGCAACCTCGTGTCGCACGTACGGATGGACGGCGCCTGGGTCGGCAGCGTCGACGTGTCCATCAACAAGGCGGTCACCGCCCACGCGGGGCGCCCCCGGCCCGCCGAGGAGCGGGTGCGCGACCTCGCCGCGGCCAGCGTGTCCCGCTACGGCGGGCCCGACCACGCCGCCAACGGGCACCACGCCGACCGCTACCCGTCGGACGGGTTGCGCGCGGACCACCCTGACGCGGGCGGGCGCCGCGGGAGCGGGCATGACCCGAGCGGGCACGACGGGCACGACGAGGGCGGATACGACAGGGACCGGTACGACGAGGACCGGTACGACCGGGGTGGCTACCGCGAGAGCGGCTACCGCGAGAGCGGCTACCGCGGCGGTGCCGGTCGCGGCCACGCCGCCGACGATGACCGGTTCGGCGACGTCAGCGGCCGGGGACGGGCCGCGAGGCCCGTCGGCGGCGTCCCGCTGACACGCGACGGGCGGGTCGTCGGGGCGGTCGGGGTCAGCGGCGGCACCGCCGACGACGACCAGACCGTCGCCCGGGCCGCCGCCGCCGCGCTCTGAGGCCCGTCCGTCCGTTTGTCCGGACGGGCCATGTCCGCCCGGGTCTCGCGCCCCGCCCAGGGGATCCGCGCGGGATCCGGGCCGGTCCCCTCAGCGGTGGACGGGGCCGCGGCCGGTTCGGGATGCTGGCCGAGTAGCGCGTTACCGGCCGGCGCGGGTGCGGGGTAAAGCAGGTGAATCAGGCCATAGCCGGCGGCGACGCCCACGGTCTGCGCGACGACGAAAGCGGGAGCGGACGCGGGGGCTATTCCGGCGAAGGTGTCGCTCAGCGTGCGTCCGAGAGTGATGGCGGGATTGGCGAAGCTGGTGGAACTGGTGAACCAGTAGCCGGCGCCGATATAGGCGGCGACCGCGGCGGGAACGCGCGAAGCCTGCCCAGAGCGGTCGAGCGCGTAGATGAGCAGCAGCCGGCCCGTGGTCGCGACCACTTCGGCGAGCAGGTGCGGGCCGCTGGCGCGGTGGTGCGTCGACAGCGACACGGCCGGCTGGTCGAACATGACGTTGGCCAGGACAGCGCCCAGCGCGCATCCGACGGTCTACGCGGCGATGTACCCGGCGGCACCGCGGCGGCCGATGTCATGGGTGATCGTGCGCAGGATGGTGACGGCTGGGTTGAGGTGCGCGCCGGACACCGGCCCGATCATGAGGATGATCGCGAACAGGCCGGCGGCGGTCGCGGCGGCGTTCTCGGCCAGTTGAAGGCCGAGGTCGGTCGGGCTGAGCTGCCGGGCCGCGATCCCGGACCCGACCACCAGCGCGGCCAGCAGCACCGCGCCGACCAGTTCGGCGGTCAGCCGGCGCCACAGCGCCGGCTGACCGCCAGGTACTGAGCCCACGTGGATCAGGCGGTGGCGGCGGGTGCGCACACCGGTCCGCAGTCGCAGGCGGACCCCGGCCGATCCGGCTCGACGGTACGCGGCGTCGTCCGGCCGCCGCTGGCCTCGGCGATGTCGGCGAGGACGGTGTAGACCTCCCACGGCGCGCCGTCGGGGTCGTCGACCCATACCTTGTCCTGCACCGCGTAGCAGCAGGCGGTGTTCTCCTCGACAGCGGTCGCCAGACCGGCCGCGCCCAGACGCCGCGCGGCGGCGGTCACCTCCTCGGACGTCTCGGTCTCCACGCCCAGATGGTTCAGTGCCCCGGCCACACCGGCGCCCCGGGCGTCGGGGTTCTCGATGAGGACGAGCTTGAGCGGTGGCACGTCCACGGCGAAGTTGGCGTATCCCGGCCGGCGCTTGGCCGGGCCCACCCCGAACAGCTTGCTGTAGAAGTCCACGGCGGCGTCCACGTCGGTCACGTTCAGGGCGAGCTGCACCCGAGCCACGGTCACCACTCCTCACATCGACAGATATCTATGTCTTGGCAGGGGCAGCATGCGGGCACGGATAGACGGCTGTCAATACGTGGGGCATGCTGGGAGCCATGGCCATTGCGACGCTGCCCTCGCCGTCGCCGTCGTCGGCACCCGCGGATGGCGCCGCGTCGCTGGTGACGATCGCGGCCTGCCGTACGCCGCTGACCCGCGCGCCGCTGTCGGCCGGGGACGCCGAACAGCTCGCCTCGGCGCTCAAGGCGATCGCGGTGCCGGCACGGCTTCGCCTGCTGTCGATGATCTACGCGGCGGAGGACGGCGAGATCTGCGCGTGCGAACTGAACGAGCCGCTCGAGCTCACCCAGCCCACCGTCAGCCACCATCTCAAGGTCCTCGTGGACGCCGGACTGATCAGCCGCGACAAGCGTGGCGTCTGGGCCTACTACCGACCGGTTCCCGCCGCGCTCGACGCACCGCGGGCCATGCTCGGCACGTCGGACTAGCGGGGAGTCAGGGCGGCCCGGCGGGCGAACAGCTCCTCGGCGGCGGACTGGGCGCGGGCACGGACGGCGGCCTCGTCGCAGGTCAGCAGCTCGCCTGCCGCTAGCAGGCGGCGGCCGTCGACCCAGACGCTGTCGACGTCCTGGCCGGACGACGAGAAGACCAGATGCGCGGCCACGTTGGCGTCCGGTCCGGACAGCAGCGGGGTGGTGTGCAGCTTGCGCAGGTCGACGGTGATGACGTCGGCGCGCTTGCCTGGTTCGAGGCTGCCGGTGATGTCGGCCAGGCCGAGGCAACGGGCGCCCTCGATCGTGGCCATCGCGAGGATGTCCCACGGGTCGCCGGCGGTCGGGTCGAGGGCGACGAGCTTCTGCAGCAGCGACGCCATCTTCACCTCCTCGAGGAGGTCAAGATTGTTGTTCTCTTTTTCGCCGTCGCTGCCGATACCGACGGTGACGCCGGCGGACCACAGCTTCGGGACCGGCGCCGCGCCGGAGGCGAGCTTCATGTTCGACGCCGGGCAGTGGGCGACCCGGGTACCGGTCGAGGCGATCAGCTCGATCTCGGCGTCGTCGAGCCAGACGCAGTGCGCGACGACCGCCCGGCCGTCGGCGAGCGCGCCGCGCCGGGCGATCTCCGCCAGCGGGCGGCGGCCGTAACGGCGCAGCGACTCCTCGACCTCCCAGCGGCTCTCGCTGGAGTGGACGTGCAGGCCGGTGTCGTACTCGGCGGCGAGCGCGGCCGCGTCGGCGAAGGCGTGCTCGGTGCAGTAGAAGAGGTGCTCCAGGCCGACCCAGGAGCGGACCCGGCCGCCGAAGGACGAGCGGTGCGCGGCGAGCAGCGCCCGGGTCGAGTCGATCGATTCGAAGTAGTCGTATCCCTCCTCGTCGGCGACGTATGGCACGAGGGTGACCCTGACGCCGAGCTCCCCCGCGACGCGTGCCGAGCCGTCGAGGAAACGCCACATGTCCATGACCGAGGTGGTGCCGGAGCGGACCGCCTCGGCGTAGCACAGCCAGCTAGCCGCCTCGGCGATCTCGGGAGTGAGTGCCCGGTGGGCCGGGTCGACGTAGGTCTGCAGCCAGTCGAACAGGGCGAGCCCCTCGGCCGTCCCGCGCAGCAGGCCGGAGTGCAGGTGGCAGTTGTGCAGCCCTGGCAGCACGGCGAACCCCGCCGCGTCGATCACCTCGACATCGGGCCCGGCCGCGCGCGGGTCGGCGTCGACCTCGTCCACCGTCCCGACGGCGAGAATCTCCGCCCCGTCGAACAGCACCGACCCCGGCTGCAGCAGCGCCCGCCTCGGCGCCATCGGCAGCACGACCCCACCTCGCACCAACGTCCTCATGGCGCCTCATTCAGCCCCACCCGCCAGCCCCGGACAAGCGGCCTCACCCCGATGCGGCGCGAGCCACACCGATGCCCAGCTGCGCGTTCGCGTGTCGGACCTGAGGACGACGTGTCGAGCCGAGGTGTCGGGATCAGGACAAGTCCGAGCGCGGAGGTCGCGGTTCGGCATAATCGCGCCGTGACCGCGACTGGACGGACGAGGGCGGCAGCGGCAGCGGCGAGCGCGGCGGCGGTGCTCCTGCTCGGCACAAGCTGTGGCTTGGCCGATTCGGAACCGGATGCCGTGGCGCCGTGTTCGCTGCTCACCGCGACGGAGGTCAGCCTCGAGGCCGGGTCGACGTTTCTCCAGGGCAGCGAGTCCCCATCCGAAGGCGATCACCGGACGCTTCAATGCCCCTACCAGTCGCCCAAGGGCTGGACGTACGTCTGGACCGCGCGCGGCGCCGGCGGGACCAGCGTCGGCTGGCAGGAGCCGCCGAGATGCCCCGACGGCGAGCTCGAGAACGCCGACGGCCCGGGCTACCGCGCCTACACCTGCACCACCGGCACCAACATCCAGTACATGCGCGTGCGGAAGGGCGACAACTACCTCAGGGTCGACGTCGGCGCCGGCGCGCCGCCCGCCGCCGGCCGCCGCCTCGGCGCACTCGCCGCCGCCCGCCTGCCCTGACAGGCCACTCGACAGGTGATCCGTAGAGTGGACCGCGATCCACTGTCGGGTCGGCTAGGGGGTGGGCGGTGAAACGCCATTTCAACACCGCGGGTCCGTGCCTGCCCGAGCTGCATTACATGATCCCGGCGCTGACCCGCCTGCCGGCGGCGCCGCGGCTGGTGGAGGAGTCGAGCTACTTCGTCGTGCACGCCCCGCGGCAGACGGGGAAGACGACGGCGCTGCGCGCACTCGCCGCCGAACTGACGGCGACCGGCCAGTACGCGGCCCTGCACTTCTCCTGTGAGGTGGCCGAGTCCGCCGGCGACGACTACGTCGCGGCGCAACAAGCCATCGTGCATGCCGTCTCCCGACGCGCCCGAATCTCGCTTCCGGAAGATCTGCGACCGCCGCTTCCGACGGAGGCACCTGACATCTCGATGCTCGGAGACGCGTTGACGGCCTGGGCGACGTCATGCCCGCGCCCGTTGGTGCTGTTCTTTGACGAGATCGACGCGGTCCAGGGTCAGAGCCTCATCAACGTGCTACGCCAACTACGCGACGGCTTCAACGACCGACCCGCGAATTTTCCCGCCTCAATAGCCCTCTGCGGCCTGCGGGACGTCCGTGACTACAAGGCCGCGTCCGGCGGTGATCCAACCCACCTGGGCACGGYGAGCCCGTTCAACGTGAAGGTCGAGTCGCTGCGGCTCGGTGACTTCACGGGCGAAGAGGTACGGGAACTCTACGGRCAGCACACGGCCGAGACCGGACAGGAGTTCACTGAGGAGGCACTGGAGCGTGCCTTTGAGCTGACCGCCGGGCAGCCCTGGCTGGTGAACGCTCTGGCTCGCGAGGTCATCCGAAACATGGCCGTGCCGGCGGACGTCCCGATCGCTGCCGCCCACCTGGACCGGGCGAAGGAACGGCTCATCCTCGCCCGCGCGACCCACCTCGACTCACTGGCGGAGAAGCTCGTCGAGCCACGGGTCAGGCGCGTTTTGGAACCAGCGCTGGCGGGGACCCTGGCCACGTTCGATCCCTACGACGACGACCTCAGCTATGTCCGCGACCTCGGGCTCATCAAGTCCGACGGGCCGGTCGACGTCGCGAACCCGATCTACCGGGAGGTCATTCCCCGGGTCCTGGCCGCCGGGGTGCAGGCGAACGTCACCGTCGACCCGCGGTCCTTCGTGCTCCCCGACGGCCGGCTCGACTTCCGCAAGGCACTCGAATCGTTCGCCGCCTTCTGGCGGGAGAACGGAAACGTGCTCGCCGCCGCGCAGCTCTACCACGAGGCCGGCCCCCAGCTGATCCTCATGGCATTTCTGCAGCGGGTCGTCAACGGCGGCGGCTACGTGGACCGTGAGTACGGCGTCGGYCGCGGCCGTGTCGACCTGCTCATCCGCTGGCCCTACACCGACACGGACGACAGACCGGCCCTGCAGCGCGAGGCCRTCGAGATCAAGTTCCACCGCCCCGACAAGGGCGACCCCACCCGGGACGGCATCGCCCAGCTCGACAGCTACCTCGACGACCTCGGCCTCGACACCGGCACCCTCGTCATCTTCGACCGCCGCCCCGGCGCCGCCCCCATCGCCCAACGCACCCAGTTCGGCATCGCCACCAGCCCCACCGGCCGCCCGCTCACCCTGCTCCGCGCCTGAATTTCGGGGTCACGCTCGGTCATGAATCGCGCATCGAACGGCCAGCGCCGTTCGCCCAGTTCTTTCCTCAGCAGGAAAACCAGGAAACGACGAAGACCAGGTCCCGCCACATAGGTGGGCCGATCCTCCCGTTAATCGACATCGATAAAGAGAACAGCGTCACCGTCAAACAGTTCTCTGCTCGCATCCACTACATGGGAATTGCCGTGGCCGTCACCAGCGACCGGAATCCAGCACCAGTCGCTCCATACTGGGTGTAGCGAAATCACCGATCCAATGTCGAGACTCACCCTCGGGTTTCCGGCACCATGGATCCCCCTGGGCCCGCCATGACTCCGGTCAGCCGGTCAGCCGGTCAGCCGGTCAGCCGGTCAGCCGGTCAGCCGGTCAGCCGGTCAGCCGGTCAGCCGACGGTGGAGGCGCGGGCTACCAGTTCGGGGGTGAACTGGACGGCCTGGTGTTCGTGGGTGGGGTTGTTGGCCTCGTCGAGAAGGAGCTCGGCGGCGGTGCGGCCGAGGAGGCGGCGGGGCTGGCGGACCGAGGTGAGCGGGACGGCGGCCGCCGCGGCGAAGTCGATGTCGTCGTAGCCGACGATCGCGCAGTCGCCGGGCACGGCGACGCCCAGGCCCACGCACATCTGCAGCAGACCCAGGGCGACCAGGTCGTTCGCGCAGAACGCCGCGGTGGGGCGGCGCGCTGCCGGCAGGCCGATGAGCCGTTCGGCGGCCCCCCGGCCCTCGGCGACGGTGAGCGCGCCGGTCGCGAGCACGGTCAGCCGGTCCGGTGGGAGGCCGGCGCGTTCCAGGGCGCGCAGGGCGCCGTCGCGCCGGTCGCGAACCTGGCTGAGGGTGTCCGGGCCGCCGACGAACGCGATGCGCTCATGGCCGCGCTCGAGCAGGTGGGTGGCGGCGAGCTCACCGCCGAGGACGTCGTCCACGGACACCGAGCAGCCTTCGCCCGCGCCGGCGACCCGGTCGACAAGCACGACGGGCGTGCCGCGGGCGGGCAGGGTGCGCAGCCGTTCGTTCGCCGCGTCGACCGGGGTGATGAGCACACCCTGGACGCGCTGTTCCAGGAGCAGGTCCAGGTAGCGGGCCTCACGGGCCGCGTCCTCGCCGCTGTTGCACAGGAACACCGACAGGTCCGCGGCCCCGGCCACCTCCTCGATCCCGGTGGCGACGTCGGTGAAGAACGGGTTCGACGGGTCGAGCATCACGTAGGCGAGGATCCGGCTGCTGCCTGCGCGCAGCGCCCGTGCGGACTCGTTGCGGACGAAGCCGAGCTCCTCCATCGCACGCTCGACCCTGGCCCGGGTACGCGGGCTGACGAGCTGCGGCCGGTTCAGGACGTTGGAGACCGTGCCGAGCGAGACCTCCGCCGCCGCCGCGACCTCCTTGATGCCGGCGGCACGGATGGCGCCCATGGCCCGGCCCGCGCCCGCCGGACGGCCTACACCCGCGGGCCGTCCGGCGCCCGCGACCCGGTCGGCAGCGGCCGCCGCGTCAGGCGCGGCGGACTGCGCGGGCACGGCGGCCACCCGGCGGGGGCTCTCAGCCCCGGCCGCGGGTAATGCCTGGTCGCCCTCGTCCACGCCACTCCTGACCATTGAAACGTGCCAGCCGAACCGTGCCAACCGCTCCGAGAAAGCTGGACCGGGCCAGCCGGACCGTGCTGGTCGAAGGACCGAACCGTCCCACGGACCGACCCGGGKCCGCGGCGCCGACGAGGCGTCGGAGCGCGCCATCCCGACGAGCGGAGCGTACCGGCCGCTACCAGCGGTGACGCAACCGAAGCACCCAACCAGGCCCCAACCCGGACCTTGACACCGTTCGGGACGCGCGGCTACGTTGCGCTGGTCACGCTCGTTGAAACCTTTCATTAAAGGGGTGAGATGTCCGCAGAGCAGGCGCCGCTGTTAGCGGTGCGCGACGTCTCCAAGTCCTTCGGGGCGGTCGCCGCGGTCCGCGACGTCTCGTTCCCGCTCTACGCAGGCGAGGCRCACGCGCTGGTCGGCGAGAACGGCGCAGGCAAGTCCACGATCGTCAAGATGCTCGCCGGGGTGCACCGCCCCGACACCGGCGCGATTGAGCTGGACGGTGCCCCACTCACACTGAGCTCCCCCGCCGACGCCCGAGCCGCCGGCATCGCCGTGATCTACCAGGAACCCACACTCTTCCCCGACCTGTCCGTCGCCGAGAACATCGCGATGGCGAAGCCGCCCCGCGGCCGGTTCCACGCGATCGACCGGGCACGCATGGTGCGGGACGCGACGGCCCTGTTCGAGCGGCTCGGCGTGGACATCGACCCGGCCCGGCCCGCGCGCGGTCTCTCCATCGCCGACCAGCAGCTCGTCGAGATCGCGAAGGCGCTGTCCGCGGACGCCCGCGTGCTGGTGATGGACGAGCCGACGGCCGCGCTGTCGACCGTCGAGGTCGAGCGCCTGTTCACCGTCGCCCGCTCCCTTCGCGACCGGGGCGCCGCGGTGCTGTTCATCTCGCACCGGTTCGAGGAGATCACCGCGCTGTGCCAGCGGGTGACCGTCATGCGCGACGGCCGGCACGTCTCGACGGACCCGCTCGCCGGCCTGACCGTCGACGACCTGGTCCGCCGGATGGTCGGCCGCGACCTGTCGACGCTCTATCCGGAGCGGTCGACGACGCCGGGCGACGTCGTGCTGGAGGTCGACGGCCTGCGCCGCGACGGCGTCTTCCGGGACGTCTCCTTCCAGGTGCGCGCGGGCGAGATCGTCGCGCTCGCCGGCCTGGTCGGCTCCGGGCGTTCCGAAGTCGCGCAGGCGGTCTTCGGCGTCGACCCGCGCGACGCGGGCACCGTCCGCGTCCACGGCCGCCAGCTGCGCGCCGGGTCGCCGCGCGCGGCGATGGCCGCAGGGCTCGCGCTGGTGCCGGAGGACCGGCGGCTGCAGGGCCTGGTCATGGACGCCTCGATCGCCCGCAACGTCACCCTGCCGCGCTCCGGCGCGCTCGCCCGCCTCGGGCTGCTCTTCGGCGGCTCCGAGCGGCGCGCGGCCGCCGAGTGGACGGCCCGGCTGCAGACGAAGTACGGCCGGCTGGCCGACTCGGTGTCGACCCTGTCGGGCGGCAACCAGCAGAAGGTCGTGCTCGCCAAGTGGCTGTCGACCCTGCCCCGGGTCCTGATGGTGGACGAGCCGACCCGTGGCATCGACGTCGGGACGAAGGCCGAGGTACACCGGCTGATCTCCGGCCTCGCCGAGGACGGCGTCGCCGTCCTGATGGTCTCGTCCGAGCTTCCCGAGGTGCTGGGCCTGGCCGACCGGGTGCTGGTGATGCGGGAGGGCCGGCTGGTCGCCGAGCTCGGCCGCGCGGACGCCACCGAGGAGTCCGTGATGTTCGCCGCGGTCGGCCAGCGCAGGCACGAAGCCGCGTCAACCGAGACGACCGGGACGGCACCCGCGGCCGGCGAGGGCAGGGCCCCCGGAGGCAAGGCCACCGAACAGGGTGTGGAGGTCGCGCTGTGACCACCGTCGAGGACTCCGTCCGGACAGTGCCGGCGCGCGGCGCGGTGCCCGCCCGGGCGTCCGTGCTGGAGCGGGTGCTGCGGGCGCGCGAGATCAGCATCGTGCTGGCGCTGGCGCTGCTGGTCATCGTGACCGCCGTCGGCCATCCCAGCTTCGTGCACTCGCAGTCGATCCGCGACATCCTGCTCGGCGCCGCCATCATGGCGGTGCTCGCGGTCGGCCAGACGATCGTCGTCATCACCCGCAACATCGACCTGTCGGTCGGCTCGGTGCTCGGCCTGTCGGCGTTCGCCGCCGGTTCGCTGCTGATGGACCACCCCGGTGTTCCGATCATCGTGGCGGTCCTGGTCGGGATCGCGGTCGGCGCGGGCTGCGGCCTGGTCAACGGCCTGCTCGTCCGGTTCGGCGACGTGCCGGCGCTGGTGGTGACGCTCGGGACGCTGTACGCGTACCGGGGTGTCGCCTACCTGTGGGCGGGCGGCAGCCAGATCAACGCCGACGAGCTGCCGGACGGCTTCCTGAAGTTCGGCACCGCGACCGTCCTCGGCGTGCCGTACCTGGTGCTGATCGCCGTCGCCGTGCTCGTCATCGCCGGCGTCGTGCTGCGGTCCTACCCCGCCGGGCGCCAGCTCTACGCCCTGGGCTCCAGCCCCGACGGAGCACGCCTCGCCGGCATTCCGGTCGGCCGGCGCACGCTGGCCGCGTTCCTCGCCAGCGGCGTTCTCGCGGGCCTGGCCGGCGTGCTGTTCGCCGCCCGGTTCGGCACGGTCGACGCCGCCGCGGGCAACGGCTACGAGCTGAACGTCGTCGCGGCGGTCGTCGTCGGCGGCGTCGCGATCTTCGGCGGCAGCGGCTCGGTGTGGGGCGCGGCCCTCGGGGCGCTGCTGCTCACGACGATCGGCAGCGCGCTGCCCGTGCTCGGCGTCGACCAGTTCTGGCAGCAGGCCATCGTCGGCGCACTGATCCTGCTCGCGATCGGGATCGACCGGCTGATCGCCGCCCGGGTCGCGGCGGCGCTGAAGAAGAGGGGCTCCCATGTCCGCTGACAGCGACCGGCCGGCCACCTCCGCCGCGACAGCTAGCTCTGCCGCTGCCACAGCCGCCACAGCCAGCCCTGCCGCTGGCACGGCTGCCGCGGCCGGCAGCCTCGCCAGCGCCGCGGCACCCGCGGGTGGCCGCCGCGCCGGGCCGCCGGCCGCCGGCCCGGGAGCGCGGCAGGGCTGGAGCGCGCGGCTGGGCCGGCTGGCGAGCTGGGACGTCGGCGTCATCGTGATCGCGGTGCTCGTCATCGTCGTCGCCTCGGCGTCGGTCGAGAACTTCGGGACGTCGCGCAACTTCACGTTCCTGGTGCTCGACCTGCTGCCGATCGCGCTGATCGCGCTGCCGATGACGTTCGTGATCGTGACCGGCGAGATCGACCTGTCGGTGGCCAGCACGCTGGGCCTGTCCAGCGCGGTGATGGGCAGCCTGTGGAACCACGGGCTCACCATCGAGACGATCATCCCGCTGTGCGTCGTGCTGGGAGCGGTGCTGGGCGCGGTGAACGGCCTGTTCGTGACGGTGTTCCGGCTGCCGTCGCTGGCCGTGACGATCGGTACGCTGGCGCTCTTCCGCGGGCTGGCGCTCGTCGTCCTCGGCGACACCGCCGTCGCCGACTTCCCAGGCGGGTACACGACCTGGGTAACGGGCACCGTCGGCGGCTCCGCGGTGCCGAACGTCCTGATCCCGCTGGCCGCGCTGGCGGTGGTGTTCGCCGTCGTGCTGCACGCGACGCCGGTGGGCCGCTGGGCGTTCGCCGCCGGCGCCAGTGAGCAGGCGGCGCGGTTCGCCGGGATCCGCGTCGGGCGGCTGAAGTTCTGGCTCTACGTCGTGACCGGCGCGGTCGCGGGGCTCGCCGGGGTGCTGTGGACGCTGCGCTACTCCAGCGCCCGCGCTGACAACGGCTCCGGCCTTGAGCTCGCGGTCGTCGCCGCCGTCCTGCTCGGCGGGGTCTCGATCTTCGGCGGTCGCGGCACCCTGCCCGGGGTGCTCGGCGGGGTCGTGCTGCTGGCCGCGCTGCAGAACGCCCTGCGCCTGTCGGACGTCTCGAACGAGTCCCTGAACGTCGTCACCGGCGCGCTGCTCGTCGTGTCGGTGCTCGTCCCGAACCTCATCCGCCGGACCAGGGCCGCCCTCGCCGTCTCCCGCGCCCGACGCCGCGGGCCGACGTCCCTCTCCCCACCGCTGCCCGGTTCCTGACCGCCGGGTCGCGCCGACCACCCCGCCACCGCCCGCCCACCACGTCCACCGGGCACCGCCCACGGGCTCCGTTCGACTCGCCCCTTGTTGATCACACCAGGTAGTCGATTGCTACTGGATGTGATCAGGCGGGAGGTCGGCAGACCCGCGGCGGCCCATCCGCCTCCATCGCACCGCCGCCTTCCCCGTACCGCCTTACCGCCCGCCAGCGGTCACGGTCACACCGACCGCCCGGCGGCCACTCCGAAGGGACCCTCCAGCCATGCAGCCACGCCGGTCCAGAAGACTCCTCCTACCCGCCGCCGCGTTAGTCGCGCTGACCGTCGGCCTCGTGGCCTGCGGCGGCACGTCGAAGGACGACGCCACCGCCAGCGGCGCCACGTCGGGCGGTGCGGCGGCGAACGCCAACCCGAACGCGACGCTGAAGACCGGCGTGAAGATGGCGTTCCTGCCGAAGCAGCTCAACAACCCCTACAGCGACATCGAGGTCGGCGGCGGCAAGGCGGCGCTCGGCGACCTCAAGGGCGAGTACAAGCTGGTCGGGCCGAACGACGCGTCCGCGTCGTCGCAGGTCAGCTACATCAACACGCTGATCCAGCAGCAGCAGGACGTCATCGGCATCGCGGCGAACGACCCGAACGCCGTCTGCCCGTCGCTGAAGCAGGCGACCGCCGCCGGCATCAAGATCGTCGCCTTCGACTCGGACGCGGCGAAGGACTGCCGCGACGTGTTCATCAACCAGGCGACCACGCAGGGCATCGGCGAGGGCCTGGTGAAGATGACCAGCGACCTGGTCGGCGGCAAGGGTGACATCGCGATCCTGTCGGCCACCCCGAACGCGACGAACCAGAACGCCTGGATCGACGTCATGAAGACCGAGCTGGCCAAGCCGGAGAACAGCGGCATGAAGCTGGTGAAGATCACCTACGGCAATGACGACGACCAGACGTCGTTCCAGCAGGCGCAGGGCCTTCTGCAGTCGTACCCGAACCTGAAGGCGATCGTCTCGCCGACCACCGTCGGCATCGCCGCGACCGCTCGGTACGTGAGCAGCTCCAGCTACAAGGGCAAGGTCGCCGTCACCGGGCTCGGCACCCCGAACCAGATGCGCGAGTACGTCAAGGACGGCACCGTCAAGCAGTTCGCCCTGTGGAACCCGGCCGACATCGGCTACCTGGCCGCCTACGCGGGTGTCGCGCTCGCCTCCGGCCAGATCACGGGCGCCGAGGGCGAGACGTTCACCGCCGGCAAGCTCGGCAAGTACACGATCGGCAAGGACGGCGAGATCGTCCTCGGCCCGCCGACCGTCTTCGACGCCAACAACATCGACAAGTTCGACTTCTGAGTTTCTTGGTTCGCTCCGTGCGGGCGGCGCGCTCCGGCCCCTTACTCGCTTCGCTCCCAAGGGACCTCCGCGCGCCGTCCTCCTCCGCTCACGGGCGCTACGGCGACCTCGCTGCGGCCCAGCCCACGTCGCTTCGCTCGTGGGCTGGGCCTCCGCGAGGCGCGCCTCCCGCGCCAGCCCGGTGGCGTTCCGGTCGCCCGTTGCCTTCCTGGCTGCCTGTCATGGGGGCCACGTCACTCGCTCATGGCAGGACTGCTCCGCGCTGGCACGCCTGCGTGCTGAGAAGGCAGCCCGRCCGGTGCGAGCCACCAACCGCAGATACAAGGGAGAAGATCGCCGTGCGACGGTACTGCTTCACCCTGCGGGTTCGGCCGGACCGCCTGGCCGAGTACGCCGAGCGCCACCGCGCCGTCTGGCCGGAGATGCTCGACGCGCTGCGGGCCGCGGGCTGGCACAACTACTCGCTCTTCCTGCGTGACGACGGCCTGCTCATCGGGTATGTCGAGTCGCCGGACCTGGCCGCCGCGCAGGCGGCGATGGCCGCGACCGAGGTGAACGCGCGCTGGCAGAAGGAGATGGCCGACTTCTTCACCGGCATCGACGGCCGCGGGCCGGACGAGGCCATGCGGCCGCTCACCGAGGTCTTCCACCTGGACTAGCTGGTTTCACCTGGCCTAGCTGGACTGAGCCGGCCCTAAGCCCAGTCCTGGCCGCTTTCCCGCCGACGTCCGCKGCGCCCACCCCAGCGCCCCGACGGCGCCGGCCCCCAAGGAGCGTGATGACGATGGCGAACCCGACGGATGTTGTGAAGACAGGCCTTCGTTCGCTGCAGATCGAGACCCCGTCCTGGGCCTACGGCAACTCCGGGACCAGGTTCAAGGTGTTCCCGCAGCAGGGGATACCCAGGACTCCGTTCGAGAAGATCTCGGACGCCGCGCAGGTGCATCTGTATACCGGGACCGCGCCGAGTGTCGCCCTGCACATCCCCTGGGACCGGGTAGACGACTACGAGGGGCTGGCGGCATATGCCCGCGAGCAGGGTGTCCGGATCGGCGCGATCAACTCCAACGTCTTCCAGGACCCCGACTTCATGCTCGGCAGCGTCACTAACCCGGAGCCGCGCATCCGTCACAAGGCGGTCAAGCACCTGCTGGAATGCGTCGACATCATGGACGCCACCGGCTCGACCGACCTGAAGCTGTGGTTCTCCGACGGCCTGAACTACCCCGGCCAGGATGACCTGCGCGACCGCCAGGACCGGCTCGCCGAGGCGCTGCGCGAGGTCTACGACCGGCTCGGCGAGGGGCAGCGGATGCTGCTCGAGTACAAGCTGTTCGAGCCCGCGTTCTACGCCACCGACGTCCCCGACTGGGGCACCTCCTACGCRCACTGCGTGGAGCTCGGGCCGAAGGCGGCCGTCTGCATCGACACGGGCCACCACGCGCCGGGCACCAACATCGAGTTCATCGTCGCGTTCCTGCTGCGCGCCGGCCGGCTCGGCGCGTTCGACTTCAACTCCCGCTTCTACGCCGACGACGACCTCATGGTCGGCTCCGCGGACCCGTTCCAGCTGTTCCGCATCATGTACGAGATCGTCCGCGCCGACGCCCTCGCGGGCGGCATCGCGTTCATGCTCGACCAGTGCCACAACATCGAGCCGAAGATCCCCGCGGTGCTCCGCTCGGTGATGAACGTCCAGGAGGCGACCGCCAAGGCGCTGCTCGTCGACCGCGACGCGCTGCGCGCGGCTCAGCGGGCCGGTGACGTCCTCGCCTCGAACGCCATCCTGATGGACGCCTACAACACCGACGTGCGCCCACTGCTCGCCGAGCTGCGCGCCGACGCGGGCCTCGACCCCGACCCGACGGCCGCCTACCGCCGCTCCGGCTACGCCGAGCGGATCATCGCCGAGCGCGCGGACGGCCAGCAGGCCGGCTGGGGCGCCTGACCGGCGTCCGCCTGGCCTGCCCGGGAGGAGGAACTCGACCATGACATCCACGACCACCGCCACGACCACGAGCGCGGCGACGAGCGCGGCGACGACAGGCACGCCGGTGGCGCCTGGCGCGTCCGGCCTCGCCGCCGGACTGGCGCGGGTCAGGCCCCGCCCGACCAGGGTGGGCCTGGTGGCCGGCGGGCTCGGCGCCTACTGGCCGCAGTTCCCGGCGCTGCTGCCGAAACTCCAGCAGTCGGCCCGCGAGGTCTCGGCCCGGCTGTCCGCGCTCGACTGCGAGGTCGTCGACGTCGGCTTCATCTCCGACGCGCAGGAGGGCGCCCGCGCCGCCGACCGGCTGCGGGCCGCGGACTGCGACCTGATCGTCGGCTTCCTCACCACCTACATGACCGCGAGCATGCTCGTCCCGATCGCCCAGCGCGCCGGGGCCCCGGTCCTCCTGCTCAACCTGCAGCCGACCGAGGCGATGGACCACGGCACCTTCGACACCGGCGACTGGCTGGCCTACTGCGGCGCCTGCCCGCTGCCCGAGATGGCGAACGCGTTCCGCCGCTGCGGCGTCGAGTTCCGGTCCGTCTCCGGCTACCTCGCCGACGAGCGGGCGTGGCGCCGGATCGAGCGCTGGGTGCGGGCCGCCGGCGTCCGGGCCGCGCTGCGCACCGGCCGCCACGGCCTGCTCGGCCACCTCTACCCCGGGATGATGGACGTCGCCACCGATCCGACGCTCGTCTCCGCTCAGCTCGGCGGGCACGTCGAGATCCTGGAGATCGACGACCTGCGCGTCCGCGTCGAGAAGGTCACCGACGCCGAGACCGACGCCCGGCTCGCGCTCGCCGGCGAGGTGTTCACCCTCGACCAGTCCGTCGTCGACGAGGACCTGCGCTGGGGCGCCCGGGTCTCCGTCGCGCTCGACCGGCTGGTCGACGACTTCGCGCTCGACTCGCTCGCCTACTACCACCGCGGCCTCGACGGCGAGCAGCACGAGCGCGTCGGCGCCGGGCTGATCCTCGGTGCGTCGCTGCTCACCGCCCGCGGCATCCCGGCCTGCGGCGAGTACGAGCTGCGCGCCAGCCTCGCCATGCTCATGTTCGACCGGCTCGGCGCCGGCGGGTCGTTCACCGAGATCCAGGCGCTGAACTTCCGCGACGGCGTCGTCGAGATGGGCCACGACGGCCCGGCGCACCTGGCGATCAGTGCCCGCCGGCCGCTGCTGCGCGGCCTTGGGACCTACCACGGCAAGCGCGGCTGGGGCGTGTCCGTCGAGTTCGACGTCGCCCACGGCCCGGTGACCGCCTTCGGCCTCGGCCAGCTGCGCGACGGCACGTTCCAGTTCATCGCCGCCGAGGGCACGGTCGTCGACGGGCCGCTGCTGCGGATCGGCAACACGACGTCGCGGGTCGACTTCGGGCGCGACCCCGGCGAATGGGTCGACGCCTGGTCGGCCACCGGCGTCGACCATCACTGGGCGCTCGGCACGGGCCACCGCGCCGCCGACCTCGCCGCCGTCGCCGACCTGCTCGGCATCGAGCTCGTCGTCGTCGGCCCCGGCGGCGGCGCGTGACCAGCCCAGGGCGCGCGAGCCGGACACACCAGAACACGAAGGGACTTGGGACACGATGAGCGAGCAGCCAGCACGACCGGCCGGCGCGAGCGGGACCGGCCGCGACGCCGGGACGGACGCCACAACGGTGGTCGACGAGCTGCTCGGCCGGTCGAACCGGCTGGGGGCGGACCCCCGCAACACCAACTACGCCGGCGGCAACACGTCGGCGAAGGGCACCGGGACCGACCCGGTCACCGGTGGCCCGGTCGAGCTGCTGTGGGTGAAGGGCTCCGGCGGTGACCTCGGCACGCTGAAGGCCGCCGGTCTGGCCGTCCTGCGCCTGGACAGGCTGCGCGCGCTCGTCGACGTCTTCCCGGGCGAGGACCGCGAGGACGAGATGGTCGCCGCGTTCGACTTCTGCCTGCACGGCCGCGGCGGCGCCGCCCCGTCGATCGACACCGCCATGCACGGCCTGGTCGAGGCCGCCCACGTCGACCACCTGCACCCCGACGCCGGGATCGCGCTCGCGACCGCGGCCGAGGGCGAGCGGCTGACCGCCGAGTGCTTCGGCGACCGGGTCGTCTGGGTGCCGTGGCGTCGGCCCGGCTTCCAGCTCGGCCTCGACATCGCCGCCGTCGCCCGCGAGCACTCGGACGCCATCGGCGTGATCCTCGGCGGGCACGGCATCACCGCCTGGGGAGCGACGTCCGCCGAGGCGGAGGCGAACTCGCTGGAGATCATCCAGACGGCGGCCCGGTTCCTCGCCGAGCGCGGCAGGGCCGAGCCGTTCGGCCCGCCGGTCGCCGGCTTCGGCGCGCTCCCGCCGGCCGAGCGGCGCGCCAGGGCCGCCGCCCTCGCCCCGCTCATCCGCGGCCTCGCGTCCACGGACCGGCGGATGGTCGGGCACTTCACCGACGACGACGCCGTGCTCGACTTCCTCGCGCACGCCGAACACCCGCGCCTCGCCGCGCTCGGCACCTCCTGCCCGGACCACTTCCTGCGCACCAAGGTCCGCCCGCTGGTGCTCGACCTGCCCCCGGACGCGCCCCTCGACGCCGTCGCCGACCGGCTGCGCACGCTGCACGCCGCCTACCGGGACGACTACCGCGCCTACTACGAGCGGCACGCCACCCCCGACAGCCCGCCGATGCGCGGCGCCGACCCGGCGATCGTGCTCGTGCCCGGCGTCGGCATGTTCTCGTTCGGCGCCGACAAGCAGACCGCCCGCGTCGCCGGCGAGTTCTACGTCAACGCCGTCAACGTGATGCGCGGCGCGGAGGCCGTCTCGACGTACGCGCCGATCGACGAGTCGGAGAAGTTCCGGATCGAGTACTGGGCGCTGGAGGAGGCCAAGCTCGCCCGGATGCCGAAGCCACGCCCGCTCGCCGGCCGGGTCGCGTTCGTCACCGGCGGCGGCTCCGGCATCGGCCGGGCGATCGCGCTGCGGCTGGCCGCCGAGGGCGCGTGCGTCGCGGTCGCCGACCGGGACGGCGCCGCGGCCGAGAAGGTGGCCGCCGAGATCGGCGCCGCGGCGGCGCGGACCGCCGACCGGGCCGTGGCGGTGGCCGCGGACGTCACCGACGAGGAGCAGGTCGCCGCCGGGCTCGCCGCCGCGGCGCTCGCGTTCGGCGGCGTCGACCTGATCGTCAACAACGCCGGGCTGTCGATCTCCAAGCCGCTGCTGGAGACCACCACCGCCGACTGGGACCTGCAGCACGACGTCATGGCGCGAGGCTCGTTCCTGGTCTCCCGCGAGGCGGCACGGATCATGACCGATCAGGGCCTCGGCGGCGACATCGTCTACATCGCCAGCAAGAACGGCGTGTTCGCCGGCCCGAACAACATCGCCTACGGCGCCGCCAAGGCGGACCAGGCCCACCAGGTCCGGCTGCTGGCCGCCGAGCTCGGCGAGCACGGCATCCGCGTCAACGGCGTCAACCCGGACGGCGTCGTCCGCGGCTCCGGCATCTTCGCCGGCGGCTGGGGCGCCAAGCGCGCCGCGGTCTACGGCGTCCCCGAGTCCGAACTCGGCGCGTTCTACGCTCAGCGCACCCTGCTCAAGCAGGAGGTGCTCCCCGAGCACGTCGCGAACGCCGTCCTCGCCCTCACCGCCGGCGACCTGTCGCACACCACCGGCCTGCACATCCCCGTCGACGCCGGTGTCGCCGCCGCCTTCCTCCGATGACCTCGCCGCTGGTAGTGCTGGCGGGGAGGGCGCGATGAGCCTGTTCGCCGCCGTCGACCTCGGGGCCTCCAACGGGCGGGTGCTCGCCGCGCACGTCGACCCCGGCCGGCTGGAGGCGACCGAGGTACGCCGGTTCCCGAACACGCCGCTGCGCCTGCCCGACGGCCTGCACTGGGACGTCGGGCACCTCTACCTCGAGATCCTCGCCGGGCTGCGGTCCCTCGTGGAGACACACGGGCAGCCGCACAGCATCGGCGTCGACTCCTGGGCGGTCGACTACGGCCTGCTCGACGGCGCCGGCCGGCTGCTCGGCCTCCCCCACCACTACCGCGACGCCCGGACCAGCGACACGGTTCTCGACGCGGTGCACGCCGCGGCCTCCCCCTCGGCGCTCTACCAGGCGAACGGGCTGCAGTTCCTGCCGTTCACCACGCTCTACCAGCTCGCCGCCGAGTCGGCGGCGGGCAACGGCGCGCTGGACGCCGCGGCGTCCCTGCTGCTCATCCCGGATCTGCTGACCTACTGGCTGACCGGGCAGTGGGTCGCGGAGGTGACGAACGCGTCGACCACCGGCCTGCTCGGCGCGCGCGACCGGACCTGGTGGGCGTCGCTCGCCCGGCTCGCCGGGATCCGGCCCGAGATCCTGCCCCCGCTGGTCACCCCGGGCACGATCGTCGGCGGCCTGCGGCCCGAGGCCGCCGAGGACACCGGGCTCGCCGCCGGGACACCGGTCACTGCGGTCGGCTCGCACGACACCGCGTCCGCCGTCGTCGGCGTCCCCGCCGCGGGCGAGAACTGGGCCTACATCTCGTGCGGCACCTGGTCGCTCGTCGGCGTCGAGCTCGACGCGCCGGTTCTCACGGAGGAGAGCCGGGCCGCCCGGTTCACCAACGAGGCGGGCGTCGACGGCCGGACCCGCTACCTGCACAACGTGATGGGCCTGTGGATCCTGCAGGAGTGCCTGCGGACGTGGCGGCGCGCCGGACACCGACGGGCGCTCGCCGACCTGCTGGGCCAGGCGGCGGCGCTGCCGCCCGGCGGCCCGCTGGTCGACCCCGACGCCCCCGAGTTCCTGCCGCCCGGTGACATGCCGGCGCGCCTCGCCGCGGCCGCCAGCGCCGGCGGGCAGCGCGAGCCGCGGACCCCGGCCGAGATCGTCCGCTGCGTCCTGGACAGCCTCGCCGCCGCCTACGCGCGGGCGGTGCGCGCCGCCGAGCACCTGTCGCGCCGGCGCGTCGACGTCGTGCACCTCGTCGGCGGCGGGTCGCGCAACGAGCTGCTGTGCCAACTGACCGCCGACGCGCTCGGCCTGCCGGTGCTCGCCGGCCCGGCGGAGGCGACCGCGCTCGGCAACGTGCTGGTCCAGGCCCGCGCCCACGGCGCCTTCGGCGCTTTCGGCGGGCGGGAGGCCGGCGGTGACGTCAGTCTGGAAGCGTTGCGCGCGCTGGTCCGTGCCACGGCCCCGCCGACGCGGTACGAACCGACGAGGACCCGGACGGTCCTGGTGCCGGGCCCGCCGCGGCGCGGCGGCGCCGGAGGGAGCTGAGCGGATGCGGGTCGGACTGTTCGTCACCTGCCTCGTCGACGGGATGTTCCCGGACGTCGGCGACGCGACCGTGCGGGTACTGGAGCGCCTCGGCCATGAGGTCGACATGCCGATGGCGCAGACCTGCTGCGGCCAGATGCACATCAACACCGGCTATGCCCGCGAGGCGCTACCGCTGGTGCGGCGACACGTGGGCGCGTTCGAGGGCTACGAGGCGGTCGTCGCGCCGAGCGGGTCCTGCGTCGGCTCGGTGCGCCACCAGTACGCGACGCTGGCCGCCGCCGCCGGCGACGAGGCGCTGGCCGCGGCCGCCGCCGACCTCGCCTCGCGCACCTACGAGCTGTCCGAGTTCCTGGTGGGGGTGCTGGGCGTGACCGATGTCGGGGCCTACTACCCGCACCGGGTCACCTACCACCCGACCTGCCACTCGCTGCGGCTGCTGCGGGTCGGCGACGCGCCGACGCGGCTGCTGCGCGCCGTCGCCGGGCTCGAGCTGGTGGAGCTGGCGGCCGCCGAGTCGTGCTGCGGCTTCGGCGGGACGTTCGCGCTGAAGAACGCGGACACCTCCACGGCGATGCTCGCCGACAAGATGCGCGACGTGCTGTCCACCGGCGCCGAGGTCGTCACCGCCGGCGACTCGTCCTGCCTCATGCACATCGGCGGCGGCCTGTCCCGGCTGCGGGCTGGCGTCCGCCCCGTCCACCTGGCGGAAATCCTCGCGTCCACACCCACCGCCGCGTCCACTGTCGCGCCGCCGGCCGCCGCGTCACCCGCCGCATCCGTCGCGCGGACCGCCCGATGACCCGGCCGGGTGGCGGTCAGGCGCCCGGGGGCCGTCAGCTCGCCAACCAGCGAGACCTGATACGCACAGTGCCCAACCGTGTGCGGCTGAGCGGGCCGTGTACGGGCGAAAGGGAGTGGGCCGGTACGTCTGCCACCCCCTCACCGCGCCTTCCGGCCGGTGGCCTTCCGCCCCGGCCAGGCTCGAACGTCGGACTGTGTCATCTGGGGGTGTCTACAGGCATGCTCATCCACCACAGTTCGCCGCTGGGGGCAGGGACTGTGTCGTCTCAGCGCGCCTATAGGCGCGCTGAGACGACACAGATCGTTGGCGGGGGTGGGGCGTGACGGGGGCGGGTGAGTCGACGACGTTTTTGGGGTTGCCGGGGGTGGTGCCGCCGACGGCGCCGCGCGGGGTGGGGATGCTGCGCGGCGACGAGCCGTTCCCGGTGGCCGCGCGCCGGGCACTCGGTGACGCGCAGCTGCGCCGCAACCTCGGGAAGGCGACGGGCACGATCCGCGGGCGCCGGGCGCGCGTCGTCGCCGAGCTCGACGACTGGGACCAGCTGCGCGCGGCCGGCGCCGCGATCAAGGACGACGTGCTCGCGAACCTGGGCGACTACCTGGTCCAGCTGGAGGAGCAGGTCACCGCGCGCGGCGGCGTCGTGCACTGGGCGCGCGACGCGAACGAGGCGAACCGGATCGTCGTCGACCTCGTCCGCGCCACGGGCGCCACCGAGGTCGTCAAGGTCAAGTCGATGGCGACCCAGGAGATCGGCCTCAACGAGGCCCTCGCCGACGCCGGCGTCGCCGCCTGGGAGACCGACCTCGCCGAGCTCATCGTCCAGCTCGGCCATGACCGTCCCAGCCACATCGTCGTCCCGGCGATCCACCGCAACCGCGCCGAGATCCGCGACATCTTCACCCGGGAGATGGGCGCGTCCGGCGGCATCCCCGCGCCGCCCGGCCTGACCGCCGAGCCCCGGGCGCTCGCCGAGGCCGCCCGCCGGCACCTGCGGCAGCGCTTCCTGTCCGCCAAGGTCGCGATCAGCGGGGCGAACTTCGCCGTCGCCGAGACCGGCACGCTCGCGGTCGTCGAGTCGGAGGGCAACGGCCGGATGTGCCTGACGCTGCCCGACACGCTCATCACCGTGATGGGCCTCGAGAAGATCGTCCCGACCTGGCGCGACCTCGAGGTGTTCCTCCAGCTGCTGCCCCGCTCCGCGACCGGCGAGCGGATGAACCCGTACACCTCGATGTGGACGGGGGTGGCACCMGGCGACGGCCCGCGCGCGTTCCACCTGGTGCTGCTGGACAACGGCCGCACGGCGACGCTCGCCGACCCGGCCGGGCGGGCGGCGCTGCGCTGCATCCGGTGCGCGGCCTGCCTGAACGTCTGCCCCGTCTACGAGCGGACCGGCGGCCACGCCTACGGGTCGGTCTACCCTGGCCYGATCGGCGCGGTGCTGTCCCCGCAGCTCGCCGGCGTCGCCGACAACCCCTCGTTGCCCTACGCGTCGACGCTGTGCGGGGCCTGCCTGGACGCCTGCCCCGTGGCGATCGACATCCCGTCCATGCTGGTCCATCTGCGGGCCAAGGTCGTGGACACTGGCCGCGGCGCCGGCCACCCGCCCAAGCCCGAGCGGGCCGTGATGGCCGCGGCCGCCTGGACGATGGCGAAACCAAACCGCTGGGCACGCGCCCTGCGCGCCGCCCGCCTCGGCCGGCCGCTCGGGCGCCGCCGCGGCGCGATCGGGCGGCTGCCACCGCCGCTGGCCGCCTGGACGGCCAGCCGCGACCTGCCACTCCCACCGCCCGAGACCTTCCGCGATCGCTGGTCGCGCCAGCGCTCCGGCCCCGACGGTCCGGACAGGCCGGACAGGCCGGACAGGCCGGACAGGCCGGACAGGCCGGACGAAGGGACGCCGCGATGAGTCGGACAGACCCGTTGCCGTCCGAGGACGCGCGGGCGGAGGTCCTGGCCCGGGTGCGCGCCGCGCTCGTCGACCGGCCGGCCGCACCGCCCGCCTCCCGGGACTACCGGACCGCCGGCGGTGGTTCCCCGAGCCTCCCGGCGGACGCCCCACAGGAGGCGTTGCTGGAGCTGCTGGCCGGCCGGCTCGTCGACTACCACGCGCTGGTCCGCCGAGTCCTCGCCGGACCGGCCGGACTCGCCGGCCAGACCAGCGACAGGAAGGACGCGAAGGACGGGAACGACGACGGGGATATCGCCGCCGCCGTCGCGGACGCGCTCGCCCAGCGCGGCGCGCGGCGCCTGGTCCGCCCATCGGGTCTGCCCGGTGGCTGGCTCGCCGCGGCGCGCGGGATCGAGACGGTCGACGACGAGCCGCCGCTGACAGCCACCGACCTGGATGTCGTCGACGGGGTGCTGACGGGGTGCGCGCTGGCGATCGCCGAGACCGGGACGGTCGTGCTCGACGGCGGGCCCGGGCAGGGTCGCCGCGCGCTGTCCCTGGTCCCGGACTACCACCTGGTGGTCGTGCGCGCTGACCAGGTGGTCGCCGGCGTGCCGGACGCACTCGCCCGCCTGCGCGCCGCCGGACGCGCGACCCGCCCGCTGACCTGGATCAGCGGGCCGAGCGCCACCAGCGACATCGAGCTCCACCGGGTCGAGGGTGTCCACGGCCCCCGCACGCTGGAGGTCGTCCTCGTCGGCTGACACGGGGAACGGGACCACGGACCGGACTCGGGAGTCGGATCGCCGACACGTCTCCGGGCCTGCGCACAGCGCGCGTTCAGTCCTCTCCAAGGGTAGGCGCCCACTCTGACGGTGGTGCCTCGATCGTTGCACACGCGCCGAACCTGCCGGCCTCGGCAGGCACGGGCGCGCACGGTGACGGTCGAGGCGAGGGCCGACGGAGGGACAGCGCCATGACCACCCGCGACGAAGGTGCCCGACAATCCCGCGACGACGGGATCCGGCGCACGGCGAGGGCGACCACCGGCCTGTTCGCCATCAGCGCCGCGGCGGTCATCGGATTCGGGGTGCTCGCCCGCGACCACTCCGTGGCCTCCGCCGGCACGGGCGGCGGCGGGACGGACGACGACTCGACCACCGGCGGCACGCAGGACGGCGGCTTGTCGTCCGGGAGCGACGACTCGACCTGGCCGTTCGCCGACGGGTCCGGCGACGGCCTCGTCTCCGGCGGCAGTGGCGGAGCCGGCGGCTTCCACGGCAGTTCGGGTGGCAGCTGACATGCCCGCCGACAGCCCGGCGTCCGCCGAGTGGGCGATCTGGAGCACGACCGCGCGGGTGGTCGTCACCGACCCCGCGACGATCGACGAGGCAAGGCAGATCGTGGCGGACGAACTCGCGGCCGTGGACGCGGCGGCGAGCCGGTTCCGCGACGACTCGGAGATCAGCCAGCTCGCCGCCGCCGGCGGGAGGCCGCGCCGCGTCAGCCCGCTCCTCGCGGAACTGGTCGCCGCGGCGCTCACCGCGGCTGAGGCCAGCGGCGGCGACGTCGTCCCGACGCTCGGCGGCCCGCTCGCCGCACTCGGCTACGACCGCGACATAAGCCTCCTGACGCCCGGCGGCCTCCTGACGCCCGGCCGCGCGCCCGCTCCCGGAACGACCGGCCACGTCGACGACGCCAGCCGGGCATTCGCCTCGGCCCATGGCGACGCCGGCAGTCCCACCACCGCCGCCGTTCCTGTCACAGTCAGTCCCACCACCGTCCTCGGTCCCGCCGCCGGGCCTGCCACGACCGTCAGGTCTGCCCCGACCGCCAGACCGGTCGTCCCGGCCGCGCTCAGCGCCGGCGGACCGGCGACCATGGTGGTTCGGCTCGCGCCCGCGTGGCGGCGTGTCATCCTCGACGGCGACGTCCTGACGGTGCCGGCCGGTGTCCAGCTCGACCTGGGCGCGACGGCGAAGGCGCACGCGGCGGACCGGTGCGCCGCCCTGGTCGCGAGACGGCTGGGCACGGGCACGCTGATCAGCCTCGGCGGTGACATCGCGACCGCCGGCGACGCGCCGCCCGGCGGCTGGCGCGTCCGGGTACAGGACCGCCCCGGCGAGCCGGCGGGCACGGTGACGCTCGCCCCCGGCGGGGCATTGGCCACGTCGAGCACCATCGGCCGGCGCTGGCGGCACGAGGGCCGGGTGCTCCACCACGTCCTTGATCCGCGGACCTGCCGACCCGCCCCGGTGATCTGGCGGACGGTGACCGTCGCCGCCGGCAGTTGCCTCGCGGCCAACACCGCGAGCACCGCGTCCATCATCCGCGGTGAGACGGCCGCGGGTTGGCTGCGCCGGCTTCGCCTGCCCGCGCGCCTGGTCGACGCCGGCGGCTCCGTGCTGGCCATCGCGGGCTGGCCGCCCGAGCCGTTGCCGGTAGTACCCGTCCCCGACGCCACCCCCACCATTGCCCTGACGCCTGTCGCCCTCGCCGTCGCCATCGCGGCGGCCGCGCGGGCGGGCAGCGCGCCCGCGGGCATGGCCCACGGAGGTAGGGCGCGATGACGAACGACGTGCTCTGGTACACCGCGCGCGGCACCGGGATGACGTTGCTGCTGGTCCTCACGCTCACGGTCGTCCTGGGAATCGCGGCTCGCTCGGGGCGCCCCGCCGCCGGTCTTGCGGGGTTCGCGCTGGCGACGGTGCACCGCGACGCGAGCCTGCTCGCCGTGGCGCTGCTCGCCATCCACGTGACGACGCTCGTGGCCGACCCGTTCGCCCAGGTCGCCGTCCTGGACGTGGTGCTGCCGTTCCGCGCCGCCTACCGGCCGCTGTGGGTGGGGCTTGGGACGGTCGCGCTCGACCTGCTCGTGGCACTCGTCGCGACGAGCCTGCTGCGCCGCCGGATCGGTGCTCGGGCCTGGCGGGCGCTGCACTGGGCCGCCTATGCCACCTGGCCGTTGGCGTTCGCGCACTCCCTCGGCTCGGGCAGCGACGTCGGAACCCGCTGGCAGGTGCTCGTCGCGGTGGTCTGCGCCGGCGCCGTCCTGCTCGCGATCGGCTGGCGCTGCTCGGCAGCCTTCCTGACGACGCGCGGGACGACCCGTACCAGCGGCAGACCCGGCGGTCGGCCCCACGCCAGGTCCGGCGGTGGCGTTCAGCTCAGCACTGGACCCGGTGGTCAGCCCGCCGGCGCGCCCGTGGGCACGGAGCGGGCCCGATGACCGCCGCGCCCGCGCCCGGCGCCCAGGCGCCGCGCCCCAACCGGCATCAGGACGCCATGCCCGTCCCGCGCCCTGGCCCGGCGCACCCGGCGGGACGAACGGCGGCCGGGTCGCGGCGCCCGGCCGGGTCGCGGCGCCCGGCCGGGTCGCGGCGCCCGGCCGGGTCGCGGCGCCCGGCCGGGTCAGCGCCACGCGTGGCGCCATCGTCCCCGCCGCCGCCGGATCACGGCCTCCGGCTGTTCGGCTCCGCCGCCGAGAACCTCGCGGAGCACCTTGCCCGCCTGGGTCCGGTCCCGTGGCGGGGCGGGCCCGGCCCGCTCATCGACGAGCTGCGCGGGTCCGGCCTCACCGGGCGGGGCGGCGCCGGTTTCCCGGTCTGGCGAAAGCTGGCCGCCGCGTCCGGCGGCGGTGTGACCACCGGACCACCAGCCGCCGCGCTCGGTGGCGCAGGACCGCGCGGCGGGCCGGCCACGGTGATCGCGAACGCGGCCGAGGGCGAGCCGGAGAGCCGCAAGGACGCCTGGCTGCTGACCGCGGCACCCCACCTGGTGCTCGACGGCCTGGCGTTGGCCGCCGAGGCCGTCGCCGCGGCCGAGACCCACGTCTACGTCAAACCGGGCCCCGCCGCCGACGCCGTCACCCGCGCCATCGCCGAACGGCGCACGGCGCGCCTCGATCGTGTACCGCCCGACGTCCGGGCGGCTCCGGCGGGAGTGTTCGTCGCCGGCGAGGCGGCCGCCGCGGCGGCCGCGGTCGCGGGGAGACCTGCCAGGCCGTTCCCCCAGTGGATTCCGCTCGCCGCGCCGGCACCGCGTGGCGCCGGGCGGGCGGGACGGCTGCGCCGGCCGGTCATCGTGCTGAACGCCGAGACGCTCGCTCACCTGGCGCTGGTCGCCCGGTACGGCGCTGGGTGGTTCCGAGGGACCGGCGCACCCGGCGAGCCAGGCACCATGCTCGTCACGGTCAGCGGCGCGGTCATCTTCCCCGGACTGGTCGAGGTGCCGACCGGCGCGACGCTCGGCGAGATCGCCGGGCTCGCGGGTGGCGCGGCCGAGGAGCCGGGGGCGATCCGCGTCGGCGGGTACGGCGGTGGCTGGGTGCCGGCGGGTCGGGCACACGCGGTACCGATGTCGCGGGCGGCCCTCACCGCCTGGGACGCCGGCCCGGGGCCGGGTCTCGTCCACGTGTTGCCCGCGCGGCTGTGCGGGCTGGCGGAGACGGCCAGGATCGTCGGGTACCTGGCCGGGCAGAGCGCCGGTCAGTGCGGGCCGTGCCGCCGCGGCCTGCCCGAGCTGGCGGCGGCGATGGCCAACCTGTCGGCGGCGGGCGGCCCAGGGGTGGGCGGCCTGGCGGCAGGCGAATTCCTGACGGGCGGCTCGGCGGCGTCGAGCAGCGCGGCGGCAGGCGGTTCGGCGGCGGGGGACGCGGCGGGGGACCCGGTCGCCCGTTGGGTCACGCAGGCGGCTGAGCTCGCGGAACTGGTCGACGGCCGCGGCGCGTGCCGCCATCCCGACGGCGCAGCCCGGCTCGTCCGCACCGCGCTGCGTGTCTTCGCCGCGGACCTGGCGGCCCACGCGGCCGGCCGCTGCGTCGGTTCCGTCACGTGATCGCCGTCATCCCAGGTGCTGTTACGCAACGACGCGGGTAGTTCCTGATGTGGCGGCGTTCGCCGCCGAACCGCCGGCGCAGTCCCGAGCCCCGCAACCAGCCGGAAGGACCCAGCAATGTCCAGTGGATCACCGCAATGGTCAGCCAGTTCACGCGGCCCGGCGCAGTCGGAGACGGTCACGCACGCGGGCAGTGGCACTCGCGCCGCGGTGAAGCCGCCGACGAGCTGGCTGCTCACCGTCGACTGGACCGCGTGCGACGGCCGCGGCTGGTGCGTCGAGCTGCTGCCAGAGGTGCTCGCCCAGGACCGCTGGGGCTACCCGATCTCCCGCGAGGACGCGGCCCGCGCGGCCACCGCACGTGACGGCGAGCTCCCCCCGGGCCGACCGAGCCGCGACATCCCGGTCCCGCCGCCGCTGGCCGCGCACGCCCGCCGCGCCGCCGACACCTGCCCGCGGCAGGCGCTCCGGCTGCGCTACGTCTCGTAGCAGGGCCCTGTCAGGTAGTTCCGACCGCGCACGCGAACGCGCCGGAGGTGCGGCGGGCGCGATCTCCGGCCCCCGTCCGCACAGGTCACAGGCGTCTCCTGGACGACGCCCGCTACTCGGCCGAGAGGTCCCCGTCCCTGGGTATCCCCGGCTCGTCTCCTCACATGGATCACGCGGTACGGCCCGGTCGACCCGTGATCAGTGGATCACGCACCGGCCATCGCGCACACTGCGTCTGTCGGGCATCGATGTGCCACCTCGACCACCGCGAGGGGCCATCGTCGGAGTCGTGACGTCGATCCTCGTCAGCCCGGCCTCGGCCACACCGCGTTTCGCCTGGCCGGTGCCGGCGGCGCGGGCAGCGCGCGGCGACCGACACCTACGAGGACGAGATACGGGCCAGACGGCACCTGAAGAGGAAGCAGATCACGTGGGAGCAAATCAGCGGTCCCAGGTCGAGATGACGGCCGAGGAGATCTCGGCATATGTGACGACGCGGCGCACGGCGACGCTGGTGTCGCTCGGGCCGACCGGTCATCCGCACGCCGTCGCGATGTGGTTCGCCGTCCTCGACGGGGTGCTGTGGTTCGAGACGAAGGCGAAGGCGCAGAAGGCGCTCAACATCCGCCGCGACCCGCGCGTCACCGTCCTGATGGAGGACGGCCTGACCTATGACACCCTGCGCGGGGTCTCGATGGAGGGCCGAGCCGAGATCGTGGACGATCCCGAGGCGCTGTGGGCCGTCGGCGTGAACGTCTGGGAGCGCTACAACGGGCCCTACAGCGACGAGGCGAAGCCGCTCGTGGAGTTCATGCTCCACAAGCGCGTCGCCGTGCGCTTCGACGTCGAGCGCACCCGTTCCTGGGACCATCGCAAGCTCGGCATGGGCGCGATGCCCGTCGGGGGGACGACCGCTCCTCGCCACGCCGCATCCCCGTCGTCCCGGTCCCTGTAGGCCGCTCACGTTCAGGATCAGGAGCTTCGGTGGCACGTTTCTCCCTGCCCGAGGAGGCCCCCAGCGGCCTGGGCTCCCCCACGACGGCCAGGGCCATCAAGTACATGGCCAGAACCCAGGTGCGGGTCTTCAGGCTGACCAATGGGCGCGTCGGCGGCAAGTGGCGCGTCGGGGCGGGTTTCCGCCGGCCGGTGCCGACGCTGCTTCTGGAGCATCGCGGCCGCAGGTCCGGGAAGCTGTTCACCACCCCGCTCCTGTACCTGCGATCCGGTGACGAACTGGTCGTCGTGGCCTCTCAGGGCGGGCTACCGAAGAACCCGCAGTGGTATCTGAACCTGATCGCCCACCCCGAGACGCGGGTGCATCTGAAGGGCCGGCGAGATGTCTCCGTCCTGGCCCGGGTCGCCTCGCCCGAGGAACGCGCCAGCCTGTGGCCGCGCCTGGTCGAGCTCTACGCCGACTTCGCGAGGTACCAAAGCTGGACTGACCGCGAGATCCCCGTCATCATCCTGGTCCCCCGCTGACGTTGCCCCCTGCCGGGCAGGTCCATCCGGCGAACTCATCATGGTGACATGGCCACCATCCGGCATCCATGCCGAAAATTCATGGAGCAGCACACCGGCATGTGGAAAGGAGCAAGGCATGAATGGTCTGCCACCTACGCTGCGAGAGCTGGTCGAATCCGGGCCCATGGCTCACCTCAGCACCATCAACCCCGACGGAAGCCCACAGGTGACCGTGATCTGGATCGGCCTGGACGGCGATGACCTGGTCAGCGGACATATGTCGTGGCATACGAAGCTGCGCAACCTCGACCGGGACCCGCGGGCGGTATTGTCCTTCGACGCGCCRCATGTGCCCGGCATCTTCATGAACCAGTACGCCGTGGTGCAGGCGCGAGCCACCATTCAGCCGACCGACGACGCCTGGGACCTGCTCAACCGGCTGGCGAAGGTCTACATCTCCCCCGACGCCGAGTTCCCGGCGCCGAAGGGGCCCGGCTACATCGTGCGCTACTCCATCCAGCGCATCGGCGGCGTCGGCCCCTGGGCACCGGCCTCGCACTGACCACGGGCTTGGCGGCCAGACCCATACCATCGCGCGGCGGCGACCAGGACTCGTGGCCCACCGCCCCGCGTCCCGTCGACCGAACCGGTCTGCCCTGTCCCGAGAAGCCCGGTCGGCCGTGTGCGCCGCCATTACCCCATTCGCACCCTGGAAGTGTGTAAACAGATGGGATCCAGCCGGGCCGCGACAGCACCGCCGGCGCCGCGGGCGGGTAAGGTGGAGGCGTTACCGGTTCTCCGCTGTATGAACGTCATGCATCGTCGAACGGGACGGCCGGACGTGGAGCGCTCCTCGGCCGGCGCGAGACCGGGAGACGAAGGACGTCTACCGGGAAAGTAGCAAGGAGAACGCTCGTGGCTCAGGGTACCGTCAAGTGGTTCAACGCGGAGAAGGGCTTCGGATTCATCTCCGTGGACGGTGGCGGTCCGGACGTGTTCGTCCACTTCTCAGCGATTATGTCGGACGGCTACAAGTCGCTTGACGAAGGACAGAACGTGCAGTTCGAGATCGTGCAGGGCCAGAAGGGTCCGCAGGCTGACAAGGTTCAGCCCGTCTGACGACCCCTCGACCTCAGACAGAGCAGCGCGCGGCCGCCGGGCCGCGCGCTGCTTTGTTCTGAGCGGGCCCCCAAGCTCCACCGAATCGGCCTGATGTAATTTCAGGCAGGGTTGGCCGGTGATTTTGCCGCGCCGCCGGTTTGATCGACGGAAGCGTGCTCGGACGTGAACCGACGGGGGCTCGCGTTTCGATCCCGACCGAGGGCAGCCCGGGCGATCTCGCGCGACGAAGGTCGGCGAACGCCGCCGGGGAGCGGAGGGGACCCGGTCAGCCGTCGCGCGGAGGGAGCCCTGCGCGACGACCGACCGGGCTTGTGAGAAGGGCCTCGACGCTCAGGATGAGCGCCGAATCTTGGCTGCGCCTTAAGAAAGGCTGTAGAGCTGCTGACGGGACGGCGGAGTCCGGCCCGCCGGAGACGGGCCGGACTCCGCCGGTGGTCACTCGCCAGTGCCAGTGGTCACTCGCCGGTGGCGGGCGCCGCGTCGCCCGAGGCGGATGCCGCGGGCGGCTCCGGGACCGACTCGGCGGCCGGCTCGGCCGGGCCGCCGGAGTCGCCGGTCGGCTCGCCGGTCGGCTCGCCGGCCAGGATCAGGTACAGGGCCCTGCGGGCGTCCGTGAGGATCTTGTGGGCGGCCGTGATCTGGTCGGCGTCGCCGGTCCTCGCGACCTGCCAGGTGGCGGCGTGCAGCTCCTGGACCGGGCCGATCAGGCTGGCGCCGCCGCCGGCGCGGGCGGTGAACCCGGCGAACGGGTCCCCGAGCGTCGCGCGGTTGGCGGTGACGTGCTCACGGCCAGCGTCAGTGAGGGTGACCAGGCGCCGGCCGCCATCGGCGGTGACGGTGACCAGGCCCTCGTCCTCGAGCTGGCTGATCGTCGGGTAGACGGCGCCGGGGCTGGGCTGCCAGGCGCCGCCGGTGCGCTCGGCGATCGCCTGCATCAGCTGGTAGCCGTGCATCGGGCCGTCCGCGTCGGCGAGCAGCAGCAGAACGGCGGTGCGAACGTCGCCGCGTCCGGCGCGGCCGCGGCCGCCGCCCGGACGCCCCCGCCGTCCCCATGGGCCGGCGGCCCAGGGCCCCGGACCACCCGGGGGAACCGGGCCGGGATGCATCGCTCCCATGGGGGGCGGTCCGCCGAACACCCCGAGGCCGGGACCAGGGAACGGGCCCCCGTCGGGGCGAGGGAACGGGCCCATGCCAGGGCCGGGGTGATGCGCGAACCCGTGGCCGTGCCGGCGGAACGGGCCGTGGTGCCGCCGGCCTCCGCCGCGCGGGCCGGACTCCTCCGGGTGTGACCCGGACCAATCACGATGATCGGACTTCATGGTGGTGTCTCCTTGCGGAATGTGCGCTTGCGCGCTGATGGAGGTAGATGCGCGGGGGCGTCCGATGGGTATCCGATCGGCGCGCGGCCAGGCGCGCCAGCCGAGCCCGGCGCCTCCCACGAGAGCCACTGGCACCGGGCGCGCTCCGGGCGTTTGCCTATCTGGAGCGAGCCGGTGTTTCAGTGACACGCTCACGATATATCGCGTTAGCACGCTTGGCAAGTCCCGGCTGCCGGCAAGATCCTTCGCGATCGCTCTGGGCGGCGGGCCTGGCCGATCCGAGAACCGCGCCCCAACCCCTGCGGCGGCATGATTGGTTGAATCACGGGGTGGACGGCACACCCGCGCCAACGATCCCGGCAGGGAAGGCGACCGTCGGGGCCGACGGGTCCGGCGCCGCCGCATTACCGGACACGGCAGCGACCCAGACGCTTCTGGACGGCATGGCCGCGCTTGCCGCGCGGCTGGTGGCGCCGGCCGATGCCGATGACCACGGCGATGACCATGGCGATGCCGTCGAGGTGCTCTCGCGGCGGCACGACCGGCTGGTGGTCCGGCGCGGGCGTGTGGTGCTGAAGGCGCACCAGGCCGGCATCGACCCGGCGGCGCTCGCGGCCCGGCTGCTCACCGCGGCCGACCCACGCCTGGCCGCGGCCCTGCTCGCGCCCCAGCCGGTCCCGGGCGCTGAGCTCGGCGGCTACGCGGCCCGCGTCGGTGGACGCTGGGTCAGCGCCTGGCCGTTCGGCGCGGCGCTCGGACCGGACGACGCGGACGACGCGCCGTGGGAGCAGGCCGCCGTGTTGCTGGCCCGGCTGCACACCGCGCCATATCCCACGGACGTCGCGGCCCTCGCCGCCCACCCGCGCAGGCGGCTGGCACCCGCGGTCGAGGCCCTCCGGCGCCAGGCGGCGACGTTGTGCCCGGCCGCGGCGCCCGAGGCCGCGGACGCGCCGAGGGCCTCGCGGCCGCCAACCGTCGCGGGGGCGCGGGAGATCGAAGGGGCACAGGAGGTCGAAGGCGTCCCGCTCTCCGCCGGCTCGGCGCGGGACGCTGTACTGGCCGCCTATCGCGCGCTGCCGGATCGGGACGCGGTCGCGACGGCGCGGCCCGGCCGGCCGGTCACGCTGATCCACGGCGACTGGCATCTCGGGCAGCTGGTCAGGACCGAGGCCGACGGGTGGCGGCTGGTGGACGTCGACGACCTGGGGATCGGCGACCCGGCGTGGGACCTGGCCCGGCCCGCCGCCTGGTTCGCCGCCGGGCTGCTGCCGCCCGCGGTGTGGGCGCGGTTCGTCGACACCTACCGGGTCGCGGGCGGGCCGGCGCTACCCGCCGGTGGCGATCCCTGGCCCGCCGTCGACCTGCCCGCCCGGACGTTCGTCGTCGAGTACGCCGCACGTGCCCTCACCGCGACGCTGCCGACGGCCTCCGCTGGTGACCGGGACAGGGTCGGCCGCGCCGGGGACGGTGTCGGCCCCGACGGGCTCGACCCGCTCGGCCACGCGTTTGTCACCTGTTGCCGCCGGATGCTCTTGTAGTGCCGTTCTCGGCGACGTTCGCCATCCCCTCGCGGCTGCCCCGTGGCGGCGATGTGGCGGCAACGGCTCGGCGCCGGGCAAGACCTGGCTCTAGTCGTACATTTGACAGCGCTGTAGATGATGCAAGGTCAGTACGCTACGGGCCCGACGAGCCCGCCTCCTGGATGGGTAGGTAGACGTGAACCAACCGACGATGCAGTGTCCCAAGTGCCACGCGGTGATGCGGACCTACAACCGCAACGGCGTCCAGATCGAGCAGTGCGACGGCTGCCGCGGGATCTTTCTCGACTATGGCGAGCTGGAGACGCTGACCCGGCTGGAGTCGCAGTGGACGCAGTCGGCTCCGCCCGCCCCGCCGCCACCGCCCGCGCAGCCCTACGGCCAGCCCGCGTATGGCCAGCCAGCGTACGGCCAACCCGCCTATGGCCAACCTGCTTATGGCCAGCCAGCCTGGGGCCACGGCGGCCACGGGCGTGGCCACGGCCGCCACGGGCAGGGCGGCTTCTTCAACATGCTGTTCTCGTCCTGACTCCAGACCCACCAGGGCCTCTGGCCCTCCCGGGCCGAGGCGCCACGGCGTCCGAGGCCCAGCCCAGCCCAGCCCGGCCCAGCCCGGCCCGGCCCAGCCCGGCTCGGCCCAGCCCGGCTCGGGCCCAGTTTCGAGCTTGGGCTTGGGCTCGGCGATCGCCCGGGAAGGCGCACACAAGGCCACGCGAGGCCAGGCAGGACGCTGGCCGAGCGGGTTCGGGCCTGGTTGCCGACGCCCGGAATGGCGACCGATCGACTCTGGACGAGCGTCTCGTCGCTCCAGGGCGAGTGTCTCGGAGCACGAATGTCGCGCGGGGTAACCGTTCCCTCGAGCGGTACTGGTAGGCGGCCCGATGATTGTCACGGTGCGGCGGCGTATGCTCCGTGCGCAACGATACTGGGGACCTTCGCGCCGCCCGTTGACTCTTCACGGCGGATGAACGAAGTGCATCATGCCTGCGCGGAATACCTTAGAGCGCCTTTGGGCCGCTCAAGCCGTATAAAGGACAGCATGACCGCCGCCGGGCCTGTCCCGCTGCTCATCGTTGGCGCTGGTGGCCTGGCCCGGGAGGCGGCGGAGGCCGCCCGCGCGTCCGGTGAGCACCACGTCGTGGGCTTCCTTGACGACAACCCGGCGCTGTGGGGCGCCCCGATCGGGGGTGCGCAGGTGCTTGGCGGCCTGGAACGGGTGGCCCACTACCCACGGGCCCGCCTGCTGCTCGGGCCCGGCCGCGGGCGCTCGCGTGCCGTGCTGCGCCATCGGCTCGAGGAGATGGGCATCGGCGCCGACCGCTACACCAGCGTGATCCACCCGCGCGCCGTGGTGCCGCCCTCGTGTTCGGTCGGGGCCGGGTCGGTGCTGCTCGCGGGTGTCGTGCTCACGGCGGACGTGACCGTCGGCCAGCACGTCGCGGTGATGCCGAACGCGGTGCTCGCCCACGACGTCGTCGTCGAGGACTACGTGAGCGTCTGCGCCGCGGTCACGCTCGCCGGTTCCGCGCGGGTGCGGGTCGGGGCCTACCTGGGGCAGAGCTGCACCGTCCGCGAGGGGCTTACGGTGGGCGCCTGGTCGATGATCGGCATGGGCGCGGCCGTGGTCGGCGGGGTCGGCGACAGCGAGATCTGGGCCGGTGTTCCGGCTCAGCTGCTCCGTCCGTCGGTGGGACCGCCCCCGGTTCCGACAGTCCCGTCGGGCGTCGCGCCCCGCACGGGATTCGCGCGCTCCGGCCGCTGAACGGGCGGGGCGGAATCCGTTCGGAGCCGCCCCGCCGCGCAATCCCAGGCCATTCTGGTCGGTATCCGCGCCGTCCGGTGTCCGCGCCGATACGCCGGAATGGCGTCTGGGTGGTCAGCGGGTGACGGAGCGGCTCCGAAATGCAAAATCGTGCGGCCGGCAGCCGGGCGCGGCGACCCGGAACCAGAATCATTCAGGAACGTGGTTCACCGCGAGCGGGTCAGCGGAGAACTGGGTTACCGACAAGGTGTGACCGTCGGGATCGTTGAACCACACTATTCGGTCACCGTCCGGCGACGTCCAGATACCGAGGCCGTCCTGGTCGATGCCGTCGTAGCGGTTGACCCGCGCGCCCCGGTCGGTGAGCCACCGCACGACGTCCACAATGTCCTCCACCCGCCAGCCGAGCGTCGTGAAGGGCTGCGGCACGACCTCGCGCACCGCGCTGACGCGCAGCATGGTCCCGTCCATCTGGAACACCGCCGCCGACGGCGTCTCCTCCGTCAGCGGGAGTCCGAGGACGCCCTGGTAGAAGTTCAGCGCCCGGTCGAGATCAACCGTCGGCACAAAGGCTATTAGCTCAGCGTCAGCAAGCACTCCCCCACCGTCCTGTACGGCCGACACTCCTAAGGGTCACATCGTCTCACCGTGATGTTTCATCCACCAAAGGAGACGCCGCCAGCCGGGATGTCACCCGACACCAACGGGTAACCACGCCGACGGTGAAACAACGCCGACGCGGCACGACCCCGTGGCGAAACATCGCCACGGGGGGCGACGCCGACGGCCGGCCGGGGATCCTTCGTCCACCGGCCGGCCGTGGGTCACCGGGTACTACCCGCCACCTATGCGGCGATCATCGCGCCCCGAGCCGGGTCGAACGCGGCGGGCTCGAGGGCCAGGTCGAGGACCTCGCGCACGTCGGAGACCAGGTGGACGGTGAGCGCGTCGCGCACCGCCGCCGGCACGTCGTCCAGGTCCGGGCCGTTGCGGCTCGGCAGCAGGACGGTCGTGAGGCCGGCCCGGTGGGCCGCAAGCAGCTTCTGCTTGACGCCGCCAATCGGCAGCACCCGGCCCGTCAGCGACACCTCGCCGGTCATCGCCACCTCGGCCCGCACCGGGCGGCCCGACAGCAGCGACGCCAGCGCCGTGGTCATCGTGACGCCGGCGCTCGGCCCGTCCTTGGGCACCGCGCCCGCCGGGACGTGGACATGCACGCCCCGCTCGGCCAGGTCCCCGACCGGCAGCTCCAGCTCGGCGCCGCGCGAACGCAGGTAGGACAGCGCGATCTGCGCCGACTCCTTCATCACGTCGCCCAGCTGGCCCGTCAGCGTCAGCCCCGTCGCGCCCGTCTCCTTGTCGGCCAGCGACGCCTCGATGAACAGCACGTCGCCGCCGACGCCGGTGACCGCGAGCCCGGTCGCCACGCCCGCCACGGCGGTGCGCTCGGCCGACTCGGGCGTGTGCCGCGGCCTGCCGAGGTAACCGACCAGGTCGCCGCCGCCGACCGTCACCGGCAGCGCCACGGCGCCCTCCGGCTCCGCCTCCCTCGCCACGGGCACACCGCCACCAGCCACATCCGGACCAGCCGCGTCCGAACCAGCCGCGTCCGAACCGGTCACGCCGGCGCCGGAGACATCAGGGCGCGCAGCGCCCATCGCGGCCTTCGCCGCGATCTTGCGCAGCACCCTGGCGATGGAGCGCTCCAGGTCACGCACGCCCGCCTCGCGGGTGTACTCCCCCGCGAGCAGCCGCAGCGCGTCGTCGCCGATCGTCACGTCCGCCGGCGCGAAGCCGGCCCGCTCGAGCTGGCGGGGCAGCAGATGGTCGCGGGCGATGACGACCTTCTCGTCCTCGGTGTAACCGTCGAGCCGGACGAGCTCCATCCGGTCCAGCAGCGGGCCGGGGATCGCCTCGGCCACGTTGGCGGTCGCGAGGAACAGCACGTCGGACAGGTCCAGCTCGACCTCGAGGTAGTGGTCGCGGAACGTGTGGTTCTGCGCCGGGTCGAGCACCTCCAGCAGGGCGGCCGTCGGGTCGCCGCGGTAGTCGGCGCCCAGCTTGTCGACCTCGTCGAGCAGCACGACCGGGTTCATCGTGCCGGCCTCGCGGATCGCCCGGACGATGCGACCGGGCAGCGCGCCGACGTAGGTGCGCCGGTGGCCGCGGATCTCGGCCTCGTCACGCACGCCGCCGAGCGCGACCCGGACGAACTTCCGCCCCATCGCGCGGGCGACCGACTCGCCGAGCGAGGTCTTGCCGACTCCGGGCGGGCCGGCCAGGGCCAGCACCGCGCCGCTGCGCCGCCCGCCGACGACACCCAGGCCAGCGTCCGAACGACGGCGCCGCACCGCCAGGTACTCCACGATCCGCTCCTTGACGTCGTCAAGGCCGGCGTGGTCGGCGTCCAGCACGGCGCGGGCGCCCGCGATGTCGTAGGAGTCCTCGGTGCGCTCGTTCCACGGGATGTCGAGCACGGTGTCGAGCCAGGTCCGGATCCAGCCGCCCTCGGGCGACTGGTCGGAGGTCCGCTCGAGCTTGTCGACCTCCTTCAGGGCCGCCTCGCGGACCTTCTCCGGCAGGTCGGCCGCCTCGACGCGGGCACGGTAGTCGTCCGGCTCGTCGCTGGCGTCGCCGCCAGCGCCGTCGGCGCCGCCCTTGCCGGAAAGCTCGCGCAGCTCCTTGCGCACGGCCTCCAGCTGGCGGCGCAGCAGGAACTCCCGCTGCTGGCGGTCCATGCCCTCCTGGACGTCCTTGCGGATCGTCTCGGCGACGTCGAGCTCGGCCAGGTGCTCCCTGGTCCAGCCGAGGACCTTCTCGAGCCGGGCCGCGACGTCGGCGGTCTCCAGCAGCGCCAGCTTCTGCGCGGCGGTGAGGTACGGGGCGTATCCGGCGGTGTCGGCGAGCGCCGACGGGTCCTCGATCGAGGTCACCGAGTCGACGACCTGCCACGCGCCGCGCTGCTGCAGCAGGGTGGTGACGAGCGCCTTGTACTCACGGGCGAGGTCGATGATCTTGCCGTTCGCGGGCGTCACGTCGTCGAGAACGGTCGCCTCGACCCACAGCGCGGCGCCGGGGCCGGTGCTGCCGGTGCCGATGCGGGCGCGCGCCACCGCGCGGACGACCACCGCGGGCTCGCCACCCGGCAGCCGGCCGACCTGCTCGATCACGCCGAGCGCGGCCACCGGCGCGTACCTGCCATCCAGCCGAGGCGTCAGCAGGACCTGCGCCTTGCGGCCGTCGGCCGAGCCCGCCGACCCCGCCGAGCCGGTCGTGGTGGCGCTGTCAGGCGATCGCGACTGGGCGGACGCTCTCGCCGCGTCCACCGCGGCGCGCGTCTCCACGTCGGAGAGCGCGAGCGGCACGACCATGCCGGGCAGCACGACCGCGTCGTCGAGCGGCAGAACAGGCAGCACACGAGTCTGGGTCACGAAGCACATCCCTCACGGTCAACAGAGCAGTCATCGCCAAGCCCAGAGAACTTGACACTGACCGACTCAAGTCATCGGAGCCCGTCGTTGTTCCGCCTCAGCCACCCTGTCTGTTCGCCGAGACCGAACAGACAGCCACGGGCAGGTGGGCCAGCGAGGCTGGGAGCGCTCGCCCTGTTTTGTCGCGCCCTGGCGCCCGTGGATGGATGCTGCTGACCAGCCGCGCCGCTCGCCGCCGAGCAGCGCGCCGAGCAGCAGAGGAGCCGAGGAACAGCCATGACGATCGCAACACCGCCCGTCCCCGCGCCGGGCGCCCAACCCACGCCAGTCGGGCCGCCGCCGCCGTTCGACGCGGAGATGACCGCCATCGTGGAGACGATCGCGGAGTCCCTGCCCCCGACGATCACCCCCGACATGATCTCCCGGCTGCGTGGCGACGGCGGCGTCGCGCCCGGGCTGACGAACGACGACCTCGCCGGGAATGGGGCGTTCGAGGTCAGCGAGATATCCGTGCCCGGCCCGGCCGGGGCGCCCGACGTGGCGCTGCTCGTCTGCCGCCCGACGGCGACGACGATCGAGGCCGCCGGCGCCGGCCCGGGCACCGCCCAGCCCGTGATCTACCACTCCCACGGCGGAGGAATGATCATCGGGGACTTCCGGACCGGGCTGCTGAGCATCCTCGACTGGGCCCGGCAGCTGGGCCTGGTGGTCGTCTCGGTCGACTACCGGCTCGCCCCCGAGCATCCGCACCCGGCACCGGTCGAGGACTGCTACGCGGGCCTGCGCTGGACCGCCGACCACGCCGCCGAGATCGGCGGCGACCCCGGCCGCCTGATCGTCGCGGGCCCGTCCGCCGGCGGCGGGCTGTCCGCCGCGCTGGCGCTGCTCGCCCGCGACCGCGGCGGCCCGGCGCTCGCCGGCCAGGTGCTCATGTCCCCGATGCTCGACGACCGCAACGACACCCCGTCCGCCGTCCAGATGGCCGGCCGCGGCGTCTGGGACCGGTCCGCCAACGAGACCGGCTGGGGCGCGCTGCTCGGCCCCGCGCGCGGCGGGCCCGACGTCTCCCCCTACGCCGCGCCGGCGCGGGCGGCGGACCTCTCCGGGCTGCCGCCGGCCTACGTCGACGTCGGCTCGGCCGAGACCTTCCGCGACGAGGACGTCGCCTACGCGAGCGGCATCTGGCGGGCGGGCGGCCAGGCGGAGCTGCACGTCTGGCCCGGAGCCTTCCACGGCTTCGACATGCTCGCCCCCCACACGGCCATCGCCCGCCAGGCCAAGGCCGCCCGCCTCCTCTGGCTCCGCCGCCTCCTCGCCAGATGACGCCGCGGATCTGACCGCCGGCCTGGAAGGCGAAGGTCGGCGGTTCGATCCGCCCGTGCCCACCACCTCTGACGATCCGCGTTTTCAGACGGGAGCGCGTATGATCGCCGCTCTGTACCGGAAGGGAGAAACGGGATAGTCTTCACCTGGATTGGTTGTCGATATTTGGCGGACGGCGGCCAGTTCAAAAATATCGGTTGAGTGCCGTCGACGACGGCGGGGTCATGACCGGGAAAGGTGGAGAGTGGACACCGACGCCGTTCCGAAAACGGCCGTTCCGGGTCGATCCGAAGCGGCCGACCCGGAACGGTTCGCAGACTGGGAAAGCCTCGCCGAGAGCGGCTGGTCAGCGCTGGAGGCACTGGCCCGGGCCCTGCACGTCAAGGAAGCCCGGCTGCAACCGACTCTCGACGCGGTTGTGCTGACCGCCATCGACACCATCAGTCCGGCGGCATTTGCCGGGWTAGTCCTCCTCGAGCGTGGCACGCTCGTTCCGCAGGCCGTTCACGGAGAACCGGCCCAGCGGCTTGATGACTTCCAGATACGGAAGGGCGACGGTCCCTGTATCGACGCCGCGAGCTCCCGCGGTGTGGTCTCCATCCACGACACTCGTGCCGACGAGCGGTGGCCCGATTTCTGCGCGCAAGCCGCCGCGTACGGGGTGGCCAGCATGCTCTGCGTACCCCTGAACGCCGATGAGCAACGCCTTGGCGCGCTGAGCCTGTATGGCACCCGGATCGACGCCTTCGACGATGTCCACCTACGGCTGACCCGGCTCTATGCCACCCACGCCGCGCTCGCGCTCAGCGATGCCCGACGCACGGAGCAACTGCACACCGCGCTGGCCAACCGGGCCATCATCGGCCAGGCCAAGGGCATCCTCATCGAACGGCTGAAGATCACTCCGGATGCGGCGTTCCGCCTCCTGGCCGAAGTCTCGCAGAGGTTGAACCACARACTGGTCACTGTCGCGACACATCTGATCGAAACCGGCGAGCCCCCCGAGCCCGCGGCCCGGCGGGCCACTCGCGCGTAAGTCTCACCGTGACCGCCGCCGCGCGGCCTTTCGGATGCTTCCGCCCGTACGGAACCGACCGCCGCGCGGTCCCTGACAGGGACCACGCGACGGCCGGCCAGGTTCTCTACCGGGCGGGTGGTGCGGAGTTCGCCATCACCTCGTCGGCGCGGCTCCACACGCGGTGAAGGCCCAGTGCCTCGATGACCTGATCGCTGAAGGACTTGGTGACGGTGTCGGCGACGACGACCCCCGGGCGGTCACCGGTGATACCAGCGGCGGCGAGGATGTGGGCGCCGCTGCCCCAGGCGGCCAGTGGCTTGAGATGGCGGTAGGCCTCCTGGARAAGCAACGACACCTTCAGCTCGTCCGTCGGGGTGGTACCGCCCGCGACGACTACCGCGTCGAACTCGATGGATCGCGCGGTGAGATTTGTCCGCTCGACGATCTCCGTGTTCTTTCCGTGCTGGAGGACTCCACCGGTGGGGGCAACGACGAGGAGCGTGGCGCCGAGTTTCTCCGCGGCCTTGCGAAGCTTCCCTATACCGGCGAGGTCCGCGCCCGCGTCGGCGAGCACGCCGATGCGTCGACCGGCGATGGGGCCGGGCTCGCTCACCAGCTGGGACAGGGCCGGGGAAAGGATGACGTCGTCGGATGGCGTGCCCGCGGGAGCGGGCAGGCCGAGCCCGGCGGCGACCCGGCCGCACAGCTCGGCGTCGACCTCGGCGAGAACCCGCAGCTCCCGTTCCCTGATCGCCTGCTCGTAGCACTTGCTCAGCTCGAAGGTGAACGCCTCGACAATGTGCGTCTGCTCCACGGGGCTGAGGCTCCGGTAGAAGGCGGTGGCCTGGGAGAAGTGGTCGTCGAAGGAGACCGGGTTGGCGCGGACGGCCTGGCCCTCAAGGGGGCGCGCCGTCTGCACGTAGGCGCCGTCCTCGCCCGTCGCGACCTGCGGCAGACCACCGTCGATGCTGTTGGGCCGGTACGGTGCCAGGCCGGTGTGAATCGCGGTCTGGTGCATCCCGTCGCGCRGCATGTCGTTGACCGGGCAGTGCGGACGGTTGATCGGTAGCTGGGTGAAGTTCGGTCCGCCGAGGCGGGTGAGCTGGGTGTCGAGATAGGAGAACAGCCGGGCCTGCATCAGGGGATCGTTGGTGACCTCGATGCCGGGGACGAGGTTGCCGGTGTGGAAGGCGACCTGTTCCGTCTCGGCGAAGTAGTTGGTGGGGTTCGCGTTGAGCGTCAGCTTGCCGATCAGCTGCACCGGGGCGAGCTCCTCAGGCACGATCTTGGTGGGATCGAGYAGGTCGATGCCCGCGAACGTGTTCGTCCCGTCGTCCGGTAGCACCTGGATGCCGAGCTCGTATTCAAGGAGGGCTCCGGATTCGATGCCGTCAGCCAGGTCCCGACGGTGGAAATCGGGATCGAACCCGGCCGCGAGCTGCGCCTCCTCCCAGACCAGGGAGTGAACGCCGGCGACCGGCTTCCAGTGGAACTTCACCAGACTCGACGCACCCTCGTCGTTGACGAGGCGGAATGTGTGGACGCCGAAGCCCTCCATCGTCCGGTATGACCGGGGTATCCCCCGGTCGCTCATGTTCCACATCACATGGTGCGTCGCCTCCGTGTGGAGGGAGACGAAGTCCCAGAATGTGTCATGYGCCGACTGGGCCTGCGGGATCTCCCTGTCCGGGTGCGGCTTGCCGGCATGGATGATATCCGGGAACTTGATGCCGTCCTGGATGAAGAAGACGGGAATGTTGTTGCCCACGAGGTCGAAGTTCCCCTCGTCGGTGTAGAACTTCACCGCGAATCCTCGGGTGTCGCGGACCGTGTCAGCCGACCCTCGCGACCCCAGCACGGTGGAGAACCGGGTGAATACCGGCGTCACCCGGCCCTTGTCACGCAGGAACGCCGCCCTGGTGACCGTCGCCRCCGTTCCGTAGGACTCGAATATGCCGTGCGCGGCCGCTCCGCGGGCGTGTACCACCCGCTCCGGAATCCGCTCATGGTCGAAATGGGTGATCTTCTCTCGCAGATGGAAATCCTCGAGCAGCGTGGGTCCGCGATCGCCGACCTTCAGCGAGTGGTCGGTGTCGGGAAGTCGCACTCCCTGCGCGGTGGTCAGGAGGTCGCCGACCTGGGCACGTGCGTCCGCGGTCGGAGCGTCGCCGTCAGCGGCCCCGGATGGACCGGACAGCTTGGGAGCGCTCTGATCGGGGTGACGGGGGGTGGGCATCAGTACTCCGTACGAGTAGAGCAGAGGCGATGGTCTTCACCTGCCGGCTACCGTGTCCCAGGCATGGGCCCACCAAACCCCGCCGGACCACAGAACCGCCGCTAGGACTGCTCGACGTGCCTCGGAGTCGACCAGCCCGACGCGCTCAGGCGAGCGTCGCGATGTCGATGACGAAGCGGTAGCGGACGTCGCTGGCGAGGACGCGCTCGTAGGCGGTGTTGACGTCGGCGGCGCCGATCAGCTCGATCTCGGCAGTGATGCCGTGCTCGGCGCAGAAGTCGAGCATCTCCTGGGTCTCCCGGATGCCGCCGACGTTCGAGCCGGCCAGGTTGCGCCGCGTCTGGATCAGCGAGTACGCGAGGTGTCTCTGCGGGTCGCCCGGGCCGCCGACGTTGCACATCGTGCCGTCCAGGCGCAGCAGCGACAGGTACGCGTCCAGGTCGAGGCTGGCCGACACCGTGTTCAGAATGAAGTCGAGGCCGCCCCGCAGCTCGTCGAACGTCGCCTCGTCGCTGGTCGCCCGGTAGCGGTCGGCGCCCAGGCGCAGGCCGTCCTTCTCCTTGGAAAGCGTCTGGCTCAGCACGGTCACGTCGGCGCCCAGCGCGTGCGCGAGCTGCACACCCATGTGGCCGAGGCCGCCCAGGCCGACGATCGCGACCCGTGAGCCCGGCCCGATCTTCCAGTGTCGCAACGGCGAGTAGGACGTGATCCCGGCGCACAGCAGCGGCGCGGCGGCGTCGAGCGCGAGCGCGTCCGGGATCCGCAGCACGAACGACTCCCGCACGACGATCCGCTCGCTGTACCCGCCGTAGGTGGGCGCGCCGTCATGGTCCCTGCCGTTGTACGTCGCCACCGGGTGGGCGGCGCAGTACTGCTCCAGGCCGGCGACGCAGGCCTCGCAGGTCCCGCAGGAGTCGACGAAGCAGCCGACGCCGACCCGGTCACCGACCGCGAACCTGGTGACCGCCTCGCCGACCGCGGCGACGACGCCGGTGATCTCATGGCCGGGCACCATCGGGAAGATCGCCGGGCCCCAGTCCTCGTTGGCCTGGTGGATGTCGCTGTGGCAGATCCCCGCGTACCTGATGTCGATGACGACGTCGTCCGGGCGCGGGTCGCGCCGCTCGACAGTGGCGGGCTCGACGGTCGCGCCCGCGGCCGGGATGGCAAGTGCGCGTACGGTGGCCATCGTTCTCCTGTTCGATCATGCGGTCGGGCGGTCATGCTGTCCGGCGAAGGGCGCGGCGCGCGTACCTGTCGACAAGCCTGCGCGGACGGACCCGCGACGGGATAGTGCTCGCGGCACAGCTGTCCGTCGGCGGTGGCCCGCGTCGGCCGGCCCCACCCGCTGGGTCTCCGCTCGCTGGGTCTCGGCTCGCTGGGTCTCGGCTCGTTGGATCTCGGCTCGTTGGATCTCGGCTCGTTGGATCTCGGCTCGTTGGATCTCGGCTCGCCGCCTGCCTGGACGCCGGCGCGTCACCCTGGCCGGTGCCGGCGGCGCGCCCGGCGTGGACCGGTGGGCGGACGGCGGCGGCGTGCCCGACGGCGACGGGACCGGGCCAAGGGCCGCGACGGCCGCYGCGGCCATGGCCCGGCCGTAGCGGTCCGCGCCGGGCGACGGGACCGGGCAGGGCGTGACCGGTGGCATCTGGCGCGGGCAGAAGTGCACCCCGTCGGGGCTGCGCACGGTCACCGCCCCGTCAGGTTCGCACTGTTCACCCGGAAGGCACGGCAGCGCCCGCGCGAACCGGCCGTCCGGCATGGTCACCGCCCGGCCCGCGGGCACGGCGGTCGTGTCCGGTAGGTCACGAGCGATGTCACGCCAGATCTGGTCGAGCGGGGTGAGCCCGCCGCCGCTCACCGGCTGGTCGAGCCGCGGCGGCGCCTCGACCAGCAGGACGTGGGAGCCAGCCCGGGTGAGCCGCGTGACCGCCTTCGTGACGTCGTCACGGTAGGCCTCGACGAGGTCGCGGCCCTTCATGCAGGGCGACCCGGTGTTGCCGGAGAAGGACAGCACCGCCACGGTCGGGTGCCACCGGCGGGACTGCTTGCGCATGTCGTCGAGCCAGTCGCAGGGCGCGGTGCCGCCGTACGTGTGGATCAGGAGCGACGGGTCGCCGGCGGCCGTCACCGCCGCCTTGAACGGCCCCTGCGCCTCCCAGGCCAGCGAGTCCCCCCACAGCGCGACCTTCCGGTCCCCGCCTCCGCCCCCGTCCGGCCTGCTGACGACCGCGACCAGTCCCAACAGCACCGCCCCGATGAACAGCCACCCGATCGGCCCCGGCCGTCGCGCCGCCACCCAGCCCCCGCCCCCCTGCTCCGAGCCACCGCCAGCCGTGCGCGGCCCCGTAACCGTCCAGCGGCCCCGGTGGGACCGCCGCGTCGCCGCGTCCCGGCCCCGTCACCCAGGACGGGTCGGAACACACTGCGACAACGTGAAAGATGCCCGGTTCCCGCTCCTCAACGCGCCCCGGATGGACTCTCGCACGCCCCCACCGCTCACGCGGCGGGCACGACGTGCGCAGCCGGCGGCCAGGGGGTCAGCTGGCGGCCAGGAAGCGGTCCAGGACACGGACGCCGAACCGGAGGGCGTCGGTGGGGACACGCTCGTCGACGCCGTGGAACATGCCGGAGAAGTCCAGGTCGGGYGGGAGGCGCAGCGGGGAGAAGCCGAAGCAGCGGATGCCGAGGCGGGAGAACGACTTGGCGTCGGTGCCACCGGAGAGCATGTAGGGGACGGCGCGGGCGCCGGGGTCCTCGGCGCGCAGCGCGGCGGCCATCGCGTCGACCACCGGCCCCTCGAACGGCGTCTCGACCGCCCGGTCGAGCACCACCCATTCGCGGCGGATGTCCGGGCCGATCAGGTCGTCGATCTGGGCGATGAACTCCTCCTCCTGGCCGGGCAGGAACCGGCCGTCGATGCCGGCCGTCGCCTCGCCCGGGATCACGTTCACCTTGTAGCCGGCGTTCAGCTGCGTCGGGTTGGCGGTGTTGCTGATGGTGGCGCCGATCATCCGCGCGAGCGCGCCGAGCTTGGCGACGGTCGTCTCCAGGTCGTCGGTGTCGATCTCGATGCCCAGGGCGTCGCCGACCGAGTCGAGGAACTGGTGCACGGTCGGGGTCAGGATGACCGGGAAGCGGTGCCGGCCGACCCGGGTGACCGCCTCGGCGAGCGCGGTCACCGCGTTGTCCGAGGAGAGCATGGAGCCGTGGCCCGCGCGGCCGCGCGCGGTCAGCTTCATCCAGGCCATGCCCTTCTCGGCGGTCTGGATGAGGTAGAGCCGCAGGTCGTCGTTGATCGTGTAGGAGAAGCCGCCGACCTCGCTGATCGCCTCCGTGCAGTCCGCGAACAGATCGGCGTGGTTGTTCACCAGCCAGCTCGCGCCGAGCGGGCCGCCGGCCTCCTCGTCGGCGACGAACGCGAGGACCAGGTCGCGCGGCGGCTTCCGGCCGGTCCTCATCAGGCCACGGACGACGGCGAGCGTCATCGCGTCCATGTCCTTCATGTCGATCGCGCCGCGCCCCCACAGGCAGCCGTCCGCCTCCTCGCCGCTGAACGGGTGGTGGGTCCAGTCGGACGGGTCCGCCGCGACCACGTCGAGATGGCCGTGGATCAGCAGCGGGGGACGGCTCGGGTCGGCGCCCTCCACCCGGGTGATGACGCTGGTACGGCCCGRCTCGGACTCCAGCAGCGTCGGCTCGAGACCGACCTCGGCGAGCCTGGCGGCGACGTACTCGGCGGCCGTGCGCTCGAACCCGTCGCCGTTGCCGCGGTTGGTCGAGTCGATCCGCAGCAGGTCCCGGCACAGTTCGACGACCTCGTCCTGAGCACTCGTGTTCGGCAGCTCCGCCGCCGTCACGGTGGTCATGGACCCGGGTCCGGCCGTCATCCCCGGGAAGGCTGTCGAATCGTTCGCCATGCCTGACAGTTTGCCCCTGGCGCCTGGCGTACGCCGGATCGGCCACGGAAACAACCCGATCCAGGTAACCTATTGGAAATAGTGAGACGTACATCACTCGCCTGACCGACCGATCGCACGGAGTCTCCACCAGGGCAGTCAGGCCGGACCTGGGGCGCCGCGGCTTTCGGACGCCCGGCTCTCGGGTAGACGCCTAAGGGCGCGCGATGGCGGTGAAGCGTGGCGCGCCCCAAGGCCCTTGATGTCACAGGGCCCGCGCTGGGCAGCGTACGGGCCAAGGGTGGCGCGATCGGGCCGGTAGCCGCGCCGTACGCCGTATGGCCGGCCATCGGGCACCGGGACACGTCACCGGCGGCCTCTTGCCGACGCGGCCGGAAGGGGTGGCTCATGACGCTGTATCCGTGCCCACGAATGGATCTTCACTGCAAGGCATTGTTCGAGTCGTCAGGAGACCTTGACGACCATTACCGGTGGACGCACGGCTATCGGCGTACCTCGCGGTACTTCGCCTCGCTTCGGCCAACACGGCCACCAACGACCAGCGAACCCCGTGACCTTCGGACCGAGCGGGGAGCCCGAGCAACCGCAGGCGCCGCCGCGGCGGCGGGCGCCCTGCCGCCCGGCCAGCAGCGGGCCGTCGGGCGCGAGGCGAGCGGTTTCGGCCCACCCGCGACAGCTGGCGCGGCACGCTCCCGCCGTACCCGTCATGAGCCCGCCGGCGCGGGTGCTCCCTCGCGCCGGCGCGCGCGCCGCCACTAGCAACTTCAGGGACCGTTCACCCAACGCCAACACTCACGCCCACGGATCAACGGATCAGTCAGACGCGGCGTGTCACCGGCGGCGCGCCGTGTCTGGCTGATCTCCAGAGCCCGCGCCTCTCCAGGACTCGCGCCGCGCGGGCCAACGTCACCTGTCGCGGCGCTGAACTACCAGCGCCGATCTGGGAGGTCAGGGCCTGCTACCTGACAATGTCGTAAGATTCGCAGGTGTTGCCTTCCCGTCGACCAACCTTTTTTCGATCGGTCTGGGCCGGGGGGCGCGCCCCCACGGCCGGACTAGGACTGGCGGGCCGGGTATGCCGGCAGGGTGGCTAGTCCGATGGCGACCCCGCTCTACGAACTCCAGGCCCAGTTCTTTCGTTCCCTGGCCCATCCGGCCCGCATCCGCGTTCTCGAGCTTCTCCGCGACAGCGAGCGCTCGGTCGGCGAGCTCGTGGGCCAGGTCGGCCTCGAGGCCTCCCACCTGTCCCAGCAGCTCGGGGTGCTGCGCCGCGCCGGCCTGGTGACCACCCGCAAGCAGGGCACGACCGTCTACTACGCGCTGGCGACGCCGCTGATCGTCGGCCTGCTGGACCAGGCCCGGCTGATCCTCACCGGCGTCCTCAACGAGCAGGCGGAGATCCTGCGCGATCTCCTCGCCGCCCAGCCCTGACCGGACGCCGTCGCGGCACGGCGGGACCGCCCACGGCCAACCGCCATGACCGGGGCGTGGACGGCCGCGGCGGGCGTCCCCTGGACGCCCGCCGCGCTGTCGTGCCGTCGTGCCGCGTGGCCAGGCCAAGGCGTGGCCACGCCCGTTCAGTAGGAGGAGGCGCGCGCCTCGTCGTCGTCCTCCTCCTGCTCGTACAGCTCGGTCCAGCCGGAGCTCACCGTCGCGTCGACCTCGCCGTCCAGGTCGTCGTCCGCCGCGCCACCGAGATCGGCCCGTAGCCGATCGATATCGATGGAYGGCGAGTGGTACTTGAGCTCCCGGGCGACCCTCGTCTGCTTCGCCTTGGCCCGACCCCGCCCCATGGCCCACTCCCTTCCGCGACGCCGCGGCACCCGCCGCCGCGCACCGTGCTCGTCGCCCGTGCCTGTCGCCTACGACGAAACGTCCACGACACCGATGGCCGTCCGCCCACGACACCGTCCGGCGCGCCGGGACCCGCCCGGGCGTCAGGCTCCCGCCGCCCGCGCGGCCCTTCGGCGCGAGCCGCCGTGCGTTGCCAGCGCTCTGTGTCAACCACTCGATACGGCCGGCTATGCCGGCCTTCTCGAGGGCCCACGCTGTCGCCCCACAGCCGTTGCCCCACACCTGTCGGGCAGCGGTCGTCGTCAGTAGTCGACCGCTGAATACCTTACAACCTCGTCAGATTGTGAGCGTTGCGGTCGCCGTCGTCGCGGCGACCGCCACCATCGTTCCCGATCCGTCCTGGATCCTCACTCCCGCGGCCGCGGGGCCACACCGCCAGGGTTCGGGGACCATGCTGCGCTCCTTAGCAGGGAACCTGCACACTGGGGGCGTGACGGACGAGCGCAACATTCTCGGTGATCCTCTGGAGCCGTGCGGCACCGACCCGATGACCGGTTTCTTCCGGGATGGCTGCTGCAGCACCGGACCTGAGGATCTCGGCAGTCACACCGTCTGCACCGTGGTCACCAAGGAGTTCCTCGATCATCAGCGCGCCGTGGGCAATGACCTGTCCACCCCTCGCCCCGAGTGGGCCTTCCCCGGCCTGCGTCCCGGCGACCGGTGGTGCGTGCTCGCGACCCGTTGGCTGCAGGCATACCGGGCGGGCGCCGCGGCGCCCGTCGTGCTCGCCTCGACGAACGCCCGCGCGCTGGAGATCATCCCGCTCGAGGCCCTGCGGGAGCACGCCGTCGACGTACCCGCGGACCCCCGCTCGCTGACCTGAGCCCGCCAGGACCGGGTCGCCGACGTGACTGGCCACGACGGTGGCTGGTTGACACAGCGCCGACGCGCCGTGGCCAGATGGCGGCCGGCTGGCCGCCAACCCGGTCAGCCGTCGATCCAGCCGTTCTTCTCGGCGAGCCTGGTCAGGCCACGGCGGACGGCCAGGATCTGCGCGCCGGTCAGCGTCGGCTCGGTCTGCAGCAGAAGCTCGGTGATCTCCCGGGTGAACTCCTTCGCCGACGGGACGTAGAAGAAGTCCTCGGTGTCGTCCCCCGGCTCGCGCACCGGGCCCTCGGCGGTGGCCGTCCCGGCGGCTGGCGACGAGCCGGCCTGGCCCGTGCGCGCCAGCCGCGCGCCGGTCGCCTTCGGCCCGCGGTCGCCCTGCTCGACCTCGAACTCCATGGTCACGCCAGCCGTCACCAGATGCTTGTCGACCAGCAGATCGTTGGCATGGAGGAAGATGTCCTCCCCGCCCCCGGCAGGGGCGATGAACCCGTAGCCTCGAACCTGATCAAACCTCAAGACCTTGCCTGTGCGCACACATCACCCCGAAAAACACCGGTAAGCCAAAACCGCGACCGCATCACGGTGCATGAGAGGCGTCGCGCGGTCAACGGCCAGCAGGGTGGCCTGRCCGACGGTCCACGGGGAGAGCCGGGCCCCGCTCCCCTTCGGGAACCGGCGGGCCGACAGACGTCATCTCCCCGAGCAGACAGCGCGGGCCGTGGAAAGGCAGCCACCGAGCACTGACCGGCGAACGCCTCAGCTCGCCTCGGGCGCGTTCTCAGGCACGTTGGTACGGCCTGCGGCTGAGTGTAGCCGAGCCTGGACATCCCGATCGCCACTCTTCGCGCGGCTCCGCCGTCGCCGCCTGGAAGGGCGTGGTCTCGACCGGCTGTGCCTGGTTGACGGACCTGTGGGCTGGCGGCTCTCGCGTCAGAGGAACAGCGACGAGGGCGCGAACTCGGCACGGATCTCCGGTTCGGGGTCGCGCACCACCCGGCTGGGGCGGTCGAAGACCATCGTGGCCCGGTCGCGGGTGCCGTACGCCGGCCAGGGAGGCAGGCCGGGATGGCTCGGGTCGCCGTGACGGGCGAAGGCGATCCAGGCGTCGGCCACCTCGTCGATGAGAACGCCCAGGTCGGGGGCCTCCCCGCCGATYGGGGCGCGGTCGGGGTTGTCGAAGACGAGTGGCAGGTCCAGGCAGTGCGGGGCGCCGAGGATCCCGCCCAGCGCCGAGGTGCGCCAGGCGAGCAGGTAGGCGAACACGGGCGCGCCCCCCGCCGCCGCCTTGCGCTCGGCGAGCAGCGACGTGGCGACCTGGAAGCCGATGCCCCGGCTCCAGGCCCGCAGGAACGACGGCGTCCAGTAGGGGCGCAGCTCCCGCAGCAGCTCGACACGCAGGTCGGCCCGCTCGCCCCAGGCCTCGACGAGGCCAGGGCCGACGTCCGCCATCGTCAGCGTGCCGAACCGGGGGTTGAACGCGGACATGAACGTCACCTCGTCGGCCGTCGCGCCGACCAGCAGCGGGACGTCCCGCTGGGCCGCCGGGACCGGGTCGAACGGGTTGACCGGGAGCGCGGCGCCGTCGAGCACGGGCGCGAACCCGAGCGGGCCGGGGCTCTCCCCCGCCCTGGCCGCGGCGGCGGCCGCCGTGAGGAGCGCGCTGACGGGAAGCTCCTGGATCTGGTCCAGGCGAGCGGCGCCGAGATCGAGGCGGCGCACCAGCGCGCGCGCCGCGCGGTCGGCGTGCTCGGCGGTGACGGCCCGCAGGCTGGGCCCGCTCTGGATCGCCGCCCGGTGCACGAGCCCGGCGGCGGCCGGCATGGCGAGCAGTGTGGAGACCTTCGCGCCCCCGCCGGACTGGCCGAACACCATCACCCGGCCCGGATCGCCGCCGAAGCCCGCGACGTTGTCCCGGACCCACTCCAGCGCCAGCGCGACATCGAGCATCCCCGCGTTGCCCGACCCGGCCCATCGCTGCCCGCCCAGCCCCTCCAGGTGCAGGTGGCCGAGCACACCGAGACGGTGGTTGACGGTGACGACGACGACGTCGCCGCGGCGGGCGAGCCGGTCGCCGAAGTAGGCCGCGTTGTTCGCGCTGCCGCTGGAGAAGCCGCCGCCGTGCAGCCACACCATGACCGGCCGCCGGCCGTCGTCGCTGGCGGGGGTCCAGAGGTTGAGGTTGAGGCAGTCCTCACTGACCCGTCCCCGGTCGCCGCCGCCGGACAGGTTGACCAGCGCGATGCTGCGCGCGAGCAGGGCGGCCCGGTCGACACCCGGCTCGTCCGCGCCATAGCGGGCACCCAGCCGCAGCATCGACTGCTTGCACCGCGCTCCCCAGGCGACGCAGTCGCGCACGCCCGGCCACGGCTCGGCGGGTGACGGGGGGCGGAAGCGCCCGGCTCCGGACGTCGGCCCGCCGTAGGGAATCCCAAGGAACGCGAGCGTCCCGTTCTGCTCGACGAGCCCGCGGACCTTCCCCGACGTGGTCTCGACGACGCTGCCCTCAACGACGCTGATCACGCGACCTCCAGGCGGCTTCAGGGCCTGAGCCGGCGCTGGCCGGCCGAAAGGGCCCGGCACGGCCGCATCCGGATGCTACGGCGACCGGACCCCTCACCGCCCGTATTCGCCAGAGTCCGCCTGGGCAAACTGGCGGCACCCCAGCCGGCCAGCGTCGCCGGGCAACACGACGCGTCGCGCCCGATGGACGACGGCCCGCGGGCGGCTGTCGACCCGGCCGTGACCGTGAGGACTCGGCCGCGACGGTGAGAAGGCCGCCATCCGCCTGGAAGGACAGCCGGACTGGGCGGTGGCCGGGACCGAGCCAGGAAGCGGTTCTGGCGCGGGCGGGCGGGCTGTGTCCGGCGCCACGCTGGCATATGGGGCGTCGACAGGCTCTGGGAGGGGCGAGGCCGGGCCGGGAAGGATAGCATCCGGGCCATGGCACGTACACCTGTTAATGTGACGGTAACCGGCGCCGCCGGGCAGATCGGGTATGCGCTTCTTTTTCGGATCGCATCCGGGCAGCTCCTCGGCGCGGACACTCCGGTCAAGCTGCGCCTGCTGGAAATCCCGCAGGCGGTCAAGGCTGCCGAAGGAACGGCGATGGAACTCGCCGACGCCGCTTTCCCACTGCTTTCCGGCGTTGACATCTTCGACGACCCGGTAAAGGCGTTCGAGGGCGCGAACGTGGCCCTGCTGGTGGGTGCCCGGCCGCGCACCGCCGGCATGGAGCGCGGTGACCTGCTGGAGGCCAACGGCGGCATCTTCAAGCCGCAGGGCGCCGCCATCAACGCCGGCGCGGCGAGCGACATCAGGGTCCTGGTCGTCGGCAACCCGGCGAACACCAACGCCCTCATCGCCCAGACCCACGCCCCGGACGTCCCGGCCGGCCGCTTCACCGCGATGACCCGCCTGGACCACAACCGGGCCATCTCGCAGCTGTCCGCGAAGCTCGGCGTAGGCGTCGCGGACATCAAGAAGATCACGATCTGGGGCAACCACTCGGCCACCCAGTACCCGGACGTCTTCCACGCCGAGGTCGCGGGCAAGCCCGCCGCCGACCAGGTCGACGAGGCGTGGCTGGCCGACGAGTTCATCCCGACCGTCGCCAAGCGTGGCGCCGCGATCATCGCCGCCCGGGGCGCGTCGTCCGCCGCCTCCGCCGCCTCCGCCGCGATCGACCACGTCCACACCTGGGTGAACGGCACCCCCGACGGCGACTGGGCCTCGATGGCCATCCCGTCGGACGGCTCCTACGGCGTGCCCGCCGGCCTGATCTCGTCGTTCCCGGTGACCTGCAAGGACGGCGAGTACACGATCGTCCAGGGCCTGGAGCTCAACGAGTTCTCCCGCACCCGCATCGACGCCTCGGTCGCCGAGCTCGTCGAGGAACGCGACGCGATCCGCTCCCTCGGCCTCATCTGAACTTGCTGGTTCGCTCCGTGCGGGCGGCGCGCCGCCCGCACGGAGCGAACCAGCAACACAGTCGCGGGTGGCGGTCGCCAGCGGCTCGGGGTAGACCGGGGGTACCGGAGCTACGGCCGCCGCCGGGCCGGACCGGCGACCGCGTGGCTCCCGAGGGAGGCGCGCGGTGGACGCCGTGACCCAGGTGCCGAGGCCGGCTAACGAGCCGGTCCGGAGGTATCCGGCGGGTTCCGGGGCTTGCGGGCGGCTCCACGCTCGGTGCGAGGAGCTGGCCGCGGCGCCTGTGGAGCTGACGGCCGCGATCGGCGGGGAGCGGCGGCCTGGGGGTGGGGCGTCGGTCGACGTCGTCATGCCGCACGACCACAAGCACGTGCTCGGGACGTTCCGTGCCGCGACCCGGGAGGACACGCGCGAGGCGCTGGCCGCGGCGCGCCAGGCGGCGCCGGGGTGGCGGGCACTCGGGTTCGACGACCGGGCGGCGGTGTTCCTGCGGGCGGCGGAGCTGCTGGCCGGGCCGTGGCGGGACACGCTGAACGCGGCGACGATGCTCGGGCAGAGCAAGGTCGCGCACGAGGCCGAGATCGACGCCGCCTGCGAGCTGGTCGACTTCTGGCGGTTCAACGTCGCGTTCGCCCGGGACATCCTCGCCGACCAGCCGGCGTCGGGCGCCGGGGTGTGGAACCGGGCCGACCATCGCCCCCTGGAGGGGTTCGTCTACGCGGTCACACCGTTCAACTTCACCTCGATCGCCGGCAACCTGCCGACAGCGCCCGCCCTGATGGGCAACGTCGTCCTGTGGAAGCCCTCCCCCACCCAGCAGCTCGCCGCGCACTTCCTCATGGGGCTGCTGGCGGAGGCGGGCCTGCCGCCCGGGGTGATCTCGATGCTGCCCGGCGACGGCGCCGACGTCTCCGCCGTGGCGCTCGCCGACCCGGATCTCGCCGGCATCCACTTCACCGGCTCGACGCGGACCTTCCAGCACCTGTGGCGCCAGGTCGGCGAGAACATCGCCCGCTACCGCGGCTACCCGCGCCTGGTCGGCGAGACCGGCGGGAAGGACTTCGTCCTGGCCCACCCGTCGGCCGACCCCGACGTGCTGCGCGCGGCGCTGCTGCGCGGCGCGTTCGAGTACCAGGGCCAGAAGTGCAGCGCCGCGTCCAGGGCGTACATCCCCGAGTCGGTGTGGCGCCGGCTGCGCGACGGCCTCGTCGGTGAGACCGAGACGCTCGTGACCGGGAACGTCACCGACCCGGCGACGTTCTGCGGCGCGCTCATCGACGCCCGCGCCTACGCCCGGGTGACGGCGGCGATCGACCGCGCCCGGCGGGTCGACTCGCTGACGATCGTCGCCGGCGGGCTGGCGGACGACAGCCGTGGCTGGTTCGTCCGCCCGACGGTCGTCCTCGGCACCGACCCCGCGGACGAGGCGTTCACGACCGAGTACTTCGGCCCGCTGCTCGCCGTCCACGTCTTCGCCGACACCGACTACGACCGGGTCCTCGCCGGGATCGCGGACCCCGACGCGTCGCGTTACGCGCTGACCGGCGCGGTCATCGCCGAGGACCGGGCCGCGGCGACGGCGGCCCTCGAGGCGCTGCGGTTCGCGGCGGGCAACTTCTACGTCAACGACAAGCCGACCGGCGCCGTCGTCGGCCAGCAGCCCTTCGGGGGCGCCCGCGCCTCCGGCACCGACGACAAGGCCGGCTCGGCGCTGAACCTCCTGCGCTGGACCAGTCCGCGCGCCATCAAGGAGAACCTCCGTCCCCCCACCGATCACCACTATCCGTCCTGAGGCGGCGCGAGGCCGGCGTTCCTGGCGGAGCCGGTCGCCACCTGGACAGGCCACGGCGCCTTGATCGGAGCGGTCATTGGCGGCCGCATCGGGCCGGGTCGATGGTGTGACATCAGCTGATTCGGGGTATGAAACCTAGTTTTCATGATCTGGAAACCGAACGCTGCCGGCGGTGCTGGACAGTGTTGGCGTGGTCGACATCGGGGGCATCGCCGGCGCTGGTTGGCGCGCCGCGGCCGCCCGGTGTCCGAAGACGATGACACACGGCCCCTGCGCCGGCGTCGGCGCGGACCGGTCCTGCGAGGTCCCCGGGTTCGGGACCTGTGCCTTTCTCGAGATCGAGCCCGCCGACTGGCCCTACGCCGCCGCGCCCGGCGCCCCCACAGGGCGGGTTCCGCCAGACGGCCGCCTGGACTCGTCAGGCTCTTCCGCCGGTCGCCCGCGGCGGGTCGCCGAGTTCCTCGCCGCGGCCGCCACCCGGCCGGTGATCGTCGCCGACCTGCCCGCCGCGCCGCTGTCCGCCGCCAGCCTGCGCGCGAGCGCGGCGGCACTCGCCGGCACGGTCGACGCCTGCCTGCTCGGCGACCACGGCGGCGCGCGGGTCCAGTTCCCACCCTCCTACCGGGCCCGGCTGCTCGCGGACGAGGGCGTGCGCGCCTGGGTCGGGGTCAACTGCCGGGACCGCAACCGGGTCGCGATCGAGGGCGAGATCGCGGCCTGCGCCGACGCGGGCGCCGTCGCGCTGCACTGCGTCACCGGCGACCACGCCGCGCTCGGCCACCGGGCGGACGCCGCCGGGGTCTTCGACCTGGACTCCGTCGGCGTCGTGGAGCTTGCCGCCGCGGCCACGCGCTCCGCCGGGCCGCTGTGCTCGGTCGCGCACGCCCCCGCCGCGCCACCGGTGGAGCGGCGGCTCCCCCGGCTGCTCGCCAAGATCGACGCGGGCGCGGACGCGGTGTTCGTCGACCACTGCGGCGGGCCGGGGCCGGTCGCGGACGCGGTCGGTGAGCTGCGCACGGCCGGGTTCACGGGGCTCGTGCTCGTCTGCGTCCCGGTCGTGACGAGCGCCGCGTCGGCGGCGGTGATCGCCTCGTTCGCGGCCGGCCGGCTGCCGCCCGGCTACCTGGAGCGGATCACCGGCGACGCGTGGGCGCCACCGGCGAACGGCGCCGCGGGCGCCGCGGGCGCGGGAGTCGCGAGAGTCTCGGCCGTCGCGGCGGTGGAGGCGGCCGAGATCGAGGCCGCCGGGATCGCGGAGTGCACCGAGCTCGCCGAGCGGATGCTGGAGATTCCCGGGGTCGACGGGGTGAACCTCTCCGGCGGCGCCCCGCCCGGCCAGGAGGCGGCGCTCGCCGCGGCGATGGCTGAGATCGCCCGTCGGGTGCTCGGCGTCGCCGCGCCGCCCGGCCGCCGGGGACGGCGCCGGGCAGCCGCCGGCAGGGAAGCCGGGCCGTCATGAGACGGTTCACCATGGGACACAGGGTGCGAACAACCCGCATCAGGCGAGTCACGCGCAAGGGGTATGCCGTGCACAGAGGGCGGACAGCGCGGAGGGGACCGGCCGGGCAGGCGGCCGGCCGCGTCGGCGAGCTGGGAGGCGTCGTGGGCGAATGGCGGTGGGCATGAGCTGGCTGCGCTCAGCGATGACGGCGGCGGGTGACATCGTCGACGTCGAGATCGCGGACGGGGTGATCGGGCAGGTGCTGCCCGCCGCCGGAACGGCCGGCACCCCGACGGACGACGCCGCGGCGGCTGGYGGCCTCGGCCCGGACGACGTCGACCTGTCGGGGCAGGTGCTGCTCCCGTCGTTCGTCGAGCCGCACGCGCACCTGGACAAGGCGCTCACCGCCTCGCTCGGGCGCAACCTCACCGGAGACCTCGCCGGCGCCGTCGCCGCGATGGACCTGCTGCGCGAGGTGACCACGCCGGCGGACATCATCACCCGGGCCGAGGCGGCGCTGCGCATCCACCTCGCCTACGGCACCACCCACATCCGCTCGCACGTCAACGTGCTGAACGAGGTGGGACTGTCCGGCCTGGAAGCGATGATCGAGGTCCGGGAGCGCTGGCGCGGCGTCATCGACCTGCAGCTGGTGGCGCTGGTCAACGACGCCGCCGGTCCGCTGCTGCGCGAGGCCCTCAAGATCGGCGCGGACGTCGCCGGCGGCTGCCCGCACATGGAGGACGACCCGGACCGGGCCGTCGCCGCCTGCCTGGACGCGGCCGGTGAGGCGGGCAGGCCGATGGACCTGCACACCGACGAGACGCTCAACCCGGCCGCGCTGAGCCTGCGGACCATGGCCGACCTGGTCCTGCGCACCGGCTTCCCGCACGGCGTGACGGCGAGCCACTGCGTGAGCCTGTCGATGCAGCCGGTCGAGACCCAGCGGGAGATCGCCCAGCGGGTGGCCGAGGCCGGCATCGCCGTCGTCGCGCTGCCGCAGACGAACCTGTTCCTGCAGGGCCGCGACCACCCGGTCGCCACCCCGCGGGGGCTGACCGCCGTCAGGCCGCTGCTGCGCGCCGGCGCGACGGTCGCCGCCGGCGGCGACAACCTGCGCGACCCGTTCCACCTCGTCGGCCGCGGCGACGCGCTGGAGGTCGCGGCACTCATGATCACCTGCGGCCATCTCGACCCGATCGAAGCGCTGGACACGGTGACCGCTGCCCCGCGGGCGGCGATGGGCCTGCCGGCGGTGGCGCTCACGCCCGGCGCGCCCGCCGACCTGGTCGCGATGCCGGCGACCGACGTGCTCGACGCCCTCGGCATCGCCGGCGCCGAGCGGACCGTGTGGCGCGACGGCCGGGTCGTCGCCCGCACCGTGGTGCGTTCCGAGCTCGCCGCCCCGGCGGGGACGTCGTCGGTCTCCGCCGCGGCCGCATGGTCGATGGCCTCGTCCACCCCCTTCCAACCGAAGGCCTAGCCGATGACGATGACAACCGAACCCCCGCCCTCGACGACCGCGGCGCTGCGCTTCTCCGGCGTCAGCAAGAAGTTCAAGGACGGCACGGTCGCGCTCACCGGCGCCGACCTGGCGGTCGCGCCCGGCGAGTTCGTCACGGTCGTCGGCCCGTCGGGCTGTGGGAAGAGCACGTTGCTGCGGATCGCCAGCGGCCTGGACAAGGCGAGCGACGGCGAGGTCGCCGTCCATTCGAAGTCCGTCGGCTACGTCTTCCAGGACGCGACCCTGCTGCCCTGGCGCACCGTCCGGGACAACGTCGGGCTGCTCGCCGAGCTCGAGCACATGGACAAGAAGGAACGCGAGCGGCGGGTCCGTGACGCGATCGACCTGGTCGGCCTCACCGGTTTCGAGAAACACCTGCCGATGGAGCTGTCCGGCGGCATGCGGATGCGCGTGTCGCTGGCCCGGTCGATGGTGCTGGCCCCGGACGTGTTCCTGTTCGACGAGCCGTTCGGCGCGCTCGACGAGATCACCCGGGAGCGGCTCAACGACGAGCTGCTGCGCATGTTCATCCAGAGCCGTTTCGCGGCGCTGTTCATCACCCACTCGGTGCAGGAAGCCGTTTTCCTGTCCGGGCGGGTGCTGGTGATGAGTGGCCGGCCGGGCCGGGTGAAGGCCGAGGTGACCGTCCCGTTCGACTACCCGCGCGCACCGGAGATCCGTTACAGCGCCGAGTTCGCCGCGCTGTGCGGCGAGGTCTCCCAATACCTCAGGGACGTGTGACGATCATGACGGTTGACGTTGACTCCGCGGCGGCGGCCCCCGCCGTCGGGCCGGCGCCGGGCGAGGTGGTCGCACCGCCGACGGGCGCCGGCGTTCCCGGTGGCCGGTGGGCGCGGTCACGCGGGGCGCTGCTCAACAAGTTCCTGTTGCCGTTCTGTGTGTTCGCCCTGTTCGTCGGCGGCTGGTACCTGGTCTCCGGGTTCGCGCTGACCAGGCAGCAGCGGTTCATGCTTCCGCTGCCGCACGACGTGATCCGGGTCGGCATCCTCGACTGGTCGAACTTCAAGGTCATTCTTGAGGCTCTGCGCTACACCGTGATCGTCACCTTCGTCGGACTGGCGATCTCGATGGTCCTCGGGGTGCTCGCCGCGGTGCTCATGAGCCAGGCGCAGTGGATCGAGAGCTCGCTCTATCCGTGGGCGGTCGTCCTGCAGACCGTGCCGATTCTCGCGCTCACCCCGGTGCTGAGCTTCTTCTTCGGGTTCGCGCTGACCAGCCGGACAATCGTCTGCGTCATCATCGCGTTCTTCCCGATCGTGTCGAACACGTTGTTCGGCCTGCAGTCGGTCGACCGGGGCATGCACGAGCTGTTCACCCTGCATCACACCAGCCGGTTCACGAGGCTGTGGAAGCTGCAGCTGCCGGCCGCCCTGCCGGCGATGTTCTCCGGCTTCCGCGTCGCCGCGGGGCTGTCGGTGATCGGCGCGATCGTCGGCGAGTTCTTCTTCAAGCAGGGCAACGCCGGGCTCGGTACCAGCCTGTCCGTCTACAGCTCGCGGCTCGAGGGCGAGCGGCTGTGGGCGACGACGCTGGTGGCGAGCCTGCTCGGCATCGCCGTCTTCGTCTTCTTCGGCTGGCTTTCGCGCCGCGTCGTCGGCCGCTGGTACCAGCCGAAGCGAGGCTGACCCCTCCGCACCAGTCGTTTCACCGTTTCACCGCTTCACGCAACCGGGCCATCGCGGCCGGTTTCATCCATCGATGCCGTCGGGTGCACGTCGCCCGAGGAACCAGGGGGAGACTCCGTTGACCAGACCACGCCCGACTAAGATCGTCGCGGCGACCGCCGCGGCGGTCGCGCTCGTCCTGGTCGCCGCCGCCTGTGGCGACGACGACACGGCGAGCCCCGCGCCGGGGGCGTCCGCGGGCGGCGCGGTGCCGGCCCAGTACGACCTGAAGGCGGCCGGCTGCCCGAGCACCGTCGTCCTGCAGTCCGACTGGAACCCCGAGGCGGAGCACGGCGGGCAGTACCAGCTGCTGGGCCCGAACCCGAAGTTCGACACCGGCAAGAAGTCGGTCACCGGTGAGCTCGTCGCGCACGGCGGCGTCGACACCGGCGTCAAGCTGGAGATCCGCGCCGGTGGCCCGGCGATCGGCTTCCAGACGGTCACGTCGCAGCTGTACGCCGACCCCAACATCACGATCGGCTACGTCAGCTCCGACGAGCAGATCCAGAACTCGAAGGACCACCCGACCGTCGCCCTGCTGGCCGGTCTGGAGAAGAGCCCGCAGGAGATCGGCTGGTCGCCGGAGAAGCACCCGGACTTCAAGACGATCGCCGACATCGGCAAGACCGACACCAAGGTGCTCTACTTCGAGGGCGCCGCGTACATGGACTACTTCACCGGCCAGGGCATCCTGAAGAAGAGCCAGATCGACGGCAGCTACGACGGCACCCCGACGAACTTCGTCGCCTCCGGCGGCGACTACGCCGTCCAGGGCTTCGCGACCTCCGAGCCCTACACCTGGGAGAACGAGGTCCGTTCCTGGGGCAAGCCGCTGAAGTACCAGCTGGTCGCCGACGCGGGCTTCGACTTCTACCAGCAGGCGATCGGCGTGCGCGCGGACAAGCTCGACGCCCTCAAGCCCTGCCTCACCAAGCTGGTCCCGATCATGCAGCAGGCGATCGTCGACTTCATCGCCGAACCGGCCACGGCCAACAAGGTCATCCTGGACGCGGTCACGAAGTACAACAACGGCTGGGTCTACACCCAGGGCGTCGCGGACTACGCGGTCAAGACGATGGCCGAGCTCGGCATCATCGGCAACGGCAAGACCCCGACCCTCGGTGACTTCGACGAGGCCCGCACCCAGGACCTGATCGGCATCCTCACCCCGATCTACGCCGCCCAGAACAAGCCGACCAAGGACGGCCTCAAGCCGTCGGACCTCTACACCGACGAGTTCCTCGACACCAAGATCAGCCTGACCTCCTGACGCCCCGCGGCCTCATGGACGTCCCGGACGGCTTGGACGTCCGGGACGTCCCGGTTACCCCGGCGTCACCGGATGATCCCGGTGACGCCGGCGGCCGTGAGGCCCAAGGCGCGCGGGTGTGGGCAGGTACGCAGGCACGCAGGTACAGCTGACGAACGCGGGTCCCGGTGGCCTCCGCCCGGCGGGCGGCCACCGGGTTTCGTCGTTCCCGACAACGGAGGATGTTCATGGCGGAACCTGTCGCCATGCCGGTGTTCGAGCGGGCCACGCTGCCCGCGGTGACCCCGGTCGACCCGGAAGCGCTGAACAACCTGGCCTTCGAACTCACCCGGCTGCTCGGCGAGGACGCGGTGTCCCGTGACGAGGCGACCCGGATGACGGCGTCGACGGACTGGGCGCACATGAGCCCTGTCCTGCGCCCGATGCTGCCCGGCGGCGTCGCCGACATCGTGGTCCGCCCGCCCGACGCCGAGGGCATCGCCGTGGCCGTCGGCGCGGCGCACCGCCACCGGGTTCCGGTCACCGTGCGCGGGCAGGGCACGGGCAACTACGGCCAGGGCATCCCGCTGTTCGGCGGGCTGGTCATCGACACCTCCCAGGCGACGAAGGTGCTCGCCGTCGAGGACGGCTGGATCACCGCCGAGGCGGGCGCGTCCTTCGTCCTGATGGAGAAGGCGGCGCTGGCGACCGGCCAGGAGCTGGCCATCATGCCGTCGACCGTGGGCTCCACGATCGGCGGGTTCATCGCCGGCGGTGCCGGCGGTACCGGTTCGATCGCGAACGGCGCCGTCTGGGACGGCTACATCCGCTCGCTGCGGGTCGTGCCGTGTACCGACGACGCCATCCCGGTCGACGTGCCCTACCCGGACAACATGGCCCAGTCGCATGCCTTCGGCGTCAGCGGCGTGATCGCGACGGCGACGGTGGCGCTGCGCCCGGCTCGGCGCTGGACCGCCCTGTTCGCCTCGTTCCCCGAGCTCGACGGCGCCGTCGCCGCCGGCGAGGAGCTGTTCGGCCTGGATCCGACGCCCCGGCTGCTCTCCCTCGACGAGGCGGGCGTCGTCGCCACCTACCGCCCGGCGGACCCGGCGATGCCGGCCGACCGGCTGTCGGTGCGCGGCATCGTCACCGAGGAGAGCGTCCCGGCGGCGACCGCGATCGTCGAGCGCCACGGCGGCCGGGTCGACGCGGTCCGGCCGAAGGGCCCCGCCCTGGTGACGTCGCTGTCGTACAACCACACCACCTACCGGGTCCGCAAGCTGCGCCCCGAGCTCACCCATCTGCAGTGCGGCGGCCCCGGGCTCACCCGGCGCCGCGCCGAGGTGGCCGCCGTCGCGCCGGACACCCTCATCCACCTGGAGGGCTTCCTCAACCCGGCCACCGGCGTCCAGCACTGGGCCGGAATGCTGTTCCTGCGCTTCGAGGACGTCGAAACCCTGTACGACCGGATGGCCCGGCTCGCCGAGGTCGAGGTCTACGTCAACGACCCGCACACCTGGGTCCTGCACAACCGCGTCGACATGATCCGTGCGGCCGCCGAGCGCTTCGACCCCGACGGCCTTCTCAACCCCGGCAAGCTCCCGGCTGTGTAACTGGTTCGCTCCGTCCGGGCGGCGCGCTCCAGCCCCTTACTCGCTTCGCTGCGGCTTCGAGATCGAGCCAGGTCCGGGTTGAGGTCAGGCAGGGTCGGGCGGGAAGGTTGTTGCCGGTTCGCTCCGTCCGGGCGGCGCGCTCCAGCCCCTTACTCGCTTCGCTCCCAAGGGACCTCCGCACGCCGTCCTCCTGCGCTCACGGGCGCTCCGGCGACCTCGCTGCGGCCCGACCCACGTCGCTTCGCTCGTGGGCCGGGCCTCCGCGAGGCGCGCCTCCGCGCCCAGCACGGTTGCGTGCCGCCGGAACGTTCCGGAACCCGGCATGAGGCCGGTGCCGTAGGGCACTTCGCTGCGCTCGTGCAGGGGATCACGGCCGGCGGCCGGACCCGGACTGGTGACGGGCCAGCGCAACGCCACCCGGCTGGCCCGGAGGCGCGCCTCGCGGAGGCCCGACCATGGAGCGAAGCGACCATGGCCGGGCCGCAGCGAGGTCGCCGAAGGGCACGTTCGCGGAGGAGGACGCGGCGCGGAGTGGTCGTCCGAGCCGCCAGGCGAGGACGGCCACGCAGCGCCGCGCCCGCACGGAGCGAACCATGACAACCCTCCCGCCCAACCCGGTCCGACTCCAGCGCCGCGCCCGCATGGAGCAAACCATGACAACCTTCCCGCCAACCCCAGACATGTCCCCGCCCAACCCCGGACTCGCTCCGAGAGACGCCCCGAGGCGGGGCCAAGGGTTGTTGGCGGTTCGCTCAGGGCGGCGGCTGCCGGGCCGGCTGGGCGCTGAGCACCAGGCGGCTGTCGAGCGTTCCCTCGACGATGCCGCGGGCCAGGTCGGTGAGGCGGGTGTTGGTGTCGCGGGCGTACCGGCGCAGCCGGGCGAACGCCTGGTCCATGTCGAGGCCGCCGCGTTCGGCGAGGACTCCCTTGGCCTGCTCGATCATGATCCTGCTGGTCAGGGCGTGCTGCAGCTGCTCGGCCAGCAGCTCGTGGTGGCGGATCGCGCGCTCCTGCAGGATGGCGATCGTGGCCACGTCGGCGAGCGCCTGGGCGACGCGGGCCTCGGTGTCCTCGAGCAGGCCGGGCCGGGCTCCGAACAGGCTCAGCGTCCCGACCACGTCGTCGCGCAGCCGCATCGGCAGCACGTGCACGCAGCGGTAGCCGGCGGAGCGGGCCTCGGCCGCGAAGACCTGCCACCGGAGGGCGGCCAGGTCGATGTCGGGGACGGTGACCGTCGAACCGGTCCGGTAGCAGTCCAGGCCAGGCCCCTCGTCGTGCTCGAGCTGGAAGAGCCCCAGCAGGCGGCTCGCCTCCGACGACGCGGCTATCACCTGCAGCCTTCCGCGCTGGTCGGACAGCATCAGGCCGGCCGCCGCCACACCGAGAAGCGCTACGCAGTGGTCGGCCAACCGGTGTAGCAGGTCCGCCACGTCATAGTCGGCGACCAAGCTGTCGGCGAGGCCGACGAACGCCTCGCTCAGCTCCCGTTCCCGGCACACCGCTTCCTCCGCACGCCTCACCTACGGGGGGACCGTCCCGCCCAGCCCCCATCATCGGGGCAGGTCTCCGCGGAGCCGCAGCCGGCGGGCAACAATGTCGCGCGCGGTCTCGTCGGTTATCTGACCCCGAGCGCGGGCGAGCGCGCGCAGCCGTACGAGAGCCTCCTGCGCGCTCACGCCGAGCTGGGCCATGACCATCCCGGTCGCCTGGTGGATCTCGGGCCGGTACAGCGAGGCGGCCCGGGCCCGCATCCGGACCGCGGCCTCACCCGTCAGGTCAAGCTCAGCGCCGTCCGCCGGGTCGCCTGCGATGTCACCCAGATCGCCTCCGGACAAAATGTCACCCAGATCGCCTCCGGGCATGCCAGGCTCCGCCGTGGTCGCGCGTCCTTCGGCGGGGATGTCATCCGGATCGCCTGCCCCGCCGGCCGGTGGGCCACCGGGCGGCGGGCCACCGGGCGGCRGGCCGCCGGCCGGCGGGTCGAGCAGGATCAGTGCGACGGTGTCCGCGACGACCAGCGCGTCGGCTAGGGCGGGACCGTCCAGGCCGCCAGGGCTGGCCCGGACAAGGAACAGCGTCCCCAGTTCGATCGCGCCGATCCGCAGCGGGAAGGCGAAGGCCGCCCGGTAGCCGGCGGCCAGCGTCGTGGGCGTGAACCGCCCCCAACGCTGCCCCGCCGGCCCGGCCAGGTCCCCCACAAGCACCGGGCCGCCGTCTTCGGCGGCTTCGTGGCAGGGGCCCTCATCAAGGGCGAGCTGAAGATCGTCAAGCCGGCCGGCCGCCTCGTCGCTCGCGCCGCGCGCCCCCCGGCCGGTGGCGCCGGCCGTCACCGAGATCGCCGCGCCGTCGACGTGCAGGACCGACGCGACGCGGACGCACAGCCGGTCCAGGCTCGAGCCTGGACCGACCTCGTCCGAGGCCGCGCGCGGGCCTGTCAGGGATTGACCCGCCGGCGAGGGCCGCGGCGTGCCGCGTGCCCGGCTCGGTTCACGTGGGCGCTCCCCGGCCGCCCGGCCGCCCGGCCGGGCGAGCGGGCCCGCCCGCGCCCGCGGCCCAGCCGCCCCAGCCCTGGTTGTTCACGCCTGGACGGGACGACGCCGCAGTGGCTCGCCGACGGCGTGCAGGTGGCCGAGCACCTCCCGGTACGAGCCCAGAGCGCTGCTCTCCCGGTAGCTGATGCCGTGCGTGTCGCAGAACTCCCGCACGATCGCCTGCRTCCGCCGCAGGTTCGGCCTCGGCAGCATCGGGAAGAGGTGGTGCTCGATCTGGCGGTTCAGGCCGCCGTAGAAGATGTCGGTGATCCGGCCGCCGCGGATGTTGCGGGAGGACAGGACCTGCCGCCGCACGAAGTCGGTGCCGGTCTTCGGGAAGATCTCCATGCCCGTGTGGTTCGGGGCGAACGCGCAGCCCATGTACAGGCCGAACAGCGCCTGGTGAGCCGCGATGAAGACCAGGGCCTTCAACGGCGACAGGACGAGGAAGATCGCGCCGAAGTAGGCGATGGTGTGGGCCGCGAGCAGCACGGCCTCGGTGACCGCGGCCCGGTTCCGCCGCGCCACCACCTCGCGGACGCTGGCCACGTGCAGGTTCAGGCCCTCGAGCAGCACGACCGGGAAGAACAGGTATGCCTGGTAGCAGGTCATCCAGCGCAGGAAGCCGCGGCGGTCGTGGGCCTCGTCCGGCGCGAACACGAACGCGCCGGTGCCGACGTCGGGGTCGCGGCCCACGGTGTTCGGCTGCGAGTGGTGGCGGCCGTGCTTGTCCATCCACCAGCCGAAGCTCAGCCCTATCAGCAGGTTTCCGTGCAGGAGGCCCACGGCCTTGTTGGACCGCCGGCTGGCGAAGATCTGCCGGTGGCCCGCGTCGTGCCCGAGAAACGCCACCTGCGTGAACATCACCGCCAGGAACGCCGCGGTGAACAGCTGCCACCACGAGTTCCCCAGCCAGGCGAAGAACAGCCAGCCGCCGCCGAGCAGCGCCCAGTTCGCCAGGATCAGGAGGGCATAGCGACCAGGGCGGCGCTCCATCAGCCCGGCGCGCTTCACGCGTTGGGACAGCTCGACGTAGTCGAGGCGGCCGGCCGGTGCCGGGGATGTGTCGTCAGACCGGGAACTGTCGTCAGACCGGGTCAAATCCGGTATTTCAGACGCGGCCATGGCATTAACGGTCATGGTCATCCTTCTCAGCCGACCCTACGGAATCAGCGAGTTGGAACCCAGAACAGGCGTTCGGACCAGACCGGGACGAGTACTCAGTCGCTTTCCCACAGAGTACCGGGCGGCGGTCCTGGGGGCTGCACGGGCCAACGGACCTGGCACAATCCGCGAACCTGACACAATCTGTAGTGCGCCGGGATCATGGATCCCGGCGCGGTGGTCGGCACCCTGCCGGCGGTGGGTGTCCGGCGGAGGTCGCCGCCGGGGTGAGGCGGCCGGCGTGACGACGAAGACGGGAGCCCCCGACGGGACTCCACCCCGGCCAGCCACCGACCGGGGCCGGACGGTCAGCGCCGAGCTCAGGTTCGACGTCGAGGAGCCCGCGGACATCGCGTTGTCGATCGCCGCCGCCCGGGGACCCCGGGTATTCGTCGAACGGCTGGCCACCACGACGACGGGTGAGATACCCATCGGCGAGCCGACCGAACTCACCGCCCCGCACGGCGGCCGGATACACCTGCTGCGTGCCCCCCGGGGCCTGTTGTCCGTGTCGTACTGGGCCGAGCTCGAGCTGGTGCCGGCGATCTCCCCCGGCGGCGACGCGGTCGGCCACGGAGACACGGTTCTCGGCTCCGGCGGGCTCACCATGGAGCAACTGACCTACCTGTGGCCGAGCCGCTACTGCCCATCCGATCACGTCGTCGGCTTCGCGGTCGCCGAGTTCGGCGGCCTGCCGCCGGGACGGCCCAGGGCCGACGCGATCGCCGCCTGGATCCACCAGCGCATCGGCTACGTGCCCGGCTCCAGCGCCGTCCACGACTCCGCCGAGGACACGCTGCTCACCGGTCAGGGCGTCTGCCGCGACTTCGCCCACCTGGRCATCACGCTCTGCCGGGCACTCCTGATCCCGGCCCGCTTCGCCGCCGTCTATGCGCCCGGGCTGACCCCGATGGACTTCCACGCCGTCTTCGAGGCCTGGATCGACGGTGCCTGGAGGGTCTACGACGCCACCCGCAAGGTCCCGCGGGCGAGCCTGGTCCGCATCGCGACCGGCCGGGATGCCGCCGACGCCGCCTTCGCCGACATTCTGGGCGGCCTCGTCAGCCTCCAGTCGATCGAGGTCACCGCGACGACGGCCGGGGACCTTCCCGTCGACGAGCACACGTCCGACGCCCTGCTCAGCTAAGAGCCCTGGCCCCGGGCACCGACCTCAGGACCTCGCCCGCTACCGCGGCAGCCGGGTACGGCCGGCCGAGGCCAGGACCGTCGCCGCGGCGTTGCGGCCGGAAGCTCCCCAGACGCCCGCTCCGGGGAAGGTGGCCCCGCCCGTCAGGTAGAGGCCGGCGATCGGCGTGCGGTAGCGGGACAGCTCGCGATGACGGCCCAGCAGCGCCGCCATGACCCCGTCGGGGAACGACGGGACGTAGCCGCGGCGCAGGAAGAACTCGCGCTCGTAGTCGGGCGGGGTCATCGCCCGCCAGTCGCGCACCGACGCGAGCACGCCCGGACCGTCGCCGCAGATCGAGGCGAACCGCTCCAGCCAGCCCCACGGCAGCGCCGGATCGCCCCACCCGCCGCGCAACGCCCACGGCGTCCACAGCACCTCAAGGCTCAGCACGTGCGCGCCCGTCTCGGCCGATGAGTCTCCGGCCATGTCAACTACGGGACCTCCGGGCGCGGGAGGCTCCGCCATCGTCCCGTGCCCTTCGACCATGTCAGCTACGGGATCTTCGGCTGGCGCGGGCCGCATGGTCTCGTCCAGGACGGACGGGGTGTTGAGGAAGAACATCGGCGGGTCGCTGACCAGGCCGGCCCGCAGCGCCGCCGCGGCCGCGATCTGCCGCTCGGGCGTCGGGCTCACGACCGTCGTCGGCACGTGGCGCAGCGCGGCCGGCAGCACGTCCTCGGGCAGCTCCAGCACGGCGCGCGGCGTCGGCAGGGCGGTGACGACCGCGTCCACCTTCGACTCGTAGCCGTCGGCCGCGGGCCTTTCCACCCAGCGCTTCCGCAGGCCCCGCGCGGCCGGCACGCCGGCGAGCCAGTCGACGAGCAGCGTATGCGGGTCGGTGGCGTTGACGACTGCCCCGGCGGTGATCCGCCGCCCGTCGCGCAGCCGCACGGCGCGGGCCCGTCCCGACTCGATGTCGACCCCGGACACCCGCGCCCCGGTGACGACCCGGCCGCCGTGCGCCCGCGCGCACGCCTCCAGCGCGGCCGGCACCGCGCCGCTGCCACCCACCGGCCGGCCCACCCCGACGAGGTGGCGGATCGCGAGCCCGAGCGCCCCGAGCCCGCTGCCGGGCGCGTCCGGCCCGAGCCCCCACACCGCCGGGCCGACGGTGTGCGTCGAGGCGATCACCCACGGCGGCAGGCCGAACGACGTGAGCACGTCGACCAGGCTCCGCCGAGGCCAGTCCAGCAGCACCCGGGAGCCGCGCAGCCGCTGCTTCGCGACGACGGTGCCGACGATCGACGGCGTGGACGGCCGGCCGCACTGCACGGCCAGCACCAGCCTCGCCGCCGGGATCGCGACCTCCAGGTAGCGCCGGTAGGCGGCGGCGACGGCCGGGTCGACGCGGGCGAGGCCGTCGACGGTGCGCTCGATCGAGCGCCACTGGACGAACACCGGCTCGTCGCCCCAGCCGACGCCGATGACCAGCGGGTCGACGTCCAGGTAGCGCAGGCCGTACGAGGCGAGGTCGAGCTCCTCGATGATGCCGCTCGCGCGGATCATCGTGTGGTCGCAGTTGCAGACGTTGACGCGGGCGCCGACCGCGTCGACCGTCGACGCGCACCCGCCGGCCGTCTCCCGTGCCTCGAGGACGACGACGGACCGTCCCGCGCGCGCCAGGTACGCCGCGCAGGCCAGCCCGTTGTGCCCGCCGCCGATGACGACGACGTCCGCGTGTGCCGGCAGCTCGTCCGAGGCGAGCCCGGCCAGCGGCTGGGGCTGGGCCGCCGTGGACAGGCCGGCCGTCACCGGGCGTGCCTCGGGTCGAAGCGGGCGATCTCGCGCAGCGACGCGGCGGCGGTCTCGACCATCGCCTCGTAGCGCTCCTTGCCGTGTTCGGCGGTGGCGCCGACCGGGTCGCCGAGCGTGCCGTTCGTCCCGAAGTCGTCGGACAGCCAGCCGAACGAGACCGGCCGGCCCCAGCCGACCCGCTCGAACCCGGCCAGGTGCTCGGGCACGCTGCGCTCGGCCAGGTCCATCCGGACCAGGTCGGGGCGCAGGTGCAGCATCAGCGACGTCTCCTCGATCCCGGCGTGGATCCCCATGCCCAGCTCGGACGCGGGCGCCGTCCCGCCGTGGTCGGGCGGCAGCGACGGGTGCATGACGAAGGTCCGCAACCCGTGCGCGAGCCGGATGTCGCGGCTCGCGACCTGCAGCAGCGCGCTGTTGCCGCCGTGGCCGTTGAGGAACACCAGCCGCTCGACGGGCGTCGTCGCGAGGCAGCGGCCCAGGTCGTCGAGCATCGCCAGCACCGTCGTCGCCGACAGCCACATCGTCCCCGCCGACCAGGCGTGCTCGTTGGACTTGCTGTAGGCCAGCGTCGGCAGCAGCAGCAGGTCGATCTCGTCCCCGTGAGCCGCGACCACGTCGCGCGCGAGCGTGTCGGCGACGACCAGGTCCGTCGAGAGCGGCAGGTGCGGCCCGTGCTGCTCCACCGAACCGATCGGCAGGACGGCCACCGCCCCCGGCGACAGCTCCGCGATCTCGGGAGCCCGCAGGTCGGCGAAGATCCTGGTCATGATGCCTCCAGACACGAAAGCGCTGCCCGGGGAGCCGGCGGCCGGCCAGACGCACGGACAATCCGGGGAGGCCACACCCCGCTCCCCGCATGTTGACCTGGCGAACACTCTGGCCAGCCGTCATGACAGCCCCGTCAGGACCAAATTTCCGCGTCGCTAACTTCCCGAGTCCAGCCCCGAGGCATGACCACGGCGGGGCCGTGGTCAGCCGTCGCGGAGGCGGGGGCCGAGGCCGTCGTCGGTGAACTGGACGCGTTCGACCAGCAGGCGCAGCTCGCGGATCGCGACCGTGGCCGCGGCGACGTCGACCGGGCCTGTGCCGACCCGGACGTCGGTGGGCCGGAAGCCCGACCGCCGCGCGGCGCGGGGGCGAGGCTCACCGGAGGGTGGCTCACCGGCGAGCTCGGCCAGCACGGCGGTGAACGGGCCGACGGCGTCGGCCCGCCGGACGAGCCAGCGGGCGGTGAGTGCCCGCGCGCCGCCGGCCAGGTAGGCCTCGGCGTCCCAGCCGGTGCTCGTCGGCTCCGCGATCCCCGGCGAGGTCGGGGCGTCCGCGCGGGCGGCGGCGAGCACGAGCCAGTCGAGCGTCGCCCACAGCTCGGTGAGCCGGGCCCGCAGCGCCGCCTTGGCGGCGAGCGTCCAGTGTGAGTCGGCGGCGGCGTCGGCCAGCCGGGCGTGCAGGCCGGCCAGGCCGAGCCAGCCACCGAGCACCTCGTGCACGGCGGCGGCGTCCTCGATGGCCGCCGGCGCCGGCCGGGGCGCGGTCACCAGCAGGTCGAGGGCGGTGCCGAGCGCGCCGAGCCCCGCGATCCTCGCGGTCAGGTCCGCGTCGACGGCCGTGCCACCGCCGACACCGCCGCGGCCGCTGGCACCGGCACCAGCGCCGACGCCGAACGAGGCGGCGAGGTCCGTGGCCGGCCCGCGCAGCCGCCCGGTGACGGTCGTGGTGCCGGCCGGGCCACGGGCGTGGCGCAGCAGCCACTCGGCGGCCAGTTCGTGGAACTCGCGGGCCGCGCGGCGGCCGGCGAGCTCGTCGGCGGCGGGCATCGCGTCGCCGCGCCGGTCGAGAGCCGCCCACAGCCCGTCGAGGCCGAACAGCGCCGCGGCCGCCGCGTACGCCCGGGCGGCGTCGGCGGTGGTCACGCCGACCTGCTCCTCCAGCCGGAAGACGAAGCCGGGCCCCATCCGGTTGACCAGCTCGTTCGCCAGCCGCGTCGCGATGATCTCGCGGACCAACGGGTGCTCGCTGATCCGGTCGGCGAAACGTTCCCGCACCGCCGGCGGGAAGTACCGCTGCGCGATCAGGTCGAGCGCCTTCGCGTCCGGCAGTGGCGAGTCCAGCAGCTCCTGGCGCACGAGCGTCTTCGCCTTGGCCTGCAGCAGGGCCAGCTCCGGGCGGGTGAGCCCGGTGCGCGCCGTGCGCAGCTCCTCCAGCCGCGACTCCGACGGCAGGTGCTCCAGCGACCGGACCAGGCCGGAGCGCGCCTCCAGGTTGCGCAGCAGCCGGATGTGGCGGTCGAGGAAGACCGGCGCGTAGGTCGCCGCCAGGCTCACCGCGACCGCCTGCTGGGCGCTGTCGTCGAGTACGGACGCCGCGACGTCGTCGGTGAGCGAGCGAAGCAGCTCGTCGCGGCCCGCGAGGGTCAGCTCGCCGTCGTCGACGGCGCCGGCGAGCAAAATCTTCAGGTTGACCTCGCGGTCGGAGGTGTCGACGCCCGCGGAGTTGTCGAGGAAGTCGGTGTTGATCTTCCCGCCGAGGTGGGCGAGCTCGACCCGGCCGGCCTGGGTGAGGCCGAGGTTGCCGCCCTCGACGACGACCCGGGCGCGCAGCTCGTCGGCGTCGACACGGACCGCGTCGTTCGCGTGGTCGGCGGCGTCACCGTGGTCCTCGGTGCTGGCCTTGACGTAGGTGCCGATGCCACCGTTGTAGAGCAGGTCGACGGGGGCGCGCAGGAGCGCCTGGATCAGCTCGACCGGCGACATCCCGCCGCCGCCGCTGTCGCTGTCGACGCCGCCGCCGCCGTCACCGACGGCGACGGCGACTGGCGGGCCGCCACCCTCGGCGCCCGAGGCGCCGTCGGCGCCGGTGGGGGCGGGCGCGGGCGGGAGGCCGAGGATCTCGCGCGCCCTGGCCGAGAGCTCGACGCGGCGGGCGTCGCGGCGGAACACGCCGCCGCCGGGCGAGAGGACCTTGGGGTCGTAGTCCGCCCACGACGAGCTGGGCAGGTCGTAGAGCCGCTGCCGCTCGGCGAACGAGGCCGCCGGATCGGGATCCGGGTCGATGAAGATGTGCCGGTGGTCGAAGGCGGCTACCAGGCGCATCGAGCGTGACCGCAGCACCCCGTTGCCGAAGACGTCGCCCGACATGTCGCCGATCCCGACGGCCGTGAACGGATCGCGGTCGGCGTCGACGCCGAGCTCGCGCAGGTGCTGGCGGGCCGACTCCCAGGCCCCGCGGGCGGTGATCCCCATCGCCTTGTGGTCGTAGCCGGCCGACCCGCCGGAGGCGAACGCGTCGCCCAGCCAGTAGCCGTACTCGGCGGCGATCTCGTTGGCGAGGTCGGAGAAGGTGGCCGTGCCCTTGTCCGCGGCGACGACCAGGTACGTGTCCGGTTCGTCGTAGCAGACGGTGCGCTCCGGGCCGACCGGTTTACCGCCGACCAGGTTGTCGGTGACGTCCAGCAGGGCCGAGACGAACGTCCGGTACGCGGCCCCAACCTCCCCACCGATCTGCCAGGCTCGACCAGACCTGGTGGCGTCGGGTCGGTCCTGTCCGGGGCCGGGAGGCAGATCGGCGGGGACCCCGGGCCGGGTGGACGGGAAGTTCATCGCAGGGAGGGTCGGCTCGTGCAGGACGAAGGCGCCCTTCGCCCCGTCGGGGACGATGACGACGTTCTTGGTGACCTGTGCCCGGTAGAGGCCGTGCACCTCGGTGCGGTAGTCCTCGGGCCGGTCGGAGAAGCGCAGGCCGCCGCGGGCGACCCGCCCGCCGCGCATGTGCACGCCCTCGACCGTCGGCGAGGTCACGAACACCTCGACCCACGGCCGCGGCGCCGGCAGGAGCCCGAGCCGCGACGAGGCGATCTTCAGCGCCAGCGCCGGCTTCGGCCGTCCGGCCGCGTCGCGCTGGTAGTGGTTGGTGCGGATCACCGCGGCGAGCACGTCGCGCAGCCCGCGCAGGATCCGGTCCTGGTCGAGGCTGGCGACGGCGGCGAGCAGCGCCTCGAGCCTCGCCGACGCAGCCGCCGCGCCCGCCGCCCGGTGATCCGCGCCGGGGCAGTCCGGATCGGAGTGATTCGGGCCGGCGCGATTCGGGCCGGCGTGGTCCGGGCCGGCGTGGTCCGGGCCGGCATGGTCCGGGCCGGCGTAGTCCGGGTCGAAGCGGGCCCGGAAGAAGTCGAGCAGGCCGTGCGCGAACGCCGGGTTCGCCAGCACCGTCCGCGCGGCGTAGCCGTGCGACAGGCTGACCCCGGTCTGGTGCAGGAACCGCCACGCCGCCCGGATCACATCGACCTCGCGCCACGGAACGCCCGCGGTCAGCGCCAGCCGGGTGAACTCGTCCAGCTCCGCCTGCCCGGTCCACACCGCGACGAACAGCTGCCCGAACACCTCCCGCGCCGCCGGCGCGCCCACCGGCGCCACGCCCGCCGATGCCGGGCCCGTGGGGGCCGGGCCCGCGGAAGCCGGGTCCGGCGCCTCAGGCAGCCGCAGCAGGTACTCGTCCCGCTCAGGCGCCCTGGACCCGAAGGCACCGGCCGGTGGCCGGTCGTGGTCGACGACCTCGACGCCGAGCCGCGTGAACACGTCGACGACGGCCGCGAGCGGGGGGCGTCCCGTCGCCACCGGCCAGGTCAGCGCGCATCGCGTCGTCCCGCCGACGCCGTCGCTGAACGTCACCTCAGGGGCGCTGACCGCCGCCGGTCCCCCRGGCGGCCCCGCCACCAGCGCCGCCTCGCCGTTTCCTGTGCCTGCCTCACGGCCGCTCGCTCCCGCGCGCTCCGTGGCCACGCCGCCACCTGTACTCACGGTTTCACCGGCTTCGTCCGTAGTCCCGACGGTCCTGCCCCGACCGCGCGGCCCGAACCGTCATGTCCGGAAAGCCGGACCTGACGACCCGACGGCCGGAGATCGCGTCGGAGGTCGTCCCTATCCCGTCTGACGCTAGAGCTCCGCACCGAGATCGTGCCGGCCTGGGGCGTTTTCGGTGGATCTTTCGGGAGCGGGTCCCGGCGCCCGCGGGGTGCCAGTCCCCATGCACAGCCAGCGATCACCGCCCACACCTCGCGGGCGCCGCCGCCTCGCCGCGCGCCGGCCCGGTGCCGCGTCACGGACCGGGGCGCGCGGGATGAGTCAGTATGGCCGCATGCGACGCGCGGGACGATACCGATGACCATGGCCGGGCTGCCGCCGGAGGGGCGGGTACTGGCACGGACGGTCACGGCGGTCGTCGACGCGGCCGGCCAGCGGGACGCGGCCGCGCTGCGCGCCGCGTGCCTCCAGCTGCGAGCCCGTGACGAGACGCTCACAGGTGACGTGCTGCACCGGCTGACGCTGGGCCTGGTCGAACGGGCCTACCCCGACGGCGTCGACGCCGACGACATCCGCGGGCTGTTCGACGAGGTCGTCCGCCTGGCGTCGCCGTGGCTGACAGGGCTCGACCCGTACGCGGTCGTCCTCGTGCTCGCCGGCGCGCTGTCCATCCACCCGCCCGACGACGCGCCGAAGCCGAGCCTCGACCCGGACGCCCTGCCGATCGCCTGCGCCCTCGTCGTCGACCACCTGCTCGCCCAGCTGGGTTCCCGGCTGCCCGCCGAGCTGGCGCGTACCTTCGACGACCTGCGCACCGCCCAGACGATGGAAATCCCCTGACATCCGGCCCGCGGAGCCTCGTCATCGCGGCGTAGCCGTCGCGCGACACCTGGAGTCGACGATCGTCACCCGGGCTGCCGTGGGGCGGTGGGTCCTCGACGGGGCCCCGCGGCGTCCGGCAAGACTGGGCCCATGTCTGATGCTCTGGTCGTCCCGGAATCGCACCGGGACCTGTTCACCGGTTCCACGTTCACGCTGAGCACGCTGAACGCGGACGRCTCCATCCAGGCCACGGCGATCTGGGGCCTGGTGGGCGAGGACGGCGTCGTGCGGACCTCGCTGTCGAAGAACCGCCACAAGTACCGGAACCTGATGGCCCGTCCCACGGCCACGGTCTTCGCGATCTCCCCGTCGAACCCATACCACACGGCGGAGATCCGCGCGAAGGCGATCATCGAGGAGGACGCCGACAAGTCCTTCCTGGCCTCGATGCTCGCCACCTACGGCAGGACACTGGAGCAGTTCGGCGCCCCCGGCCTCGAACCCCGGGTCGCCGTGACCTTCCAGCCGACCCGCGTCGTCCTCCTCGGCTGACAGCCCCACCACCTCTCACCCACTCCGGTGAGGCCAGGGCGGTCACGGGACGAAAGCCAACAGTCAGAGGGCACGGACCTCGCGGCGTCGGTGCGGCCGGGGGCAGCCGAGGCGGTCAGGGGGCGAGGGCTTCGAGGGCGTCGGTGAGGATCGTGACGCCCTCGTGGAGGAGGTCGTCGCCGATCGCGAGCGGGGGCAGCAGGCGCAGGACGTTGCCGTCGGTGCCGCAGGTGAGGACCACGACCCCCTGCTCGTGGCAACGTCGGGCGACGCGGCCGGTGGCGACGGCGTCCGGCTGGCCGGTGGCGGGGTCGACGATCTCGACCGCGAGCATGGCGCCGCGGCCGCGGACGTCGCCGATCGCCGGGACCCGTTCGGCGACGGCACGCAGGCGGGGCAGCAGCCGTTCGCCGATCGCGCGCGCCCGGCCGACGAGGCCGTCGCGCTCGATCGTCTCGATGGCGCCGAGGGCGGCGGCGCAGGCCAGCGGGTTGCCGCCGTACGTGCCGCCGAGGCCGCCGGGATGGGCGGTCTCCATGATCTCCGCGCGGCCGGTGACGGCGGACAGCGGCAGGCCGCCTGCCATGCCCTTGGCGACGGCGACCAGGTCGGGGACGACCCCCTCATGCTCGCAGGCGAACATCGCGCCGGTGCGGGCGAAACCGGTCTGCACCTCGTCGGCGATGAACACGGCGCCGTTCGCGCGCGACCAGTCCGCGAGCGCCGGCAGGAAGCCCTCGGCGGGGACGATGAACCCGCCCTCGCCCTGGATCGGCTCGATGAGGACCGCGGCGACGTTGGCGGCGCCGACCTGGCTCTCGATGATCCCGATCGCGCGGTCGGCCGCCTCGGGTCCGGTCAGGCCGCCGTMCCGGAACGGGTAGGACAGCGGCACCCGGTAGATCTCGGGCGCGAACGGGCCGAAGCCGTTCTTGTAGGGCTGGTTCTTGGCGGTCAGGGCCATCGTCAGGTTGGTGCGGCCGTGATAGGCGTGATCGAAGACGATGACGGCCTGGCGGCGGGTGTGAATCCGGGCGATCTTGACGGCGTTCTCGACGGCCTCGGCCCCGGAGTTGAACAGCGCCGAGCGCTTGTCGTGGTCGCCAGGGGTGAGGCGGGCCAGCTGCTCGCAGACCGCGACGTAGCCTTCATAGGGCGTGATCATGAAGCAGGTATGGGTGAATGCCTGAACCTGCGCGATCACGTTGTCGACGACCCGCGAGGCGCTGTTGCCGACCGTGGTGACGGCGATCCCGGACCCGAGATCTATCAGCGCGTTCCCGTCGACGTCGACCAGGATCCCGCCGCCCGCCGCGGCGACGAACACCGGAAGCGCGATCGACACGCCCCGCGCGACGGCCGCCTCCCGGCGCGCCAGCAGCTCCCGCGACCGCGGCCCGGGCAACTCGGTCACCAGCCGCCGCCGCTGCGGCAGCCCCGGCCCGCCCGTCACCCCCGCGCCAGCCGCACCGGGCGCACCGGGCGCACCGGGCGCACCGGGCGCACCGGGCGCCGAAGCGTCGGCAACGTTCCCCGACCCGCCGAGCCCCCTCGCATCCGAGGCTGGGCCGATGGAGGCGGAGGGGCCGGCGGTCGTCGTCATGCGTCAACGGTAGGCCGATCCGCGTCTGACCACCGGGTTCCGCCGCAAGACGCCGGCGCTGGCCGCCCCGCCGGCCACGCCCGCCGGCCACCCGTCGCCCAAGGCCTCGTCGAACCCCGCTCTGTGGCGGACCAGCACGTCCATAGGCTTGCTCATCCGCCACAGTGCCGACCCCTGGCCTTGAACTGTGGCATCTGAGCCTGTCTATTGGCTTGCCCATCCGCCACGGTTCGCGTTCGCGGCGGTAGCCCGGCGGGTGGTGACGCCTCGCGCCGTCGCGGGAGGCCCGGGCGGGACAGGGCCGGCCGGCCGATCGGCCGGCAGCGGCGCGCTCAGCCGCGCATGGCCAGCCACGCCAGGTAACCGAAAGCGCGGGCCGGCCGCGATCGGTCGGCCCGCGCTTCTGGTGGCGGATGGTCGGTCGCGAGCGATCAGGCCTTCGGGCCGCCGGCCACGTAGAGGACCTGGCCGGAGACGAAGCCGGCGCCCTCGCTGACGAAGAACGAGACGGCGTGGGCGATGTCGGCCGGCTGGCCGACGCGGGCGACCGGGATCTCCTTGGCGCGGCGGGCCTCGTAGCTCTCCCAGGTCTCGCCGAGGCGCTCGGCGGTCGCGTGGGTCATCTCGCTCTCGATGAGGCCGGGGGCGACGACGTTGGYGGTGATGCCGAACTTGCCGAGTTCGACCGCCAGCGTCTTGGTGAAGCCCTGCATGCCGGCCTTGGCGGCCGAGTAGTTGACCTGGCCACGGTTGCCGAGCGCCGAGGTGCTGGAGAGGTTGACGATCCGGCCCCACTTGGCGTCGACCATGTGCTTCTGGCAGGTCTTCGTCATCAGGAACGCGCCACGYAGGTGCACGGCCATGACGAGGTCCCACTCGGCCTCGGGCATCTTGAAGATGAGGTTGTCGCGGGTGATGCCGGCGTTGTTCACGAGGATCGTCGGCGGGCCGAGCTCGGCGACGACCTTCGCGACGCCGGCCTCGACCTGCGCGGAGTCGCTCACGTCCGCGCCGACGCCGATCGCCTTGCCGCCCGCCGCGACGATCTGGTCGACGACCGGCTTCGTGGCCTGCTCCTCGAGGTCCAGCACGGCGACGGCGTAGCCGTCCTCGGCCAGCCGCAGGGCAGTCGCGGCACCCAGGCCACGGGCCGCGCCGGTCACGATCGCCACCTTCTGGGCGGACTCCGTCATGCTCACGTTCTCCCGTCTCTCGGCGGGTCCGGCCGAGCTCCGCGGCCGGACCATTGCCTGTCGTCACCGTCATACTGCCGGTCGGCGTCCGCCTCAGTCGTCCCGAACCGGCGGATCTCACGCCGCTGCAGGCGGCGGAACCGAGGCCGCACCGGGTCAGGCGCGGGGTTCGAGGCGGATGACGAGGGATTTTGAGGTCGGGGTGTTGCTGCGCTCGGCCGTCGAGTCGAGCGGGACGAGGACGTTGGTCTCCGGGAAGTAGGCGGCGGCGCACTCGCGGGCCGTCGGGTAGGCGATGATCCGGAAGTCCTCGGCGCGCCGCTGGGCGCCGTCCGTCCAGACGCTCACCAGGTCGACGCGGTCGCCGTCGGCGAGGCCGAGGGTGGCGAGGTCGTCGGGGTTGACCAGCACGACGCGCCGGGCGCCCCGCACCCCGCGGTAACGGTCGTCGCGGCCGTAGATCGTGGTGTTGTACTGGTCGTGCGAGCGGACCGTCTGCAGCAGCAGGTGCCCGGGCGGGACGCGCAGCACGGTGAGCGGGTTGACGGTGAACACGGCCCGTCCCGACGGGGTGCGGAACTCGCGGGCGTCGCGCGGCGGGTGCGGCAGCAGGAAGCCACCCGGCTGGACGATCTTCTCCTCGTAGCCGTCAAAGCCCGGGATGACGCGCGCGATGTGGGCGCGGACGTGCCGGTAGTCGCCGGCGAGCCCCGCCCAGTCGACGACGGGGGCGACCTGGCTCGCGGGATCCGCCCAGGCGGGGTCGGCGGCGGGAGCCCCCGCGGCGTCGGCGGCCGGCACGCTCCCCCGGTGGGCGAGGCGGGCGGCGAAGGTCGCCGCCGCGAGGCCGGTGACGATGGCGACCTCGGAGCGCAGCGCCGGTCCGGCGGGCGCGATGGTGCCGCGGGAGGCGTGCACCGAGCCCATCGAGTCCTCGACGGTGACGACCTGCGGGCCGCCGGCCTGGACGTCGACCTCGGTGCGGCCCAGCGTCGGCAGGATCAGCGCGACCTGGCCGGTGACGGCGTGCGAGCGGTTGAGCTTGGTGGAGATCTGGACGGTGAGCCGGCAGGAGCGGATCGCGGCCTCGGTGACGGCGCTGTCCGGGGTGGCGGCGACGAAGTTCCCGCCGAGCCCGACGAACACCGAGGCCCGGCCGTCGCGCATGGCGCGGATCGCGTCGACGACGTCGTAGCCGTGGTGGCGCGGCGGGGAGAAGTGGAACTCGGCGCCCAGCCGGTCGAGGAAGGCGTCCGGCATCCTCTCCCAGATGCCCATCGTCCGGTCGCCCTGGACGTTGGAGTGCCCGCGCACCGGGCAGACACCCGCGCCGGGGCGGCCGATGTTGCCGCGCAGCAGCAGGAAGTTGACGACCTCTCGGATCGTCCCGACGGCGTTCGCGTGCTGGGTGAGCCCCATCGCCCAACAGACGATGATCTTGTCAGCGGCGAGCACCCGGGCGGCGAGCTCGTCGATCTCGGCGGCCGCCAGGCCAGTCGCCACCGAGACCTCCTCGTCGTCGAGCGTCCGCAGGTGGGCGGCGAACGCGTCGAAGCCGGTGGTGTGGGCCGCCAGGAAGTCGTGGTCGAGGACGGTGCCGGGGGCCGCGTGCTCGGCGTCGAGCAGGCGGCGCGACAGCGCCTGGAACAGGGCGAGGTCGCCGTTGAGCCGGATCTTGAGGAACTGGTCGGCGAGCGTCGTGCCGGCGCCGACGACGCCGGAGGGCCTCTGCGGGTTGCGGAAGCGCATCAGTGAGGCCTCGGGCAGCGGGTTCACCGCGACGATCGACCCGCCGCGTCGCTTGACCTTCTCCAGGGAGGTCAGCATCCGCGGGTGGTTCGTGCCCGGGTTCTGGCCGACGACGAGCACCAGGTCGGCCTCTTCGAGGTCCTCCAGGGTGACGGAGCCCTTGCCGATGCCGATCGTCTCGGTCAGCGCGGTGCCGGACGACTCGTGGCACATGTTGGAGCAGTCGGGCAGGTTGTTGGTGCCGAAGGCGCGGACGAACAGCTGGTAGAGGAACGCGGCCTCGTTGCTGGTCCGGCCGGAGGTGTAGAAGACCGCCTCGTCCGGGCTCGCGAGGGCGGTCAGCTCGGCGGCGATGACGCCGAACGCCTCGTCCCAGCCGACCGGGAGGTAATGGTCGGAGCCGGCGGTCTTCAGCATCGGTTCGACGAGCCGGCCCTGCTGGCCCAGCCAGTATCCGGAACGGCCGGCCAGGTCCGTCAGGCTGTGCTCGGCGAAGAACGCGGGGGTGACCCGGCGCAGCGTCGCCTCCTCGGCGACGGCCTTGGCGCCGTTCTCGCAGAACTCGGCGGCGTGCCGATGGTTCGGGTCCGGGTCGGGCCAGGCGCAGCCGGGGCAGTCGAACCCGTCGACCTGGTTGAGCAGCCGCAGCGTGGCGAGGCTGCGGCGCGCCCCCATCTGCGCGAACGACTGCCCGAGTGCGTGCGCCACCCCGGGCACGCCCGCCGCCCATGAGGCCGGGCCGCGCCCGCTCCCGCCGGCGTCCTCGGGATCCGCCGTAGGTGCTCTGCGCGCCACGTGACCACCTTCCTTGAGCTGCGGGTCCTCTCCGGAAGCTACCTCCAGGTCAGGCCGTCAACGCCCGCATCCGCGACATAGCCGGCAGCTCGCCGCCACCCTGTCGCTGGCTACTCCGGCCGCCGGAGCCACCCCGTGCGGGCCTCCCTCCGGCACCCAGGACCCGGCTCAGCCGCACTCGCCGGGGCGGACGAAGGGCTCGTCGTCGTCGRCCCAGCCACCAGGCTCGTCGGCGCGGGGTTCCGGGACGGCGGGCTCGGGCAGGCGGGGCGCCTCGACGAGGCGGAAGAGGGTGGTGGCGCGCAGGGCGAAGCCGAGGTGCTCGTAGAGGCGGATCGCTGGCGTGTTCGTGGCCGCCGCGTGCAGGATCGGCGTCTCGCCGCGGGCGCGGATCCCGGCGGCGACCGCGCGCATCAGCCGGGTCGCGAGGCCGCGGCCCTGGTAGGCGGGGTCCGTGCACACGGCGCTGATCTCGGTCATGCCGGGGATCCGCAGCCGCTCCCCCGCCATCGCGACCAGCGCGTCGCCGTCGAAGACGCCGAGGTAGGTGCCGAGCTCGATGGTCCGCCGCAGGTAGGGACCGGGCCGGGTGCGGGCGACCAGGTCGAGCATCGCGGGCACGTCGTCCCGGCCGAGCGGGCGGGCCTCGGGCTCGGTGGCGTCCGTGAACGCGTCCGTCGCGACCATCTGGACGAGGCCGAGCGCGTCGACCGACCGCCAGCCGACCGGCGGCTCCTCCTCGACGAAGAACAGCACCGCCGGACCGCCCGGGCCGACGACCCTGGCCAGGTCGTCCCAGGCCCACCGGCCCGGCCCGCCGGCCATGGCCGCGAACGGCGCGACGTCGGTCTGGAACCGCGCCGCCTGGCCGGTCCGCTCGCCGAACCCCGCCTGCGGCCCGGTCAGCGCCGCCCAGATCACGTTGTCCAGCGGACCACCGCCGGTCGCCGGCGATTCCGGCTCGATCTTCTCCGGCAGAACCCGCGTCGACTCCGTCACCGCGCCCATCCCTCCGACCACGCAGCACCCAGGAACGTGGGCCCCCGCCCCACCCCGCGCCAGGCGACGAGCACCTGCCGGCTCGCTCGCCAGCCAGCCTATGGCGCGCGGCGGAACAGGCTCACCCGATTTACCGTCGCCTCMCCGACCGTCGCCCGGGCTGGAGTGGACCCGGCCGACCTTGGCTGACGCGGCTCCGGGACCTCGGTACGCGATCAGCCGACGGGCCGTCCCAGGCCGGTCCCACCAAGATCGATCAGAGGAAGGCCAGGCGAGGGAAGCGTTCCTTGGAGCCGAGCACGACGCCGGCCTCGGTTCCGAGGACGCGTTCCAGAAGGGTGGCGTAGATGGAGCGGAAGTCGGTGGTGAACCTCAGGTCGCCGTCGTCCAGGTTGGTCAGGCTCGGGGCGTCGCCGTGGAAGCCGCCGCGGACGCCCGTGCCCAGGACGAGAACGGGGGCGGCGGTGCCGTGGTCGGTGCCGTCGTTGGCGTTGGCCGCGACCCGCCGGCCGAACTCCGAGTAGACCACCGTCGTGACCGCCGTCCCGTGCGGGTCGCCGCCGACGGCGGCCTGGAAGCGGGTGAGCGCGGCGTCCAGCTCACCGAGCAGCTTCGCCTGGGTCGCCTTCTCCATGATGTGGGTGTCGAAGCCGCCGAGGTTGACCGAGTAGGCCCTGGTCGGCACGCCGGCGCGGATGCAGGCGGCGACCACGTCGAGCTGCGCCCCCAGCGCGCCGGCCTTCGCCGCGGTCGGCCCGGTCGGCCCGGTCGGCGCCGCCGACGCCGAGGGCGACGCGGTCGACGCGGCGGGCGGGGTCGCGGCGGTGTCGTCGCCTCCGCCGGCGTCCAGCTGCCCGGCAGGGCCCTGGTCCTGGTCCGTCTCGTTCGCGAGCACCGGGCCGAGCGTGCCCGCGACGGTGAACAGATCGGCGCCGGACGAGGCGACCCGGGCAGCGAGCGGGCCATCCGCCGGGTCGGGGCGGTAGAGCTGGCGCGACTCCTGGCCGATCGCGCCGCCGGGCGCGGCGAACGGGCCGGTGGGGACGGCCGCGGCGGCGGTCGTCGCGCCGACGACCAGCGGGGCGAGCGTCGGGCCGACCGATACCGCCCGCAGCGCGGCGGCGCTGCCCGGTATCGACGAGCCGGCCGGTGCCGACCAGATGCCCGGTCCCGGCGTGCCGCCCGTGGAGGTCCTGGCCTGGGCGTCGAGCCAGCGGCCGAGCCATCCGGTCGTCGACGTCGTGCCCGGGGAGGCGGTCTGCCAGATCGCCATCGACCGGAAATGGCTGTGGTCCGGCTTCGGGTAGCCGACACCCCGGATGATCGCCAGGCGACGGTCGTCCCACAGCTTGCGAAGCCCGGTCATCGCGGGATGCAGCGCGAAACCGTCGGTGAGCGGGAGCGCCTGCTCGGCGGAGTAGGCCAGCTCGCCGCGCGCGGCCCGGTAGGCCGGGTCCTCGACGGGGATCACCATGTTCAGCCCGTCGTTGCCGCCGTAGAGGGTGACGACGACGAGGACACCGCCCCCGGCCAGCGGCTCCTGGGCGGCGCTGTGGTGCAGCTCCCGGTAGGACACGACGCCGGCGGTGGTGGCCGCGGCGAGCCCCCCGGTCACCCCGGACGCGATCAGAAACCGGCGCCGGTCGAACGGCATCGGGCCCTCCTCCTTCGTGGTTTCCGGGCCGCCGAGATTCCGTGGCCTCCGGGCTTCCAGGGTGGTGTCCTAGACGGTCAGGTACTCGGGTGAGAGCAGGGCCAGCGCGACGAGGCGGGCCGGGTTGCCGCCGGCGCCGGTCATCGCCTCGCGGGTGCGGGCGGTCCAGCCGTCGAGGGACAGCAGGTGGGCGACGGCGTCCGGCCTGCCGGCGGCCGGCTCGTCGGCGATCGAGGCCAGGTTCGCCGCCGCGGCGGCCGCCGTGGCGAACCTGGTACGCACCTGGGTGGACGCCGTCGTCAGCCAGGCCGCGTTCTCGGGCCAGCCGCCGACGCTCGGCGGCTGGAACGGCACCTGTCCGAGGCCGGCGAGCGCGGCCAGCACCGCGCGCTGCGGCAGTGCCCCGCTGCCGGCCGCGACGTCGGTCCCTGCCCCGCCGCCTCCACCAGCGCCGGCGGAGGCGTCCGCGGAGCCATCGGCGGCCGGCGTGACCCGCAGGCCGAGCGCCCGCAGCGTCGTGACGACGTACTCGACCGGCTGGGCGACGAGCTTGCCCCGGCTCGCGAGGAACGCCGGCGAGCGCAGCATGGCCGCGACGGCGGCGCCAGCGTCGAGCGCCGAGCCGTAGGCCGTCAGCATCGCGTCGGCCGCCGGGTTCGCGTCGGGCTCGACAGGCGCCGCGAACCGGCTGAAAAGCCGGGCGCAGACCCACCGGGCCGAGGCCGGCTGGTGGGTCACCAGGGCGATCACGTCCTCGCCGCCGAGGTCGCCGGTCTTGCCGAGGACCGTCTTCGTCCCGTCGTCGTGCTGCTTCGCGGCCAGTTGGAAACCGGTGCGGCTCGCGTCCACCCGCCAGCCGGTGAAGGCGCGCGCCGCCTCCCGGACGTCGGTCTCGGTGTAGTTGCCGATGCCGAGCGTGAACAGCTCCATCAGCTCCCGGGAGAAGTTCTCGTTCGGGTGCTCCTTGCGGTTCTGCCCGGCGTCGAGCCAGGCCAGCATCGCCGGGTCGCGGGCGACCGCGAGAGTGAGCGCGTCGAACGGGCCGTTCCCGGAACGCCGGAAGATCTCGTTCTGCGCGAGCATCGCCTGCGCCACCCGCACCTTGGTGATCGACGTCGCGAAGTGCCCGTGCCAGAAGAACGTGAGCTTCTCGGTGAACGGGTCGGCGGAGGCGACCATCCGGCGCACCCACCAGCCGGTCAGCTCGGTCCCCTGCTGGCGCACCATCTGGGCGTAGGTCGACCGTGCCTGGGGGTCCGTCCGGACGTCGGCCAGCCTGGGCAGCGGCGCGAACGTCGGCGGCGGCTCCGGGTCCGCGTCAGCGCGGGCGCCCACGCCGACCAGAGCGTCGACGGCCGCGTCGTATCCGCCGGCCACGGCGGCGTCGAGCTGGGCCGGGCTCGCGCCGAACCCGGCCCGCCGGTGGAGGAACGCGATGTCGGAACGCGCGGTGGCCATGGACAGACCGTCCCAGCGGACCGTCAGCGTGCCATGGCCGCCATGTTCGAGAACGGTAAGACAATCCAGCCGTTGCCTGGCCGGGGTCGGCGAAGGGTACGCGGCGCCGCAGACTGGGCAGGTGGGAAACCTCCCGATGGCGTCGACGCCGGCCATCCAGCCGACACCGCCCGCGCCGCCCGCGCCGCCCGCGCCCGGATCCTCGACGTCCGCGAAATCGTCGGCGCCCTTGGCGGGGGTGGGGGTGGGGGTGGAGGCGGCGGGCGCGGCGGCGCGGCGGTCGTCGGGACTCGTGCTGGTGGTCGAGGACGAGCCGCACATCTGCGACCTGATCCGGCTCTACCTGACCAGGGAGGGGTTCGGCGTCGAGGTCCGCCATGACGGCGCGGCCGGGCTGGAGGCGGCCCGGGCGCTCGCCCCGGTCGCGATCGTCCTGGACATCCGGCTGCCGGGGCTGGACGGGCGCGACGTCGTGCGGGCGCTGCGCGCTGGCGACGACTGGACGCCGGTCCTGTTCGTCACGGCGAGAGACGACGAGGTCGACCGCATCCTCGGCCTGGAGCTCGGCGCGGACGACTACCTCGTCAAGCCGTTCTCACCCCGCGAGCTGGTGGCCCGGCTGCGCGCGGTGCTGCGCCGGGCCGGCCACCAGGCGGACCGGCCGGCGAGCCGCCTGCTGCGCGCGGGCGCCGTCGAGCTGGACCTGGACCGCCGCCTGGTGCGGGCCGGCGGGGAGGCCGTCGCGCTGACCGCGACCGAGTTCGACCTGCTGGCCGCGCTGCTCACCCGCCCCGGGCTCGTCTTCACCCGAGAACGCCTGCTCTCCCAGGTCTGGGGCTACCAGGCGGCGGCGGGGACCCGCACCGTCGACGTCCATGTCGCCCAGGTCCGCGCCAAGCTCGGCGCCGCCTCACCGATCCGCACTGTCCGCGGCGTCGGCTACACCGCCGATGGCTAGCCCGCCCGCACCCGGCTGGCGAGCCGGCCATCCGGCCCGCACGCGTCGCGATCCGGCCCGCGCGCGTCGCCGGCGAGGCCGCGGCGGCGGGCTCGGGCGGCGTACCGCGCTGGCCACGACGCTGGTCGCGCTGCTCGGAGTGATCATCACGGGGGCGGTGTTCCTCGGGCAGCTGGGCGACGTCGGCGAGGGGCAGGCCCGCCGGGTGCTCGGCCGGCAGGCCGACCTCGTCGTCGCCCTGTACGAGCAGCCGGAGGCGACCGCCGAGCTGCGCGCGGGCGTCACCCGCGCGATCGGGTCGCAGCAGGTCAGCCTGCTGGTCCTCGGCCCGCGCGGTGCCGTGCGCACGACGATGGGCCCCGTCGGGGGGCGGTGGGCGCCGTCGCTGCCGGCGGCGACGCTGCGTCGGCTCGCCGGCACCCACCGAACCGACGTCGTGCGCACCACCGCGGGCCGCCGGGTCGTCATCGCGACCCGGCCGCTGCCCGACGGCTCGACGATCGTGCTCGTCCAGCCCGCCTCGCAGGCTCAGGAGCTGACGTCCGCGCTGTCGCGTCGGCTGCTGGTGGCGCTGGTGATCGCGCTCGCCGTGGCGACGGTCGCCGGCCTGCTGCTCGCCCGCCTGCTGGCCCGGCCGCTGCGGGCCCTGGCCGCCGCCGCGCGCGAGCTGGCGCACGGCCGGCGCGACGTCGACCTGGCGCTCGCGCTGCCGTCCGGTGGCCCGGCCGAGATCGCCGACGTGGCGGACGCGCTCGGCGGGCTCGCCACCGCGCTCACGGTCAGCGAGGCACGCCAGCGGGAGTTCCTGCTCTCGGTCTCGCACGAGCTGCGGACGCCGCTGACCGCGATCCGCGGCTTCGCCGAGGCGCTCGCCGACGGCGTCACCCCGGCGGGGCAGACCCCGGACGCCGGCCGGGTGATCCTCGACGAGGCGCTGCGGCTGGACCGGCTCGTCCAGGACCTGCTCGACCTCGCCCGCCTCGACGCCGACGACTTCCGCGTCGACCTCGCGCCCGTCGACCTGACGAGGTTCGTCGCCGACGCCGCCGAGGTCTGGCGACGGCGCTGCGCGGCCGAGGGCGTCGAGCTGCGGGTGGAGGTGCCGGGTGGGCCGGTCATGGCCGTGACGGACGCGGTCCGGCTGCGCCAGATCCTCGACGGGCTCGCCGAGAACGCGCTGCGGCTGGTCCCGGCCGGCGCGCCGATCGTGCTCGCGGCCCGCGCCGAGCTCGCGGGCGCGGGACCGGCCGGCGCGGGACCGCCAGGCGCGGGACCGGCCGGCGCGGGGCCGCCAGGCCCAGGCCCAGGACCGCAGGGCGCAGGACCGCAGGGCGCAGGACCGGCGGTCGCGGTGCTGGAGGTACGCGACGGCGGCCCTGGGCTCACCGACGACGACCTGGCCGTGGCGTTCGAGCGCTCGGCGCTCTACGAGCGCTACCGCGGCCTGCGGCCGGTCTCGACGGGGCTGGGCCTCGCGCTCGTCGCCCGGCTCGCGTCCCGACTCGGCGGGCACGCGCACGCGGCCGCCGCCCCCGAGGGGGGAGCCGCGTTCACGATCCGCATGCCACTCGCCGACCGGCCCGGCGCGGGCGCGGGCCCTGTCGGCGAACTGACCACGCCGCGGGCCGTTCGCCCTGGAAGTCTCTCGGGGTGAGCCTGAACCTGCCTCGGTCGTTGTCCCTGCGGCTTTACCTGCTCGCGTTCAACCTGGAGAAGGGCCGGATGTACCGCGTTCCCGGCCTGGGACGTACGCTGCGCGCCGCGGCGCTGACCCAGCTCCACCACGACGGCCTGCTCTCGGACGATCACGGCCTCGCCCTGGTCACCGGGGCACCGGCCGACGCCGCCTCGCCGCCGGATGACCAGCTGTCCCGGCTGGTGTTCCGGCAGCTCGCGGCCGAGCCCTCGCCGGCCCGGCCGTGGGCGTACTGGGTCGGGCACGACCGGGCGCCAGCCGTGCGGATGGTGCGCCATGAGCTCGCGGCGGCCGGCTGGGTGACGCTCGGTTCGCATCCGGACGGGCTGCCACGCAGGGGGCGCACGAGCGTGTCCGTGTCGCCGCCGGACCGGCAGACTGTTCGTGTGCTCAACCGTGAGGCGTCCAGGGCGCTGCGCGGCGAGATCGCCGACGCCGAGCTGCCCTGGGAGCTGGCCGCGCTGGTCGCGCTCGCCGCCGCTGGCGACGTCATCACGCTGGTCAGCGCCCGGGAACGGCGGACGTGGCCCGAGCGGATCGCCGCGCTGACCGCCCTCGCCGGTCCGCCGGCCGAGGCGCTGGCGGCCCATGCTGGCGGCACATGACTGACAGGGAAGCCGTGACAGGGACCGATGCCGCTGGGTCTGCGCCGTTGCGGGACCAGCCCGCTCCGGCGCCGCTGGGTCCGGAATCACTGACCTGGCGTTACTTCGGGGACTGGCGCACGCTGCTGCTCGCGCCGTGGGCCGGGGCGATGCAGAACGCGCACCCGGCTCTCGGCGCCGGGGTGGCGCGGCACTCGCGGTTCTTCGAGGAACGCTGGCAGCGGCTGCTGCGCTCGCTCTACCCGATCGGCGGGGTCGTCTACGACGGCCCGCGCGCCGCGGAGACCGCCCGCACAGTCCGCGATTACCACCGCGCCATCGGCGGCGTCGATGACCAGGGCCGCCGCTACCACGCCCTGGACCCGGACACCTTCTACTGGGCGCACGCCACGTTCTTCATGCTCACGGTGCTGACGGCAGAGCGTTTCGGCCCCGGGCTGACGGACGCGCAGCGCGACCAGCTGTACGCGGAGCACGTCGCCTGGTACCGGCTCTACGGGATGAGCATGCGCCCGGTGCCGCCGGACTGGCCGAGTTTCGTGACCTACTGGGACCGGATGTGCGCCGAGGTCCTGGAGGACACCGCGGCGGCCCGCGCCGTACTCGACCTGCGCGACCTCGACCGGCCTCCAGCGCTTGGATGGCTGCCGTGGCCGCTCTGGTGCGCGGCCCGAGTGCCGTTCCGCCTGTTGTTCACCTGGCTGACGGTCGGCCTGCTCCCCGAGGCGGTGCGCCGCCGGTTCGGGTATCGATGGACGGCGGCCGACGAGCGGCTGTTCCGCCTCGCCGGCCGCGCCGTCCACCTCGGTTGGAGGCTCGTCCCGCCCAGTCGCCGCTTCCATCCGCGGGCTCGGGCCGGTTGGCGTCGCGCCACCGGGTCACGCCCGTCCGACACCGACACCGACACCGCGCCGGTCGAGACCCCGGCGCGCAACCTGCCCCCCGCCGACCGCCGCGACGACCCTCGCCACTACGTGCCCGCCGCCGCGCGCCGCGCGCCGCACGTCAGCCCGTGACGCCCGTCCACGTTGATCGCCGGGCCGTTCGCTACTGGATGTAACCCTCGACCTGGCCGACCGCGGCCGCCTTGGCCTCGTCGGGGTCCAGACCGGCGTCGCGCAGCGCCTCGCGGCGGCGCAGCAGGTCCCAGCACTGGTCCAGGGATTCCTCGACGTGGCGGAGCCGCTCGAGCTCGGTCTCGGGGTCGACCTCCCCCGCCGCCCGCTTGGCCCGCAGCTCGTGCTCCTCGGCGACGAGTGCGTTGATCTGCGTGAAAACGCCCTTCTCATCCATGCCGCCACCCAACCACGCCACCCGACGCCTGGCCACGGCCTGTCCCCGCGGTCAGTCCGGCATCGAGACGGCGATCTCGGCGCCGAGGGTGAAGCCGAGGGCGAGCGGGAGGTCGTCGCCACTCCAGAACCTGCCCGGGTCATACCAGCTCGGCCGGCGGCCGGAGGCCAGCAGGCCCATCGCCTGGTAGGTGATCGCGACGACCTCCGCGCAGTACGCGGTCTCCAGGGCGGGACGGCCCTCCTCCCCCTCCTCGGGCTCGCGGGCCTCGTCGCCCGTGGGGCCGTCGGCGGGACTCGCCGTGCGGGCGGGGCCGCGCCGAACGGTCAGACCACGCAGCCGTGACCAGCGGCCCGGCCGCGCGTCGTCACCGTCAGCGACACCGACCGGTGAGGTCCCGGAGCCCGCGCGGCCCGCGACGCCGGCGGAACCCCTGGCGCCCATCGAGCCAGTAGAGCCGGTGGATCCGGTGGACCCGGCCACCAGCCGGCCGGAGTCGGCGGACTCGTCGCGCCAGGGGAAGGGCGCGAGCCAGGGCTCGGCTGTGGGGTCGGAGACCAGCGCCTCCGGCGCGTCGGCGGCCTCGGCGTCTCCTCCCCCGCGCCGGACGAGCGTCGGCAGCCGGCCCCGCAGCCAGCGTCCGGCGAGCTGCGCCGTCGACGGGAAGGGGGTGCCGTCGAGACGGGCGATGATCCGAAGTGCCGCGTCCTCCGCCTCGTGGGAGACCTCGGGCTCGAGCTGGCGCAGCCAGGCACGCTGGCCGTAGCGCTGGCCCCACACCTGGACGGCGTCGCGCAGGTCGTGCAGCTGGACGCCGCGGTGGCGGCCGCCGGTCCACTGGTCGGTCAGCGACCTGCCGAGCTCGGCGTGCCAGATCATCGGCGGCAGGTCCTCGAGGACGAGCGCCATCCCGACGTGGTTGACCGGGCTGTTCGTGAGCGTCTGGATGGCCCGGTCGGCGGGGGTCCGGCCGCGGAAGAGCCACAGGTCACCCGTACGGCTCGCCTCCACGGCGGCATCCAGGCTGACCGGCATGGCACACATGCTCACAGCCTAGGACGGCCCGCCCGCCATCGGACCCGTCCGGACAGGCTGGTCAGCCTCAGGCGCATGATTCTTCCGCCCCGCGCCGCGGTCTGTGGCGGACTGGCGCCCTCGCCTGGGGGCGAAGTTCTAGCCTTGTGGCATGCGTTGGTGGAAAGTGCTCGGTCTGGCCGGAGTTGTGGGAGTGGCGACCACGGGCGCGATGGTGGCCCGCAAGGAACGCGCGCGGCGCGCCTACACCCCGGACGAGGTTCGCGAACGGCTGCACAACCGGCTCGCCGCGAGCACCGCCGCGCCGTCGCCCAACGGGTCCTCCGCCTCGGCCCGGGCCGCCCGCCACCGCCGCGCCCACCCCGACGCCTCCTAGACCGTTCCAGGAAGCGGCTCGGCCCTGGGAACACGGGCCCCAGGTCAGGCGGCTCCACGGCTACGGACGGCTTACGTCGGTTGCGCGCAAGCCTTACCTGATGTTGACATCGGCCTGCGACGATCTAGCCGCACACCTCGTTGATCCACTCCGTGAGGTCGCCGATGCGCCGCCAGCAGTCAGCTCACCACCATGCGCTCGTCGGCGCCCGTACACGGAGGTTTCCGCGGCGACGGGCGGGAGCCGGGGCCGCGGTACTCGCGGCCGCGGCGCTGCTCGGCGTCGCCGCCTGCAGCGGCGGCTCCGCCACCGCGTCGGAACCGCCCCGCCCGACCGCCACCGGGGCGGACGCGTCCGGCCAGGCCTCGGCGCCGCCGCACCAGCCGGGCGACGAGTGGGAGACCGTGGCCCCGGCGGCGGTCGGTCTCGACCCGGCGAAGCTCGACGAGATCGCGAAGACGGCCGAGACCGGCAAGTCGAACTGCCTCCTCGTCGTCCGCGGCGGGAAGATCGCCGGCGAGTGGTACTTCCGCGGCACCAACAAGGACACCACCCAGGACGTCTTCTCGGCGACGAAGTCCGTGACGAGCACGCTCGTCGGGATCGCCCAGGACGACGGCGACCTGAAGATCAGCGAGAGCGCCTCGACGTGGATTCCGACGTGGCGCGGCACGCCGTCGGAGGCGGTCACCGTCCGCGACCTGCTCAGCAACGACTCGGGCCGGCGCTGGAGCGTCGGCCTCGACTACGGCCAGCTCGTCAAGGCGACCGACCAGACCGGGTTCGCGGTCGGCCTGGACCAGGCGAACCCGCCCGGCCAGGTATGGGCCTACAACAACTCCGCGATCCAGACCCTGCAACAGGTGCTGAAGGGCGCCACCGGACAGGACCCGGTCACGTTCGCCGAGGACCGGCTGTTCGGCCCGCTCGGCATGACCGACACCAGGATGACGCCCGACGGGGCCGGCAACGCGCGGACGTACACCGGCCTGCACACCACCTGCCGCGACCTGGCCCGTTTCGGGCAGCTCGCCCTGGACCACGGGGTCTGGCACGGCAAGCAGATCGTCTCGGCCGACTGGCTGCGGGCCGCGACCGGCACCTCGTCCACCGAGCTGAACGCGGCCTACGGCTACCTGTGGTGGCTCAACCACGAGGGCCTCATCGGCAATCCCCTGGTCGCGACCGACCTCTCCCAGGTCGGGAACCAGACGGCCACCCGCGGCCGGCTCGTGCCCGGCGCCCCGGACGACATCTTCTGGGCGATCGGCCTCGGCAACCAGGTCGTCCAGGTCGACCCGGGCTCCGACACGGTCGTCGTCCGCATGGGCATCCCCGAGACCGCCCCCAAGCCGCCCACGTTCGGCCCCGGCGAAGCCAGCCGCGTCGTCACCCAGGCGGTCACCGGCCCCGTCAGCCGCGGCTGACCACCCGGCGCGGCCCGTCCGGCGGGCGTCGCGCCGGAGTTTCGGGCTGGCGTTGACGTCGGCGGCAAGGTTTAGCGTCGGGCTCATGCGGATCGGGGAGCTGGCGCGGCGGGCGGGAACGAGCCCGCGGGCGCTGCGGCACTACGAGCAGGAAGGCCTGCTCGCGGCCCGGCGACGGGCGAACGGGTACCGGGACTTCGACGAGGATGACCTGCGGCTGGTGGCCGAGATCAGGTCACTGCTCGCCATCGGCTTCACCCTCGACGACACCCGCCCGTTCGTCGACTGCCTGCGATCCGGCCACGACCGCGGTGTCGCCTGCCCCGACGCCGCCGCCGTCTACCGGCGGAAGATCGCCGAGATCGACGCGTGCGTGTCCCGGCTCGCCGAGATCCGCGCCGGTCTGGTCGGCCAGCTCGCCGACGAACTGGCGGGCCGGGCGGCCGACGTGACCGGCCCGGCCGACGCGGGCACGTCGCCGTCCGGTGAGGTTGCGCCGTCCGGTGAGGTTGCGCCCGAACCGCGGGTGCCCGGCGCGCCGCCGATGGTGGACGCCGTGCGTGCCGTGCCCGTCCCGGCCGCGCCGCCTGCCTGTGCCCTGTCCTTCGAGCAGACCCAGTCCCAGGTGAAGACCTATTCTGGAAAAAGAGGAAATCTGTCATGACATCGACCCATGGCGAAGTGACCCGCGACGTCGGCGGTGGTCTCGCCGTCGCGAACCCGCCCACCCCGGGGACGGTCGTCGCCGTCACCGACGCGTCCTTCGCCGACGTCGTGCTGGCGAGCCCACTGCCTGTTCTCGTCGACTTCTGGGCGGTCTGGTGCCCGCCCTGCCGGATGATGGCGCCCATCCTGGAGAAGCTCGCCGCGGACTACGCCGGCCGGCTCACCGTCGTGTCCCTCAACTGCGACGAGGAGCCCGAGACCGCCCGCGCCTACGGCATTCTCGCGATGCCGACCTTCCAGGTCCTCCACGGCGGCGAGCAGGTCGCCTCGGTCGTCGGCGCCCGCTCCGGTGCCGCGATGCGCAAGTTCATCGACGACATTCTCGGCGACTGACGGTCGTTCGCGAGGGTCCGCCCGGTCTTCCGCGCGACCGGCGACCTGGCCGTCGGCCCTCATCGGTCGCCCCTCTGGGTTACCCGGATGACGGGACGTGTCCGCGGGTCTGGGTGCGGTAGGGGCGGAAGCCGCGGGCCCGGTAGTTGGCGAGGGCGTTCGGGTGGTCGAGGGTCGAGGTGTGCAGCCAGACGCGTTGGACCCCGTTCAGCGTCGGATGGTCGAGGTTCCAGGCGAGGCGAACGGCGAGGGTGAGCGCGTGACCGCCGATGCCGGTGGCGACGTACTCGGGGACGAGCCCGAAGGAGACGATCTCCACCTCCCAGGGCGGATGGACCGTTGTCTCGAGGATTCCAGCGACGTCGCCGTCGGCGCGCACCAGGAAGCTCTGGCGGCGGGGATCCGCGAACCAGTCGGCCCAGGCCATGTCCGACCAGGTGGCGCTTGGCCAGCGGTAGGGCGCGCCGACCCGCACGATCGTCGTCCGGACCAGCGCTTCGTCGTCCGTGGCCGCCAGCGTGAGCCGGGGGGCGGCCCGTCCGGCCCGCAGCTGGTCAGGGCTGGTCATCTCCAGGAACGTGACGACCTCGCCAGGCACCGGTTCCACCACGGTCACGCCCCGCCTCCCTACTGGCCCCCGCCTCCACGAAGGATCCCCGGCGATCGGGTAGTCAAGACCGTCGGAGTCTCGATTCCGCCACCAGGGCGGAGCCGCACACGGCCGAGGGCCTTCGTCGACACAGTGCGCGGGCGGGGCATCCGCCCACCAGGCCACCGCCCTCGTCGCCTCGCCCGCGTCGCCCCCGCCCGCGACGCCCCGCCAGCGTCGACGATGCCAGGCGCGCGAACACCGCGCCGCGCCGCCATGGCTGGCCCCCTGCCCGCTCGTCGCCGGCGCACACCGGCCCAGGACCGTCAGAGCACCTTGGTTCCGTACATCGCGCCGAGCGGATCGGCGATCAGTTCCAGACGGGCGCCGTCGGGGTCGCTGAAGTAGACCGAGACCTTCGAGTGGATGACGTGCTCGACGCCCGCCTCCGCCAGCTTGGCGACCAGCCGCTCCCAGCGGTCCGGAGCGACCGAGATCGCGACGTGGTGCAGACCGCCGAGCACCTCGGCGTAGGGACCGAGGTCGAGGCCCGGGAAGTCGAAGAACGCGAGCAGGTTGCCATTGCCGATGTCGAAGAAGAAGTGCGACGAGCCCGGGTAGTCACGATTCTCGATCAGCTCGGTGAGCGGGAACCCCAGCAGGTCCTGGTAGAACCTGATCGTCGTCTCGACGTCCCGGCTGATCAGGGCCATGTGGTGCACCCCCCGGGCGGACGAGGCCGGCCGCTGCTCGGGTGGCACCAGGTATCTGTCGCGCAGCGCCGCCCGCGCCGCCGCCAGGGTGGACAGGTCGCGTGGGGCGGGGATGGTCGTCGTCGCCGAAGGTTCGCTGCTCATGGTCACTCCGATGCTCGTCTCGGGACGGTGGCCGTCTCATCGCGCCTGACGTCACCATCCGCGCAAACTCGTTGCCCACACAACATCTTCCCCGGGTCGTCCCGTGGAGCATGCTCCTGTCCGCCGCGGGACACACGCCGCCGAGCCACCGCCGGTCCCCCACTGAGCCGCCCTCGCCCGGCCGAGCGCGTCAGCAGCCGGGCGGAGGCCACCGGTGAGCGCGGAACCCCGGCCCAGGGGCGCCGCCCCCGCGSACTGGCGTGGGCGGCGACACGGGCGGCCCGCCGAAGGCCCCGCGAGCGCGGCCGATCACGCGGACGGTCATGCTCACGACAGMCCATGGACATCAAACGGTCATCGTTCCGTGACGCATCGGTGGCAAATCGAGGCTTTGATGAACCTTTGATGAACGAAAAATGGCGAGCGACGGAAGACGGCGCGGACATTGGGTACGACCGTCGCGCTCCGCCTCAAACGCCAGCTACAACGGCTTTGTGGGGGACACCGCGCTGGTCCTAGTCGTCGTCACGGCCCTGGCCTTCGACTTCACCAACGGCTTCCATGACACGGCGAACGCCATGGCGGCCTCGATCGCGACCAAGGCGCTGCGGCCCAAGGCCGCGGTCGCCATGGCGGCATCGCTCAATCTCGTCGGGGCGTTCCTGTCCCTGTCCGTCGCGGCGACGATCGCGAGCGGGCTGGTCAACACACACCTGATCACACTGCCGGTGGTCTTCGCGGGGCTGGCCGGTGGGATCGCCTGGAACCTGGCCACCTGGTACCTCGGCATCCCGTCCAGCTCGTCGCACGCGCTCATCGGCGGGGTGATCGGCTCGACGCTCGCGGCGGCCGGCACGGACGCGGTCAAATGGCACGGCCTCGTCCAGAAGGTCGTGATTCCGGCCGCGCTCTCTCCCCTCATCGCGGTGCTGATCGCGGCGGTGGGCACCTTCGTCATCTTCCGGATCAGCCGAGGCGTCCGCCAGGAAACCCGGGACCGCGGGCTGCGGCTGGGCCAGGTCGGGGCGGCGTCGATGATGTCGCTGGCGCACGGCACCAACGACGCGCAGAAGACGATGGGCATCATCACGCTGGCGTTGATCACCAACGGTTCACTCGCCGCGGGCTCGAAGGCACCCACCTGGGTGATCATGGCCTGCGCCGTGGCGCTAGCCCTGGGAACGTCCTGCGGCGGCTGGCGCATCATCCGGACCCTCGGCAAGGGTCTCGTCACCATCGAGCCGCCGCAGGGCCTCGCGGCGGACTCTTCCTCGGCGGCGACCATCCTGCTCTCCAGCCACTTCGGCTACTCGCTGTCGACGACACATGTCGCGTCCGGGTCGATCCTCGGCAGCGGGCTCGGCAGTCGGGACGGGCGGATCCGCTGGGACGTGGCCCGCCGGATGGTCACCGCCTGGCTGCTGACGCTGCCAGCCGCGGGGCTCGTCGGCGCGGGGAGCTATGCCGCGGTCCACGGCATCGGCGGCACCGCGGGCGTCGCCGTCGGGTTCGTGGTAGTCGTCGCCGGCGCCGGTGTGCTGTTCGGGCTGTCGCGGCGTTCTCCGGTCAGCCACCGCGATCTCCACGAGGAGCCGAACGGCCCGGCCACGGCCGAGACAGCGGCGGCTCGCTCCGTCGCCGAGACCCCGGTCGCGGCCTAGTCATGAGCGCGGTGGACCTGAACGGACCCGTCCATCCGACGGGACGGATCCCAGCGACGGAGGAACGGCCATGACGTCCTGGATCGACCTGGACGCCCTGTGGAAGATCGTCGTCATCGGCCTGCTGTGCGGCGCCGGCCTGCCGGCGGTGTTCACCCTCGGCCTGCGCACGCTGAGCCGCTCCGAGCGGCGCGCGGCGGCCGTCACCCCCGTCCCCGACGCGGTAGGCCTGACCGGCGGCACGTCCACACGGGTCCAGGCCGCGCGGGCCGGGGCCGAGATGGTCGTCGCGGGCCTGTGTTTCGCCGTGGTGCTCGCCGCCATCGGCTGGGGCGTCGCCTTCATCGTCTCGCACGGCTGACTGGTCGCCTACCACCACCCAGTCCCCCGCCGCCGTCCGGACGCCCGGACGGCATCCCACCCGCGGCCCAGGTCGCATGCTGACATTTCTCTTACCTGCCGTTGACGGTACGTAAGCCGGCCTCTGCGAAGGTGCTGCCTGCCAGGGAGTCAGGGCGCACCGGACGGAGGCGACAGGACAGATGCGACGAGCGAGGCCGCCCCGGGCGTTCACGGCGGTGGCACTGGCGGCCGTGGCRCTGGCGGGGGCGGTGGCCCTCACGGCGTGCGGGCCGCGGGACCGGCCGGCGCCCACGGCCTCCCCGCCGCCGGCGGGGACCGCGCCACCCGCGGGGACGGCAACCCACACCCTGACGGCCGGCGGGGTGCGGCGCTCCTACGAGATCCACGTCCCGCCGGGCACCGGGACGGCGCCACGGCCGCTCGTCGTCGAGCTGCACGGCGGCGGCGGCGACAACGACGCCATCGAGCGGCAGACCGGCTTCTTCGACCTCGCGGACCAGAAGGGCTTCCTGGTCGCGAGCCCGAACGGGACCGGGCGGCTCGAGGACCGGTTGCTGACGTGGAACGCGGGCTGGTGTTGCGGGCAGGCCGCCCAGAACGACGTCGACGACGTGGGGTTCATCGCCGCCATGCTCGACGACATCGCCGCGCACTACCCGCTCGACACCCGCCGGGTGTATGTGACCGGGTTCTCGAACGGGGCGATGATGACCTACCGGCTGGGCTGCGCGCTCGCCGACCGGCTGGCCGCGATCGCCCCGGTGTCCGGCGCCCTCGACCACGACGGCTGCGCGCCGAGCCGGCCGGTGCCGCTGCTCGCGATCCACGGCACCGCCGACCAGAACGTCCCCTACAACGGCGGCACCGGCGCCGTCCAGGAGGAACGGTTTCCCTCCGAACGCGGCCGGGTCGACCGGTCGGTGACGGACTCCGTCGGGTTCTGGGTCCGGCGCGACGGCTGCCCGGCCACCCCCGCCGAGCGGCACGACGGCACCGTCACGCGGACCACCTACACGCCCTGCGCCGACGGCACCGAGGTCGTCCTCGACACGATCGACGGCGGCGGCCACGCCTGGCCCGGCGGCCGCAAGGGCCGCCCGCGCGCGGACGCGCCCGCGGCCGACCTCGACGCCACCGCCGCGATCTGGGATTTCTTCGCCCGCCACGAGCTGCCCCACCGGTGACCGGCCGTGTCGAAATGTCGGACCGCACCACTATGGTGATCAGCATGGTTGCTCCAGACGCGACGACGCTGATACTGGACGCTCCGATCACCGCGGTCGTCGTCTACCCGCAGCAGGCCCGGGTCACCCGCCGTGGGACGGTCACGCTGCCGCCCGGCGCCGAGGACACGGAGGACGGGGCCGCGGAGGACGGCGCGGCGGAGAATGACGCACCGGAGGTCACGGTGACGCTCGGCGGCCTGCCGATGGAGCTGGACACGAGCTCGGTGCGGGTGTCGGGGCGCGGCGCGGTGCGGGTGCTCGGTGTGGACGTCGTCGTCGAGTCCCGCGCGGTGACCACGGACCCGCGGCTGGCCGAGCTGGAGGACGAGGTCGACCGGCTGCGGCGGCGGGCCCGCGAGCTGGCCGACGACCAGGAGACCGAGCAGGCCCGCCGCAGGTTCCTGGACGTCGCCGCCCGCAACGGCGCCGCGGCGCTCGCCAGGGGCTGGGGCGCGCCGTCCTGGAGCCGCGGCCCCGCGGAGGGCGGGACGACGACCCCGAGCGGCGAGGAACGGCGGCTCGCGGAGGCCGGCGGCGCGCTGGCCACGCAGCTCGCCGGCGTCCACGCCCGGCTGCGCGCGATCGCCGACGAGCAGGAGAACATCCAGAAGCTGACCGACGCGGCCCGGCGCGCTCTGGAGGCCCGCCGCGGCGTACGCCTGCCGGACGCGAGGCAGGTCGTCGTGACGCTGGAGCCGACGGGTGGCCCCGGTGCCGCCGCCGGCGGCGAGGTCGACGTCGAGCTGGAGGTCTCCTACCTGGTCGCCAGCGCCTCCTGGTCGGCGCGGTACGACGCGCGGCTGGTCGACGGCGTGGTCACGCTGACCTGGTTCGGGATGGTGCGCCAGCGCAGCGGCGAGGACTGGCCGGCCGGCGACCTGAGGCTGTCGACCGCGCGGCCGGGCCGCGCCAGCGGCCTGCCCGAGCTCACCCCCTGGTATGTCGACGTCGCCCGGCCGGCGATGCCCTTCGCCCTGGCGGCGGGGGGTGGCGCCTTCGCTGGCGGTGCCGCCTTCGACGCCGCCGCCGAGATGACGCCCGTTCCCGTCGCCGCGCGGGCGAAGGCCCCCGGGGCGGCGCCCCCGCCCCCGCCGGTGGAGCACGCGGTGGCCACCGTCGACACGTCGGGAACCGCGGCGACCTACCGGCCGGCCCGTCCGGTCGCGGTGCCGGCCGACGGGCGGCCGCACCGCACCACCCTCGCCGTCCTCGAGCTGGAGGCCCAGCTCGACTACCTGACCGTGCCCAAGCTCGCCCCCGAGGCCTACCTGCGCGCCACCGTCACCAACACCTCGGCGCACACCCTGCTGCCCGGGCCGGTCGCGGTCTTCCACGCCGCCGACTTCGTCGGCACCAGCACCGTGGAGCTGGTGGCACCGGGCGCCGAGGTGGAGCTGCAGCTCGGCGTCGACGACCGGCTGCTGGTGGAGCGCGAGCTGGTCAGCCGCGCCACCAGCCGCAAGGTCGTCGGCAACCTGCGGCGCACCGACGTCGGCTACGTCATCACCCTCACCAACCACACCCCGCGGCCGGCGCGGGTCACCGTCCGCGACCAGATCCCGGTCTCGCGTCACGAGGGGATCACCGTCAAGGACTTCCAGAGCTCGCCCGCCGCCGGCGAACGCACCGACCTCGGCCAGCTCACCTGGACCGTCGACCTCGAGCCCGCCGCCCAGCGCGGGATCGAGTTCGGTTTCCGCCTCGAGCACGCCCGTGGCCTGGACCTCACCGGCTGGACCGACTGACACCGGCTGGCGAAGCCGGCGGCCGCGCTGCCGCCGGAGAGGGCCCTTCGGCCTGACTCCTCGCGCGACGATCGCCGGGATGCGACAAACATCCAGCATCCAGACGACGGCATCGGGAGGTTCGACATGGTCGGACGGGTCGAGGGCAAGGTCGCGTTCATCACCGGGGTCGCGCGGGGGCAGGGGCGGGCACACGCGGTCCGGCTCGCGCAGGAGGGCGCCGACGTCATCGGCGTCGACCTGTGCGCCGACGTCGACACCGTCGACTACCCGATGGCCACCGCGACGGACCTGGCCGAGACGGTGGCGCTGGTGGAGAAGCTCGGCCGGCGGATCGTCACCGCGGTCGCGGACGTCCGCGACGAGGACGCGCTGCGCACGGCCGTCGACGCCGGGGTCGCCGAGCTGGGCCGCCTCGACATCGTCGTCGCGAACGCGGGCGTCTCCGGCGGTGGCGCCGCGACGGAGACCCTCGATGCGCACGCCTGGCGCACCCTGCTCGACATCGACCTCACCGGCTGCTTCCTGACCGCGAAGGTGGCGATCCCGCACCTGGTCGCCGGCGGGCGCGGCGGCTCGATCATCCTGACCAGCTCGATGCTCGGCCTGAGGGGCCAGGGCTGGATGGCGGCCTACGTCGCCGCCAAGCATGGCCTCGTAGGTCTCATGCGGTCGCTGGCCAACGAGCTAGCCGGCCAGCTGATCCGGGTCAACAGCGTCCACCCCGGCAACGTCCGCACCCCGATGGTCGACAACGAGTCGCTGCGCCGCATGCTGCGCCCCGACCTGGCGAACCCGACGATCGACGACGCCGCCGCCGTCCTCGGTCAGCTGCACCTCATGCCGGTTCCGCTGATCGAGGCCGTCGACGTCGCCAACGCCGTCCTGTTCCTCGCCTCCGACGAGGCCCGCTACATCACCGGCGTCCCCCTCCCCGTGGACGCCGGCGCCACCGCCAAGGCCTGACCTGCCTGGCGGCTTCCCTCAGCTGCCGCGATCCGCCAGCTGGCGGATCGCGGCTAGCGCATGGTGCGGAAGGCGCGGCGGACCTGGTCGGAGAAGAGGGCGGGCTGCTCGAAGGCGGCGAAGTGGCCGCCGCGGTCGGTCCGCTCGTAGAAGCGCAGGTCGGAGAAGTGGTGCTCGATCCAGCGTCGCGACGGCCGGATGATCTCCCTCGGGAAGACCGAGACACCGGCGGGAACGGTCACGCCGAGGCCGCTGGACAGGGCGTGTACGCGGCTGGGCCGCGCCAGGCCCGTCTCCCAGTACAGGCGCGCCGACGAGGCCGCGGTCGCGGTCAGCCAGTACAGCGAGACGTCATCGAGCATCTGGTCACGGGTCAGCGCCGTGTACGGGTCGCCGTCGTGGTCGGTCCAGGCGTGGAACTTCTCGGTGATCCAGGCGCACTGCCCCACGGGCGAGTCCACCAGCCCGTAGCCGAGCGTCTGCGGCCGCGTCGACTGCTGGGCGGCGTAGCCGCCGCCCCACTCCTGGAACTCGGCCATCGCCGTGAGAGCGTCCCGCTCCTCGTCGGTCAGGTCACTGAGGTCGCCGCCCGGGCCGGTCATGAGGAAGTTCAGGTGAACGCCGGCCAGGTGGCCCGGGTCCACGGCGGCGAGCCCGATCGTCACCGCCGATCCCCAGTCGCCGCCCTGCGCGCCGTAGCGGTCGTAGCCGAGCCTGGCCATCAGCTCCGCCCACGCGGCGGCGATGCGCGGCGCTCCCCAGCCGGCGCCGGACGGGCGGCCGGAGAAGCCGTACCCGGGCAGCGACGGCACGACGAGGTGGAAGGCGTCCGCCGGGTCACCGCCGTGCGCCGCGGGGTCGGTGAGCGGGCCGATCACGTCGAGGAACTCAAGGACCGAGCCCGGCCAGCCGTGGGTGAGCAGCAACGGCAGCGCGTCCGGATTGGGCGAGCGCACATGCAGGAAGTGGACGTCCAGGCCGTCGATGGTGGTGACGAACTGGTCGTGGGCGTTCAGCCGGTCCTCGCAGCGCCGCCAGTCGTAGCCATCGCCCCAGTAGGAACACAGGTCGCGCAGCCATTCCAGCGGCACGCCCTGGCTCCAGTCACCCACTGTCTCCTTCTCCGGCCAGCGGGCCGCGGCCAGCCGGCGCCGCAGGTCGGCGAGGTCCGCCTCCGGAATCGCGACCTTGAACGGCACGACGTCGTTACCCATCCAGCCCACCTCATCGTGTTCAAGCCCCTGGATACCCGGGCGCAGGTGCCATCGCACACGGCGGGGCGCCCAGTCCGTCACCTGGCCGGGTCTCGGCGAAGTGCATCCTTGCGCTCCCCGGGCCCCGTGCCCATCCCTTCCTGATGACCGCGAGAGCAACCGGGTCGGTGGTAGGTCGGTGGCGCGGGCCCGGCGAGCCGTGGTTTGGTGCGTTCCGGGCCGGCCGGCGACGRTCGGCCGGCGTGGCGGGACGAGCGTGGAACGTGCGTGGATATGGCGAGCGGGGCCGGCCGAGGAGGCGGGATGGAATTCCATCTGTACTTGCCGCAGATGCGGATGACGATGCCCGAGATCGTCGAGCGGGCACGCAACGCCGAGCAGGCGGGATTCACGGGTATCGCGCTGATGGATCACCTCGCGCCGCCCATGGCGGCGGGCACGCCGATGTTCGAGGCCATGACGGCGGCGACCTGGGTGGCGGCGAAGACCGAACGGTTGACGGTCGGCCACCTGGTGCTCTGCGACATGTTCCGTCATCCGGTCCTGCTCGCGAAGCAGGCCGTCACGCTCGACCATGCCAGCGAGGGCCGCTTCGAACTCGGCATCGGGTGGGGCTCCGTGCCAGCCGAGCTCGAGCAGTACGGAGTGGGCGACGCGACCGCGCGGACCCGCGTCGAGCGGCTCGCCGAGACGCTCGCCGTCCTGCGCCTGCTCTGGAGCGGCGAGCGCGCCGACTACCAGGGTGAGCACGTCACGCTGCGCGACGCCATGGCACTGCCGGTCCCGACCCGGCCGATCCCCATCACCATCGGCGGCACCGGCCCGCGCACGCTCGCGCTCGTCGCCGAGTACGCCGACTGGTGGAACATCCAGATCGGCCGGCTGGGCCAGCTCGACGAGCTGCGCCCCCGCGCCGGCAAGGCCCGCGTCTCCGTCCAGCAGCTGGTCACGCTCGTCCCCGCCGACGCCTCGCCGGCCCGGCGCGACGAGATCACCGCGCTCGCCCAGCGCCGGTTCGGCGCGATGGGAGCCGGCGGCGGCCTGGTCACCGGCACCCCCGCCGAGCTCACCACCTACTTCGCGGGGCTCGCCGCCCGTGGCGTCGACCGCGCCTACGCCTGGTTCACCGACTTCTCGGCACCCGAGACGCTCGCCGCCTTCGCGGAGGTCGTCGAAAACCTCCGCTAGCGGTCTCCAGCGTCAGGGCGACGTCGGGGGCGAGGTCKGGCCGTCGGTCTCGGACTGCTCGGCGAGGAAGCGCTCCAGCTCGGCGCCGAGCTCGTCGGCGGACGGCAGGTCCTCTGGGTCGACCGTCGGCAGGCCGCCGTTGTCCTTGCCGCGCTTGTAGGCGTCGTACTGCTCCTCCAGCGCGTGCACGAGCGACGCCATCTCTCCGCCCTTGGCGAGCTCCTGGTCGACCTCGCCGCGCACCGTCTCGGAGGCGGAGCGCAGGCCGTCGAGGGGCAGCATCAGTCCGGTCGCCTTGGAGACAGAGGTCAGCAGCACCTCGGTCGCCTGGGGGAAGTCCGTCTGGTTCAGGTAGTGCGGGACGAGCGCCGCGAGGCCCATCGCGTCGCGGCCCTCCCGCCCGAACTCGTACTCCAGCAGATGGCCGGCGCTGCCCGGCACCTGGACCTGGCGCACCCACGGCTCGTAGCCGGCGATCAGGTCCTTGCGGGTGGCGTGCGCGATGAGCCCGGTCGGGCGAGTGTGGGGCACGGCCATCGGGATGGCGTTCAGACCGACGGACAGGTGCAGGTTCATCCGTCTGGTCAGCTCGCGGACAGCGGTGGAGAACCGCTTCCACATCAGGTCCGGCTCGGGGCCCGCGAGCAGCAGGAACGGCGTGTCGGCGCGGTCGCGCAGCATGTAGAGGGCCAGTATCGGGTCCTCGTAGTGCTCCCAGTGGTCCTCGACAAACGTCATCGCCGGGCGCCGGGACCGATAGTCCAGCAGCAGGTCGATGTCGAACGTCGCTATGACCTGGTGCTCCAGCGTCGTCAGCAGGTGCTCGCTCGCGAGCCGGATCGCGTTTCCGGAGTCGACGACACCGGTCATCGTCTCGAGCATCACCGGTCGCCCCAAGTCGGGCAGGTCACCGTGGACCTCGTAGAGCTCACTCGGGTCGAGCATGGGCCGAGACCTCCCCACTGGTGTGTTGACCCCTTCCGGGGGCGCCCATAGTCGGCATGGTCACTCTCCAGGAGTAACAGTGGCGCATGGTCGCACCTCCTTCGGGCAGGGTCCTGCCAGGGCGACGGCCTCGGCCGTCACCGCATTGTCGCGTCACGGGCTTGCCAGCGGGTGGCGCCTGCCGGCATAGTCCTGCCTTGCCCGCAAAATCGTGGCCAGCCCGACCCGCCGCGTCGCCGCGAAGGGCCGGGGCAACCTCCACCACAGCGCGAACCGAGCGCCGCCGCGGCAGGTCGGGCGGGTCCGCCCATGCCGACCGTGCCGGCCGCTCGCACCGCGCCGCCCGGTGTCCACCCGCGTCGCTTGCCGCTACCGTCGGGACGTAACCGGTCGGGCCTCGGTTGCTTCTTCAGCCTCGTCTGCTTCAACGGTGACGACGCGGATCCATTCCTACTCCACCCCGCCCGCCTTCCAGCTTCCTCCTCGGTCGCCCGGATGTACGTCGATCGGCCGAACCGCGACCGAAGAGCGTTGCCAGCGAGCCGCCGACGCGCCGCGCTTCCGCCGCGCGGATGGCGACGGTGTTCACGGATCATCGCCGCAACGATGCTGGTAAACCCCGGTTCACCCGAGTACAGGGACCCGAGACGACAGCATCCCGGGGGCACCGGCGCGGGCCCAGCCCGACATTCTCGACAGCCACGTTCGAGTGACCGGCGGCGGGTCAGGTTCCGCCCGTCTTCGCATGTTTCGCGCTGTTGACGAAAATCCATCCGCGCGCCGCCGGGACGTCGTCAACGGCGTTGTCTACAGTGCAGGTGATCGGATTGGCGATCACGGCGCCCCGACGCGGGCCGGCGGAACCGAGGTGGATGGCGATGTCGGACGACAACGAGCTCGAACAGGACGACTCCGGGCCTGGCGAACCAGGAGCGGGCGCCGCGAGCGGCCGGGTGACGGTCAGCGCGGCCGGGCGGCGGACGCCGCGCGGGACGCTGTCCCGGCAGGTGCTGCTGGACAGCGCCCGGGAGATCGTCGACATCGGCGGGGTGAACGCCCTGTCGATGCGGGCCCTCGGCGCGCGGCTCGGCGTCGACCCGACCGCGATCTACCGGCATTTCCAGAACAAGAACGAGCTGCTGGACGCGCTCGCCGAACTGATGATCCGCGGCGAGGAGCYGCTGCCCTCGACCGGCGACCCGGTCGCGGATCTGCGGGAGAACCTGCGCCAGTTGCGACGCCAGCTGCTGCGCTACCCGACCCTCGCCCCGTCGGTGCTGCGCCAGCCGCCGGGCGCCGGCCCGTGGTGGGACCGGATGGAGCATGCTCTCGGCGCCCTGCGCGCCACCGGCCGGACCGAGGCGGAAGCCGGGGCGACCTGGCAGACGCTGCTGTTCTTCGTCGTCGGCCATGCGCTGGTGGAGGCACGCCACCTGGCGGAGAACATCGCGACAGACCGGGTCGGCGCGCCGATGCCGACCGTCAACCCGCCGCGCTCGCGCTACCCCGAGCTGGCGGGCGCCGCGCCTCACCTGCACGCCGACCTCGCCGACCAGTTCGAGACCGGCCTCAGCCACATCCTCGGCTGACCCGGTCCCGTCCCGATCCCCGCGGACCCGATCCCCGCGAGATCGGGAGCAGCGTCGGATCCGGCGTGCGAGGGCTGTCGCACAACGGCGTCTTAGCGGACGGATCGGCCCGGAGGCGTCGAGAGCGGGTGTTGCCGGCCGGTCGCGTACGCACGCGGACCACCGCGCCGCGCCTGGCGGAAAGCCGTCCGGTCGGGCCGAACACTCCCAGGTCAGGCGCCCCGCCCGGGGGCGGGACAACTGGGAGCGAACGATGGACCAGCGCAGCGCCCAAACGTGGCGCCGCGCCGCGACGGCCGCGTGCGCGGCCGCGCTGGCGCTGGGCGTGGCGGGCGGCTGCTCGCAGCCCGACCCGTCCGCCGACTTCGACATCCCGTCGACCCCGGCGCCGACACCCGCGCCGCTGGCGGCCGCGATCCCGGCCGCGACTACTTCCGCCGACGCCGGCACCGACGCCGGCTCGACGCCGTCGGCCGTGGCCGAAACAGAGACCGATACGACCAACAAGCCGTTCGCCACCGACGGCGCCGCCACGGACGGCACGACCGCCGACGGCACGACCGCCGACGGCGGGGCCTGGCCCGCCGGGACGGCCGACGCGGCGCGGTGTACCGGCGCGGGCCTGACGGTGCGGCTCGGCACGCCGACCCAGGTCACCACGCTCGCGCCGGGGCTGACCCAGCTCGCGTTCATGATCACATTCACCAACGGCACGCCGCGGACCTGCGCGATGTACGGGTTCCCGGGCACGACGCTCGTCACCGCCGCGGGCGACACCTACGACCTGCCGCGCCGCACGACCGTCATGCCCGCCTCGCTGCGCCTCCCGCCGGGCGGCGGCGCGGCGGCGGTCCTCACCTACCTCGCCGCACCGACGCGGGAGGCGACACCGGCGCCGGCCACGCCACCCGCGGGCGACGACCCGCCCGCCGAGGCGATGCCGGTCTTCGACGCGCGCTACCTGCTGGTCACGCCGCCCGACGACCGCGACCCGGTGCGCGTCGACTGGCCGGGCGGCCCCGTCGCCGACCAACGCCGCGCGGCCTACCCCGGCAGCTACATCGGCCCCGTCACCCGCTGAGCCGGTGGTCTCGAGATTCCGCCACGGCCCGCGACCGGTCCGCCGCCGGCCACCGGCCCACCGCCAGCGACCGACCCGCCCTTCGCGGCGACGCCAGGCGGGCGCGTCCGCCTGGGGCCCGGCGCGCTCGGCCGGCCGGGCGGCACCGGACGTCCGAACGCGGGCAACGTCAGCGAGAGACCCGGTGCCCGACCGTCGCGGGATGCCGCCGCCGGGCGCCGCCCGCCGCCACCCGCCGAGCCCGTCGGCACCAGCGCCGGCGACGCGTCCGCGCCACTCTCGGCGGGCAGCGCAGGCGTCACCGGCGCGTCACGGCGCGCGCGAGGCCCGCTGAGAGCGGCGGCGCCGACCAGGCCGAGCGAGCGACGTCGGCGGCGGTGCTCGTAGAGCCAGGCGGCGGACGTCGCGAGCGTCGCCGACGCCAGCACCACCGACCAGCCGACCGGTCCCACCGGGCGGCAGCCGAACAGCCGGGACAGCAACGGCGTCTGGACCAGCGCCGCCAGCACCAACATGCTCCCGAGCGCGGTGGTGATCACCAGGGGGTCACGGCCGGCCAGCATCAGCGTCTGGCCGAGCTGGGTCGTGACCAGCGCGAGCAGGCCCATCGTCGACGCGCGCCGCGGCGTGCCGGTGTACCGGCCGATCAGCCAGGCCGCCGTCGCGCCGGCGGTCGTCGTCGCGCCTCTGACCAGCAGCACGCGGCGCAGCGGCCCGCTGAGCCAGCGGTCCGCGACCGCGTCCGCCTCCGCCGCCGGGGCCCGCCCGAGGTCGGTGCCGTTCGACACGGCCGCGACCGGGGTTCCCGCCGGATCGGCGACAGGGCCACTGTCGGTTCGACCGAGCCCGCGGAGCCGATCGGGGAGGTCAGCGATCTGAGAGGTCCACGGCCAGGCACCCCGGCCGGGGCGCCGCGGGCCCGAGACCGCGTCGGTGCGGTCCGGTCCGCGCGCGCCGCCGGTGTCCCCGCCGCCCGGCCCGTCGCCGCCCGGCCCGCCTTCGCCGTGGTCGCCTCGTCCGCGGCCCTCCTGGGAGCGCACGGCGAGCGCCATCGCCGGTGCCATGTCGGTGAGCAGGTTGACCAGCAGCAGCTGGCGCGGGCGCAGCGGCGCCTCCCCGGCGATCGCCGTCCCGAGCAGCGTGAAGGCGATCTCCCCGGCGTTGCCGCCGACGAGCACCGACACCGCGTCGGTCACCGAACGCCACATCCGGCGGCCCGCCAGCACGGCGTCGGCGAGACGGGTGACCTCGGCGTCCGTCAGCAGCAGGTCGGCGGCGCCCGTGGCGGCGGCGGTGCCCCGGCCGCGCACGGCGACGCCGACGTCGGCGGCCCGGATGGCGGCGGCGTCGTTCGTCCCGTCGCCCGTCATCACCACCACCTTCCCCAGCCGCTGCAGGGTCGTGACCAGCCGCACCTTCTGCTCCGGCGAGATGCGGGCGAACACCGCGGCGGCGCCGACCTGGGAGGCGTAGCCGTCGTCGGTGAGCCGGTCGAGCTGCGCGCCCGTCACCACCCGTTCCGCGCCGGGGACGCCGACCTCCTGGGCGATCGCCGAGGCGGTCTCGGGGTGGTCTCCGGTGACGACGACGACCCGCAGGCCCGCGTCCAGCAGGCGGCGCACCCCCGGCGCGGCCGACGGGCGCGGGCTGTCCGCGATGCCGATGAACCCCAGCAGGCGAAGCGAGCCCAGGTCGACGGCGGAGGCCGGCTGGCTCCCCGGGATCGACTCGGCCACCGCGAGCACCCGCAGGCCCTGGCGGGCGAGCCGGCCGGCGGTGGCCCGGGCAGACGCGAGCCTGGCCGCGTCCAGGTCGACGAGGCCGAGCACCACCTCGGGCGCGCCCTTGAGCGTGAGCACCGGCCCGTCGGCGGTGCGCAGGAGAGTGGACGCGTAGCCCCGGGCCGTCTCGAACGGGCTCTCGTCCACCCGCTCGCCTGTCAGCACCCTGGCCAGCTCGGGCCGACCGACGACCGCGTCGAGCACGGCCCGGTCGGTCGCGTGCGACACCCGGCCCTCCGGCGGCGGGCAGGCCGCGGCCGCCACCGCCAGCATCCGGGCGGCCGTCCCGTTCGTCGGGGCCGTCGCGGCTGTCCCCGCCGCCGGGGCCGTCGCGTCGTCCGTTCCCGGGGCGGGCACGGGAACCGTCCGCCACCGGCCGGCCGCGTCGGGCACGGCCGCGGCGCGCAGCAGCAGCCTGCCCTCGGTCAGCGTGCCGGTCTTGTCGAAGCAGACGACGTCGGCGCGGCCGAGCGCCTCCACCACCCGCGAGGAACGCACCAGTACGCCGAGCTTCGCGAGCCGGCGGGCCGCGGCGACCTGCGCGACCGTCGCGACCAGCGGCAGGCCCTCGGGCACCGCGGCGACGGCGACGGCCACGCCGGAGCTGAGCGCCGACCTGGCCGGCGCGCCCCGCAGCGAGCCGAGCGCCGCGACCGCGAGCCCGGACAGCCCCGTCGCCGGCAGGGCGAGCCTGGTCAGCTCGCCGAGCCTGGCCTGCACGCCGACGGGGCTGGCCGCGTGGGCCGAGGCCACGACGCCGGCCCGGCCCGCGAGGGTGGCCTCCCCCGTCGCGACGACGACGGCCCGGCCGGTGCCGGCGAGCACGGTCGTCCCCTCGTAGACCATGCAGTCGCGGTCGCCGATCTCGGCGGCCGGGGTGGGCTCGACGCCCTTGGTCACCGGCAGGGACTCGCCGGTCAGCGCCGCCTCGTCCACCTCCAGCGCGTCGGCGCGCAGCAGCCGCGCGTCCGCCGGCACGACGTCCTGGGCGCCCAGCTCGATGACGTCGCCGGGTACCAGGGTGTCGGCCCGGCGGGTCTCCGTCTCGTCGTCGCCGGTCACGACGCGCGCCATCGGCACGTTCCGGTCGATCAGCCTGGCGAGCACTCCCTCGGCGTGCGCCCGTTGCGCGCCGCTCATCGCCGCGTTCGCCACGGACACCGCCGAGACGAGCAGCGCGTCGGTGGTGGATCCGAGGACGGCGCTCGCCGCCGCCCCGACGAGCAGCACGGGCACGAGCGGGTCGGTCAGGTCCGCGACGACCGCGGTGACGTAGCGGCGCGCGCCCGTGCCGGCGAGCGCCATCCGGCCGCCGACGCCCCGCGCGGCGGCTCCGGTGAACTGGCCGTTCGCGTCCAACGCCCGCGCGCCGTTCGCCGCCAGCGCCCGTGCGCGGTCAGCGCCGAGCCGAGCGCCGAGCGCGCCCAGTCGGCGCCGGGCCGCGGACGACCCGTCGGTCCCCGGCCGTTCGCCGGTCGGCGGCGACCCGTCGGCTGGTGACGTGGCCACCGTCGCGCGGGCCGGTCCGCCGCCCGCGCCGACCCCGCCGCGCAGCCGGCGCAGCGCGGTGTCAGCCGTCAGCGCGTGCCAGTCGGTGTGCAGGATGGGCGGCGGCGGCGTGGCCCGGTCCGCGCGCAGGGCCGCGATGAGGCCGACGGCCATGGCCGTCGCCGCCGCGGCGGTCACCGGCCCGCTGACGAGGGCGAGGCGGCGGTTCGCCGGCCGGGTGCCCCGGCCGTCGACGACGGTGGTGAGCGCGGCGAGCGCCGAGCCGGACACGGACAGCGTGGCGGCCCGTCGGCTCGTCGCCGCGGCGTACGGCGGCAGCCGCAGCACCCGCCAGACGTCGGTGAGCTCCGGGCCGCACAGCAGGTCCGCGGACCAGGGCGGTCGCCTGCCGGCGCGGGCCAGCCCGACGCCGACGTCGGCGACCCGCAGCGCCTCGTCGCCCTCGGCGTCGGCGACGACGCACACCCCGGCGCCCGCGGCCTGCAGCCGGCGGACCTCGGCGGCGAGACCGCCCGCCGACCGGGACGGCCGCGGCGCGGGCGCCGGGCCGGGCGGACCGGTGGGCAGCGTCACGTCCGCGAAGCCCGCGAGGTCGGCGACGCTGGCGTGCTCGGTCAGCACGACCCGGCCGCAGCCGCGCGCGGCCCGCAGCACCGCCTCGGCGTGGCCGTCCAGCATCACCCCGGCGAGCGCCTCGGTGCTGTTCTGTCCATGCCACAGCAGCAGCGGCAGCCCGCCGGGGTCGGCGGCGCGGCGGCGGCCGGCGTAGTGCGCGGCGACGAGCCGGTCGCCGCCGGCGCGGGCGACCAGGTCACCCGGCCGGAACGTGTCGTGAGGGTCGAGGCCACCGAGCATGGCCTCCACCCGGTTCCAGGTCGCGGCATCGGTGGCGGACAGCACCCGGGCGCTGTCGCCCAGCAGCACCGACGCGCACACCACCACGGTGTCGACCCGGTCGAGGCGGCGCAGGCATCCGGCGTCCAGCGGCACGACGCCGCGGCCGGCGAGCCGGCGACCCGCTGTCGCGGCGAACATGTCCCGCCCCGCCCTGGCCGCGCGTGGCAGCGCCGCGAGCATCAGCTCCCCGGCGAGCCGCGGCGAGCGGCCGGCGAGGAGCCCGGCGCCGCCGAGCGCGAGCCCGGCGACGGCGAGCCGCGCGCTGGCCAGCTCGACCGGCCCGTCCGGCAGCGGTACCGGCCGGTCACGCCTGGCGGCGCCGGCGCGGTCACCGCCCTCGGCCCGGGAGACGGCGGCGCGGGCGGCGGCCGGCGCGTCGGTGCCGGCGCGGTCGTGGTCGGGCCCGGCCCGGCGCGCGGTGTCCGCGGTCAGCCGAGGAGCCCGCTGGTCGAACACCCGCGCGCCGGCGCGCAGCTCGGCGACGCGCGCGGCCCGGTGGACCATGGCGACCGCGAGCACGTCCGGCTGCTGGGTGAGCGCGCCGACCCACGCGTTGGCGAGCCCGATCGCGAGGTCGCAGGCCGTCGGGCCGATCCGTTCGGCGAGGGCGGCGCGCGCCCGGGGCTGACCGTCCACCAGCGCGACGACCGCGCCCGCGGCACGGGGCACAGCCGGCAGCCGGACGAGCCGTCCGGCCATCGCGACGCCGAACGCGACGGTGTCGGCGGCGAGCGCGACGGCCTCCGCGAGCACCGGGTCGGTCTCCGCGGGATGGCGTTCGGGGGCCCGGGCCGGTCCCTGGCCGCCGCCGGACTCGGCGTGCAGCGCGCGTTCGATCTCGGCCACGGCGTCGATCAGGTCCGAGACCTCGAGCTCGTCGCCGTCGAACCCGACGAGCACCTGGCCGAGGCCCTCGTCGACCTCGGCCCAGTCGACGCCGGCGAGCCGGCGCAGCGCGTCCTGGACGGCCGTGTGCGCCTGGGCGCCGCCGGTGCGGGCGGCGCCGATCAGCTCGATGTGCGCGGTGCCGTCCTGGTGCCACACCCGCCGGGGCCGGCGGTCCGGATGCGCCAGCTCATGCCGCAGCGCGCGGGCCACCTGGCCGGGGCTCGGCAACGCGTGCGCCACCCGGCCGGGACTGGGCAGAGCGGCCGCGACCCGGCGAGGGCTGGGCAGCGCCGCCGCCACCTGACCGGGACTCGGCAACGCGCGTGCCACCTGACCGGGACTCGGCAGCGCACGTGCCACCCGGCCTGGGTTGGGCAGCGCGCGCACCGCGATCGCGGGAGCGGTCAGCGCCCGCGCGAGGCCGGCGCGCCCCGGCAGCGCGAGCCCGGGCGGGCGCAGGGCGACCACCCGTCAGCTGTTCGCGGACGTGCGGCGGCGCGAGTGGCCGTTGTGCGCGTGGGCGCCGGCCATGGCCGCGGGGCCGGCGGCGTTGCTGGCGTGCCCGTTCTGGCTGTGCTCGTCGTGGCCGGGCCCGTCGCCGCGGTGCAGAAGCTCCCAGGGCGCGGTGCCGGCGGCCGGTGCCTCCGGCCTGGTGTGCTGGGCCACCCAGGTACCCGCCGCGACCGCGGCCGCTACCGGCCATTCGACGACCTCGAACGCGGCCAGTGCGCCGAGCCCCAGGTAGTAGGCCGTCTTGCGCGGTGAGGGCAGGTCGAAGCGGCCGATCCGCCAGCCCTCGGCGCCGGCCCGGTCCGCCTCCCCCCGCATCGCGGCGGGCTCGGTCATGGGAACGCGGCGGCGGTGCGGCCGCTCCACGTTGACCCGCACGAACGGCAGCCGGAACGAGGCGGCGACCGCCTCCTGCTCGAGCGAGACCGCGTCCATGACGCCGCGGCGGTACCAGTCCTCGGCCACCGGCGCCTGCTTCCCCATGCCCATGCCGTTCGCCTCCGAGGCGGTCTGACGGCCACGCCGGGCGGTCGCCCGGCCGGTCGACGACGCGGGCCGCTTCGCCGCGCCGGCCGTGCTGGTGCCGGCGGCGCGCGAACGCGGCGTCCGCCGAGTCGTCGTGCCCTTGGCCGCGGTGGTGCCGGCGGCGGCCGCGCGCGACGAGGTCCCTCGGGCCGCCGGGCGGGCCGCGGCCGGCCGCGCCGCCGCTGAACGCGTGGCGGTCGAACGCGTGGCGGTCGAACGCGACGTCGTCGAACGTGTTCCCGCCGCACGCGCGGCGGTCGAACGGGTGGCGGTCGAGCGCGCGGGCGTCGAACGAGTCGCGGGCGAGGGCGACGCGGCCGACGTGGCGGTCCGCGTGGGCCCAGCCGGGCTGCTCCCGTCAGGGCTGGCGGTCGTCGTTCGCGCCTTCGACGGCATCGTTGTTCCCCTTTCCGCCCAGGCAGCGGCGACAGTCGACTACGCTTAGTAACTGCGTTGAAGCCAAGTGTCTACCACGCGTGACGGTCGACCGCGCGGCGGCCGGCCGTCCCTGGCGGTCCTCCCGGCGGCGTCCGTCCCGCCCGGGGGCTGGAGGCTGCCTGAGCGGCCTCCATGGGCGCGAGGCTTCGCCATTTTCGCGCCCCCTTTGGCCTACAGCGAGCGCTCGAGGCCGTCGACCAGCAGCCCGAGAGCCCGGTCGAGGATGGGGATCAGATCGGCGCCGGCGCGGACGAGCCACTCCTCATAGCCGGCGACCGCGACGCCGAGGAAGGCCCAGGCCATGGCCTGCGGCTCGAGCGCGCCGACATCGCGCCCGGTCCGCTCGGCGATGAACTCGGCGACGACCGCCCGCCACCGGGCGTAGCGCAGCGTCGAGTGGGCCTGCAGGGCGGGGGTCCGCAGGATCAGCGCCATCCGCCGCCGGTGCCAGTCCGCCTCGGCGGCCGGGTAGGTGTTGAAGTCCAGGATCGCCCGGCGCAGGGCCAGGAGCACGGGCACGTCGGGCGGCATGGCCGTGAAGCCCGTGCGCATCGTCTCCAGGTGGGCGTCGAACTCTCCCCAGGCGACGTCGTTCTTCGACGCGTAGTACCGGAAGAACGTGCGCCGCCCGATGCCCGCCGCGGCCGCGATGTCGTCGACCGTGGTCGCGTCGAACCCACGCTCCTCGAAGATCAGCAAAGCGTGCCGTTCCAGCTCGGCCGCGCTCGTCACCGGCCGGCGCCCGGCCCGTCCCGCGCTCACCCTGGACCCATCCCCCCGGCTGGTGTCATCTCCAGGAACCACGTCATCATCCCCGCGGGCCGTGCCGTCCCCGCCGGCCTCGCCACCCCCGCGTGCGGCGGCCGTCGTCGCGMTGTGTGGCCGCTCGCGCGGAGCCGGGCTCGCGGAACGCATCGACCGATCCCTTCCCTTTGGCATCGGGTGCCAATATGCTTCCTGTCACCCGTCAAGTTGTGACATCGGGTGTCACAATCGGGCGGGCCGCGGTCACCTTCCGTCCGGGAGGCGACTAGCCCATTGCGATGTGGACGGACATCACGGTATGGCCACAGCATGAACCCGATCGACGGTGACACCGACGGGAAGCCCGAGCCACCACTTTCGGTGGTGCCTCCGGCGCGGGCGGTGGCATGCTCCGCGAGCCTGACGCTCACGGAGCCGTTCACGCTGCGCGAGCACACCGCGCCGTCGCGTGTCCTGTTCGGCCCGCACGAGACGAACCTGGCCCGCCGTCGGGACATCTCCGACCGCCACGTCGCCTACTACGCCCGCCGCGCGGCCGGCGGCGCCGGCGTCCTCGTCACCGAGACGGCGTCCGTCACCGCCGACGACTGGCCCTACGAGCGCGCCCCGCTGGCCGCCGACTGCGGTCCCGGCTGGGCGGCCCTCGCCGCGGCGGTCCGCCCGCACGGCACCCTGGTCCTCGCCGGCCTGGGACACGCCGGTGGCCAGGGCTCGAGCGCGTACTCGCAGTCGGTGCTGTGGGCGCCGTCACCGGTCGCGGACGCGGCCAGCAGGGAGCTCCCCGCCGAGCTGGAGCAGGGCGGGATCGACGCGGTCGTCGCCGGTTTCGCCGCCGCCGCCGAGCTCGCCGCGACCGCGGGCCTGGCCGGGGTCGAGATCGACGCCGGGCCGCTCGCGCTGCTGCGCCAGTTCCACTCCGGGCTGACGAACCACCGCGGCGACGGCTACGGCTCCGACCGGCTGCGCCTCACCCGCGAGGTGCTCACCGCGGTGCGCGCGGCGCTCGGCCCGGACGGGATCCTCTCGCTGCGGCTGTGCTGCGACGAGCTGGCGCCGTGGGCGGGGGTGACCCCCGAGCAGGCCGCCGAGCAGGTGGACGCGCTGGCGGGCCTGGGGCTGCTCGACCTGCTGGTCGTGACGCGCGGCGGCCCGTACTCGACGACCTCCTACCGGCCGACGTCGCACACCGCGCCGACGTTCAACCGCGAGCTGTGCGCGGCGATGCGGACGGCGGCGGCGGGGCGGGTGCCGGTCGTGCTGCAGGGCAGCGTCGTCGACGTCGACGACGCCGAGGCCGCGCTCGCCGACGGCGTCGCGGACCTGGTCGAGATGACCCGCGCGCAGATCGCCGACCCGGAGCTGGTCGCCAAGGCACGCGCCGGGCACGCGGAGCGCGTGCGGCCCTGCCTGCTGTGCAACCAGGCCTGCCGGGTCCGCGACAACCGCAACCCGATCGTGAGCTGCGTCGGCGAGCCGCGCAGCGGCCACGAGACCGAGGACGCCCCGCCCGAGGGCACGGACCACCGGCCACGCGAGGTTCTCGTCGTCGGCGGCGGGCCGGCCGGCCTGGAGGCCGCGAGGGTGCTCGCGTCGCGCGGCCATGGCGTGACGCTCGCCGAGGCCGGGGAGCGGCTCGGCGGCGCGCTGCGCACCGCCGCCGTCGGCCCCGGCCGGGAACGGCTCGCGCTGCTGACCGACTGGCTCGCCGCCGAGTGCGCCCGCCTCGGGGTGCGGTTCCTGTTCGGGCGGACGGTCACCGCCGTCGACCTGGACGCGGCCGAGGCGGCCGGCGAGGCGGTCATCCTCGCCACCGGCTCGGTCCCGGCTGATCGGGTCTACCCGTCGCCGCCCGGCGCGGCCACGGTCCCGGTCGTCTCGGCGCTGGCGCTGCTCGACGGCGGCGTCGGCGTCCTGCCCGACGGGCCGGTCGTCGTGCACGACCCGGTCGGGGGCCCGGTGGCCGTCGGGATCGCGGAGTGGCTGGCCGGCGCCGGCCGCGAGGTCGCGCTGGTCGCCCCCGACCAGGTCGCCGGCACGCTGCTGTCGCTCACCGGCGACCTCGCGCCGGCCAACACCCGCCTCGCCCAGGCGGGCGTCCGCCGTGAGCTGCGCTCGCTGGTCCGCGAGGCCGCGGCCGGCCGGGTCGTGCTGGAGGACGTCTGGACCGGCGCCCGCCGCGACATCCCGTGCGCCGTCCTCGTCGACTGCGGCCACCGCCTTCCGATGGAGGCGCTCTACCTGCAACGGCCCGGCACACCGCGCGCCGGCGACTGCGTCGCGCCGCGCACCGCGCTGGAGGCCGTCCTCGAGGGCCGCCGCCGCGCCCTGGAGGTCGCCGCCTCGACCGGCAGGCCGCGGCGCGCGCCGGTCGGTGCCGGAAGCGCACGGGAAGGAGCGGCGCGATGAGCGCGACGGGGCGGTACCAGTACCTGTTCAACCCGCTGCGGATCGGGCCACTGACGGTGCGCAACCGGGTGGTGTTCTCGGCGCACCTGACGAACTACGCCGCCGACGGGATGCCCACCGAGCAGCACGCCGCCTACTACGCCGCCCGCGCGGCCGGCGGCGCCGGGCTGATCATCACCGAGGAGCACTCGACCCACCCGACCGACTGGCCCTACGAGAAGCTGATCCACGGCTTCAACCCGGCCGTCATCCCCGGCTACCGGCGGATCACCGAGGCGGTGCACGCGCACGGCACGCCGATCCTGGCGCAGATCAACCACAACGGCGGCCAGGCGTCGAGCATGTTCTCCCGCCAGCCGGTGTGGGCGCCGAGCCCGGTGCCGGACCCACTGTTCCGCGAGGTGCCCAAGGCGCTGGAGCCGCACGAGATCCGCGAGGTCGTCGCCGGCTACGGCCTGGTCGCCGAGCACTGCGTGGCCGGCGGGTTCGACGGCATCGAGCTGCAGTGCTCGCACTCGTCGATCGTGCGCGGCTTCCTCTCCCCCGCCACCAACAAGCGGACCGACGCCTACGGCGGGTCGCTCGCGAACCGGGCCCGGCTGCTGCTGGAGATCGTCGACGCGGTCCGCGCCGCGATCGGCCCGGCCAGGGCGCTCGGGGTGCGGATCTGCGGCGACGAGCTGATCGAGGGCGGGACGACGATCGAGGACGCCGTCGCCATCGCCCAGATGGTCGAGGCGCAGGGCAAGGTCGACTACATCAACACCTCGATCGGCGTCGCGACCGCCACGCTCTACATGATCGAGGCGAGCATGCAGGTGCCGCCCGGCTACGCGATGTTCATCCCGAGCGCGATCCGCGCCGCCGTCTCGCTGCCGGTCGTCGGCGTCGGCCGGTTCAAGGACCCGCTGCAGGCCGACCGGGCGCTCGCCGCCGGCCAGGCCGACCTCATCGGCGTCGTGCGCGGCCAGATCGCCGACGCGGACTTCGTCGCCAAGGCCCGCGCCGGGCACGCCACCGAGATCCGCACCTGCCTGTCGTGCAACCAGGAGTGCGTCGGGCGGATGGGCCTGAACCGCTGGCTCGGCTGCATCGAGAACCCGCGCACCGGCCGGGAGGCGGTGCCGCTGCCGGCGCCGCGGCGGCGCGGCCAGCGGGTGTTCGTCGTAGGCGGCGGCCCGGGTGGCCTGCAGGCCGCCGTCACCGCCGCGGAGCGCGGCCACCACGTCACCCTGTTCGAGCGGTCCGACCGGCTGGGCGGCCAGGTGCTGCTCGCGGCGAGCGTGCCCAGCCGCGCCGAGTTCCTCGACATCACCCGCAACCTGGTCGCCCACGCGCAGCGCGCCGGCGTCGACGTGAAGCTGTCGACCGAGGTGGACGCGGACCTGCTGCTCGCCGAGCGGCCGGACGCGGTGATCCTCGCGACCGGCGCGACGCCGAACGCCCCGTGGTGGGCCGGCGGGCACCCCCGGGTCGTCGACGTCCGCGACGTGCTGGAGGGCCGCGCGGTCCCCGCCGGGAAGGTAATCGTCGTCGACGAGCTGGGCTTCCACCAGGCGACGTCGGTCGCGGAGCTCCTCGCCGACCGGGGCTGCCAGGTCGAGGTCATCACCAACGGCATGGTCGTCGGCCAGGACCTGGGCGTCACCCTCGACATGGAGCAGTGGAACGTGAAGGCGGCGGCGCGCGGCGTCACCCAGGCCACGGACCTCGTCCCCATGGGTGCCGCTCCCGCGGACGACGGCGACGGGGTGGTGCTGAGCCTTCAGCACCACCCGACCGGAACCGACCAGACGCGGGCCGTCGACTGGGTCGTCTGCGCCGTGCACCAGCGGGCCGACGACACGCTCTACCGGGCGCTGCTCGCGGCCCGGACCGGACTGCCTGCCGGCCCTCATAGCCCCGAGGGCCGGCAGGCGGGCGACCTGCCCTTCACGGTGACCCGCGTCGGCGACTGCCTGTCCCCCCGCCGCGCGCACGCCGCCGTCGTCGAGGGCCAGCGCGCCGCGGTGGCGATCGCATGACCACCGGACACAGCCCCACCGGGTGGGCGACGCTCAGGTGGGGGGCACCGCGTGATCTATGAGATCGAGTGGACCATGGGCGAGGAAGTCGTTCCGGGGTTCCTCGCCCTGTTCACCGCCGAGATCGAAGCGGGCAGTCTTGAGGAGGCACACCGCATCCTCGACGACATCGTGATGGAGAGTGATCGTCTGTGGCGGGAGTTCTGCTGATCGTCGCGGGCAGGCCCGCCCCGCCGGCCCGGGACCACGCGCGATGACCGAGACCGTGCTCTCCCAGACGGCACCCGTCGCGCCGGACGCGCTGGCCACGGCACCGGCGCCGCTGCCAGGGCTGCCGGTCACCGGGACGGTGGCGGTCGTCGTCGCGCGCGGCGGGCAGGTGCCGCCGGGCGGCGCCGAGGCGGTGGCGGAGGCCGGCGGGCAGGTGCTGGTCGTCGGCTCCGGGGCGGCCGAGGCGGCCGCGACACTGCACCGGGCGACCGGCGGCGGCCCGGCGGCCGAGGTCTGGTGGGCCGACACCGGCCCTGGCCTGCGGGCCGGGGCGCTCGCGTGCTCGCTCGCCCCGCTGCTCGCCCGCGCGGACCTGGTCGTGCTGCCCGCGTCCGCGGACGGCCGCGACCTCGCGCCCCGGCTGGCCGCCGCGCTCGACGTCCCGCTGCTCGCCGGCGCCGTCCAGGCCGCACTGGCGGGCGACGGCCAGGTGCGGGCGGAGCTCGCCCGGGTCGACGGCCGGCTGCTCGTCACGACGACGTGCGCGGCGCCCGCCGTCGCGACGCTGCTGCCGGGTGCGCGGTCGGTGTACGACGGTCCCGCGCAACCGTTGGAACTGGTGGAGCTCGCGGAACCGGCGGACGCGCTGGACGCGCCCGCGACGGGAACGACGGGAACGGCGGACGCGCCGGCGGCGGGAACGGCGGGAGCGCCAGCCGCGGCGGAACCGGCGGCGCGGGCGGCGCGGTCGGCGGTGAGCCCGGCGCGGATTCCCCGCCAGGCCCCCGAGGGCGCACTGGGGCCGGTCGAGGTGTCGCTGGCCGCCACGCCGGGCGACGTCGTCGACGTCGAGGTGGTCGAGGTGCTGGAGCCGGACCCGGCGACGATGGACCTGGGCGAGGCGCGCCGGGTGCTCGGCGGCGGCGCCGGCCTCGTCGCCCGCGGCAGCGGCCTGGCGGACGTCGGGCCGGCCGCCGCGTTCGAGCTGCTCGCCGGCGTCGCCGCGGCGCTCGGCGCGTCCGCGGGCGCCACCCGGGTCGTGACCGACGCCGGCTGGATGGGCTACGACCGCCAGATCGGCACCACCGGCGTCGCCCTCGACCCCGAGCTCTACATCGCGTTCGGCGTGTCCGGCGCGAGCCAGCACACGGGGGGCCTGGGCGCGCCGCGCCACGTCGTGTCCGTCAACACCGACCCGAGCTGCCCGATGACGGCGATGGCGGACCTCGGCCTCGTCACGGACGCGGGCGAGCTGCTCGTCGAGCTCGCCCGCCGCCTCGGAGTGCCTGCCCCCGCCGGTCTCACCGCCTCTGCCGCTCCTGCCGGCGGCGCCGGCGGCGCCGCGGCCAGCCCGGACGGCTCGGCCAGCCCGGACAGCTCGGCCAGCCCGGACAGCGCGGCCAGCCCGGACAGCCCGGACAGCGCGGCCAGCCCGGACAGCGCGGCTTCCGGCGTTCCCAACCCGCGTGCGGAGAGCAACCATGGCTGACGAGCGAGTCCCCTACGCCGGCCCGGGCGCCGCTCCCGGCGCGGCCGTCGGGGACCAGCCGGCGGACGTCGACGTCATCGTCGTCGGCGCGGGGCCCGCGGGCGCCGCGGCGGCGCTCGCCGCCGCCCGCGCGGGCGCGTCCGTCGTCATGCTGGAGCGCGGCCCGTTCCCCGGCTCGAAGAACGTCTACGGCGGGGTCATCTACGGCCGGATCCTCGACACCGTCCTGCCGAACTGGTGGGAGGAGGTGCCGGTCGAGCGCTGGGTCGTGCGCCGCTCGACCATGGTGCTCACCGAGACGCAGGCGCTCACCGTCGACTTCCGCACCCAGAGCTGGGCCGGCCCGCCGTACAACGGCATGACGGCCTACCGCGCCGACTTCGACAGCTGGCTCGCCGAGAAGGCGACCGCCGCCGGCGCGCGGCTCGTCACCTCGACGGTCGCGACCGGGCTGCTGCGCGACGCGGCAGGCAGGGTCGTCGGTGTCCGCACCGACCGCGCCGACGGCGAGCTGCGCGCCCGGGTCGTGATCGCCGCCGACGGCGTCAACTCGTTCCTGGCCAAGGAGTCCGGCCTGCTGCCGAAGGCCGACCCGAAGCACCACACCCTGGGCGTCAAGGAGGTGCTGTCGCTGCCGCGCGAGGTGATCGACGAGCGCTTCGGGCTGCGCGGCCAGGAGGGCCTCGACATCGAGATGCTCGGCAACACCCGCGGCATCCCCGGCGGCGGATTCCTCTACACGAACAGCGACACGGTGAGCATCGGCGCGGTGCTCGCGCTGCCGGGCCTGGCCGCGGCGAAGGTCCGCCCGGAGGAGATCATCGCCGACCTGAAGGGGCACCCGGCGATCGCACCCTACCTGCGCGGGGCGACGGTGAAGGAGTACGCCGCGCACCTCATCCCGGAGGGCGGCTACGACCACATGCCGCCGCTGCACGCCGACGGCCTGCTGATCGCCGGTGACGCCGCCGGGATGACACTCGCCGCCGGCATCTGGCTGGAGGGGGTCAACTTCGCGATCGGCTCCGGCCTGGTCGCGGGCCGGGTCGCCGCCGAGGCGGCCGCGGCCGGCGACGCGTCGAAGAAGCGGCTGGCCCGCTACCGCGACGAGCTGGAGAAGCAGTTCGTGCTCGCCGACCACAAGCGGCTGCGCGGCGCACCCGAGATCATCCTGTCGGAGCGGATCCAGCGCCGCTACCCGGGGCTCGTCGCCGACCTGGTCGAGAGCCTGTTCACGGTGACGAACCCGGAGCCGAAGCCGGGAGCGCTGGCACTGCTGCGCCGGGCCGCCAAGCGCAACGGTGTCAGCCTGCGCGAGCTCGCGCGCGACGGAGTGAGGATCGGGAAGGTGTTCCGGTGAGCCGGTTCTGGTTCAGGAAGCCGGTGGGCGCCGCCAGCGCGCCCGCCGCCACCGAGGCCGCGGAGGGTATGGGGGGCGGCGGCGGGCGGCTGGGCGACATCGCGTTCGAGGACCGGATGGCCACCGTCGACTTCCGGGTCGGCGAGCGGGCGCACATCGTCGTCGACTCGGACGTCTGCCGCTCCTGCACGACCCGCGCCTGTGTCACCGCCTGCCCGGCGAACCTGTTCGCGCCGACGGCGGACGGCGGGATCCTGTTCAACTACGAGCAGTGCTTCGAGTGCGGCACCTGCTACATGGTCTGCAACGGCGAGGGCGCGCTCACCTGGACCTACCCCGACGGCGGCCAAGGCGTCGTCTTCCGCCAGGGCTGATCGGAGACATCGTGACCGTTGATCGGAACGATCCCGAAGGTTCCGAAGGTCCCGAAGGTCCCGAAGGTCCCGAAGGTCCCGAAGGTCCCACCGGATCATGGCCCGGCTCATGATCTGGTGGGATCTTCGGAGTCAGAGCGCCGAAGATCCCACCAGATCAACGGCGGCCTCCCGCGCCACCGGCCGTGGGCTGGTTTCCGTCACCCAGGTGGCCGGCCCAGGCCGGCCCGGACCACCAGAAGGCCGCTGGGCGCACGAAAGTGATCTTCTTTCGCGCGCCCGGCGGCCTTCGTACCCGAAGTCACCAGGAGGTCGGCGATGACGAACGCGACAGGCGACGCGGCCCGCGCGGACGGCCCGCTGATCGCCGTGTGCCTGCGGGTAGCCGACCTGCGGCCCGAGGTCGATCCGCTGACCGGGGCCGTGACGCGCTCGGCGCACGGCGCCGGGCTCTCGGCGGCGGACGAGGCCGCGCTGGAGCGCGCGCTGACGATCGCGCAGGCCTGGTCGGGACGGGTGCTCGCCGTCGCCGCCGGCCCGCCGATCGCCGACGGTCCGCTGCGCGCGGCGGCGGCGCTGGGCGCCCAGGTGCTCCGGGTGGCCTGGCCGCCCGCCGGCGAGAGTCACGGCTCGGCGTCCGCCAGCCCTGCCGGCCTCGCCGGCCATACCAGCCACGGCGGCGCGCAGGGGCGGGATGAGCCGTTCGGGCCGGCGGACGCCTACCTCGCCGATCTCGCCGGTGACACCCGGGCGCTCGCCGAGGCGTTGGTCGAGGCGATCCGGACGGTCGGCGAGCCGACGCTGGTGCTCTGCGGCGACCATTCCCCGGACCGCGGCACCGGCGCGCTGCCCGCACAGCTCGCGCATGCCCTCGGCGCCGCGCAGGCTCTCGGGCTGGTCGGCCTGACCCCGGCGGACGACGGCTGGCTGCTCGCCGAGCGCCGGCTCGACGGCGGGCGGCGCGAGCGGCTACGCGTCCCGACGCCCGCGGTCTGCTCCGCCGAGGCCGCCGGCCTGCGCCTGCGCCGCGCCGCGCTGCCGGCGCTCCTGGCCTCGGACAGCGCCCCGGTGCCCGTCGTCGAGCCGGCACGGGCCGCCGACGGCGCGGTCCGGGTCGCCGACGTCCGCGCCTACCGCCCACGGGCCAGGGTCGTCCCCCCTCCGGCGGGCACGGCCGCCCGGGACCGGCTGCTGGCACTCACCGGCGCTCTGGCCGCCCACGAGCCGCCCACGATCATCGGCCCGACGGACGCCGCGCACGCCGCGGACGCGCTGATCGCCTACCTGGTCCGCACGGGCTACCTCACGGCMTGAACCGTCCGGCACTGCCTGGGACGGCCCCGGACGGCCCCGGACGGCCCCGGACGGCCCGGACGGCCTCGGACTACCCGGACGGCCTCGGACTACCCGGACGGCCCGGACGGCCCAGGCCGCTCGCGCCGGTGGTCGCCGTGTGGGGCCGTGACCTGGCGTTTTGTCCGCCGTGGACCGGGGACGGGCAGAGGTTGTCAGCCATGGGCCGGTTCGGCCCGACGCGGCTCCAGATCAGGAAGGCGCCGGGTCCCGATGGGAAGGGCAGCCACGATGAAGCAGGACGAGCTTGTGTCCGCGATCCGCGTCACGGGCGGATTCGAGTCCGCGAGGCAGGCGGAGATGGCGGTGCGTGCCACCCTCACGGTGCTCGGCGAACGGATCTCCGGCGGTGAGACGCGGAACCTCGCCGCCCAGCTGCCAGCGGCGTTCGCCGAGGTACTGCCCCCAAGGGGTGCCGGCGAGCGCTTCGACGTCCATGAGTTCTACCGCCGGGTCGCCCTGCACGAGGGCGGCTCCTGCACGGAGCCCAAGGCCCGCCGTCATGCCCGCGCTGTCATGGCGGCGCTCAAGACCAGCGTCTCGCCGTCGGAGTTCGAGGATGTCGCCGGCCAGCTACCCTCCGACTACGCCGATCTGCTCAGCCGCGAGTCCGTCATTCACTATTAACAGCGCCTTCGCACAGTAGACGCCTCACAGCGGGGCGTCCCCGTCGTGCCGTAAATCTGCCGCGATACCCTCCAAAGAGGGTCACCCGACCGCGACCTGCGGCGCAATAGCGGACGAAGCAACCGTTCTCCGGTGGAACCGGTTTCTGCGTAACACCAGGGTGACCCAGGCCACACTGTCGACGGGGCCGTCGGCTACACTCCCCGGCTGCGGGGCTGCTGACTGTGCCCAGTCGGTTGCCCAACGCACGGGACGATGGCGGAGGCCTGGATGCCGTCAATGCTTCTCGTCCGGATGGCGGGTGCCATCCCGGATGCGGCCCCTCGCTGGCTGCTTGCCGCCGCGAGCGCGGTCTGCGACCCCGCCGGCGGGACGCGCACCGACGAGGACAGACCGTTCAGCGTCGGCCAGCTGATGCCCGACGCCGGACCCAACGCCACCGGGCTAGGCGGCACCGGGCTAGGCGGCACCGGGCTAGGCGGCACCGGGCTAGGCGGGACTGGGCTAGGCACGCACGGTGACGGCCGCCTGGCCGGAACGCGGGAACCGTCCACGCACGCCGCGACGAGCCGCGGCACCTCCCGCCTGGTCAGCAGGCGGGAGCCGTCCGAGCGCGCAACGCCCGCCGCGCCCGCCGTGACGACCTGGCGGCTGGGCTGGCTCGCGGACGACGCTCCACTGCCCAGCTGGCCGCCGGACACGGTTCGTTTCGGCTCGCGGGTGGTCCCGGTCATCGGCGCGGACCTGCACCGCTACTCCTACGCCGAGCTCGCGCAGGGCCGGCCCGCCCGCGGCGCCCGGCTCACGATGAACACCCCGACGTTCTTCTCCCGCGACGGGCGCGACCTGCCGCTGCCAGACCCGGCGCTGGCCATCGGCGGCCTGCTCGCCCGCTGGAACACCTACGCGCCCGGTCCGCTGCGGATCGGCGCCGACGACGCGCGGGCCCTCATCGAGGCGGTCTTCCTCGACGGCGTCTGGGGCGCGAGCTCCGAGGTCGAGCTCGGCCACGGGCTGCGCCAGGTGGGCTTCGTCGGGCAGGCCGACCTGCGACTGCTCGCCGCGACGTCCGACTACATCGCGACGATGTTCGCCGCGCTCGCCAGGTTCGCCGCGTTCGCCGGCGTCGGAGAACGCACCGCCCACGGCTTCGGCACGGTGGACATCGACGTAGTCGACCTCGCGCCCGCGCGCCGCCGCACCGCCCCAGCGACCGTCCCGGCGACCCGCCGCTCGGACCGTACCCCGGCCCGCTCCCCCGCCGCCGGGGCCACCCGGCGGCGATGATCGACCCGGGCCGGCCCCGCCAACCTTGACGTCTCCCTTCAGCACGTCGGCTCCCCACATCGGTCTCGGCTGGGAGTCCATCGGGCTGCGGGTTGACCACGGGCCGTGTGATCGGAGATCACCGCACGTCCCGGCGCTCCTCCGGCCAGAGAGCACCCGTCAACAGCGGCGGTCATGATTCTGGAGAGAATCCCTGCGAGCCTGACGCAGAACCGCGTCGACAAAGAAGTCCGGCGACCTGCGCCGGTGATCCACAACATAGTGATAGACCAGGGTGGGTGCAGCTATCTCAACACCATCCTCACGCTCCACTCGAATCTCAGCGCYGCATGCCAATTAACCTGTCGCCCAGCTCGTCGGGCCGATTGATCCTCGCCACCAGCCCTGGTCCGAGCGTCCTCGTGACCATGTCAAAAACCATCCCGGAAACACGGATGGATCATCCCATATGCGGGCGGCCCCGATTCTCCCATCCGCCTACGGGCTTCGGCGCCAGGTCCACAGTCGATGATGGATCGTCCACAGGATTTGCTACCGAGAGCGAGCATCGTCACCCGGCGCTACGGCGGGCCGGCGGCACACTGGCAGAGAGCCGACCCCTCGGCGTTACGCAGAATTTCCCACCAACTACTGGTCGGACCAACCCACGATCTGCCATAGTTGCTCACCGCCCCCACACCCACCCGCGCCGCGGCCGTCCACGTCGCCCGTCGGGCATTCCACACTGCCCGTATTTGGTGACCACGGATTTCCCATCGGCCGGCGCGACGACGTGGAAGGAGCCGCCGGGTGAGCCGCCGCGACCGACTCTCCTCCCGACCAGGCGCGCCGGCCGTCCCGGCACGACCTGCTCCCGGCAGCCCGGCGCCCTCGGTGCCGCCTCGCGAGACCAGCGCTGGGGGCGACTCGTCGGCATCGCAGACCGCGCCGGACAGCGCCTCGGCTCACACGCCGTCCGGTGGCACGCCACCAGGCAGTCCCGACGTCACCGACGTCACGGCCCCCGTCACTCTCGCCAAGAGCCCGGGCGGCATCGCCGATCCCGACGCGGCCTCCGCGGCCGGCGGCGGCGACGCCCTCGCCGACGACACCGCGGCCGGCGACACCGCCATCGGCGACGCCCAGGGCACGGACCCGCGCGCACCGGCAGCCGGCGCCTCGCCAGCCCGGAATCACCCTGGCCGGCATCGGCGTCGCAGGTCACGCGCACGCAGGATCGGCCTGCTGCACGCCGTCGGCCTGCCCGCCCTCGGGATCCCGGCACTCGTCATCGTGCTGCTGTCCGGCGTGGACGTCCCCCTCGGCGGCGGGGGCCGTGGCGCCTCGACCACTCCGCCCACCGCGGGCCGCGGCTTCGCCCTGTCGTCTCTCGGCCCGGATGCCCTGCCCATCRCCCTCGCGGCCCTGGACCGGGACGGCGCGCCGAGCCAGGTCCCGGTCGACAGCCTCGCCACCGCCGCCGCCTCCCCGGACGTGACCGGCGGCCTCGTCCCGCTCACCGCCACCGAGCGCCAGATCCCGGCCCGCGTCCTCACCGCCTACGAGGAGGCCGCCGGCGCCGTCACCACCGAAGAGCCCGGCTGCCACCTGCGCTGGCAGCTCCTCGCCGCCATCGGCAAGGTCGAGACCAACCACGCGACCGGCCGCACCATCAGGCCCGACGGCACCATCACGCCCGCCATCGTCGGCCCCCGCCTCGACGGCCACGACGACTTCGCCCGCGTCGGCGACACCGACAAGGGCGCACTCGACCACGACAGCGCCTACGACCACGCCGTCGGCCCGATGCAGCTACTTCCCACCATCTGGGCCAGTACCAGCCACGACAGCAAGCACGACACCGCCAGGAACCCGAACAACATCGACGACGCCACCCTCGTCGCCGGCGGCTACCTCTGCGCCTACCACCGCGACCTGGCCGACCCCACCGACCTCTACGCGGCGATCTACGACTACAACCCCGTCGACGCCTACGTCCGCGCCGTCCTCGCCTGGGCCACCGGCTACACCGACACCACGCCCACCCCGGTCACCAGCCCCGCGCCAGGGATCACACCGACGCCGCCGAGCCCGACCACACCACAACTGACGACGCCGAACCCGACCGGACCTGATCCGTCCGCACCGGCCACCACCACGGGCTCGGCACCAACGCCCTTCCCGGTCATCAGGCTGACACCGCGGCCCACAATCCCGGGGGCCACACCCGCCCAGCCCACCGCGACATCGCCAACCTGCGCGACGGTCAGCCTGACGACCACCAGCCTCGCGGCGACGACCAGGGCCACCACCCTCGACATCACCGGCCGCTACGCCGTCGCGAAGACCACCGGCACCGGCACGACGACCGTCGTCCACGCGGAGGCCCACGACACCGCCGGCCGCCCCCTCGCGATGGCCAGCGCCACGATCCCCCTCTCACCGCCAGCCGGCGGCACGCTGCTGGCCCGCCTGCCTCTCGACCAGCTCACCACTCCCGGCCAGACCGTCAAGATCACGGTCGACCTGACCGCCAGCTCGTCCGGCTGTCCCGTCCAGGACCTGGTCACCGTCACCGTCACCGGTGTCACCCGCCCGGCGGCCACCGCCGCCGCGCCGGCCCCCACGCCGAGCAGCCCAGCACCACCCGCCTCGCCCGACCCAGCCGTCGACGCCCCGACCTCGACGCCGTAGACACCCACACCCTGACGGTCACTGGCGCGCCGACACGGCCCGGGCGCGTCCGCGGCAACCATGCCTCGCGTCGGCCGGGCCGCCGATCGGCGCCGGTTCTGGAGGTCAGTCAGACGTGGCGCGCCACGGGTGACGCGCAGGCTCTGACTAAGCCCTAACCCCTATCCCCTGACCCGGCTCGGCGCTGGCGGCGCGCGGAACCCTCGTTGAGGCGGAACTAGCGACCCGCGCCGGGAGGCCCCGAGACCGCGACGTCGCCGCCGTCGAACAGGCGCAGGCGGTGAGCGACGGCGGCCGCCTCGCCTCGGCTGGTGACGCCCAGCTTGCCGAGGATGTTCGAGACGTGGGTGCTCGCCGTCTTGCGGCTGATGAACAGCGCCGCGGCGATCTGCGGGTTGGTGCTGCCCGCGGCGACGAGACGCAGCACATCGACCTCCCGCGCGGTCAGGCCAAGCGGCGGCCCATCCGTGGTGGCGGCCGCACACTCGCCGTGGGCCGTCTCCGGCCCACTCTCCGGGCCGGGAAGCACGAGGCGGCCCTGTGCCGCGAGCAGGCGCAGATCGTGGCGCAGCAGATGCGCGCCGAGCGTGTCCGCGGCGACCGCGGCGGCGCGCAGCTCGTCGCCGGCCGCCGCCCGGTCGCCGACGGCGAGCAGCGCCTCCGCCCGCCGGTAGCGCGCCCGAGCCGACTGATAGGGAACGCCGAGCGCGGCCCAGGACTTCGCCGCGCGCTCCCATGCCTCCGGGTCCGGCCGGCCCTCGGCCCTGGCCAGCTCCCCGTCGATCACCGTGCTACAGGCCTCGCCGGACACGGCCCGCTCGAACGGCATCTCGGCCGCCAGCGCGGCGACCCTGCCGGCCGCGTCGAGAGCCCGGCGCAGGTCGTCCCCGGCGCGCAGGGCCCTGGCGACGCCCGCCGCCTCGGCGGTGGCACCCATGGCGGACGCGAGCAGCGGAGCCGCGTAGCGGACGACGTCGGTGAAGTCGAACGTCTCGACGGCGCGCACGGCCGACAGGGCGCCGGCGACGCCGTCGGTCAGCGCTCCCGGCTCGCCGCGGCGCACGTCCAGGTCGATGCGCAGCCGCAGCAGCGGCATCGTGTACTGGCTGCCGAGGTAGCGGTGGGTGAGTGTGCCCTCGGCCGAGGCCAACGCCGTCGCGGCCTCGTCGAGCCGGCCGCCGGCGAGCGCCAGCTCGCCCCGCAGCTGCTCCAGGAACAGCGCGTGGATTCCCATCGGGGCGAGCTCGGTGGTCTCGGCGAGCAGCTTCTCGGCCTCGTCCCAGCGGCCCGCGCCGAACAGCGCCTCGATGACGTTGCCCGCGATGATCAGACCGTGGGTGCGTTCCTGGCCGAGCCGACGGGCCAGCCGCAGGCCCTCTCGCCCGGCGGCGACCGCCTCGTCGAACCGGCAGCCGCCGAGCCAGGTGTCGGACTCGTTGGTGTAGCTGGACAGCAGCAGGTCGTCGTCGTTCAGCTCGTGGGCGATCGCCCGGCCCAGGCGCGCGTCTTCCGGCAGGGTCCAGGTGCTGGCGAGGCAGCCGGTGGTCATCAGCGCCGTCGCCTCCACCCGGCGCGCGCCGGTGGCACGGGCGATCGCCAGCGCCTCCTCGATCGCCTCCAGCGCGGCGGCGCGCCGGGGGACCATCGACAGCGCCTTGCCCAGCGAGACGAGAATCTTCGCCCGCGTCGGGGTAGGCGGCTCGGCGGGCATCACCCGGAGGGCCTCCCGCGCCTCCGCGACCCCGTCCGAGTGGCCGCGCATGCGCAGCAGGAAGCTCTGTTCCGTCAGCGCCAGGGCCAGGCGTACCGGGTCCCCGAGAAGGGCGGCCTCGGCGCGCGCCCGGGCGACAAGGTCCAGCCCGCGGCGCAGCTCACCGGCCATCTTCGCCGCCGTGATCGCGGCCTCCAGGACCCCCAGGTGGTCGAGGCCGGCCCGCTCGGCCGCGTCGGGCACCTCGTCCCAGCTCGCGAGCGCCCGCTCGTAGTGCCGCAGGGCCTCGGCGAAGGCGTAGGCGCAGGCCGCGGCACGGGCCGCGGTCAGCAGGGCGGGCAGCGCCCTGGAATGGTCACAGGCCGCGTACCAGTGGTAGGCGACCGCCGCCGCGGCCCGCGCGCCACCGCCGACCAGGCCGGGGTCGGCCTCCAGCGCCTGCGCGTAGCGCCGGTGCAGGTGGGACAGCTCGCCGGGCAGCGCCTCATGGCGCAGGGCGCTGCGGGTCAGCGCGTGCCGGAAGCAGTAGGCGTCGTCCGCCGGGGCGACCATGAGCACACCAGTCGCGACGGCCGCGCGCAGCGCGTCCCACAGCTGCTCCTCGGGCAGACCCAGGACCGCGGCGAGGAGCCGGTGCTCGACGCGCTGGCCGCCGGCGGCCGCGACCCGCAGCAGGTGGCGCGTCGCCGCTGGCAGCGCCTCGATCCGGGCGAGCAGCGCGTCACGCAGAGTCGGGCTGATCGTGTCGACCCCGCCGGCGCCGGCGGCGCAGACGAGCTCCTCGACGAAGAACGCGTTGCCGTCCGAGCGGGCCATGACAGCGTCGACAAGCTGGTCCGGGGGTGCCTCGCCGAGGATCGCCGCGACCAGCTCGGTCACGTCGGCCCGGCCGAACCGGGCGAGCTCGATCCGCTCGACCCAGCGCAGCCGCTCCGAGCCGGACATCCAGCGCAGCCGCTCGGACTCGGCCAGGAAGGTCCGCAGCGGGTGGCCCGGGCCGACGCCGTCGGCCCGGTAGGTCAGGACCAGTGTCGCCCGGCAGCCGCGCAGGTTGCGCAGCAGGAACGCGGCCAGCGCCCGGGTCGAGTGGTCCGCCCAGTGCAGGTCCTCGATGACGAACAGCACCGGGTGCTCGGCCGACAGCGTCTCGACGACGCCGAGCACGAGGTCGAACAGCCGGCCTATGCCGTTGCCGATGCCGTTCCCCTGTGCGTCGTCAGCCGCGGCCGCGGGGATGGCCACGGGGCCGGCGACCTCGGGCAGGAGGCGAGCCAGCTCGTCGCGGCGCCCGCCCGCGAGCCGCGCGAGCGCCTCCGGGCCGATCCGGCGGGCGAGCCCACGTAACGCCTCGACGACCGGGGCGAGCGGCAGCCCGTCGCCCTCGAGCTCGACGCAGCCGCCGGCGAGCACGGTGTGCCCCGCCGCGGCCGCCCGGGCGGCGACCTCCTCGACCAGCCGAGTCTTGCCGACGCCGGCCTCGCCGCCGATGATGACGCCCGCGCCGTCGCCGTCGGCCGCGCGCCGCAGCGCGCCCTCGAGCCGGGCGAGCTCGGCCGCGCGGCCGACGAACACCGAGCTGGCGAGTTGCGTCATGACTCCTAGTCTGGCTGACAGCTGCGACAACTCCACCCGGTTTTCGGCCTCAGGCCGGCAGTCCTCATCACTTTCACGGTGCTGTCGCTGCTGTGAGGGTGCTGTCACGTCGAAATCGCGGTCAGCGCCGCCGTCCGGTCGACGTCCGCCGCCGGGCGCCCCGGCCCTCGGCCGGCTCGTCGGGGTAGACCTCCTCCGGGTCGAGCGCCAGCCGCCCGTTCGCCGGTGTCTCATCGGCGCCCGCCCGCGCCGCCCGCGCCGAGCGGGACGCCGCGGCGTCCCGCCGTAGCTGGTCTCCGTGCTCGCCCGCCGCCGCCGCCGCGATCTGCCAGGACAACATCGTCTGTCACGTCCTCTCGCGCCCCTCGGCGCGTGTCCCGTCCTCGTGTGTCGCTCTCCACGATCACCGTCGGACGGGGGTGAGGACATCGGGCAGGTGCCCGATTCCTGTCCGAGCCGACCGCCCTACCCGTCGGGGCGGCTGTCGGATACCGGACAGGAACCCGCCCTACGAGGGCGCGCCGCTCACGCCCTCTCGGTCCCCCCGAAGGCCGCGCGCAACTGACCTGCGCGAATGGTCACGCCGAGCAGCCAGGCCAGGTGGCCGCGTGTTCGCGGCTCGGCGGGCGTCACCCGGCGTACACGTCGAAGCCGGCATGTCGCCACCCTCCGGGGTCGGGAGGGCCCACGGGGTGCCCCTAAGGTGGATGTGACGGACAGCCGATAGACCCCCGAGGTAGGCGGATGATAGAGGCGCGCAGCCTTACAAAGCGGTATGGCAGCAAGACAGCTGTCGACGACCTCACGTTCAGCGTCCAGCCGGGTGTGGTCACCGGGTTCCTGGGCCCGAACGGCGCGGGCAAGTCCACGACGATGCGGATGGCGATCGGCCTCGACCGGCCGACCAAGGGCAAGATCACGGTCAACGGCCGTGCGTACCGGGACTTCTCCGCCCCGCTGTGCGAGGTCGGCGTGCTGCTCGAGGCGAAGGCCGTGCACACCGGCCGGTCGGCCTACAAGCACCTGCTCGCGGTCGCGCAGACGCAGGGCATCCCCCGCCGGCGGGTCGACGAGGTGCTGGGCCTGGTGGGCCTGTCCGACGTGGCGGGCAAGCGGGTCGGCGGCTTCTCGCTCGGCATGGGGCAGCGCCTGGGAATCGCGTCGGCGATGCTCGGCGATCCCGGGGTGCTCATCCTCGACGAGCCGGTCAACGGGCTTGACCCCGAGGGCATCCGCTGGATCCGTACCCTGCTGCAGACGCTGGCGGCCGAGGGCCGGACCATCTTCGTCTCGTCGCACCTCATGAGCGAGATGGCGCTGACCGCCACCCACCTCATCGTCGTCGGCCGCGGCCGGCTGATCGCGAACACCTCCGTCGAGGACTTCATCCGGTCCGCCTCCGGCGACCTGGTGCATGTGCGCTCACCTCAGGCCGGCCGGCTCGCCGAGGTGCTCGACCGCGAGAACGCGAAGACCACGCCCACCGGGCTGGACACGCTGGCTGTCAACGGCCTGACCTCGCAGCGGATCGGCGACCTGGCGTTCGAGGCGGGCATCCCGCTGCACGAGCTCACCCCGCGGCAGGTGTCGCTGGAGGACGCGTTCATGGACATCACCCGTGACGCCGTCGAGTACAACCACGGCCAGCCGCAGCCACCGCGCGTCCCGGCCGCCGCGACCGCCGCCGGCGGCGCCGCGGACCAGGGCTCCGTCGGGGCCGGCGCGACCACCGCGAGGGGGCAGGCATGACCGCCACACCACTGGGGCCCGGCGAGACCCTCTCGCCCCCTGCCACGCCGCGGGCGACGGCGACCAACCGGCAGCCGGCCGCGTTCCACGTGAACGCCAGGGTCACGATGTCCCGGGTCCTGCGCTCCGAGTGGACGAAGCTCACGTCCCTGCGCTCGACGATGTGGACGATGCTCGCGGCGTTCGTGGTCACGATCGGCTTCGGCTGCCTGATCCCGGCCATCACCGTCTCGGAGTGGCACAACTCGACCGCGCAGGAGCGGGCCGAGAACTTCACCGAGCCGGTGATGACGAGCCTGGTCGGCGGGTACTTCTCCCAGATCGCCATCGGGGTTCTCGGCGTGCTGCTGATCACCGGCGAGTACTCGACCGGGATGATCCGCACGTCGCTCGGCGCGGYCCCGCACCGGCTGCCGGTGCTGTTCGGGAAGGCCGCCGTGTTCGGCGTCGCCAGCTTCGTGCTGTCCCTGGTCTCGATCCTCGCCGCGTTCTTCTGCGGGCAGGCGATCCTCCACCAGATCGGCCTTGGCGTCTCGATCGGCGATCCGCACGTCATCCGGGTGCTGCTCGGTGGGGCGTTCTTCGTCACCTCGATCGGCCTGCTCGGACTGGTGCTCGGGTCCCTGATCCGCAGCACCGGCGGCTCGATCGCCGCGCTGCTCGGCCTGATCTTCGTGGTTCCGATCATCACCGGCCTGCTGCCCGGCGACTGGAGCAACATCCACAAGTTCGTGCCCGACGGCGCCGGCGAGGCGCTGGTCACGGTGGTCCGTGACACGGACAGCGTGATGACCCCGCTGGGCGGCCTGATCGTCCTGATCATCTGGCTCGTCGTCGGCCTCGGCGCCGCCGCCTACACGATGGTCCGTCGGGACGCCTGAGCCTGAGGCCGCCGCCCGGCGCCGCCCACCCGGCGGCGCCGGGTGGGCGGCTGGGTGGGCACCGCGGGCACGACGGCCGGGGTGCTCTCCGGGCCCGCCGGGCCCGTGGGGCCCGCGGGGAGCAGGGGCGGGAGCATCCGCGCGAGGCCGACGACGCCGGCGACGACCAGCACGGCCGCGGCCACGATCCCGACGACCTGGTGGGGCGCGGTCGGCGCCGGGACGCCGTAGACGAGCACGGCGAGCAGGTACGACACGACCGGGTTGGTGATGTTCATGCCGGTCACCGCGCCGGCGAACGGCCCGGAGGCGTAGGCCGTCTGGCTGAGCGTCATACTCGTGATCATCGCCACGATCAGCGCGTAGACGTACCACGAGGTCGCCAGCGCGACGAAGCCGTGGTCGACGGCGAGCCCGACGGTGCGCTTGATGAGCACCGCGTTGAGCGCGTAGAAGAACCCGCCGGCGATGCCGAACATCGGCGCCCGCAACGACGGGGGCTGGCCGAGGGACACCATCGTGATCGTGACGGCGACCGCGACCGTGACCGCGATGGCGGCGAGGAGACGCGCGTCGTCGACGTGCACGACCGCGGGCGGCTTGCCGCGCACCGTCAGCAGGACGGCGAGCCCCGCGGACACCGCGCCGGCGGCCCACCAGGCCCCGTGCGGCAGCGGGCGGCCCGAGCCGACCCGGGACAGCGGCAGCGCGAACAGCAGCTGCGCCACGATGAGCGGCTGCACGACCGCCACCGAGCCCAGATAGAGCGCCCCCGCCTGGACGACGAAGCCTCCGAGGTTGGCCAGCCAGCCGGCGAACCACAGCGGGTCACGCATCAGGGCAAGCATCAGGCCGTGCCCGGGGACGACCCGGTCGAGCGCGGGCGAGCCGCGGCGGCTCGCCCGGATCGCGGCCCGTTGCTGCAGGACGGCCGACCACGCCCACAGGAACGCGGCGAGGAGGCTGAGCGCGACGACGATCAGCACGGTGGGCGAGACGCCCCGGCGGCGGTGGACACGCCGTCAGCGCCTCGCATGGGCCACACGATAGCGGCGAAACCGGTCTCCCGTTAGCCCGTCCGGACGTCGCGAACATGAAGGCCAGCGGGCGCATTGCCGAACGGGACCTCCCCCACCGATTCGCGACGCGGGGGGTCGATGCCTGTCAGGACGTCGCGCCTGTCAGGCTCGGCCGCCAATCGGCGGGGACCCCGCGGAGGGGTCGGTGCACAGGAGGCTGTCGGCGGCGCGGCGCGCGGGCGGTGGCACCGGGTTGGGCACCGGGGTCACGGCGTCTGGCCGGGCGATCGGTGGGTGCGGTGGGTGCGGTGGGTGCGGTGGCCTGCGTTCGAGGATGGGGCGCAGGGTTACCGCGGCGACGATGGGGGCGGCCGCGACCAGCAGGAACGCGCGGGACCAGCCGGTCCCCGTGACGAGCAGGCCGACGAGCGGCGGCGTCGCGGCGGCGGCGACGAAGTTCAGCGTGTTCTCCGCGGCCATCGCGGTCGCCGCCCGGCCGGGTGGCGCGAGCTCGCCGGCCGCGGTGAACGCCAGCCCGTTCCAGCAGACGGTCACGGCCGTGACCAGCACCAGCACCACCGCGAGCAGGCCGACGGGCGCGGCGACGGTCGCCCCGGCGGCGGCCACCATCCCCACCGCGGCGGCGACGGCGAGCACCCGCAACGGGCGCAGCCTGGCCCCCACCCGGTCGCTCCACGCGCCGACCAGGATGCGCGCGAGCGCGCCCGCCGCCTGCGCGACGGTCAGCACGACGGCCGCGCGCTGGGCGCTCATCCCCCGGTCGTCGTGCAGCACCTCCACCAGGAACGCGACCATGGTGAACTGCGGCACGACCAGCAGCCCCGCGGCCGCGCTCAGCCGCCACAGGCGCCGGTCACGCAGCACGTCCCGGGTCGACGACGCCGCCGCTGAGCCCGCGACGCCAGGCGCCGCGGATCCCGCCGGCCCCACGGGCCGCGCGGGTCGCGCCGGTCGCGCGGCCGCCGGCTTTGGGGTGTCCTCGCGCAGGGCCTCCGGTGGTTCCCGGATGAACGCGACGACCGCGATGCCCGCGGCCAGGCAGCAGGCCGCGAGGGCGTAGAAGGCGGCGGCGACGCCGAAGTGGCCGGTCACCGCCGGCAGCCCGGCGGCGGCGAGCCCCGAGCCGGCGGGCACGGCGCACTGGCGGATCCCCATCGCGACGCCGCGGCGAGCGCCGGGGAACCAGGTCAGCACCGCACGGCCACTCGCCGTCGTGACGCTGGCCCCGGCCGCCCCGGCCAGCGCCAGCAGCACCGCCCGGGTGGCGAGGCCGTGGCCGAGCCCGGCGCCGAACAGGCACCCCGCCGCGCCGGCGAGCCCGGCCGTCATCGCCGGGCGCTCCCCGTACCGGTCGACCACCGGTCCCCAGGCGAGCAGCGTCAGCAGGATGCCGGCCGTCGGGCAGGCCAGCAGCAGTCCCAGCCCCCCGAGCGTCAGCCCGTGCTCGGCCCGCAGCGCCGGCCCGATCCCGGCGAGCCCCTGGAAGTACGCGCTGGTGGTCGCCTGCGCCACGGTCCCGACCGCGAGCACCACCCATCGGTAGCCCGCACCCACGTTTCTCATACTCTGATACTACAATCTCATATTCTGAGATATGAGACGCCTAGCGTTCCGCGGCGGCCACGCGGGCTGGCGACCGGCGCTCAGTCGTGGATCTGCTGAGCCAGGTAGTTCTCGGTTCCGATCTGCGCGATCAGGTCGTGCTGGGCGTCGAGCCAGTCGATGTGCTCCTCCTCGTCGTGCAGGATCCGCTCGAGCAGCAGAGCGGAGCCGATGTCGCCGCGCTCCCGGCACAGCGCGATGCCGGGGCGCAGCACGTCGACCGACCGCTCCTCGTGCTTGCGGTCAAGGCTGAGCTGCTCGGGCACGTTCTCGCCGATGDCCAGCGTGTGCAGCCGCTGGAGGTTGGGGTGCCCGCCCAGATAGAGCACCCGCTCGATGAGCTCGTCGGCGTGCTTCATCTCGTCGATCGACTCGTGGTAGGAATGCTCCGAAAGCCTCTTGTACCCCCAGTTACGCTGCATACGCGAATGCAGAAAGTATTGGTTGACCGCTGTCAGCTCGTCGGTAAGCACCGCGTTCAACAGCTCGATGATCTCCGCGTCCCCGCGCATGTCCATACACCTTCCGCCATCACCCCGCCGTCGCGGGCGGGCAGGTCATCCGGAGGCGGAGCACTTGTCCGGCCACGATCCGTGACCAGCGAGGACGACGCGCGACCGCCGCCAGTTCCGCCCCACAGACAGCAAACCACATAAATGGGAGGGACGGTACGACCGGCATTATAAATGTCAAGACGCCATTATTCAGGGCGACCTAACCTTCGCGGAGGTAAACCTCACTGAGGTAAACCTCACCTCGCGGAGAATTCGGCGTCACCCGAACGGCGCGACTGCTCACCGTCCAGCCCCGCGCCAGTACGCCGGGGCTCGCCAGGAAGAGGTACGCCGGGCGGCGTCAGGAACGGGTGCGCAGGGCGCGCAGGAAAAGGGCCAGGTTGGCGGGGCGCTCCGCCATCCGGCGCAGCAGGTACGGGTACCAGTCGGGGCCGTAGGGCAGGTAGACCCGCACCTGGGCGCCGAGGCTCGCGAGCCTGAGCTGCTCGTGCGGCCGTACGCCGTGCAGCAGCTGGTACTCGAAGTCGTCCCGGTCCCGGTCGCGCGCGTCGGCGAGGCGGCCCGCGAGCGCCAGCATCCGTGGGTCGTGGGTGGCGACCATCGGGTAGCCCTCGCCGGTCATCAGGACGCCGAGGCAGCGGGCGTAGGACGCGTCGACGTCCGCGCGGCGGGTGAAGGCGACGTCGCCCGCCGCCCGGTAGGCGCCCTTGCACAGCCGCACCCGCGAGCCGGCGCCGGCCAGGCGGCGGCAGTCGTTCTCGGTACGGCGCAGGTAGGACTGCAGCACCGCCCCGGTGGCCGGGAAGTCGCGGCGCAGGTCGGCGAGCACCGCCAGGCCCGCGTCGACGCTGGTGTGCTCCTCGGCGTCCACGGTCACCGTGGCGCCGACCTCGGCCGCGCGGGCGCAGATCTCCGCGGCGTTCTCGTAGCAGATCTTCAGGCCTCCGTAGGGCACCAGCCGGCCCAGCGCGGACAGCTTCACCGAGACGTCCAGCCCGGCGGCGAGCCCGACGTCCTCGGCGAGGTCGAGCAGCGCGAGGTAGCCGTCGGTCGACTCGCGCGCGCTGGCGAGGTCGACACCGCTTTCCCCGAGCCGGTCGACGGTGGCGGCGATCCCGTCGGCGGCGAGCCCGCGGACCACGTCGAGGGCGTCGGCGGGCCGCTCACCGGCGACGAACCGGTCGACGACGCGGCGCGTCGGCCCGGTGGCGACGACGAGCTCCCGCGCCCTGGCGCTGCGGGACGCGGCGAGCAGCACCCCACGGATCATCCGACGCCTCCTCGCGGTCGTGGCGCGGGCCGCGCCGTACCGGCGTGGGCGTCTCACTGGCGGTGTCCCCACCGGCACGGCTCCAGCCTCAGCCACCTCGCCGACCCTGTCCATTCGGCATCCGTCACGAGCGACGCCGGCGCGTGACAGAGGGACCACTCCACGATCCCGACATGCCGTCGCACAGTCAACAGATACACCCGTGTGGTCACTACGTTGCCTTCCGTGAAAGAGCGGACACCTCATGCACGGCACCGGCGGCTCGGCCGCCGGATCGCCACCCTCGCCACGGCCACCGTCGCCGCCGCGTCCTGCGGCGCGGTCCTCGGCCAGGTCACCCCCGCCGCGGCCGGCGGGGACCCGACCCGCGACTGCCTGCCAGGCGCCAGGGCCAACATCCCGTCCAACCACGACTACCCCGTCTCGGCGACGCAGCTCGCCGGCGGCTACTACGCCCAGGCCGGCCTGTTCTGGCCGCCGGCGACGGCCGCCGTCTGCAAGGTCGGGCCCGACCTGCGCCAGCCGCTGATCAGGATGGGCCAGGGCGGCTGCGACGCCAGCGCCCTGGCGTTCCTGATCCCCGACGCCTCCCCCGACGTCTACACCGACACCACGCCGCCCACCTGGGGCACCTTCCTGCCCGCCGGCTGGTACTACCTCGGCCAGCCGACGACTCCGGGCTGGTCCACCGTCTGCTGGTACGTGCTCAGGCCGAAGGTGGCGGCGTAGCCCAACGGGCGGATCGTCCGGGCCGGTCCCCGGCCTCGTCCCAAGCCGTGGAGCGAGCCGTAGAAGGAGGAGGACCGCCGACCAGGTACCGGACGTCTCTCGACGTCCGTGCGCAGCATGCCTGTCACGAGTTGGCCCGAACGGCGCGCCCGTCGGGTAAGAACGGACGCATGGTCAGCTCATCGCCGCCGCGCACCGGCAGCCTGTTCGCCGGCATCCGGGCGGCACTGCCGGCGCTCATCCCGAGCGAGCGGCGCGTCGCCGAGGTGTGCCTGCTGCGCTCGGATGACGTGGTCGAGTGGTCGGCCGCGCAGCTGGCGGCGGCGGCCGACGTGTCGGCGGCCACCGTGGTGCGCGCCTGCCAGTCGATGGGCTTCCGCGGCTTCCAGCAGCTACGGGTGGCGTTCGCCAGGGAGGCCGGTGCCTTCGCCCGCGACGCCGAGGCCGCGGGCGCCGACGCGGGGAAAGAGGCTGGCGCGCCCGGCGGCGGGCGCCGCTCCCTGCGGGAGCCTCGCGCCGGCGACCCGCCGGAGCTGATCGTCGACACGGTCTTCCAGGCGGCCGCCACCGTGCTCGCGGACGCGTTGGCCGGCCTCGACCGGGCCCAGCTTGGCACCGCGGTCGACCTGATCATCGGCGCGCGCCGGCTACTCCTCGTCGGCAACGGCGGTTCGTCGCCGGTCGCGCAGGACGCGGCGTTGCGGTTCCTCACGGCCGGCCGGGCGGTCGAGGCACCGGCGGACGCGCTTGTACAGCAGCTGGCCGCGAACGGGCTGTCCGCCGGCGACGTCTGTCTGCTGGTCACCGGCAGCGGCGTGAACGACCTGACGATCCGGGTAGCCGAGATCGCGCGCGGCCGCGGCGCGTCGGTCGTCGCCATCACCAGCTACGCCGGTGGGCCGCTGCCGGCACTCGCCGACGCGCTCCTCGTCGTGGGCTCGCCGCACTGGCCGCTGGGCAGCGACACGATCGGCAGCCGGGTGCCGTCACTGCTGCTGATCACCGCCCTGCAGCAGGCGGTCATGCTGCGCGGCGAGGACGTGCCGGGCGCGTCGCTCGCACGCCAGTTCGAGCAGCAGCGGGAGCTGCTCGACAGCATGATCGTCAGCCCGGACCGGGCGGACCGGGCGGCGCCCGCGCCCTGAGACGGCGGTCACAGACGCGCCACCTGCGGATTCCCACGTCCCGTCGGCATGGAGAGCGTTGCCCCAGCCGTCCGCGCGGCTTCGTTGCGAGTACCTGGACCGTTCACCTGGATCTCGGAACCTGAGCTTGTAACAGCGATCCATAGATCTCCAATCTCTGGAACGTTCGTACATAGCCAGGGACTCCACCAGTCCCGCCACGTCATACGGGAGCACGGTTGTGGCAAGGATCCGAATCGAGGGCCTGGGCAAGGTGTTCGGCGCCACCCGCGCGGTGGACGACGTCTCCCTCGACGTCGCCGACGGTGACTTCCTCGTCCTGCTCGGCCCGAGCGGCTGCGGCAAGACGACCCTGCTGCGCATGATCGCCGGCCTGATCCAGCCGAGCACCGGGCGGATCCTCGTCGAGGACCGCGACATCACCTACCTGCCGCCGCGCGAACGTGACGTGGCGATGGTGTTCCAGAGCTACGCCCTGTACCCGCACCTGAGCGTGGAGCGCAACATCGGCTTCCCGCTGCGCGCCGCCCGCCGCCCGAAGGCCGAGATCGCGACCCGGGTCCGCGAGGTGGCCGGCCAGCTGGAGCTCGACGGGCTGCTCGGCCGCCGGCCGCGCGAGCTCTCCGGTGGGCAGCGCCAGCGGGTGGCGCTCGGCCGGGCGCTGGTCCGCGACCCGCGGGCGTTCCTGATGGACGAGCCGCTGTCGAACCTGGACGCCAAGCTGCGCACGGCCACCCGCACCGAGCTCACCGCCCTGCACCGCAGGCTCGGGTCGACGTTCGTCTACGTCACGCACGACCAGGTCGAGGCGATGACGATGGCGACGAGGATCGCGCTGCTCGACGGCGGCCGCCTCGAGCAGGTCGGCACGCCGACCGAGGTCTACGACCAGCCGGCGTCGGTGTTCGTCGCCGGCTTCCTCGGCGCGCCGCCGATGAACCTGCTGCCGGCGACGGTGGCCGGTCGCGACGGCCAGGTCGTCCTGACCGCGGGTGGCGTCGACATCTCGCTGTGGCCGGGCGGGGCCGACTCGACCGAGGTCACCCTCGGCATCCGGCCGGAGCATCTGCGGGTGCTGCCGGCCGGCGCTCCGGCGCCCGCGGCCCGCGGGCGGCTGACCGGGACCGTGACCGGCATCGAGAACCTCGGCAGCGAGGAGGTCGGCTGGCTCGGCGTCGGCACCGGCGACGCGGCGAGCGCCGCGGTCGCGGTACGGGGGCCGCGACCGCTCGGCCTCGCGATCGGCGACCGGGTGACCCTGATTGTCGCCCCCGAGCACGTCCATCTGTTCAGCCGTGACTCGGGCCGTCGGCTCACCTGGCAGCCGGACGCGAAGGTGCCCCGTCCGTCCCGGCCGGTCGACCTGACCACCACCGGCGCCTGACGCCCGGCTCCGACACCCGACGCCGTCTCCGCGGCACACCGTCTCCGCAGCCGGCTCCTGACGCCCGCCGGCTCCGTCGCACATCCACACACCGGCGGCCCGCCCCTGGGCCGTGCGGCTCCCAGGCGTGCCCGCGGTCCGCCGGGCACGCGCGCAACGCTCAAGTTAGGAGCCCTGACGTGGCACGTCCACGCCTCGGGCGCGCGGCCGTCGGCCTCGCGCTGCTCTCGACGCTGGTGGCGGCATGCGCCACCGGCGGATCGACCTCCCCGGCACCCGCCGGCGCCTCGTCGGCCACCGCGGCGACGATCCCCGAGCTGAAGCCCGACCAGAAGGTCTCGATCACCTTCGAGAGCTACAACCTCGCGAACACGGGCACCTGGAAGCCCGTCATCGAGGGGCTGCTCGCGGACTTCGCGAAGGAGCACCCGAACATCACGGTCAAGGCGCAGCCGCCGCAGAGCACGACCGCGGGCGACTTCGTCGGCTCCATCAAGACCCAGGCGCTGGCCGGCAGCCCGCCGGACGTCGCCCAGATCACCTTCAACGCGCTCGACTTCGCCGCGACGGCGTTGTCGGCCAAGCCGCTCGACACCCTCGTCGGCAAGGACACCGTGACGGCCAACTTCGCCGGGACGCACCCGTTCGCCCCCGCCGCCACGACGCTCGGCGACCTGGGCGGCCACACCTACACGATGCCGTACGTGTTCTCCACACCGGTGTTGTGGATCAACTCGACGCTGTTCAAGGCGGCCGGCCTTGACCCGGCGAACCCGCCGAAGACCTGGGAAGACGTCAAGACCGCGGCCCTGGCCATCAAGCAGAAGGCCGGCAAGGACGGCGTCTACCTCGACTGCACCACCAAGGGGTCGGGTGACTGGTGCTTCCAGAGCCTGGTCCGCTCCAACGGCGGCCAGGTCGTCTCGACCGACCGCAGGTCGCTGACCTTCGCGGACGGGCCCGCCGTCGGCGCGGTGTCGATGGCCGCGGACCTGTACAGGTCCGGCGCCTCCCCGAACTTCTCCCAGGCCCAGGCCATGGACGCCTTCACCAAGGGCAACCTCGGCATGATGCTGGAGACGTCCGCCCTGCAGGGCGCCTTCATAGCCGGCGCGCAGTCGGGTGGCTGGGAGCTCTCCGCCGCCGCCGAGCCGGGCTTCGGCGCGAGGCCGGCCGTCCCGACGAACTCCGGCTCCGGTCTGTCGATCTTCTCGAACGACCCGGCCAAACAGCGCGCCGGCTGGGAGCTGATCAAGTACCTGACCAGCGACCACGCCTACACCGAGATCTCCTCGAAGATCGGCTACCTGCCGCTGCGGACGAGCCTGGTCGACGACCCGGCCTTCCTGAAGCCATGGGCCGACCAGCACCCGCTGATCAAGCCGAACCTCGACCAGCTGACCCGGCTGCAGCCGTGGGTGTCGTTCCCGGGCAACGGATACCAGCAGATCACCGACCTGATGATGTCCGCCGCCGAGAGCGCGATCTACCAGGGCAAGGACCCGGCGACGGCGATGACCGACGCGCGGAAGCAGGCGACCGACCTGCTGCCGAAGACCTGACCCCACCCACCTGCCCAGCCACCCACCACCGGCCGGCCACCCGCCCCTCGGGTGGCCGGCGCCGGCGGCTGACTTCTACGAAACAGCGACCGCTCGCCAGCGCGAGCCTCTGGAACGCTGAGGACCATGACTCTCGAACTTGACGTGACCCCCGATCTGGACAACCCGGCGGACGCCGACCGGGTGCTCGGGCTACCCGGGGCGCTGAACCTGCGCGACGTGGGCGGCTACCCGGCCGCGGGCGGGCGCCGGGTCCGGCGCCGCACGCTGCTGCGCTCGGCCGCGATGCACGGCCTCGGCGACGAGGCCCGCGCGGCGCTCGCCCAGATCCCGGTACGCACGGTCGTCGACCTGCGCGAGGACACGGAGGTCGCCCGCGAGCCGAACGCGCTCGGCCGGCTGCCGATCACCACGATCCGGATGCCGCTGTACTCCAGCGGCTCGCCGCTGCCGTCCGCGGCGACGCCGGGCACCGCCACGGGCGCGGCGACGGGCGAGGCGGGCGAGAACGCGCCGGGCACGGGCGCGGCGGCGGCCGAGGGGGTGCGGGCCGCGCAGGCGGCCGGCCTGGAGATGGACCTCGCCGCGATCTACGACTTCATCCTGGGCAACAGGGGCGACCGGCTCGCCGCGGCCGTGCTGGCACTGGCCGAGCCGGGCGCGCTGCCGGCGATCGTGCACTGCAGCGCGGGCAAGGACCGGACCGGCCTGACGATCATGCTGGTGCTGGACCTGCTCGGCGTCCCCGACGAGGTGATCGTCCGCGACTACGCGCTCACCGCCGAGCTGCTGCACGACGAGGCGATCGCCGCGCTGCGCCGGCTCACCGCCGTCACCAGCCGCGGCGGGGACGCGCGCCGGCTGCCGGCGGGCCTGATGGCGGCCCCGCCCGAACTGATCCGCGCGGCGCTGGAGCGGGTACGGGCGAGCCATGGCGGTGCCCGCGGCTACCTGCTCGCCCACGGCGCGACGGCCGAGCGGCTCGACGCGCTGGCCGAAGCCCTGCTCGTCGCCGACGACCTTTCCTAGAGGGCCAAAGGGCGCGCGAAAATGCGCTTCCTTCGCGCACCCGGCGGCCTATGTCTCCCAGCGACAGAAACGCGGAGCCCACCATGCGCCTGATCACCGACACGCCGACCCCGACCCATACCGTCATCCAGTTCTCGGACACCCACATCGTTCCCGAGGGCGAGCTCTACCACGGGATGTTCGACACCCTGCCCAACGTCGCCGCCGCCTTCGACCAGATCGAGGAGTCCGGCCTCGACGTCGCGGCGCTGCTGCTGACCGGCGACCTGGCCGACGCCGGCGACCTGGCCTCCTACCGGCGGCTGCGCGCCTACGTCGAGAAGCGCGCGGGCAGGCTCGGCCTGCCCGTGCTCTACCTGATGGGCAACCACGACAACCGTGGGCCGTTCCGCGAGGGCCTGCTCGACGCCGAGCCGACGACCGAGCCCTACGACCACGTCCACTGGGCCGGCGACCTGCGCATCATCGCGCTCGACTCGACCGAGCCGGGCGAGGTGCTCGGCGAGCTCACCGACGCCCAGCTGGACTGGCTCGCCGCCGAGCTCGCCACCCCGGCGCCGGCCGGCACGATCCTCGCGCTGCACCACCCGCCGGTGCCGTCGCCGATCGCGATGCTGAACTCGATGGTGCTGGCCGAGCCGGAGCGGCTCGCCAAGGTCATCGCCGGCACCGACGTGCGGATCATCCTGTGCGGGCACGCGCACCACGCCACGGCCGGGGTACTCGGCGGCGTGCCCGTCCTGGTCGCGGGCGCCGTCGCCTACTCGGCGCGCGCGCTCGGCCCGGCCGGCGGCTACGCGGGCGTGACCGGCGGCCTGTTCACCCGGGTCGACGTCTACCCCGGCCAGGCCGTCGCCACGGTCATCCCGGTGACGGTCGGTGACAAGATCTACGAGCTGACGCCGGAGACGCTGGCCCGCTTCGCCGACGAGTTCAACGCCGAGGCGGACACGGCGGCGCGTGACCTCGAGAAGCTCACCGAGGTATAGGCGCCGATGTTCGTCGAGCTCGCCGTCCCCGCGACGCTCGCCGGCGAGGGCCGGGCCGCCGTCCAGGCGGCCCGGCCGGCGCTGGCCCGGCGCCTGCTCGCGGCCACCCCGCCCTACCTGTACCTGCTGCCCGCGCTCGCCTGCCTGGTGCTCTGGACGTACAAGCCGCTCGTCGAGGCCGTGCAGCTGTCCTTCTACGACTGGAACCTGCTGCCGACGTCGCCGATGACCTACGTCGGACTCGACAAGTACCGCCAGGTGTTCACCCAGGCCGGCCTGCGGCACGCCGCCGTCAACACCGTGATCTACATCGTCTGCCTGCTGCCGTTCTCGGTGGTGCTGCCGACCGCGGTCGCGCTGGTGACCCGCCGGCTCGGTGGCCGTTCGCGCGACGTCTACCGGGCGCTCGTGTTCACGCCGATACTCGTCGCGCCGGTCGCGGCGGCGGCGGTGTGGCGCTGGCTGCTCGACCCGACCGGCCTGTCCAACCAGGCGCTCGGCTGGTTCGGCCTGGCTCCGCACAACTGGCTGCGGGAGGAGTCGACCGCGCTGCCAGCCATCCTCGCGATCACCGCGTGGTCGATGTGCGGCTTCGCCGTGCTCGTCGTCTCAGCGGGCCTGACCGGGATCAGCGCCGACTACGGCGAGGCCGCCGCGATCGACGGGGCGACCGGCTGGCAGATCCTGCGCTGGGTCACGCTGCCGCTGCTGCGTTCGACGCTGTTGTTCCTGGTGCTGATGACCGTGCTGCTCTCCGGGCAGTGGACCTTCCCGCTGCTGGACTCCCTCACCCAGGGCGGCCCGGCGGAAAGCTCGACGAACGTCTACTACCTGCTCTGGGAGCTGGGCTTCCGCAACTTCGACTCCGGCCTCGCCTCGGCCGCCGGGATCGTGTTCTTCGTCGTCTTCGGCCTCATCGCCGCCGGGCTGGTGGCGCTTGCCGACCGTTTCAGCTTCCACGACAACTGACGGCCGACCGACCGATGACGACCGACCGATGATCGACGACTGCGAGGAGCGCGTGACGATGAGCCTCATCCCGGCCGAGGCTGACGACACCGGCGGCACCGCGACCTGGGGCACGCCGGGCGCCGGCACGCCAGCCCCTGGTGGGTCAGCGGCCGGCATGCCGCCGAGGCCGCGGTGGGCCTGGGCGGCGACGGCCGGCCGACACGCGGTGATGGTCGTGCTGAGCCTGGCCAGCATCGTCCCGATCTACTGGATGTACGCCGGGTCGGTCCGGCGGCCCGGCGACATCCTCAGCCAGAACCCGCTGCCGTGGCCGATGTCGGCGCGCAACTACACCTACGTCCTGGACACGCTGGACGTCCCGGTGCTGCTGGCCAACACACTGGTCATCGCGCTCGGGTCGACGGTGGGCCAGCTGCTCGTCTGCCTGCTGGCCGCCTACGCGTTCGCGGCCTGGGACTTCCGTGGCAGGAACGTCCTGTTCCTGCTGTTCGTCGCCACCTGGCTGGTCCCGTTCCAGGTGACGATGATCTCCAACTACCTGGTGCTCAACCAGCTGSGCCTGCTGAACACCCTGGCGGGCGTCATCGTGCCGAGCCTGTGCTCGGCGCTGGCGGTGCTGATGCTGCGCCAGCACATGCAGGCGTTCCCGCGCGAGCTGCTCGACGCCTCCCGCATCGACGGGCGGGGGTCCTGGACGACCCTGTGGACGGTGGTCGTCCCGAACATGCGCCCGGTGCTCGCGTCGCTGGGGATCCTGCTGTTCATCAGCGCCTGGAACGAGTACTTCTGGCCGGCGCTGGTGCTGCAGCGGGCGAACTCGGTGATCCAGCTCGGGATCCGCGGCTACCTGACCCAGGAGGGCAACGACTGGGGCGCCATCATGGCCGCCTCGGGTCTCGCCTGCCTGCCGATCTTCGCCCTCTACGTGGTGCTGCAGCGCCAGGTCATCGACGCCTTCGTCCGCTCCGGCCTGCGCTGAGACCGGGGTGGGCAGGGCGCCGAGCGCCTGCCCACCCCGGCCGTCGGCGGCGTCAGGCGGAGGCGAGAAGCGCGCGGACGGCCTTCGAGCGACGGGATCCCGCCACAAGGTCCACGAGGCCGCGGACGGCCTCGCCGATCTCGGTGTACATGCGGGTGCTCTCCAGCGCGTGCGTGCCGCCGGCCGCCAGGACGCCGCCGGCGCCCAGCACCTCGACGGCGAGGCGGGTGGCGGCCGGGTCCGGCCCGGGCATCTCGGGGAACGGGCGGCTGAAGGCGACGGCGTGCTTCTGACTGTCCGGAAGCCGCAGGTGGGCGATCATCCGGCCGGACCACCACGGCCAGCTGACGGCGGTGCCCTGCCGGGGCGCCCGGAACAGCTCGCCGCGCGGGGACGCGAACGCGACCTCGGTCGCCGAGACCGCGAAAACGCCCCATTCGTAGGCGTTGCCCCGCCCCTTCACCCACACCGCCGCCGGGCCACGCCAGCCGGGGAACAGCGCCACCTGACCGGTGGGCGTCGCGACGATGACACTGTCCTTGGACAGACTGACAATGGACGAGGCGGTCGTGCTCATTCTTTCCTCCCGCTGGCCGGACGGCGGACGGGAATGGTCGGCCGCCTTCTCCGTCGAAGTCATCATTGTTTCCGGGTCGATGCTACGGAGCGATTCGGCCGGCGGTACGGCGCTTTGTTGTCGGGCCTCGGACACGACACGCGACAATGCTGTCGCCCGGTCGGCGGAAGCGTTCCAGGGCGGGACCCGGGCGTTTTGCCCGTTTTCGGGACGGGCTGAGCGCCGTCAGCCGCGGATGAGCAGGACGACGGCGGCGAGGACGAAGCCGAGGATGATCGCGGCGGCACCGACGGGCCAGCGTGGCTCGCCGAGCCCGAGAAGGTGGTGGTCGATCGAGTGGCGACCGGGGCCGGTCAACGCCAGGGACGCGCCGGTCACCGCGAGGAGCACCTCGTACTCGACACCGTTGTCCCCGTAGAGGCTGCCGTGCCAGACGACCGCCATCGCATTGATCATGGCACCGAGGACCGCGGCCCCGGCGAGCGGTGTGAGCAGCCCCAGCGCGAGGCCGGCCCCACCCAGGGACTCGGTGACGCCGGCGACGGCCGCGAACACCCGGCTCGCCGGATAGCCGAGCTTGCTGAAGGACGCCCCGGTGGCGTCCAGCCCGCCACCCCCGAACCAGCCGAACAGTTTCTCCGTGCCGTGCCCGAACATGATCACGCCGATGGTGGCGCGGAGCAGGAGCAGGCCGACGTCGCGTCCGGACGCCGCCGGCATGGCCCGCACCCCTGGCCACGCCCCTACCGGGCGGGCCTGCGCCGCCCGTCGCGTCCGCGCCGCCGAGACATGCCGCCGGTCGTCACCCGATGTGGTCACCGAAGCTCCCGTCCGCCCAGGTCGCGCCGCGCCCAGCCCCACGACGTCGTCACAGCATGCCTCCAATCCATCACGCGTAGCCCCGCACCCGACCTTCGTCACCCCGGAAAGGTGAGCCGAGGGAACGTCGGGTCAAGCACGCCGCCGACGAGGCCAGCCATGGGCACTTCGGGCAGGTTCACGCGCCCGCGGCCTCCAAAGTCAGAATCTTGAGGCCCGTCGAAGGCGGAGACGGAGAACCTCCGTCTCCGGCACGGCGCCAATGGGCCCATTCCAGGGGCGGCTCACCCTGACAACGGGAGGTCGTGAATACCGTGGCCCGTCACCATGACCTGCCCATCCGGTCCCCGCGTATCACTTTCCCCGACGGTCGGCGGGTCGGCCGCCGTGTTCTTGCCTTGCTCGACGGCACTGGATGGTGACGCTGTGTGGCCGTTCGTACGGTCAGCCTGGTGCGTTCCGGCAGGCGCCGGTTGGCGGCGCGGTGAGACGGTAGGCTCGGAGAAAGTCTTGGAACAGCTGAGGATCTCCAAACGGCCGAGACCAAGATAGCCAGGATCACGATTGACGGATCGCGGTCATCAGATCAGCCGTGAGGTGGCCCGGAGTCATCGGGCGGAGCGGGCGAGGAGAGGGTCGGGGCACGGTGGCTACGCTGAGCGGACCACTGAACGTCGATCATGAGGCGTTGGCGGTCCGGACGCTCGGACCGTGCCGGGTGACCTCCCCGCTGCTCCCATTGCTCGGTGAACGGCCGACCACGGAGCACTACATCGACGAGGCCGACAAGGTCCTCTTCGACGACACATTGGCCATGGTGTCGGCACGAAAAGTGCCGATCGAGGAACTACCCAGCTTCGAGGCCGCCGGGCCCCGCCGGAAGATCTACTTCGACCCGGCGAAAACCCGGGTGGGCATCGTCACCTGCGGCGGCCTGTGCCCCGGTCTGAACAACGTCATCCGCGGCGTGGTGACCGAGCTCACCACCCATTACGGCGTGACCCGCATCTTCGGTTTCCGTAACGGTTACCGGGGGTTCATCGCCAGGTACGGGCACGACGTGCTGGACCTCACTCCGGAGACGGTCGCGACGATCGGCGAGGACGGCGGCACGATTCTCGGCACCTCCCGCGGCCAGCAGGACCCGGAGGAGATCGTCGACTGCCTGTCCCGGATGAACATCAGCATTCTGTTCGTCATCGGTGGTGACGGGACGCTGCGCGGCGCCGGCGAGATCGCCCGGGTGGCCGCCGAACGCGGCGAGAAAATAGCGGTCGTCGGCATCCCGAAGACCATCGACAACGACATCCCGTTCCTCGACCAGAGCTTCGGTTTCCAGACCGCGTTCGCGAAGGCGTCCGAGTCGATCGCCGCGGCCMACGCGGAGGCGACCAGCGCGCCCGGCGGCATCGGCCTGGTCCGGCTCATGGGCCGCCATTCCGGGTTCATCGCCTGCTACGCGTCGCTGGCCAAGTCCGACGCCGACGTGGTGCTCATTCCCGAGGTCCCGTTCACGCTCGACGGCGAGGACGGGCTGCTGAACTACCTGCGACGGCGGGTGGAGGAGACCGGCCACGCGGTCGTCGTCGCCGCCGAGGGCGCGGGCCAGGAGCTGTCCGCCGCGGAGAACGGCGGCCACCTCACCGGCACCGACGCGTCGGGCAACCGGAGGCTCCACGACGTCGGCCAGTTCCTCAGCCGCCGGATCACCGACCACTTCCAGTCCGTCGGCGTCGAGATGAACCTGAAGTACATCGACCCGAGCTACGTGATCCGCAGCGTGCCGGCGAACCCGTACGACAGCGTGTACTGCATCCGGCTCGCGCACGCCGCCGTGCACGCGGCGATGGCGGGYCGCACCGAGATGGTCGTCGGCCGCTGGCGGCGCCGGTTCATCCACATCCCGCTCCCGCTGGCGATCGGCCACCGCAACCAGGTCGACCCGTCCGGCGACCTGTGGATGTCGGTCCTGGAAGCCACTGGCCAGCCGCCCCGCTTCCTGTGACTCCCCAGTAACGTCGACCCGCGTCGGGGCGGCTTCGGGTGAGGCTCGGCTTCAGGTTAGGACTGGGAGAGGTCATGCTGGAGATCGACATCTGGTCGGACGTCGCGTGCCCGTTCTGCTACATCGGCAAGCGGTCCTTCGAGGGGGCGCTGGCCACCTTCGAGCACGCCGACGAGGTCGAGGTCCGCTGGCACAGCTTCGAGCTCGACCCGGACGCGCCCACGACACCCCCCGGTGGGATCCACGAGCTCCTCGCCGCCAAGTACGGCGTCTCCCTCGAGCAGGCGATCGCGATGAACGAGCGGGTCTCGGCGATGGGAGCGACCGTCGGCCTGACCTTCGACTTCGCCGCCCTCAAGCCCACCAACACCTTCGCCGCCCACCGCGTCCTGCGGTACGCGGCGACCGAGGACCTGGAGGCCGCGGCCGCCGAGGAGCTGTTCGCCGCCTACTTCACCCGGGGCGCCAACCTCGCCGACCCCGACGTGCTCGCCGACACGATCGCCGTCCTCGGCCTCGGCCGCGCCCGGGTCCGCGAGGTCGCCGCGGGCGGCGAGTTCGCCGACGAGGTCCGTGCCGACGAGGCTCGCGCCCGCCAGCTCGGCATCGGCGGAGTCCCCTACTTCCTCGTCCAGTCCCGGTACGCCGTCAGCGGCGCCCAGCCCCGCGAGACCTTCGAGAAGGCCCTCGCCAAGGCCTGGGACCTGGTGACCGCCGACGCCACGGCCGCGTCCTAGCCCTCGCGGCCGCGTCCTAAGCTCTCCTCGCCACGCCCTAGCCCTCTCGGGCGGCCGGCTCGGGACGCTGGCGGGCGGCGGGCAGCGGATCGAGCAGGCGGCCCTCGTCGTTGTGGCCACCGGCCTGTTTGATGACGCGGAACACGGGCGAGATCTCCAGCGTCTGCACGCCGTCGAGCGGGCCCACACGGTCGGTGGTGAAGGCGTACAGGTCCGTCAGGTCGCGGCAGACGACCGCGGCCACGAGGTTGTGCGGGCCGGACAGCGCCGCGGCGAAGGCGACCTCCGGCAGCGAGGCGAGCGCCCGCCCCGTCTCGTGCAGCCGCGCCGGACTGACCCGCATGTACAGGTGGGCCTTCACGTCATGGCCGAGCGCCGGCATGGCCAGGTCCATGTCGATGATCACCGTGCCGCTCCGCAGGAGCGTGCCGAGCCGGCGGGTCACCCGGCCCTCGCTGATCCCGGCCGCGGCGGCGAGCTCGGCGTAGCTGGCGCGGCCGTCACGGGCCAGGACGTCGACGATCGCGTCGTCGACCGGGTCCAGCGGCAGGGTCCCGCCCGCCTCGACGGTCGTCAGCGGGGCCAGTGGCGTCAGCGGGGCCAGTGGCGTCAGCGGGGCCGCGGCGGCGCGCAGCGCGGCGGTCTCGTCGGCGGTGAGGTGACCGGCCAGCCCTCCCCAGTCGTCGGCGTGCTGGCCGACGAAGGTGTGCAGCACGACGGACGCCTCGACGTTCAGGACGTGGGTCGCGCGCGGCAGCCGGCGGGTCAGCAGGGTGTCGCGCGGCTCAGCTGACAGGGACCGCATGCAGAACGCCACCTCGGATCCCGCCGACGCCAGGACCACCCAGACGATGTCGTCACGCCGCGCGAGCGCCGACGCCAGCGCCTCGGCGCCGTCGGRCCGGCAGTGCACCCGGACGTTCCAGGGGTGCTCGCCGGCCGTGGCCAGGTTGACGACGCCGAAGATCCGCAGGATCCCGTCCCGGCGCAGCATCCCGTAGCGCCGGGCGACCGTGCGCTCCGTCAGGCCGAGCACCGCGGCGATCCGCGTGAAGGAGGCCCGCGGCGCCAGCTGCAGGGCACGGATGATCCGCAGGTCGTCCGGATCGGTCACCACGTTTCGGGCCCGCGAGGTGTCGGATCCCCGCAGTGCCGTCGCCATCACGGATGGAAATCTACACCGCGCCCCGGCAGTGGGGCCTTTGTTCGGCGACCTTCGGCAGAGTGGGACACCGGCGGCGCGGGACGGCCCCGCCGTCGAGGTCGCCCGGGTCGCGAGGCGCGCCCGGTCGGAGATGGGTGAGGGTCGATGGAACGTAAATGGTGGACGCTGGTCGCGGTGCTGGCGGCGACGTTCATGCTGCTGCTCGACATCACGATCGTCGTGGTGGCGCTGCCCGACATCCAGCGGGAGCTGCACACCAGCTTCAGTGACGTGCAGTGGGTGGTCGACGCCTACGCCCTCACCCTCGCGGCGCTGCTGMTGACCTCCGGGTCGCTGGCCGACCGGTACGGCCGCAGGCGGCTGTTCCTCATCGGGCTGGGAGTCTTCACCGCCGGCTCCGCGCTGTGCGCGGCCGCGCAGACGCCGATGATGCTGATCATCTCCCGCGCGCTGCAGGGCATCGGCGGGGCGATCATGTTCGCCACCTCGCTCGCGCTGCTCGCCATGAACTTCCACGGCCGGGAGCGCGGCGTCGCGTTCGGCGCGTGGGGCGCGGTCGCCGGCGTCTCGACGGCGCTCGGCCCCATCCTCGGCGGCCTGATCACCAGCGGGGTCAGCTGGCGCGGCATCTTCTGGGTGAACCTGCCGATCGGCGTCGCGGCCATCGCGATCACCCTGCGGAAGGTGGAGGAGTCGCGCGCCCCGCAGTCCCACCGGCCGGACTGGGCCGGGTTCGCGACGCTCACGTCCGGCCTGGTCGCGCTCGTCTACGGGCTCATCCGGGCCAGCGAGGACGGCTGGGGCGACGGCGGCGTGATCGTCTGCTTCGTCCTGGCGGCGCTGCTCCTCATCGCGTTCGTCGTCGCCGAGACGCGGGTCGCGCACCCGATGTTCGACCTGTCGCTGCTGCGGATCCCGACGTTCCTCGGCGGCTCCGTCGCCGCGTTCGCGATGAACGGCTCGCTGTACGCGATGCTGCTCTACCTGACGGTCTACCTGCAGAACGACCTGGGCTACTCGGCGCTGCGGGCCGGTGTGCGCCTGCTGATCCTGTCCGTCACCGCGATGGTCGTCTCCACCGTCGCCGGCCGGCTGTCGACGTTCGTGCCGGTCCGCTGGCTCATCGGCCCCGGCCTCGCGCTCGTCGGCGTCGGGCTGCTGCTGATGGCGGGGCTGGACGCCGGCTCCAGCTGGACGCACCTGATCCCCGGCTTCGTCGTCGCGGGCGCCGGGTCCGGCCTGGTGAACCCGCCGCTCGCCTCGACCGCGGTCGGCGTCGTGCACCCCTTCCGGTCCGGCATGGCGTCGGGCGTGAACACCACGTTCCGGCAGGTCGGCATCGCGGTCGGCACCGCCGCCTACGGCTCGATCTTCACCGCCCGCCTCGCGCACGGCCTGGGCGACCGCCTCGCCGGCACCCCGGAGCTGGCCGGGCGCGAGCAGCAGATCGCCGACGCGGTGCACGGCGGCGCCGCGGGCCAGGCGATCGGCGCCGCGCCGGCCGCGGTCCGGGGCACCCTCACCGAGGCGATCCACGCCAGCTTCGCCGGCGCGCTGAACGACCTGTTCGTCACCGCCGGCGTCCTCGGGATCGTCGGCGGCGTCCTCGCCCTCGCCCTCATCCGCGGCAAGGACTTCGCCGCCGTCCCCCAGCAGGCGCCGCCCGCGGGGGCCGCCCCGAACGGCGCCGCCCCGGCGCTGGCGTCGGCCGGCGACGGCGCCGGTGCGTCCGCCCCGGCCCAGCCCGGGGAGCGGGCCGCTCCGGAGGCGCCGGCCGAGTCCGCCAGCCCCGCGACCTGAGGGGCCGGACGTCCTGTCAGACGTCGGGGGCACGAGACGGCGCTGGTGGTGGCCCTGGAGTCTGACGGGACGTCCCGTGGCGTCGGGCGACGACGCGGGTCAGCGGGTGGTGGCGACCGCGGCGCCGGCCGAGCGGACGACGATGCGGATGCGGTCGGCGCGGAAGAGGTCGTGCGAGTGCTCGAAGGGCTCGCCCGCCGGGTCGTAGGTGGTGCGCTGCAGGGCGAGCAGCGGCGCGCCGACGGTGGCGCGCAGCAACGCGGCCTCCTCCTCGCCCGCGAGCACCACCTCGATCTGCTCGACGGCCTCGCCCGGGCGGACGCCGTACTCCGCGGCGAACAGCTCGTAGAGGGAGCCGGCGAGCGGCAGGTTGAACAGCCCGGGGAAGCGGCGCGCCGGGAAGCAGGCGTTCTCCAGGGAGATCGGGCCGCCGTCGGCGAGGCGGATCCGCAGGATCCGCGCGACCGGATCGCCGGGGGCGAGCGCCAGCGCCGCCGCGACGACCTCGTCGGCGGGCTCCAGGGCAGCGCTCACCACCTGCGAGCCGGCGGTGAAGCCCTGGGTGCGCAGGAGCTCGGGCACGCCGACGATCCGGGACAGGTCGCGCTCGACCTTGCGGGGCGCGACGAAGGTGCCGCCGCCCCGGCCGCGGACCCGCAGGATGACGCCCTCCCGCTCGAGCGCCGTCAGCGCCTGGCGCAGGGTCGCGCGACTGACGCCGAGCGCGGCGGCGAGGTCGCGCTCGCCGCCGATGCGCTCCCCGGGGCCGCGGGACCCGTCGGTGACCAGCTGGCGCAGCCGGCGCCGGACGTCGGTGGCGGTCGGGCCGAGCGGGCCGGAGGGGTCGAGCTGAAGAACCACCGCTCCAGTCTGGCCGACGTCCGGCGATGAGCGAACCTCGCGTGCCGACCCGCGCTCGGCGGTGCCGGTCGGGGTCTCGTGGGCCGGGGCGCCACCGCCGGGCGGAGGGCTCAGACGTCGTCCATGGCGACGTCGTCCATGGCGGTCGGGGATTCGGGCAGGACCTGGCCGCCGTCCACGACGAGGGACTGGGCGGTGATGTAGGCGGCCTCGTCGGTGGCGAGGAACAGGGCGGCGTGGCCGATCTCCTCGGCCTCGCCGAGGCGCCGCATCGGGATGGCGGCCACCATCGCGCTCAGGTAGTCGTCGCCGTGCTCGGACAGGCCCCCGGTGACGATGTTGCCGGGGAGGATCGCGTTGACGGTGATCCGGTGTGGGGCGAGCTCGATCGCCGCCGTCCGCATGAAACCGAGCATGGCGGCCTTCGACGCGCCGTAGTGCGACCAGCCGGGGTATCCGGTGTACGGGCCGGTGATCGATGACGTGAGGATCACCCGGCCGTGTCCGCAGGCCTTCAGCGCGGGCAGGAACGCCTGGACGGTGAGGATCGCGCCCTTGACGTTGATGCCGAGCATCTCGTCGATGTCCGCCTCGGTCATCGTCGCGAGCGGGGCGCTTGGGAAGATGCCGGCGTTCGCGCAGACGACGTCGACGCCGCCGTGGCGGGCGAGCACCTCGTCCGCCAGCCGTGACGTGTCGGCGGCTGACGCCACGTCGGCGACGACGTACGAGACCGTCCCGCCGGCCTTGGCCAGCTCGTCGGCCGCCGCCTCGGCGACGGCGGCGTCCCGGCCGGTGATGACGACGTTCGCGCCGGCGCCGGCGAAGACCCGGGCGATGCCCTTCCCGATCCCCCGGGTGCCACCGGTGACGACGACCGTGCGCCCGTCGACGGGTGTGAACATCTAGGCGATCCCCTTTGGCAGCAAGGTTCCGGAGAGGTAGCGGTCGGCGAGGCCGAGGGTCGCGCGGGCGAACGCGGCGACGTCGTCGACGGCGTCGGCGTGCGGGTGGGTGCCCAGCCACGCGGTCAGCTGCAGCCGCCGCAGCAGGATGAACGTCGACACCATGCCCACGTCGTCGGCGGTCAGCGGGACGTGGTGGCGATAGGCGGCGAGCCAGGCGGCGACCAGGTCGGGCATCGCCGGATGGTGCTCGATGAACGACAGCGCCGCGGCGAGGTCGAACAGGTACCAGCTGAGGCCGCAGTCGTCGAAGTCGATGACGGTGATCGCCTCGTCGGCGGTGACCATGAGGTTCGCCAGCCGCATGTCGGCGTGGATCAGGCCGTACCGGTCCTGGCCGGCGCCGAACTCCTCGACCAGGCCCTCGACGGTCACGGCGGCGCGGGTCATCAGTTCGCGCTCGGCCGCGGGCGCGCCGGTCCGGGACGGCCGCGCGTCGCCGCCGCCGGCCAGTGCCCAGGCCAGGCCGGTCCGCCAGTCGCCCCAGCGGCCGTCGGGGCCGATGGTCGTCGGCAGGCTCCATTCGAACCTGGCGAAGCCCGGCGGCCGGCCCCAGCCGCGGGCGTGCAGCTGCATCCGGCCGGCGATGTCGCCCAGGGTGGCGAAGGAGGAGATCAGCTCGGCGGTGTCGTCGGGCTCCGGCGCTCGGCCGTCGACCCAGGCGAACAGCACGGCCTGCCGGTCACCGACGCCCGGCGGCCGCACCGTGGTGAGCACCTCGCCGGCCCGGTTCGGGATCACCGGCGGGGTCCGCACGACCCCGTCGGCGCGCAGCGCCGCGACCCAGGCCAGCTCCCCGTGGATCTCGGCCGGGCTGTGGTACCCGGGGCGGTGCAGCCGCAGCGCGAACCGCCGGCCGCTGGCCGGGTCGTCGACCCGGTAGGTCGCGTTCTCGGACAGGTTCAGCAGCGAGACCTCCGGCCGCGCGCCGAGGTCGTAGGCGGCCAGCACCTCCGGGAGCAGCGCGTCCAGCGCCTCCAGCTCGCCGGTGACGGCGACGTCCGCCGTGGCGTCCCCCGTGGCGGCCGGGTCGGTCATCGTCATCTACGCGGTCACCTGTTCGCCGGTGGCTGTGTCAACTGGGGCCTCCAGCCGCGCGAGGCCTCGCCATCATCGCGCGGCTTTCGGCCCGGTCGGGCGCCAGCTCCACCCCGGACAGCGCGTCCTGATGTGCCAGCCGAACCGCCGTAGCGGTGCGTTCGAGCAGGTCGGCGGCCAGTTCGTCGGACAGCAGCAGGCCCGGCTTGAACTGCAGCACGCGCGGGTCGAGGGCGGAGAATATCGCCCAGATCCCGTGCTCGTAGAGGCGCCGGGAGACGAACCGGGCGCCCTGCGGATGGTCGAAGCGCAGGCCGATGACCAGGCCGTCCTGGCGGATCTCGACCAGCCAGTCCGGGTTGTCGGCGGCGATGGCGGTCAGGCCCTCGGCGAACGTCCTGATCAGCGTGTCCACCCGGTCCCGCGTCGCCGGCCGCCGGGTGATCTCCAGGGTGCGCAGGCCGACGACGCAGCCCAGGTCCGAGCCGCCGAACGTCGAGATGTGCGCGAAGCCGTCCTCCTCCAGCCAGCCGGCGGCGGCCGGGCCGAGGATCGTCGCCGACACCGGGTAGATCCCGCCGGAGAGGCCCTTGCCGGTCACCAGGATGTCGGGCGTGACGCCGTGCTTGGTGATGCCCCACAGCTCGCCGGTGCGGCCGAGGCCGGTCTGCACCTCGTCCGCGATGTAGAGCGTGCCGGCCGCGGCGCACAGCTTGGCGACGGCGGCCAGGTACCCGGGCTCGGGCATGACGAAGCCGGACGTCGCCGGGATGGTCTCCAGCAGCACCGCCGCGACGTCACCCCCGGCCAGCGCGGCCGCCATCGCGTCGAGGTCGTTGAACGGGACCCGGATGAACTCGTCGGGGCGGCCGGCGAGGAAGCGATCGGCGTAGCGGTCGTTGCCGGCCGCGACGGCGAGGCCGGTGTGGCCGTGGAACGCGCCGATCGCGGACACGATCTTGAGGCGTCCGGTCGCGTAGCGGGCCGACTTGAGCGCGAGGTCCACCGCCTCCCCGCCGCCGACACCGAACGTGACCTTGCCGTCCGGGATCGGCCCGGAGGTGACCAGCGCCTCGGACAGTGCCGCCCGGCCGAGCGCGGCGAAGTGGTGGTTGCCGATGTCGAGATGCGCGAGCGCGGCGACGAGCGTCGCGACGACCTCGGGGTTGCGGTGGCCGAGGTTGTAGGTGCCGCCGTTGAGGTGGACGTCGACGAGGGTGTTGCCGTCGAGGTCGTGCAGCAGGTAGCCCGCGCGCTCGCCGATGACGAGCGGGGTCCCGGCGTCGGTCCAGAACCTCGTCTTGCTCGGGTTCCAGTAGCGCTCGCTGGCGGCGAGCACGTCGGCCTTCGGCGTCGCCAGCAGCCGGTCGACGAGGTCGTCGCGGGCCGCGCCAGGGGCGGCCGAGGCGGAGCCGCCGACAGGGGCGTTGGCGAGGGTGCCGACGGGGTCACGGGCGGGGTTGTCGGAGTCCACGGTGGTGCTCACGGCGCTGTCACGGTTGCCCACGGGTCGACCGTAGCGCGGCCCGAGGCCAGTGGTCTGGTAAAGGTACGTACCGTTTACGTTTCCGCCACGTTGTGGCCTGTTTCGGCGTGTGAAAAGGTCTGACCCCGCCTTGTGGCGCCCCCTGCGCAGGGGCCACGATCGCCCCGATACGCGCGCCGCCGCAGCGGCCGCGCACAGCGGGAGGTAGCCACAAGGTGAGCGTGCAGAGCGAGGCCGCGGCTCCAGTAGCCGCCGCCAGMACCAGCGGCGTGCAGCGGCTCAGGCCGGGCACGATCGGTCTCTTCGGAGTCCTGTTCATGGTGACGGCCAACGCCGCACCGATCACCGCGATGACCGGCAACCTGCCGATCGCCGTCGGTTACGGCGACGGCATCCACGGCCCGGCGGCGTTCCTCGTCGCCACCATCATTCTGACGATCTTCTCCGTCGGCTACGTCGCGATGACGAAGCACATCACCGCGACGGGCGCGTTCTACGGTTTCATCTCCCAGGGCCTCGGCCAGGCCGCCGGCATGGCCTCGGGCTTCCTCGCGACGATGTGCTACATCGTCTTCGAGGGCTCGCTGATCGGCATTCTGTCGTCGTTCGCGAAGACGACGATGGAGACGGTGTTCAGCGCGCCGTCGGTCTCCTGGGTCTGGTACGCCCTGGTCAGCATCGCGGTCATCGCGGTGCTCGGCTACTTCAACATCGCGATCTCCGGCAAGATCCTCGGCGTCTTCCTCGTCACCGAGGTCATCCTGCTGCTGGTGATGTCGTTCGGCGTGCTGTTCACCGGCGGCGGACCCGACGGCCTGCTCCCCGACGCCATCAACCCGGTCGGCGCGTTCAAGTCGGTGCCCGCCAGCTCCGACGGCGCCATCGTCGGCGTCGCCGGCCTCGGCATCTTCTTCGCCCTGTGGTCCTGGGTCGGCTTCGAGACGACCGCGGTCTACGGCGAGGAGTCGAAGGACCCGAAGAAGATCGTCCCCCGGGCGACGATGATCGCGGTCATCGGCCTCGGCGTCTTCTACACGTTCGTCTCCTGGATGGCGGTCGCCTACTCCGGCAGGTCCGGCGCCGTCGACGTCTCCCGCACGGACGCGTTCTCGCTGTTCTACACGCCCACCGGCGACCTGCTCGGCTCGTTCTTCGTCGACCTCTACAAGGTCATGACGGTGACCGGCTCGTTCGCCTGCGCGCTGGCGTTCCACAACGCCGCCTCGCGCTACCTGTACGCGATCGGCCGGGAGGGCCTGTCGGGCGGCCTGGCGAAGACGCTCGGCGCCTCGCACAAGAAGCACGGCTCGCCGCACATCTCCTCGGTCGTCCAGACCGCGATCACCCTCGTCATCGTGCTGCTGTTCTTCTTCCTCCAGAAGCCGACCGACACGGTCTCCGACGTCCCGTACGTCTACCTGTACGGCCTGATGGCGATCCTCGGCACGATGGCGCTGCTGTTCGTGCAGTCCATCTCGTCGATAGCCGTCATCGGCTACTTCCACGTCCGCAGGATGCATCCGGAGACGGCCTCCTGGTGGCGGACCCTCGTCGCGCCGGTCCTCGGCGCCGCGCTGCAGATCTACGTCATCGTCCTGCTGTTCCAGAACCTCGACTTCGCCGCCGGCGCCGCCTCCGACAGCCCGGTGTTCAAGGCGTCGCCGTACATCGCGCTCGGCGTGTTCGTGATCGGTCTCGCGGTGGCGCTCGGGATCCGGTTCAAGAACCCGGAGAAGTACGCGACGATCGGGCGGATGGTCATGGAGGAAAGCCACGAGCGGGCGCCCGAGGACGCCGTGGCGCCGGCCGGAGCCATCCCCGCCCAGCCCGCCGGTGAGACGGCGACAACCGCCTGACGGGAGGCCCACCCGCCCGGCGAGTGGGCGGGCGGGCGCCGGCGATCCCACCGGATCATGGCTGATCCCATGATCCGGTGGGATGTTCGGAGTTCCAGCGCCGAAGAGTTCACCAGATCAGCGAGGCTCCGGCTCACCGGGGCTCCGGCTCACCGGGGCTCCGGCCAGTCGGCCGCCGGCAGTCTCCGCCGCCCGGTCGACGGCGCACAGGACGATGACGCAATGTCGTGACGACCAGGGAGGCAGCGGACGATGACGTTCCGGGCGACGGTGCGAGGCACCAGCTACGTCTTCCCCGACCTCGCGGTGCTGCTCGCGAAGGCGAACGAGGAGAAGTCCGGCGACCAGCTCGCCGGGATCGCCGCCGGCACCGCCACCGAGCGCGTCGCGGCGAAGCTCGCGCTCGCCGACGTGCGCCTGGCCGACATCCTCGCCGCCCCGCTGCTCGACGACGCCGTCACCGAGCTGATCCTGCGCGAGCACGACGCCACACTGTTCGGCGACGCGGGGCTGGCGGGCCTGACCGTCGGCGAGTTCCGCGAACTGGTCCTCTCCCCCGGCTTCGCGGCGGAATGGTTCGAGCGGGGCCTCGCGAAGGCCATCACCCCGGAGATGGCGGCGGCCGTCGCGAAGCTCATGAGCGACAAGGACCTCATCGTCGGCGCGAAGCCCCTGCGCACCGTCACCCGCTGCCGCGGCACCATGGGCGAGCCCGGCGTGCTGGGCGTGCGCGTCCAGCCGAACCATCCGACCGACGACGTCGAGGGCGTTCTCCTCTCCGCCCTCGACGGCATTCTGTACGGCTGCGGCGACGCCGTCCTGGGCGTCAACCCGGTGACCGAGTCCGTCGCCGGGGTCGGCGCGGTGCTGCACGGCCTGCAGAACCTGATCCGCCGGCTCGCGCTGCCGACGCAGAGCTGCGTGCTGGCGCACATCACCACCCAGCTCGCGGCGCTGGCCGCCGGGGCGCCCGTCGACCTGCTGTTCCAGTCGGTCGCCGGGACGGAGGCGGCGAACCGCTCGTTCGGGATCAGCCTGGAGATGCTCGCCGAGGGCCGCGAGGCGGTGCTCGCGCACCACCGCGACCGGCCGGGCGAGTTCCTCGGTGACGACGTCATGTACTTCGAGACCGGCCAGGGCAGCGCCCTGTCCGCGGACGCGCACGGCGGCCTGGACCAGCTCACCGTCGAGGCCCGGGCGCACGGCGTCGCCCGCGCGTACCGGCCTTTCCTGGTGAACTCGGTCGTCGGCTTCATCGGCCCKGAGTATCTGGCCGACGCCCGCCAGATCACCCGCGCCGGCCTGGAGGACCACTTCGTCGGAAAGCTGCTCGGCCTCCCGATGGGCATCGACGTCTGTTACACCAACCACGTCGACGCCGACCAGAACACCAACGACGACCTGCTCGTCCTGCTGGTAGCCGCCGGCTGCAACTTCGTGATGGGTGTTCCGGGCGCGGACGACGTCATGCTCTCCTACCAGTCGACGAGCTACCACGACGCCGCCGGCATGCGTGAGCTGTTCGGCCTGTCCGCGACGCCGGAGTACACCGCCTGGCTGCACGAGCACGGCCTGCTGCGCGCCGGCCGGCTCGCCGACCCTGGCCCGGAGGTCGCCGCCGCCCTGCTCGCCGGCCTCGACAGGGCCGTCCTGGACATCCCGTCGGCCACCCGCGCGCTGCCCACCGGCCGGTGAGCCCGGTGCCCGAGCCACTCTCGGCCACCGACCGGCCGCCCGCCGAGCCCGGCCCGACGGCCACGCCGCGTTCCGCGGAACGCGGCGAGCCGGCCGTCTCCGCCGCCGGCACGACGCCCGCCGCCGCGCGTTCCGCGGAACGCGAAGATCCACCCGACCCGCCCACCGACCCGCCCATCGACCCACTCACGGGCCGGGCCGGGGCCGCCGACATCCCGACGGATGCCACCGCCGCGCGTTCCGCGGAACGCGGCGAGCCGGCCGCCTGGGCCGCCGGACCCGCCGGACCCGCCGGGGCCGCGTTCGCGCGCCGGGTGCGGGCGGTGACGCCGGCGCGGCTGTTCCTCGGCCGGTCCGGCACGTCGCTGCGCACCGCCGACCAGCTCACCCTGCGCGCCGACCACGCGGCCGCTCAGGACGCCGTCCACGCGGCGCTGGACCTGGAGCACGGCTCGCTGGCACCGCTGGTCGACCGGTTCGGTCTGTTCGCCGTCGACTCGGCCGCGCCCGACCGACCTGCCTACCTGCGCCGGCCCGACCTGGGCCGGCGGCTGTCCCCTTCGGCCCGCGCCGAGGTCGCCCGCCGTTGCCCGCCCGGAGCGGATCTGCAGATCGTCGTCGGCGATGGACTGTCCGTCGCGGCGGTGGACACCCAGGTCCCGGCCCTGCTGCCTGCCCTGCTCGACGCGGCCCGCGAGGCCGGCGTGAGCGTCGGTCAGGTCTTCGCCGTCCGCAACGCCCGCGTCGGCCTCCTCAACGAGATCGGCGAGCTTCTCGACCCGGCCGCCGTCGTCCTGCTCATCGGCGAACGCCCCGGCCTGGTCACCGCCGAAAGCCTGAGCGCCTACCTGGCCTGGCGCCCCCGCCCCGGCCACACCGACGCCGACCGCAACCTCATCTCGAACATCCACGCCCGCGGCGTCGACATCCCCCAGGCCGTCACCCGCATCCTCGCGCTGGCCACCGCGATGCGCGCCGCGAACACCTCCGGCGTCCTCGTCAAGGAGAACCCCACCGGCCCGGCGGCCCTCCCAAGCTAGGCGATGACGTCCTCGGCGCTGGTGGCGGTCAGCGCCCGTCCCAGCCAGGCGTCCAGCAGGTCGAGGTCTGCGCAGGCACGGATCTTCGCCGCCGCCGCGTCCGGCACGGGGACACCCCGCCGGCTCAACACGATCAGCACCGCATCCGCCTTGGCCTCGGCCAAGCCCTCAGCCTTGCCCTCCGTCCGGCCCCTTGCCTCGATCTCGCGGAAGAGCTCGCTGCGGTACTCGGAGTCGACCACGGTCATGTGTTCCTCCCATCGTGCCCGTGCTGTCTTCGACAACCCGGCGATCAACATGTCACAGATCTCGCGAGCCAGGTCCAGGTCAATGTCGTGCATCGCCTCGTATACCGCGGTGAACGCGGGTTCGAGTGTTTCCACGTCGTCGGCACCGTGGCAGACCAGCGCGAGCGTGGCCAGCGCGAGGTTCGCCTTCGCGTGCGCCGGGTCCACCACCAACGGTAGGTCGTCGGGGCTCAGCACACAGGGCCACAGCCGCACACTGAACTTCTCCGTGCCGCACAGACCGCGGTACCGGGCGGCCACCTCCGGGTCCGGGCAGAAGACCGCCAGGATCACGCCGACATCCAGCTCCTGCTCGAGCGAGGTCGCGTAGACCTTCCATTTCACCCATTTGTCCGCCACCCATCGACGTTGCACCTCGATGACGACGGCGTACACCCGCCGGCCAACGTTGGTGAACACCAGCGTCTTGTCGGCGTGATAACTGGTCGGTACGAGCTTCTGGAAGACCGTGGGGCCCCGTTGGGCGCCATCATGCGCCGGAAGGCCAATACCGAACCTCCGATCCAGCAAGGCCGCCGTCACGTCCGGAAAGGCCGCGAACGTCGCAACCGCCGATTCATGCTCACCGCTTGGCATAGCTTACCCATCCCTGTCGGGTCAGTCAGTGACTGACCCGACAGTATCGGACAGGCGCGGAACGGACCAACGGGACATCGCGCGTCGCCCGCCGCCTCTCACCGCGGCCGTGCCCGCGCGTCCTCCCGTGAGTCGTTGACGAGAACTGGCCGCGGTCTCAGTCCACCGCCACCGAGGTGGTGGCCGTCGTCGACGTCGTGGTGACGGCCGGCGTGGTGACGAGCTCGAAGGCGCGCCACATGGCGGCGTAGCGGCCGGCGGCGGCCAGCAGCTCGTCGTGGGTGCCGGTCTCGGCGACCCGGCCGCGGTCGAGGACGACGATGCGGTCGGCGCCGCGGGCGGTCTGGAGCCGGTGGGCGATGAGGATCGTCGTGCGCGCCCGGGAGATGCGCCGCATCGCGGCGCTCACCCGGGCCTCCGTCGCCAGGTCCAGGTTGGACGTCGCCTCGTCGAGCAGCAGGACGGCCGGGTCGACCAGCTCGGCGCGGGCCAGGGCGATGAGCTGGCGCTGCCCGGCGGACAGCGACCGGCCGCGTTCGGCGACCTCGTGCAGGTACCCGCCGGGCAGCGCGGCGACGAAGTCGTGCGCGCCGACCGCCCGAGCCGCCGCCTCCACCTCGGCGTCCGTCGCGCCGGGACGGCCGTAGGCGATGTTGTCCCGGACGGTGCCGGTGAACAGGAACGCCTCCTGCGGCACGTAGCCGAGCTGCTGGCGGAACCCCTGGAGGTCGAAGGCGCGCAGGTCCTGCCCGTCGACGCGGACCGCGCCGGTGTCCGGGTCGTAGAACCGGGCGAGCAGCTTCATCACCGTCGACTTGCCGGCGCCGGTCTCCCCGACGAGCGCGACCGTCTCCCCGGCGCGTACCCGCAGGTCGACCCCGCGCAACGCCTCCGGTGGCCTGGCCGCCCGTGCCGCCGCCGCGGCCGCCATCGTGCGCGGGTCCTTCCCCGCGACGCTGGTCCGCGCCTCGGCCCAGCCGCCGGCGCCTCGGCCGCCGGCGCCTCGGCCGCGGGCGGCGGCGAGCCCGGCCGCGACCGCCGCCGACCCGGCGGACACCGGGCCGGCCGGGTAGGCGAACCGGACGTCGTCGAGCACCAGCTCGCCGCGCAGCCGGCCGGGGGCGAGCGGCTCGGCGGGCGGCGGGGTCAGCGTTTCCAGCCGCATCAGCTCGGCGATCCGCCCGACCGACACCCTGGTCTGCTGCCAGGCGTCGAACACCTGGGACAGCTGCTGGATCGGCGAGAAGAACATGTCGATGTAGAGCAGGAACGCGATCAGCGCGCCGGGGGTCAGCTCGCCGTGCGCGATGAGCGCCGAGCCCGCGCCGAGCACGATCGCGTCCGCGACCGCCGACAGGAACTGCACGAACGGGAAGTAGGTGGCGACGACCCGCTGCGCGGCGACCCGGGAGTCCAGGTAGGCCCGGCCGAGGCCGTGGAAGTGCTCGACGGTGCGGGCCTCGTGGACGAACGCCTGCGCCTCGCGCACCCCGGAGATGCTCTCCTGGAAGTCCGCGTTGACGATCGCGATCCGTTCCCGGGACAGCTCGTACAGCTTCGCCGCCCGGCGGCGGAACGGCACGGTCGCCGCTACCAGCGGGACCACCACCGTCAGCGTCAGCAGGCCCAGCTCGAGGTTGATCACGAGCAGGGCGACGCCGACACCGACGAACGTCACGAACGCGACCAGGGCCGAGAGCAGGCCGTTCTCGATGAGCGACTCGAACTGGTCGACGTCGGTCGTCATCCTGGTCATGATCCGGCCGGACATCTCGCGTTCGTAGTAGTCGAGCGAGAGCCGCTGCAGCTGCGCGAAGATCCGGATCCGCAGCGAGAGCATGATGCGCTCGGCGACCCGCCCGGTCACGAACGTCTCGGCGACCTGGTTGAGCCAGTCGACGAGCGTCAGCGCCAGGAACACCAGCGACGCCACCCACACCACGGCGGTCGTCCCGTCGGTGACGCCCCGGTCGATGCCGGTCTTCACGAGCGTCGGGCCGGCCAGCCCCACGGCCGCGTCGATGACGACCAGCAGCAGGCCGACGGACAGCGGCCGACGGAACCGGCGCAGCAGCCCCGGCAGGCTGAACCGCGGCTCGGGCCGGCTCTCCACGGCCAGGTCGACGTCCGCCTCGTCGCGGACCGGCGGCAGCGCGGCGACCCGGGCGAGCAGCTCCGGCGTGGGCGCCAGGTTCAGCCGCCACGTCCCGCCGCCGGCCCCGCCGCCGCGCGAGGCCCCACCGCCGAGCCCGGCGCCGAGGGTGGCCACGCCCACCGCCTGGGCAAGCCCGCCGCCGGCACGTTCCGCCGCCTGGCGGGCCCTGGCGGCGTCCCACGCCTCGGTCGTCGTGGCGGCCGGCCCGCCCGCCGCCTCGGCGATCTCGGCGAAGGCCTCGGCGCTGTCGCCGAGCTCGGCCGCGAGCGCCGGGTCGAGGCCCGAGAGCAGCGTGCGGTAGGTGGCGCTGCGTTCCGCCAGCTCCTCATGGGTGCCCTGGTCGAGCACGCGGCCCTCGTCGAGGACGACGACCCGGTCGGCCAGGTGCAGCGTGGACATCCGATGGGCGACCAGCAGCGTGGTCCGGCCGGGCAGGACGTCGCGCAGCGCGTCGTGGATCGCCTGCTCGGTGCGGGCGTCGACGGCGCTCGTCGCGTCGTCGAGGACGAGGACGCGCGGGTCGGCGAGGATCGCGCGAGCGAGCGCGACTCGCTGGCGCTGCCCCCCGGACAGCGACAGCCCGCGCTCGCCGACGACGGTGTCGTAGCCGAGCGGCAGGCCGAGGATGAACTCGTGCGCGCCGGCGGCCCGCGCCGCCGCCTCGATCTCCTCCTGGGACACCTCGGCCCCGGCGCCGAGGCCGCCCGCGGCGCCCGCCCCGCCACCAGCGCCGACACCGACACGGCCGTAGGCGATGTTGGCCCGGACGGTGTCGGAGAACAGGAAGCTCTCCTCGAAGGCGAACCCGACCTGCCGGCGCAGCGACGCGAGCCGCACGTCGCGCAGGTCGTGCCCGTCGACGGTCACCCGGCCGGAGCTCGGGTCGTGGAAGCGGCCGAGCAGGGCGGCCACCGTCGACTTGCCGCTGCCGCTCGGGCCGATGATCGCCACCCGCTCGCCGGCGGCGATGCGCAGGTCGAAGCCGCGCAGCACCGGCACGCCGCCCGGGTAGGAGAACTCGACGTCCTCGAAGACGATCTCGCCGCGGATCCCGCCGTGCTCGGACAGGTCGACGGCGCCCGGCCGGTCGGCGATCGCGGGCGGCAGGTCGAGGAGCTGGAAGATCCGTTCGCAGCCCGCGCGGGCCTGCTGGCCCATGGTCAGCACGCCGGCGAGCTGGCGGGCGGGGGCGGTGAACTGGGCGACGTAGGTGGAGAACGCGAGGAACGTGCCGATCGTGATCGAGCCACGGACGGCGAGCCAGCCGCCCAGGGCGAGGATCGCGACCTGGGCGAGGCCCGGGACCGCCTCCAGCAGCGGGCCGTACCGGGAGCGCAGCCGCACCGCGCGCATCTTCGTGCCGTAGAGGGTGCCGGTCGCGTCCGCGAGGCGGCGCAGCTCCCGCTCCTCCTGCCCGAACGCCTTGACGACCCGGACGCCGTTCACGTCCTCGTCGACGATCTGCGCCACGTCCCCCTCGCGCTGCTGGGCGTCCCAGCTCGCCGGGAACACCCGGACACGCAGCCGGTAGGAGACGGCCACCAGCGCCGGCGCGACCACCAGGCCGACGAGGGCCAGGCCTGGTGCCAGCACGAACATGACGGCCAGCGAGGCGACCATCATCAGCAGGTTGCCGGTGAGCAGCGGCAGGAACATCAGCAGCCCCTGCACCAGGGCCGAGTCCGAGTTCGCCCTGGCCACGAGCTGGCCGGTCGGCATCCGGCTCAGGTTGTCCTGGTCCATCGTCAGCAGGTGGTCGTGCATGGCGTTGCGCAGGTCGTACTGGACCAGCAGCGCCGCCCGGCCACCGTGGTAACGGCGCAGGTGGGCGAAGCCGAAGCTCGCCACCGCCGCCAGCAGCAGGAGCAGCAGCCACGGCCACAGCGCGGCGTCGCGCCGGATGATGACGCCGTCGACGATCTGGCGCCCGATCAGCGGGACGACCGCCTGCGACCCGCTGCCGAACAGCGAGCCGACCAGCGCCAGCGCGACGGCGCCCTTGTGCCGCAGAAGCCACCCCGCCAGCCGCCGGAGCCAGCCCTGCCCGCCCGCCGCCGGCCCGTCTCGGGACGGGCCGTCCGGCGACGGGCCGTCCGGCGACGGGCCATCCGGCGACGGGCCATCCGGCGCGGGCGGGTTCGCGAGGTGGGCCTCCGGCGGCGTCCGGTCGTTCGGGGACGCCGGGAGATTCGGGGGCATGGTCATCGGCGGTCCTTCGCGCCCGACCGGTTGAGGTAGGCGGCGTGGTGATCGGCGAGGTAGCCGTTGACCGCCTCGTCCAGCGCGGCGAGCGCCTGGGCCATCGCGGCTGGGTCGGGCGCGCGGGCGGCGATCCGGTCAAGCCGGTCGATCATGGCTCCCTCGGCCAGGTCGAGCGCGGCCCGGCCCTGGTCGGTGAGCCGCAGCGCGGCGGCACGCTGGTCGTCGTCGACCGTGCCGCGGGACAGCAGCCCACGCTGGCACAGCGACTCGACGGTCGCGCTGATGGCCGGCTTGCCGAGCGCGAGCCGGGTGGCGATCCGCGACGCCCGCTCGTCACCCGCGGCGACGGCGGCGAGGACCCGGTACTGCGCCAGGCTCAGCTCGTCGGACGCCCGTTCGAGCACCCGGGCCACGCTGACGAGCGCGCGGACGGCCTGAACGGGCACCCGCACGTCGGCGGCCCTGGCCTCGTCGGTCGGCGCGACGGCTTCGGTCGGCGTCTCCACGGGTCCGACGCTACCAAATTAGTTCGGGTAACGAACCACATCCATCGAGGGGTAGCCCGATACTTCAACTACAGAAAGTGCCCACCTAAACACGTAGGCAGCCTGGATCAAACGGTCACCAGTCGTGTCGAACCCGTCTGGCGACCGTGGCGGCGGTCGCCAGACGGGAGTCAGGAAGGAGGATCAGTCCTGGTGGCCGAGCTTCTCGACGAGGCCCTGCGCCTTGTCGACGGCCGTATCGATCTTGTCGCCGTGCTTGCCACCGGTCCGGTCGTCGACGAAGTCCCCGGCCTTCTCCAGCCCGTCGTTGATCTGGTCGCCATGCTCGTCGGCGAGGTCCTCCGCCTTCTCCTTGAGGCCACCCGCCTTGCCCGCCAGATCCTTCAGGTTGTCGAACATCCGTGAGACCTCTCCGCTGTGGTCGCCGCGGTCATCGTTGCCCCGCTGGGGATCCTGATCCTACGAACAGCCCGGCGGCGCGCCGCGCGCCAGCCCGCCGGTAGGCACATTGGTGCCCGCCCGCCAGGCCCGATCAGGCGTGATCAGGCACGCCGGAGAGAGCGGACCGGGCGTCAGTCACTGAGGAGGGCCGCCAGCGCACGGCCCGCGGGGCCGTTGTCGGCGGTGACCCCGGAGAGGAGCTCGGTGCGGTAGACGAGCTGGGGCWCGGTGACCGGGACGGCGGCGAGGCCCGGGTGGCCGGCGACGGCCCGGGCGGGCAGGAGGGTGAGGCCCGCGCCGGCGGCGACCAGCGCGGCGAGCCCGGCCAGGTCCGTGCCGGTGTAGCGGGCGCAGTGCAGCAGGTTCTCGGCGCCGACGGCGCGGCGCACGTCGGTGGCGGGGGCGGCCGCCGCGGGAGCGTCCAGCCAGCGGGCATCGGCCAGGTCCGTCAGGCGCAGGCCGGGGCGGCCCGCGAGCGGATGGTCGGCGGGCAGGATGACGCTGACCGGCTCGGTGCCGCTCAGCGCCGACCGCAGCGGGCCGACGTCGGGCAGCCGCAGCGGGTCGCCGGGAACGGCGAGTCCGACCGCGAGGCCAAGCTCGCACGCACCGCGGGCGACCTCGGTCGCGACGTCGTCCCGGGCGGCGACCGAGATGGTGACGTCGAGGCGCGGCATCGTCGCGGTGATCTCGCCGAACGCGGTCGCGAGCCGCGGCATGGCCAGCGGGCAGGCCGCGACCCGCAGGTGGTCCGGCGGGCCACCCGCGGCCCGCAGGACGTCGGCCCGGGCGGCGGAGGCTCGCAGCAGCAGCGGCTCGGCGTGTTCGAGCAGGCGGGCACCGGCGCCGGTGGGGGCCACGGGCCGGCGGGTCAGCAGCGGGATGCCGCCGAGYGAGGCCTCGAGCGCGGCGATCTGCTGCGAGATCGCGCTCTGGGTGTAGCCGAGCTCGCGCGCCGCCGCGGAGAACGAGCCCGCGCGCGCCACCGCGGTGAACGTCCGCAGCAACGTCAGGTCCACATCGTCTCTCCGTCCCGTCCACCCGAGCCACCAGTATCAGTGTTCCTTATCCGCATACCAACAATTATCGTTGGACCTGAACCAGACGGCTGGCCACGATCGGTACATGACCTCCGCTGCCCCAGCCGTCGCCCAGACCGTCATGTCGGCCGTCGATCCAACCGCCAACCCGGCCGTCGTCGCCGCCTCGGCCCGCGTCGCCCTCGTCGGTGACCGCTCGGCCGACGTCGCCGCGCACGGCCGCCTCCCGACGATCATCCGCCAGCTGCGCGCCCGCGACGGGCTCGCCCTCGACGCCTACTGGGTCCCGACCACCGACGCGGAACGCCCCGGCGCACTCGACGGCTTCGACGCGATCTGGCTGGTGCCGGGCAGCCCGTACGCGAGCGAGGCGGGCGCCGTCGAGGCGGTCCGCTTCGCCCGCGAGGGCCGCGTGCCGTTCCTCGCCACCTGCGGCGGCTTCCAGCACGCGGTGCTGGAGTTCGCCCGCAACGTCTGCGGCCTCAGCCACGTCGCCCACGCCGAGGTGACGCCGGACGCCGCCGACCTGGTCATCGTGCCGCTGGCCTGCTCGCTGCGGGGGCACGAGCGCGGCGTGCGGATCGAGCGCGGCTCGCTGGCCGAGTGGGTGCTCGGCGTGGAGCGCAGCACCGAGCGCTACTACTGCTCCTACGGCGTCTCGGACGACCACCTCGACCGACTGCGCGCCGGCGGCCTGCGTTTCACCGGTGTCGACGACGACGGCGCGGTGCGCGTCCTGGAGCTCGGCGACCACCCGTTCTTCCTCGCGACCCTGTTCCAGCCGGAGCTGGCCGCCGACGCCACCCGCGTCCACCCGGTGATCCGCGCCTTCGCCACCGTCGCGGTCTCACGGGCCGCCGCCCGGCTGGCGAGCCGCCGCGCCGAGGTCTCCACGATCGGCGGCTGAACCCGCCCCTGCCGGCACGCCGACGCCGCCCATCGGCCCGCCCGGCAGGGCGGCGAATGGCGCCGGGAGGACAGGCAGGAGCAGGAAGACAGGAGCGGGAAGAGAGGAGAGGGAGAACGACGTGCGGATCAGCGAACACATCCACGCGCTGGACCGGGACGGCGAACGGATGGCCGCAGCGGCGAACGCCGCCGGGTTCGACGCGAAGGTGCCCTCGGCGCCAGGCTGGCGGGTGCGCGACCTGCTGGCCCACACCGGCCGCGTCCACCGCTGGGCGACCTCCTACCTGCGCACCGGCAACCCGTCACCCGCGGAGATCGAGGGCGACGGCCTGCCGGCCGAACCGGACGACACCCTGCTGGGCTGGTTCCGCTATGGGCACGCGGCGCTCGTCGACGCGCTCGACGGCGCCGACCCCGGCATGTCCTGCTGGACGCTGTGGCCGACAGCGCCGCCGGCGCCGTCGCCGCTGGCCTTCTGGGCGCGCCGGCAGGCTCACGAGACGGCCGTGCACCGGGTCGACGCCGAGCTGGCGCTCGCGGCCGCCAGGCGGGCGGGTATGGACGGTGCCGAGGGTGTCGAGCCGGCGGGCGAGCCGGCTGTGCCGCCGGGCCTCGGGGCGGACGGGATCGACGAGTTGTTGGCCGGGTTCTACGCCCAGCGGCACCGGGGACTGGTCGCACCCCGACCCGTCGCGCTGGCGGTGCGCTGCGCCGACACCGACGACGGGTGGACGATCAGGATCGGGCCGGACACCCGCGAGGTGAACCGCCACCCCACCGGCACCGCCGCCCTCTCCACCACCGGCACCGCGGCCGCCGCCGGCACCGACGCCAACGCCGACGCCGACGCCAACGCCGACTGCACGATCCGTGGCGCCGCCTCCGACCTCTACCTGTTCCTGTGGAACCGCCAGGGCGCCGACCGGATCGATGTCGTCGGCGACCGTTCCGTCCTCGATCTCTGGCGTGACCGCGCCCGGATCACCTGAATCGGCGCGGCCGCGTCGCCCGGCCCGAGCGGTGTCGAAGATCGGCCGTGGCCCTTCGTCGTGCCGTTGTCCCATGGGGCGAACCGTCGCGTGCGCCGACCGCGCCGGCACCGTCAGCCGACATGCCGATGCTCGCGCCTCTCAGCTGGAACGCAGTGAGGAGCGGCCGGCGCGCCAGGCGTCCAGGATGGCCGTCGAGCACCGGCCCTCGACGGCCATGATGGCCCGGGCGCCGAACAGGATGTCGTCGGCGAGGGCCGGCTCGGCGAGGGCGAGGCCACGGGCGAGCTCCTCGGCCGCCACGTTCTGGTGGTGGGCGTCGGCGACGACGTGCACCTCGAAGAAGTGCCGGGCGCCGGCGCCGAGGCCGTGGCGGCGAAGCGCGGCGGCGTAGGCCCCCATCGGTTCCACCGACGTCATCTCGAAGACAGCGAGGTGGCCGACCAGGGCCGCGCGCAGGCGGCGGTGCAGGCCGAAGAATGTCGGCAGGTTCACCGTCGCGAGTGTCGTGGCGGGAATCCGGTCGAGGTAACGGCCGTAGCCCGGGTCGAGGCCGAGCGCCAGCATGGTCACACCGAACAGGTTCTGGTGGACGTCCGGCGCCCGGCCGTTGCCGTACTCGTCGGCCTGGATCTCCATCAGGGCGGCCTTGGGCCGTCCGGACAGCCGGGGGATCGCCCAGGAGTGTGGGTCGGCCTCCTTGAGCTGCAGCAGCGAGCGGTGCACGGCGAACTCGCGGAACTGCGCCAGCGAGCCCTCCTCGGCGAGGTAGCCCGACAACGACGGCCCCGTCGAGCAGCCGATGATCTCCCGAAGGACGCCCGGGACGTCGGCCGGGCCGACCCTGTCGCCCGCCACCGGGCCCACCCCGTCGCGCGCGTCCCGCCCGTCCCGTCCATCGGGCACGTTCAACGCGTCGCGTCCAGCACGCGCGTCGTACCCATCACGCGCGTCGTACCCATCACGCGCGTCACGCCCGTCGCGCTCGTGGGCACCGGCCTCGCCTACCTCGCTCGCCAGCCGCCGCAGTCGCGTCTCCAGGTCGTCCTCCAGCTCCGCCCGCAGCGCGAGCAGCGTCGGCTCCCACTCCCAGCGGTCGTCCACCCCGGCGAAGCCGCGGTAGTGCAGCTCGTACAGGCAGTAGAGCGCGAGCGCCCCGTCCTCCCCGGCCAGCGCGTCGTCGTCGGGAGCGGGCCACCCGGACAGCGGCCGCACGGGGCCGGCCAGCTGACGCACCAGATAGTCGCTCAACGTCCCCCTGGCGGCCGGCAGCGCGCTCGGCGCCAGTTCCCGCGGCCCGAGCACGGTGCCATACCGGCCTGCTCGCGCCGCCTCACCGGCGGCCGACCGACCCTCGGACGACCGACCCTCGGACGACGGACCCTCGATCACCGGCAGCTCAGCAACCATGGCTGTGAATCCTTGTGCGCACGGGGCGGGAGATGCCCAGCGGGCGAGCGCCCAACCTCCCGAACCGGAGGTGTGTGACCCGTCGCCGGGCGCGGCGCCGCGCGACCCACGCCGCGTACTGGCGGCAGGGTTGGCGGGCGCGCGGCGATGGGTATCTCGCGAGGCGACTTCGCGCCGCCCGGCGGGCGCCGAACGCCGTCCCGCCCCAGAACGTCAGGAGCCAGACATGCCGCCGTTCTTTGACCCAGTCGAGTCGGGTTTCTACGCATCGTGCCTGGAGAACCTGCTGGCGGACACCAGGCTCGGGCCGGTCCTGGCGGACGGCTTGGTGGAGCTGGGCGCGGGCACCGGCATCCCGATGGCCGAGGCGCTGCGGCGCCAGGAGTCGACGGTGCCGGTGCGCGGCTTCGAGCTGGACGGACGCTCCAGCCGGGTGGCCGCGCGCATCGTCGAGAAGGCGGGCCTGGCGAACTACCGGATCATCCACGGGGACTTCTTCGACGGCACCCGCCGCGGGCCCGAGCGGTGCGCGGTCGGCAACCCGCCCTACCTCCCGGCCCGCGGCGACGCGCCGGAGCTGTGGGGTGGCGACACGGGCGCCGAGATCTCCCGGCGGGTGCTGTCGGCGGGCTTCGAGACGGTCCTGTTGCTCGTGTCCTCGATCTCCGACCCGGTCGGCCTGCTCGGCCACGCCCGGGCGGCCGGCTACCGGGTGTCCGACTGGATGGCCAGGCCGATCGTCTTCGGCGCGTACACCCGCGACAGCCGGGTGAGCCGCCGCCTCAGCGAGCTGGCCCGCGGCGGACACGCGTTCTTCACCCCCGACACCTACGTGATCGCCGGTGTCACCTGGACCGCCGACCCCGCGGCTCCCGACGACGTCGAGGCGCTCACCCGGGTCCTGACGGCCGGCACGGCCACCGCGATCGGCGAGCCGGTCCCCGAGATGAACGAGCCCATCCCCGACGACGAGGGCGAGCCGAGCTCGCCGGCGCCCATCTCCGCGACTCTTCCAGCCGAGCCCGCCAACAGCCCGTCTGCGTCTGCGTCTGCGTCTGCGCGGACTCGACGCGTCGTCTAAGAATATTTCCGCCGCTCCAGTACTGAAATTCACCATAGGCGTATTTCATTGTCCACCGGGACCGGCGTGTCTCAACCACGGCAATGCGCCGCACTTCTACCGCAGACTGTCCGTCATACACGAACGGCGAGAGTGAGCTCGCTGAGAACCGAACGCATGTACTCGAGGGCCTGATGATCGTCCAGGTCGGGCATAGGGAGGCGAGGCCGGGATGGGGCCGCCCGGAGGATGGCGGCGATGGTGTCGCGGGCATCGGCGACCAGGGCGGCCCAGTAGGGAGCGGTGCGATCGAGATGGCGCAGGACGCGATCGGCGTCGGTCACACGGTCGGCATGGACCATCATGTTGACGAACTCGACGGCCGTGACGCAGATGCCCTGCATATTGCCGGTGTCGAGCAGCTCGTCGATGTGAACCCGCAGGATGGCGAACGCCCGGGCTGTCTCGCCCCGGCGGAAATAGGCACGGGCTTCGACGCACCGGTTCGGTGAATGGGTGCGTTCGGGTACCTCGACAGCGATGGCCGCGGAGAGCAGCGCCTCGGCACGCTCCTGGCGACGCTGCAGCAGGGCGGAGTAGCCGAGCAGCACAAGGGCCGTGTTGTGCAGAGTCGGCGGGCCGTCGGCGCGGTATCGCCTCATGAGCGCGTCGACGAACGCGTCGCCGTCCTCGAACCGGCCACTGAAGATCAGCGATGCGCCGACATCCAGCTCGAAGTGCTCGGCGAGGTCGTCCTCGCCACGGCCCCGCAGCCGTGCGATCAGGAACGGGGCCAGCTCTCCCAGCGCGCGGAAGTCCTGGTGGACGGAGGCCAGCGCGTGCCGGGCCGCGATGTCGACGACACCGCCAGCACCACCAGCGCCACCAGCGCCGACGGCGCCGACGGCGCCCGGTGGGGCGTAGCGGGTGACCAGGCGCTCGAAGGCCGCCGGGTCCTGGGCGAGCTTGTGGCGCTGGCCCGCCCACGTCAGCCCGAAGGCGATGCGATCGGCCTCGTCAGGCGGGGTCATGGCGAGCAGGCGTTCGACCCAGTCGCCCAGCTCCGCGCGGGTGCGGCGCGGGATCTCGGTGACGAGCGGACGGATCAGCGCGTACGCGAGGTGACGATCCGCGCGGCCGCCGGCCCAGTCGAACGCCGCGCGGAGGTTCGGCCACAGGTCATCCAGCTGGACGGTGCCCGCCACCTCGCCATGGCCGGCCAGCAGCCGGTCGATGTCTCCCACCCGCGCGGAGCACCAGGCGGCGTGGCGCGCGGCCATCAGGTCGGTCTCACCGGCCTCGGCCAGCCGGCCGGCCGCGAACTGGCGGATCGGCTCGAGGAACCGGAAGCGCCGGCCGGCCACGCCCGGCTCGGCCACCACCATCGAACGGGCGACGAGGCCGGCCAACAGTTCCTCGACGCCAACGGCGCGCAGCACGGTGGCATCGGCCGCCAGGCTGGTGCCGACGCCGACGTCACGCGGGCGAGCCCCGGCCAACCCCAGCCCGGCCCCGGCCCCGGCGTCGGCGTCGGCGTCGGCGTCGGCGTCGGCGTCGGCGTCGGCGGTCATGGCGCTGATGGTCGTGCCCGCGGACTCGGCGTCGACGGTGACAGCCTCTGCCGCGGCCAGGTCGAACGTGCCGACGAAGATCGCCAGGCGGCGCAGCAGCAGCCGCTCGGCCGGGGCGAGCAGGTCGTACGACCACTGGACGGTCGCCCGCATCGCGCGGTGCCGGCGCGCTCCGGCATGCCCGCCGCCGACGGCGACGAGCAGCCGGAGCTGGTCGTCGAGCCGGGTGAGCAGCTCCGGCGGGGCGAGGGTCGCCGTCCGCGCCGCGGCGAGTTCGATGGCGAGCGGGACCCCCTCCAGACGCCGGCAGATCGCGGTGACCGCGCTGCCGGCCGTCACCGGCTCGAACCCCGGCGAGAGCGCGGCCGCCCGTTCCTGGAAGAGCTCGACGCCCGGGCCGTCGGGTTCGAGCGGGCCGACGGGGACGACCTTCTCGTGGCCGTCGCGCAGGCCGAGGCGCTCCCGTGAGGTCGCGAGCACCCGTACGCCCGGGCAGCCGCCGGCGATGGCCTGGGCGAGGGCGGTCGCGCCGTCGAGGACGTGCTCGCAGTTGTCCAGGACGATCAGGGTTCGGCGCGGGCGCAGCGCCGAGACGACGGCCCCGGTCAGCCCGCGCCCGGCCGTCTCCCTGACGCCCAGAACTCCGGCGACGGCGCGCGGCACGTCGGCTGACGAGCCGACCTCGACGAGGTCGACCAGCCAGGCGCCGTCCGGGTCGTCCTCCGCACTGGCCGCGGCGACGGCGAGCCTCGTCTTGCCGATCCCACCCGGCCCGACCAGGGTGACGACCGGCCAGGCGGACAGAGCCAGCCGGATGGTCGCCAGCTCCTGGCCGCGGCCGATGAGCCGTCCGAGCCGGAGTGGGAGGTTCCCTGGCTGGCCATCCCCGGCCGGGCCGCGCGGCAGCCCGGAAGGCTCGCTCGCGGCCAGCCGGTCGTCCTGGTCGAGGATCCTCGCCTCCAGGTCGCGCAGCCTCGGGCCTGGCTCGACGCCGAGCTGTTCGACGAGGTGGCGGCGGGCGGTCCGGTATGCGGCGAGTGCGTCGGCCTGCCGGCCGGCTCGGTACAGCGCTGTCATCAGCAGCGCCCAGAGCCCCTCGCGGGTGGGATGGCTGGCGGTCAGCTCGGTCAGCCGGCCGACCGACGCCACCGGATCGGTCTCGACGCGGCCGGCGAGGTCGCGCTCGACGGTCGCGAGCCAGCGTTCCTCCAGCCCGTCCAGCACCGCGGCCAGTCCCGGGGCGGCGTGCAGGCCGGCGAGTGGCGAGCCGGTCCACTCCGCGAGCGCCGCGGCGGCCTCGCCAGCGTCGGCGTGCCGCTGGAACCGCAGCGCGTCGACCGCGTCAGCCGGCAGATCGAGGCGGTAGGCCGCGCCGACGGTCGCGATCGCCCGCGCGCCGAGCGCCTGGCGCAGGCGGGTGACGTAGGACTGCAGGGTCCGCTCGGCCGTGCGGGGACGGTCCGCGCCCCACATCAGCTCGACCAGCCGCGACACCGGCACAGCCGTCCCGGCCGACAGCGCGAGTGCCGCGAGCAGCATCTGGCACATCGGTGGTCCCAACGCGACCTGCTCGCCGCGGCCGGTCACGGCGCGGACCTCGCCGAGCAGGTGGATCCGTGTGCCGGGAACGCCCTCGCCACGCTCGCCGGCCTCGCCGGCCTCGCGGGCCTCGCCGCCCTGGGCCGTCACCGCGCTCACCATCCCTTCATGTGCGCTGTGCCGTACTGGCGTGCGCCGGCCGTGCTCGCCGGCTCTCCCGCCCGTCGGCGAGCTGGCCCTCTCAACCGTAGCTCAACAGATCTTCGACGATGGCTCGACGCCGAGGAAGGACAGTCGTAGCGAGCACAGCCAGCCGAGCTTCAGGAGGCGGACACCCATGACGAGGCCGACCGCGACAAAGGCACGAACCAGCGCGGTGACGCTCGCCGGAGCCAAGCGGTGAAGGCGATCGTCCAGGAACGGTTCGGCCCCCCTGACGTCCTAAGGCTGGCAGACATCGAGATACCGACGGTTGGCCCCGACGACGTGCTGGTACGGGTACGCGCCGCGGGGCTCAACCCCTATGACTGGCACATGCTGCGAGGCGACCCCTACGTCGCGCGGCTGGGGGGCGTCGGCCTGAGACGGCCGAAGGCCCTGGTGCCCGGGATCGACGCGGCCGGGACCGTGGAGATGGTCGGGACGAACGTGCGCGGGGTGCGCCCGGGCGACGAGGTGCTCGGCCTGTGCGCCGGGGCACTCGGCGAGTACGCGCTGGCGGCGCCGCCCGACGTGCTCGTGCCGAAGCCCGTGGGCCTGACCTTCGAGGAGGCCGCCGCGGTTCCCCTGGCCGCCGGGACCGCCCTGCGGGCGCTCCGCGACATCGCCGAGCTGCGGGCCGGGCAGCGTCTGCTCGTGAACGGCGCCGCGGGCGGCATCGGAACGTTCGCGGTGCAGATCGCGACCGCACTCGGCGCCGAGGTGACCGGAGTGTGCAGCACCCGCAACATCGAGCTGGTGCGATCGCTGGGTGCTGTGCGCACCATCGACTACACGGCCGAGGATTTTCTCGGCCGGCCAGAGCGCTACGACGCGATCCTGGACAACGTCGGCAACCGACCGCTGCGGCGGCTGCGGCACGCGTTGACGTCGACGGGAACGCTCGTCGTCAACGGCGGTGGCGAGCCCGGCAAGGTGTTCGGCGCGGTCACGAACTTCCCGCGTGGACTGGCACTCAACGCCGTCGTCCGTCAGCGGATCCGGCCGTTCATCTGGAAACCTCTACAAGCAGACCTGATGACGCTCACCGCGCTCATCGACGATGGGAAACTCGCCCCAGTGCTGGACCGCGCCTACTCACTTCCCGACGCCGCGGAGGCCCTGCGCCACGTGGAACGAGGCCACACCCGTGGCAAGGTGGTGGTCACCATCGCCTGATCGGTAGGTGGGGAGGGACGGACGTCGATGCCGGCCTGGCTCTGGCCACGCGAGAGGTCAATCAATGCTGATGGCCACCAGTCCACGAAAGCGTGGTCGCCCGTTCAGGCCGTAGGGGCTCGCGCGCCCCGCACGCCGCGGGCCGTCCCAACGTCGCTATGGCTGGGGCTGCTGGGGCTGCTGGCCGCCGCCGGCCTGGCGGGATGTGGCGCCCGGGTGGATCCCGCGACACCGGCGCCCGCCGCATCGCCCAGTTCGGGCGCGCCATCGGTGCGACCGGGGGTCGCGGTTGCGCCGGGCCTGGGCATGGTGACGTCCGTCAGCGCCGTCAACGACGCCGGCGCCATGGTGATCGGCCGTGCGGGGCCGACCGGCACCGAGTTCTACTACCTGGCCTCCGGCGCCCAACCAGTTCCGCTGACGTTTGAAGGCGCGCCGATCGAGCCGAGCCTGCTGAACAACGCCGGCCAGGTCGTCGGGCTGGTGGTGGACCGCGCCAGGGACCAGCCACCGCGCCTGGTCCGTTGGCAAGGCGGGCGCGGCATCATCCTGCCGGTCCACGGCGACCAGATAATCCCCGAGGACCTCAACGACCGCGGCCAGGTCACCGCGATCACCGTCATCCACCGGCCCGGGAGCGCACAGGACAGCGACGCCGCTACGACCAGGCGGGCCTACCTGATCGACGGGACGACGGCCGTCGATCTCGGTATGGATCCGGACGCCAACGAGCGCAACCTCTACCTGAACGAGGCCGGGCAGGTCGCCGGACTGGCATTCGCGGACTCCGGATCGGCGCGACGCGGCTTTCTCTGGGAACGGGGCGGGCTGACGACGTTCGACACCGGCCCCACGACGCACCCGGTCGTCATGGGGATCAACGACTCCGGCCAGGTCGCCGGACTGGTACTGAACGACGACGACTCCCCATCCGGCGCTCATCCCATCTTCCGGCCGGCCTTCCGCTGGCGGTCCGGCACCATGACAGCGCTCGACACGCGCGGCGGCGGCGCCGGCCCGGTAAGGATCAACCATTCCGGCCAGGTAGCCGGGGTGGTCACGGACGCCTCCGGCTCCGCCCGCGATGTCGTGGTGTGGTCCTCCGCACCGGAGGCCCATCCCACCAGGCTCGGAATCGTCGACGCCGACCACGTGGTGGCGATCAACGACCAGGGCGACGTGCTCCTGTCCAGCATCACCGGACCAACGGCTTCGCCCGGCGGCTACCTGTGGCACGACAATCAGCTCATCACGCTCGCCACGCTCGGCGGCCTCGCCGCGGACCCAGGTGGCCTCTCCGCCGACGGCCTGGTCGTCGGCGCGTCAACCTCCACCGACGGCGCCTGGCACGCCACCGCCTGGCCGCCCACCCCCACCCCCGATCGACCAGGCCCAAGCTGAACTCCACCGCCGCCCCACAGCCGTTCCGCGGAACGCCGAGATCCACAGCCGTTCCGCGGAACGCCGTCGGGCGCGGGGCGCCCTCGGCTGGGGGCCGGGTGTCGCCAGGGCGAGAACACGAGGGGAGGTGTTGGCGGCTGGTGGACGGGGGCCGGGGCATGCGGAAGGCCCGTCGTCCGCACCCAGGAACATGTTCTGGGGGACGACGGG